>NZ_BAAAQK010000005.1:165820-596928 GCF_039531635.1 Pseudonocardia ailaonensis | reverse complement strand
CCCGGAATGCCTACGATGCCCGGATGACCGCCACCGACGCCGGCCGACGGCGGCTCTTCCGGCGGTCGGGCGCGGATCCCACCGAGGTGCTCGCGGCGGGTGCCGCGATCGCCGCGGACCTGCGCGGAGGGCTCGGGGCGGCCGCCGACCTCGGGCCCGATCCGGTCGCGCGCGCGGCCCGGCGGCTGCGCTCGCTGCTGGGCGCCCGGGCCGTCGGGCTCGCCCAGCTGCACGGCGAGCCTGCGTGGGCGGGGCGGCCCGGCAGTGCCGCCGACCTCGTGGAGCAGGTGCGCAAGGACGGGCACCGGGCGACTGCGAAGGAGGCGGTCGCGCTGCCGCTCGTGGTGCGCGGCGAGCCCGCCGGGGTGCTCGTGGTGGTCGGCGAGGTCGGGCGCGGAGCCGCGCGCCGGGCGGCGGACTGGGTCGTGGAAGCGTTGGAGCGCAGCAGGTTGGAGGCCTCGGCGGCTGCCGCGGCGGAGGCCGAGCTGAAGGCACTGCGCGCGGAGATCTCGCCGCACTTCGTATACAACGCGCTCACCACGATCGGCTCCTACGTCGACAGCGACCCGGAGCGCACCCGCGACCTGATCCTGGACTTCGCCGAGTACATCCGGCACTCGGTGGCCCGTCGCGGCGAGTACACGACCCTCGCCGGCGAGTTCCGCGCCGTCGAGGCCTATCTCGCGCTCGCGCGGGCCGTGCTGGGCGACCGGCTGCGGGTGCAGGTGCGGATCGCGCCCGAGGTGCTGCCCGTCGCGCTGCCCTTCCTCGCCCTGCAGCCGCTGGTGGAGAACGCGGTTCAGCACGGCGTCGAACGGCGGGGCGAGGGCGGGTCGGTGCAGGTCAGCGGCGAGGCACAGGGGTCGGACTGCGTGATCGCGATCGAGGACGACGGACCGGGCATGGATCCCGAGCACGCCCGCGCGGTGCTCGCCGGGGCCGGCACGGGCGGGCTCGCGCTGGTGAACGTCGACCGTCGGCTGCGCGCGGTCTACGGCCCCCAGTACGGCCTGGTGATCGAGACCGCGCTCGGTTCCGGCACGCGCGTCGTGATGCGGGTTCCGCGGTTCCATCCCGGGGTGGTGGCCTCGTGACCAGGCTGCGAGTGCTGGCGGTGGACGACGTGGCGCCGGCGCTGGCCGAGCTGACCCGGCTGCTGCGGGCGTCGCCGTGCGTGGCCGAGGCGGTGCCCGCGGGGGACGCGCTGACGGCGCTGAAGACGTTGCAGTCCGGCACGTTCGACGCGGTGTTCCTCGACATCTCCATGCCGGGCATGGACGGGCTGGAGCTGGCGAAGCTGCTCGCGCGGATGGCCGACCCGCCGGAGGTCGTGTTCGTGACGGCGTTCGAGGAGCACGCCGTGTCGGCCTACGGCGTGGGAGCGCTCGACTATCTCCTGAAACCCGTTGCGGCGGAACGGCTCAACGCCACGCTGACCCGGGTGCTGCGGGTCGCCGGGCGAGAGCCGGTCGCGCCTCCGCCCGCCGCGGTCGACGAGCTCGCCGCCGTCTCCGTGGAGCTGGGCGGGCGGACGCGGTACGTGCGGCGGGCGGACGTCCGGTACGCGGAGGCGCAGGGCGACTACGTCCGCCTGCACACCCGGGGCGGCTCGCACCTGGTGCGGATGCCGATCTCACGGCTCGAGGAGCACTGGGGCGGGGTGGGCTACGTGCGGGTGCACCGCAGCTTCCTGCTCGCGGTCTCCGCGGTGCAGGAGCTGCGCTCGGACTCCACGGGCGGACTGCTCGCGCACACGGACGCAGGCGACGTCCCGGTGAGCCGGAGGCACGCTCGCGAGCTGCGAGACCGCCTCCTCGAAGCGGCGACGCGGGGCGACTTCGGAGCGGGCCGGTGAGCGCCGTGTGCGGAGGGCGGCGCGGGGTGGGTGGGCGGCCGGGCCCACCGACGCGTGGGGTCCACCACCCAGCGGCGCTTGGGGTCCCCGAGCGGCAGCGCGGGTTCGGCAGGCAGCCGGGCCCACCGCCGCGTGGGGTCCCCGAGCACCACTCAGCGACGCGTGGGGTCCCCGAGCGGCGGTGGGGGGCGTGAGCCGGGCCCGGCGGGTGGCGGTGACCAGCCCCCAGACCCGCGTGGCGCTCGCGCGCCGCGGGGCGGCGGGGGCGGTGCGGTCGCTCACCGCCGAGGAGCTGGCGACCGCAGCGCGGGTGCGGCGGCGGCAGCTGCAGATCGCGGCGGGGACCCTGGTCGGGGCGGCGGTTCTGCTGGTCGGGCTCCCCGCGCTCCTCGACGCGTGGACCGGGCTTCGGGGCGTGCGGCTCGTCGATCTCCCGATCGCCTGGCTCGCGGTCGCGGTGCTGCCCTATCCCGCGCTGGCCCTGCTGGCGTGGCGGCAGCTCCGCCGGGCCGAGGGCGCCGAGCGACCGGGTACCGACGCGGCGGCCGAACCCCTCGCACCGCCCACCTCCGAGTCCACCACCGAACGCACTGCCGAACGCAATGCCGACTCGGCTGCCGACTCCGCTGCCGAGCCTCCCGCCGCCCCCGATCGCTCGGACTCGCCGGCGCCCCGCCCGTGACCCCCTACGCCCTCCTCCCCGTCCTGCTGGTCGTGGGTGCGACCCTGCTGATCGGCGCCCGCGGGGTCGCGGCGCTGCGGTCCACATCGGACTTCCTCGTCGCCTCCCGCCGGGTCTCCCCCACGCTCAACGCGGCCGCGGTGTCCGGCGAGTACCTGTCCGCGGCGTCGTTCCTGGGGATCGCCGGGCTCGTCGTCAAGAACGGGGTGGGGGCGCTCTGGTACCCGGTCGGGTTCACCGCGGGCTACCTGCTGATGCTCGTGCTGGTCGCCGCGCCCATGCGCCGCACCGGCGCCCTCACCGTCCCGGACTTCGCCGAGGCCCGGCTCGGCTCGCCGGGGCTGCGGAAGTTCAGCGCCGTCGTCGTGCTCGTGATCGCCGGGCTGTACCTCGTCCCCCAGTTCACCGCCGCCGGCCAGGTGCTCACGCTGGTCGCGGGCACCCCGCACTGGGTCGGCATCGTGCTCGCGGGGGCGGCCGTCAGCATCACGCTGGCCCTGGGCGGCATGCGCGCGGCGACCTACGTGCAGGCGTTCCAGTTCGTCCTCAAGCTGGTGCTGTTCATCGTCCCGGCGCTCTGGCTGCTGATCGCGGTCGGGCCCGCGACCCGCGCCGAGGCCCTGCACCCCGCCGAGTACTCGACCTTCCCGCGCACCACCGAGGTCACCTTCCGGCTCGACACCCGACTGCAGGTCCGCGAGCCGCTCACCGTGATCGCCGACGGCCGGCCGCTGTGCCTCGGCCCCGGCGAGCACGTCGCGCCCGGCGACGCCACCTGGGTCTTCCCCGAGGGCGCGGCCGTACCGGAGATCGCGGGGGCGGCCCTGCCGGGCAGCGCGACCTGGCAGCACCCCCTGCTCGACGGCGGCAACGGCCATCCCCTGCTCGCCACGTTCTCCCTGCTCGTGGCCACCGCGCTGGGCACGATGGGGCTGCCGCACGTGATCGTCCGGTTCCACACCAGCCCGGACGGGCGGGCGGCCCGCCGGACCGCGGCGATCACCGTGGCGCTGCTCGGCTCGTTCTACGTCTTCACCGTGGTCTACGGCCTCCTCGGCGGGGTGCTGGTACCGGAGCTCTACCTGTCCGGCGCCACGGACACCGCGGTCGTCGCCCTGCCCGGCCGGGTCGACGGCGGCAGCGTCGGGGCCCTCTTCACCGCTCTGCTGACGGCGGGGGCGTTCGCCGCGTTCCTGGCCACGTCGCTCGGGCTGCTGCTGGCCCTGGCCGGTGCGCTCGCCCACGACCTCCTGCCGGGCTCGCTGCGGCGGCTGCGGCTGACCGCGCTGCTGGCGGCCGGGGTGATCGTGCTGCTCGCGCTGCCGGCCGTGCGGATCGACGTCGGAGCCGTGGTGACCTCGGCGTTCGCCGTCGCCGCGTCGACGTTCTGCCCGCTGCTGGTGCTCGGGATCTGGTGGAAGGGGCTCACGCCGCGCGGGGCGTTCGCCGGTATGGCGGTGGGGCTGGTGGCCTCGGCCGGGGTGATGGCGTCGGGGCTGGTGCTGCGGCCGCCGCCGGGCCTGGGGGCCCTGCTGCTGGGGCAGCCGGCGCTGTTCTCGGTGCCGCTGGCCTTCCTGACGATGGTGCTGGTGTCGCTGCGGGACCGGCCGCCGGCGGGCGCGGAGGCGACGATGCTGCGGCTGCACCTGGACGAGACGGCCTGACCGTTCGTCGCAGATCCCGACCGTTCGTCGGCCGTTGGTCGTCCCTGCCCGGAGTGTGTCGTGGGTTACTTCCCCGTCGCTCCCGGTGCCCGTTTCCTGTCGGCACACACGACTGCGAGGAGGCACCGTGAGCGAGCTCGCGAGCGAACCATGGGCACAGCGTGGGGGCGAAGCCCCGACCGAGCGAAGCGAGGTCGCGGGATGAGTACCGAGTCACCGCCGCCCGGCGACGTCACCACGGACCATCCCGACTGGGAAACGGTCCAGCGCAGCCCGGAGTTCCAGGCGTTGCGAACCCGGTTGCGCCGCTTCGTCTTCCCGCTCACCGGCGCGTTCCTGGTGTGGTACCTGCTCTACGTCGTCCTCGCCAGCTACGCGCCCGGCTTCATGGCGATCAAGATCGGCGGGAGCAACATCACCGTCGGCCTGATCTTCGGACTGCTGCAGTTCGTCTCCACGTTCGCGATCACCACCTGGTACGTGAAGTTCGCGGACAGGAAGTTCGACCCGCACGCCGAGGCCATCCGCCGCGAGATCGAGACGGGAGAGATCGAGCGATGATCCTCGCCCAGGCCACGGGGGTGGAGGGCTCGAGCCCCATCCTCAACATCAGCATCTTCGCGATCTTCGTGATCATCACGCTCGCGATCGTGATCCGGGTGAGCCGCAAGGCCAGCAGCGGCGCCAAGGACTTCTACACCGCGGGCGGCGGCTTCTCCGGCCCGCAGAACGGCATCGCGATCTCCGGCGACTACCTGTCGGCGGCGAGCTTCCTCGGCATCGCGGGCGCCATCGCGCTCTACGGCTACGACGGCTTCCTCTACTCGATCGGCTTCCTGGTCGCGTGGCTGGTCGCGCTGCTGCTCGTCGCGGAGCTGTTGCGCAACACGGGCAAGTACACGATGGGCGACGTCCTGGCCTTCCGGATGCGCCAGCGTCCGGTCCGCGCCGCGGCGGCCACCTCGACGCTCGCCGTCAGCTTCTTCTACCTGCTCGCGCAGATGGCCGGCGCCGGCGGGCTGGTGGCGCTGCTGCTGGACATCAAGTCGAAGACCGGGCAGTCGATCGTCATCGCCGTCGTGGGCGCGCTGATGATCGCGTACGTGCTGATCGGCGGCATGCGCGGCACCACCTGGGTGCAGATCATCAAGGCGGTGCTGCTGATCGTCGGCGCCGGCGTGATGACGCTGTGGGTGCTCTCGCTGGTCGGGTTCAACCTGTCCGGCCTGATGGGCGACGCCGTGTCGCACGTCGGGTCCGTCGGGGAGAAGCTGCTCAGCCCCGGCGCGCAGTACGGCAAGAACGGCACCACGCGGCTCGACTTCATCTCCCTCGGCCTCGCGCTGGTGCTCGGGACGGCGGGCCTGCCGCACATCCTGATGCGCTTCTACACGGTGCCGACGGCGAAGGAGGCGCGCCGCTCGGTGGTCTGGGCGATCTGGCTGATCGGCATCTTCTACCTGTTCACGCTGGTCCTGGGCTACGGCGCGGGCGCGCTCGTCGGTCCCGACACGATCAAGAAGGCCCCCGGCGGCGCCAACTCCGCGGCCCCGCTGCTGGCCTACGAGCTGGGTGGCACGGTGCTGCTCGGGCTGATCGCGGCCGTCGCGTTCGCCACGATCCTCGCGGTCGTCGCGGGCCTGACGATCACGGCGTCGGCGTCGTTCGCACACGACATCTACGTCAACGTGATCAAGCGCGGCCAGGTGCAGGACGAGAAGAACACCGAGGTCAAGGTGGCCCGGCGGACCGCCGTGGTGATCGGGATCGTCGCCATCCTCGGCGGCATCCTGGCCAACGGGCAGAACATCGCGTTCCTCGTGGCGCTCGCCTTCGCCGTCGCCGCCTCCGCGAACCTGCCGACGATCCTCTACTCGCTCTTCTGGAAGCGCTTCACCACCCAGGGTGCACTGTGGAGCATCTACGGCGGCCTGGCGATCACGCTGGTGCTCATCGTGTTCTCGCCCGTCGTCTCGGGCAAGCCGGTCGACGCAGCGACGGGCAAGAGCCCGTCGATGCTGCAGGGCGTGGACTTCCACTGGTTCCCGCTCGACAACCCGGGCCTGGTCAGCATCCCGGCCAGCTTCCTCCTCGGCTTCCTCGGCACGGTCCTGAGCAAGGACAAGGCCGACAAGAAGAAGTACGCCGAGATGGAGGTCCGCTCCTTGACCGGCGCCGGAGCGGAGAAGTCGGTGCTCGACCACTAGTGCGTCATGGAGCCACAACTGTCGTTTCCGGGGTCGGATTCGACAGTTGTGGCTCCATAACGCGGTCAGGGGGGCGGGAGGGTGCGGAGGAGGTCGGCCAGTTCGGCCACCGACTGGAGGTCGGCGGGGCGCAGCGTCTCGCCCTCGCGCACGTAGTGGAACGCGGCGCGGACCTTCTCCGGGGGTACGCCGGCCAGGGCGGCCCAGGCCAGGCGGTACACGGCCAGCTGGACGCCGACGGCGTGGCGGCGGGACTCCTCGGGCACCGCGCCCGTCTTCCAGTCGACGACGGTGTAGCCGCCGTCCGGGTCGAGGAACACGGCGTCCATGCGGCCGCGGACCGCGACGCCCGCCAGCACCGTCTCGAACGACACCTCGGCCTCGACCGGCACCCGGTCCGCCCACGCCGAGGCCAGGAACGCCTCCTGCAGCTCGACCAGGGCGGCGTCGGACTGTTCGGTGGCGCCCTCGTCCGCCGCGCCGGGGAGCTCGTCGACGTCGAGCAGGCGCTCTGCGCCGAACCGCTGCTCGAGCCAGGCGTGGAACGCGGTGCCGCGACGGGTGTGGGGGTTGGGCGGCAACGGGAGCGGGCGGCGCAGGCCGGAGGCGAAGGCGTCGGAGTCCGCCGCCAGCTCGACCAGCTGGGACACCGAGACCTGCCCGGGCAGGGCGACACTCGGCCGGGCCATTCCCGCCGCACGCTCGGCGAGCAGGACGTCGACGTCCGCCGCCCAGCCCTCGGGATCGGGTTCCTCGAGAGGTTCGTGCTCGATGTCGAAGCTGAGCTGGTCCGTCTCCTTCTCGCGGCGGCGCTCCGCGCGGCGGTTGCGCTCCAGGGCGCGCACCGCCTCCCGGACCAGGTCGGCGCCCTCGTGCACCACCCCGGAGCGGGCGCCGAGCGCGTCCGGCGGCCACTCGGCGGTGACCTGCTCGGCGAGCACGGGGTTCTCGGCGCCCTCCTCCGGCGGATCCGCCCACACCTCGGGTTCGGCGATCGCGCGTAGCTCGTCGAGGAACACCGACGGCCCCCGCGGCTTCGAACCCGTTGCGCCCCAGTGGTGTCCGGAGCAGAACAGCACGCGCTCGGAGCGGGTGAGCGCGACGTAGAACAGCCGCCGCTCCTCGGTCCGGCGGCGCTCCTCGAGCCCCTCGTCGTGCTCGGCGAGCGCCTCCTCCACCTGCTTGCGGTCCGGCCCGGGCGGGATCACGAGGCCGGGCAGGTCGTCCGCGTCCCCTCGCAGAGGGACGGGCAGCTCGGCGACGCCGGTGAGCCAGCTCCCGGACATCCGCCGGCCGGGGAACACCTGCGCGACCAGGTGCGGGACGGCCACGACCTCCCACTCGAGGCCCTTCGCGGCGTGCACGGTGAGGATCTGCACGCGGTCCGGCGCGACCTCGACCTCGCCGGGGCTGAACCCGTCCTCCGCCTTCTCGGCGGTCTCGAGGTAGTCCAGCAGGGCGGGCAGGCTCGAGACCTGGGCGCCGGCGGCGAAGTCCGCGACGACCTCGGCGAAGGCGTCGAGATGGGCGCGGCCGGCGGGGCCGGGACGGGCGGCGGTCTCGACGTCGAGCAGCAGGACGCGTTCGACGTCCGCCACCAGGTCCGTGAGCGGCGCGGACGCGCGCGACCGCAGCCAGGACAGCTCGCGCGCGAGCCGGCGGATCCGCTCGTAGCCGGCGGCCGAATAACGTTCCGGCACACCGGGATCGTCCAGCGCGTCGACGAGGCCGGCCTGCTCGGCCTGCTCCCCGGGCAGCGCTCCGAGCGCGAGCTCGTCGGCGCGCAGCGGCCCGCGGCGGGAGGGCAGGGGCGGCACCAGCTCGCGGGCCCGCGCCCACAGCGCGGCCAGGTCGCCGACGCCGAGCCGCCATCGCGCGCCCGTCAGCAGACGGACGGCGGCGGGGCCGGCGAGCGGGTCCGCCACGATCCGCAGGGCGCTGACCAGGTCGCGGACCTCTGGGGTGTCGAGCAGCCCGCCCAGCCCGACGACCTCGACGGGCAGTCCGCGCACGCGCAGGGCGGCGGCGAGCGCGTCCATGTCGCCGCGGCGGCGGACCAGCACCGCGGACGTCGGCGGCGGCTCACCCTCGGCGACCCGCGCGTGCCAGATCGCCGCCATCCCGTCGGCGACCCAGGTGACCTCGTGGAGGACGTCGGGGTGCAGCGCCACCCGGACGTCGCCGGTCGCCGCGGTCGGCCCCGGGCGGAGCTCCCCGACCGTCACCGAGTCGGGCGCGGTACGCAGCGGCTCGGACACCGCGTTGGCCAGGTCGAGGACCTCGGCGGGATTGCGGAAGCTCGTGAGCAGGCCGTACTCGAGCGCGGGATCGCCGGTGGGGCGGGGGAAATCCGTGCGGAAACGGGTGAGGTTGCCGGCGCTGGCGCCGCGCCAGCCGTAGATCGACTGGCACGGGTCGCCGACCGCGGTGACGCTCAGCGGATCGCCGTGGAGCGGCTCGCCCGGGATCCGGCCGAACAGCGAACGCAGCAGCACCCGCTGGGCGTGCCCGGTGTCCTGGTACTCGTCGAGCAGCACCGCGCGGTACTGCGCGCGCTCGATCCGCCCGACCTCGGGCCGCGCCTCGGCGACCCGCGCCGCGATGGCCAGCTGGTCGGAGAAGTCCATGGCCCGCTCGGCCGCCTTGCGCCGCGCGTACTCCTCCACCAGCGGCAGCAGCTCGGTCCGCAGCCGCTGCGCGGCCATCTTCGCGCGGTAGGCCTGCGAGGGATCGGCCCGCTGCCGCTTCGCCGGTGGCGCGTTCTCCATGATCGCGAGCAGCTCGGAGGTGAAGCGGCGCAACCGCTCCGGCTCGACGAGGTGCTCCCCCAGCTCGCCGGCCAGCGCGAGCAGGTACCCGGTCACGGTGGCCGGGACCCGGTCGACCTCCAGGTCCGCGGCCCAGGAGGAGACCACCCGGTGCGCGAGCTGCCAGGCCGCCGTCTGCCCCAGGAGCCGGGACGCGGGCTCGGCCGGCAACCGCAGGGCGTGCTCGGACACCAGCCGGCCCGCGTAGGCGTGATAGGTCGCCACCGTCGGCTCGCCCGCCATCAGCGCGGCGCGGCGGCCGCCCGCGGGATCCAGCTCGTCGAGCAGCGGGGAGCCGGCGAGGCGTCGCAGCCGCGAGCGCACCCGGGTGCCGAGCTGCTGCGCCGCCTTGCGGGTGAAGGTGAGACCGAGGACCTGCTCGGGCAGGACCTGGCCGGTCGCGACGAGCCAGACGACGCGGGCCGCCATCGTCTCCGTCTTGCCCGCGCCCGCACCGGCCACGACCAGGGCGGACTCCGGCGGCGCGGCGATCACCGCGGCCTGTTCCGGGGTGGGCGGCGGGAGGCCCAGGGCGCGCGCCAGCACCGCGGGGGCGAGCAGGGTCGTCGTGGTCATCCCGCTCTGTCTACCCCGCCGCTGCGGCCCCGGGATACGTCGACACCCGCATGTAGTCGACCTGCAGCGTCGTCTCCGCCGGGGTGCTGTCGCCCGGCGCCGGGAGCCAGCCCGCGGACGGGCCCTGGTCGAGCTGGATCGTGGCGTGCATCGGCACCGTCGGGATCAGGTCCTTGTCGGTGGTCTCGAAGACCTTCTTGCCGTCGATGTAGCTGGTCATGCGGTCCGGCAGCCACTCGAACGCGAACGTGTGCCACTGCGAGAAGTCCCCGGGGGTCGCCGTGCCGAACGTCTTGTTGGCCGCACCGCCGTAATGGATGATCGTGTGCGCCTCCGTCCGGTCGGCGGTGGGCACCTCCATGATGTCCAGCTCGCCGTCGTCCGGCCACTTGTCCGAGTCCGGCCAGAGCAGGATCGCCGAGCCGAAACCGGAGCCCTTGTCCGTCCGGGCCCGGAACTCCCAGCGCCCGTAGAGCTGGCCCTTCGTCATGCCGAGCCCGCCGGACGTGCCGCCGTCATCCGGGCGGGCGGTGATCGTGAGCAGCCCGCCCGCCTGGGTCACCGCGTCCGGCGTGCGCCTGCCGTTGCCGAACGCGCCGACCGAGTCGTAGACGTTCCACCGGCTGCGGTCGACCGCGGCGCCGGAGAACTCCTCCGCGGCGGCGGGCGTCCAGGCCACCGCGGGTCCCGCCTGGTGGGCGGCCTGGTGGGCCGCCTGCGGCGTCGCTCGGGTGGCGGTGGCGGCCGGCTTCCTCGACGTGGTCGGGGTGGGCGGGGCGGTGCTGGTCGGCGTGGGAGTCGGGGCCGCGGTCGTCGTCGGCAGGGCGAGAACCGCACCCTGCGAGTCCGGCGTCGTCGCCAGCTCCGGCCCGGTGGCCGATCCGCACGCGCTCAGCAGCACGGCGAGCACACCGGCCGCGGCGACGCCCGTGGCACGGGCACGGAAGCGGGACAACGCGGATCCTCCTCGGGTGCACCTGCGGCACGAGACGACGGTCGGGGCAACGCGCCGCGGACGCGGGGAGCGACGGCACAGGGAAAACGCCTGGAACCTACCCCCTCACGCCGGTGACCAGGTAAAGGCGCGGCCGAGTGGACAGCCGCGCGCGCCGCGCGGTCGCCGGAAGGGCCGAACGACCCACTGGGCCGTCCGGCTCAGTCCTCGACCACCGACCGACCGGACTCGACGGCGGGGCAACTCGTCCGGACGGGGCACCGCTCGCAGTCCGCACTGACCCGTGCGGCGTAGGCCGGACCGGCGGTCTCGCCCGCCGCCGTCCGGACCACGTTCTTCCACTCCTCGGCCTCCGCCGGATCCAGCGGGGGCTGCGAGGGTTCCTTCGGCGACCCCTTCGCCGAACGGTCCGCCACGAACACCAGCCGCGCGCCGCCGGGCTGCGCACCCGCCCCGACCAGGTCCGCGAAGGCTCCGAGGGACGCGGCGAGCTGGTACACCGCGAGCTGGGCGTGCCCAGCGGCGGCCGCGGCGCTCACCGCCGTGCGCCCGGTCTTGACGTCGACGACCACGGGCCGGCCCTCGTCGTCGACCTCCAGGCGGTCCACCCGGCCACGCAGCCGTACGGTCGGGCGCGGCTCGCCGACCTCGACGGCATCCGGGTCGTCCCCCTCGATGTCGAGCTGGACGGGATGCTCGACGGCGACGAGCGTGAGCCCCTGCGCGCGGCTCTCGCGGAGCCACTGGTCGAAGCCGGCGAGCATGCCGCGGACCCGTTCGAGCTCGCGGCGGCCGTACCAGGGGGCTCCTGCGTCGAGGCGGGCCCAGGCGGTGCGCAGCGCGGCGTCGAGCTCCGAGGGATCCGCCCCCGCGGCACCGGCCTGGACCAGGGCGTGGACCAGGGACCCGGTGACCGCCGAGAGCGCCCCGGCCTCGGCGCCGCCATGACGCTCGAGGACCCAGCGCAGGGGGCAGGCGACGATCCGTTCCACATCGGACGGCGAGACCGGGACGATCTCGCCAGGTGCCCGCAGCGGCTCGTCCGAGGAGGGCTCGGCGAGGCCGTGCCAGTCGTCCGGATGGGCGCCCGGGACGCCCTCGGCGGCGAGCCGGGCGAGCTGCAGGGCGGCCCGGCGGCGGCGCGCCGCACGCTCCGCGCTGCCCCGGTCCGGCTCGGTGACGGCGCGGCGCAGCTCCCCCACGAGCTCGGCGAGGACGAGCGCGCGACCCGGGCGGAAGGTCGGGCGGCCCTCGGTGGCGTCGGCGGGGAGGGGATCGAGCTCGTCGAGGAAGCGGGAGGGCTGCTCGTCCTCGGCGTGCACGGCGCTGACCAGCAACGCCCGCCGCGCCCGAGTGCACGCGACGTAGAACAGGCGGCGCTCCTCGGCCAGCAGCGGCGCGGTGCGGGAGACCCCGGCGTCCGGCTCGGCGATGCCGGCGACGACGTCGACCAGCTTCTCGTTGCCGAGCAGGCTGCCGCGCAGGCGGAGGTCCGGCCAGCTGCCCTCCTGCACGCCGGGGACGGCCACGACCTCCCACTCCCGGCCGCGGGCGGCGTGCGCGGTGAGCAGCGCGACCGACTCCTCGCCGGGGGCGGTGGGGGGCCGGTCGTCGCCGGGGAGGTGCTGGTCGCCGAGGTAGTCCGCGAAGCCGGCGACGTCCGCGCCGGGCAGCCGGTCCGTGTAGCGGGCGGCCGCGTCGAACAGGGCGAGGACGGCGTCGAGGTCGCGGTCCGCGGCGGCGCCGACCGGTCCTCCGCGGGCGCTCGCGGCGGCCCAGCGACGGGAGAGGCCGCTGCGCAGCCAGACCCGCCACAGCACCTCCTCCACGCTCTGTCCCTCGGCCGCGGCCTTCGCCGCCACGCCGAGCAGCGCGGAGACGTCCCGCAGCGGGGCGGTGTCGCCGGGAGGCAGCGCGGACAGCGGATCGGGCCGCCCCGCCGCCGCGGCCCGCAGGGCCTCGACCAGCAGGGGATCGCTGCCCGCCCGCTCGGCATCCTCGGCCGAGAGGTCCGGTGGCTCGCCCGCAGTTCGGGTGGTGCCCCCGGGCGCCTGGTCGGTGTGCCTCGGGCTCTCGTGGTCGAGGGGTCGGGGGGGCTCGGCTGAGCCGGACTCAGCGTCGCTGCGGGTCGGGCGCTCGGCGGCCGAGCCACGGGCGGGCCCTGCGGTGCCCGGCTCGGGATCGGCGTGGACCGGGCCTCCGCCGTCCCGGGGCGCGGGGGCGGGCCCCGGCGGGTCGAGGGGCGAGGGCGCCGCGCCGGGGCCAGAACCCTGGTCGGGGTGCGGCTCGTTCGTCGCCGGCCGTGCCCCGCCGTCGTCCGCGGGTCGGCGCGGATCGGAAGCCGGGACGCGGACAGCCGCGTGCTCATCGATCGTCCGTACGTCCGGTGCGGAGTCGCCTACGCCCGGCGGCTCCGCCCCGAGATCGCGGCGGCGGTCCGGCTGTCCGGCCGCATGGAGGCGGAGCAGGCCCCGGCGCAGGCGCCGCATCCGCATCGGGTCTCCCGCGCCCAGGGCCGAGGTGAGCAGAGCGGTGGCCGCATCGGCGTCGATCGACCCGGGGCGGGTCGCGGCCCGCAGGACCAACAGCAACGGGAGCACCGCGGGCTGGCGGGCCAGCGGGAGCTCCTCGGGCGGCGCCGCGATCGGGACGCCCGCCGCGACCAGGGCGCGGCGCAGGGCGGGCAGGGTGCGGCGCGCCGATCGCGAGAGCACCGCCATCTCCGACCAGGGGATGCCGTCCACCAGGTGGGCACGGCGCAACCGGTCGGCGATCCAGGCGGCTTCCGCGGCGGCCGAGGCGAACGTCCGGACCAGGACCTCCCCGCCGTCCGGCACCTCGCCGACCGGGACGGCCGGTGTGGGTGGGGCGATGCGCAGCCGTCCCTCCCCCGCGCCCGCGAGCCGGCTCGCGAGCCGCGCGCCCGCCGCCCGGACCGCGTCCCGCTGGCGGTGGTCGACCGTCAGCACCACGGTCGGGGCCTCGATGGCCCGCAGGCCGTCCGGATCGGCGCCGCGGAAGCTGAGGACGGCCTGGTCGGGATCGCCCGCGAGCAACGCGCTCGACGCGGTGCGGGCGAGCACCCGGACCAGCTCGAGCTGCTGGGGATCGAGGTCCTGCGCATCGTCGACGTAGAGGTACCGGACGCGCTGCCGCTCGTCCGCCAGCAGCTCGGGATCGAAGGCCAGCGCGTCGAGGGCCGCGGCGACCAGCTCCGCGGAGTCGACCGCCGGGGCGGTGGCCTGCGGCGCCGCCCGGCCCGCCGCGCCCCGGAGCAGGATGACCTGCTCATACGTGCGGAAGAACCGGCCCGCCGCCTGCCACTCGCCGACGCCGTGGCGCTCGCCGAGCTCCTGCAGGTCGTCCGGCCCCAGGCCGCGCTCCTCCGCACGCAGCAGCAGCTCGCGCAGCTCCCCCGCGAACGCCGGCACCGCCAGCGCGGGGCGCAGCCGATCGGGCCAGCCGGAGCCGGGGACGCTGCCGTTCCAGTTCGCGAGCTCGCCGGCCAGCAGATCGCGGACCACGGCGTCCTGCTCCGCCCCCGCGAGCAGCCGGGGCGGTGGATCACCGGCGCGGGCCGCGGCCAGCCGCATGATCCCGAACGCGTACGAGTGCACGGTGCGGACGAGCATCTCCCGCGAGGTGCGCGCGGCGAGGCCCGGCGCGCTGGGATCGTCCGGGTGGATCAGGCGGACGAGCCGTTCCCGCAGGTCCGCGGCGGCGCGGCGGCTCCCGACGAGCAGCAGGATCCGTCCCGGGTCGATGCCCGCGCGGACCCGGCGCGCGATGCTCCCCAGCAGGACCGTGGTCTTCCCCGTGCCGGGCCCGCCGATGACCCGGAGCTTCCCGGACGAGTGTTCGACGGCTCGCCGCGCGGCGACGTCCCACTCGGGTTCGACGACCTCGGGGGCGGGAACGCGGACGAGGAGCGGGCCCTCGGCCGTCTGTGCGCGACCGCCGCCGACGGGCATGCCGTCGGCCGCGGCGCGGCGGGCGGGATCGGCGGGAGGGGGCATGCCGGAGATTCGACCACGCCCCACCGACAGTTCTCGCGGCGACCGCACCCGGCCGCCCGATCCTCGACCCGCCGGACCGCGACGCCCGAGCAGACGGTCGGGCCGAGCCGCCGGTGCCGGTCGGCGGTGCCAGGTCGGCAGTGCCAGGTCGGCAGTGCCAGGTCGGCAGTGCCAGGTCGGCAGTGCCAGACCACCGGGGCCGGACCACCGGGGCCGCCTCCCGGTGCTGGGCTGCCGGGTGCCGGGCCACCGGGTGCCGGGCCGGCAGTGCCGGGTCGCGGTGTCGGGCCGCCGGTGCCGGGCTGCCGGGTGCCGGCTCCCGGTGCTGGGCCGCCGGTGCTGGACCACCGGTGTCGGACCGCGGCGACGTCGTGGATGTGTGTTTCGGTCTACCGGCTCCGCTCGATGGCGGGCTCCGCCCGACGGGCCGACTCGCGGGCGTGGGGGTGGACAACTCGGGCTTCGCAGGTGGTCGGGGGCGGTCTGCTCGGGGCGGGACTGGCACGATCGGGGGCATGGTGTCACCGCTCCACGTCCATCACGCCGGTAGTCCCGACGGGGCGCCGGTGCTCGCGCTGCACGGGGTCACCGGGCACGGGCTGCGGTTCCGGCCGCTCACCGAGGCGCTGCCGCACCGGCGGTGGCTCGGGGTGGACCTGCGGGGGCACGGGCGCTCGCCGTGGGTGCCGCCGTGGAACCTGGAGCAGCATGTCGCCGATGCCCTCGGGGTGCTCGACGATCTCGGGCTCGACCGGGTCGACGTGGTCGGACACTCCTTCGGCGGGGCGATCGCCGTGCACCTGGCGCGCGCGGCGCCGGAGCGGGTGCGGCGGCTGGTGCTGCTGGACCCGGCGCTCGGGCTCGACGCGCAGGACATGCTGGAGACCGCCGAGGAGACCCGGGAGGACGAGTCGTTCCCGGACCGGGAGAGCGCCCGGGTGGCGAAGGCCGAGGGCTGGGCCGCGGTGCCCGCCGAGCTGGTCGAGGCCGAGGTCGAGGCGCACCTCGAACAGCGCGACGGGGCGTGGCGCTGGCGGTACTCGCGGGCGTCGATCGTGGCGGCGTGGGGCGAGATGGCGCGGCCCGCCGCCGTCCCGCCCGCCGGGCTGCGGACGGTGATCGTGCCCGCGACCAAGGCGGACTTCGTGACCGAGGCGTGGCTCGCCGACTGCCGCGCGGTGCTGGGCGACGAGCTCACCGTGGTGCCGATCGACGCGGGCCACATGCTCTACCTGGAGCAGCCCGCCGAGGCCGCCGCGATCGTCGAGCGGTTCCTGGACGCCTGATGGACCCCGTCTGATGGGCCCCGCCTGATGGATGAGGAGAGCCACGAACGGATCCGCGCGGTCGTCGCGTCGATCCCGCCCGGCCACACCAGCACCTACGGCCAGGTCGCCGCCGACGCCGGGCTCCCGGGGCGCGCCCGCCTCGTCGGCAAGATCCTCTCCGAGGACGGCCACGACCTCCCCTGGCACCGGGTCCTACGGGCCAACGGCACCGCCGCCCCGCACATCGCGCAGGAGCAGGCCGCGCGCCTGCGGGAGGAGGGCGTCTTCCTCGTCGACGGCCGGCTCCCCCGAGGCCAACGCCCCTGACCCGATGATCGCCGAGAGTGCGGATTCTCGGCCGCCCATGGCCGAACATCGGCACTCTCGGCGATCATGCGGCCGCGATCATGGTCGGGCAACGGCGGGCGGGTCAGGCCGCGGCGGGGACCGCGCGCACGGCTGCGCGGTAGCGCTGCAGCACCGCGGCGACGACATGGGGGTGGGCGCCGAGGGGGGCGCCCACGACGTCTGCTCCGGACTCGGTGATCCGGGTGTGGAAGACGCCGGGGGCGAGGAGCCAGGGCACCACCGAGATCCGGCGGGCGCCCTCGTGGCGGAGGGCGTCGACGAGGGTGTCGATGCGGGGGCCTGCGGTCGCGGCGAAGCCGACGCGGACCGGGCGGCCGAGGGCCTGGCCGAGCATCCGGCCGGCGGCGCGTACCTCCGCGAGGGCGGCCGGGTCCGAGGAGCCCGCGGCCGCGAGGACGACCATGTCGCCGATCCGGTGCCCGGCGTCGGCGAGGCGGGCGAGTGCGGCTCGGACCAGCAGGGGGTCCGGGCCCAGCGCGGACGTCACCACGAAGCCCGCGCGGTCCCGCCTCGACGAGGCCGGAAGGTCGCGCACGAGCGCCGGCGGAGCGGAGCGCTCCTGCCGCGCCGGCGACGCCGGGACGTCGCGCACGACCGCCGGCAGGCCGGTGCGCTCCTGCAGCGCCGGCGACGCGGGAAGGTCGCGCGCGCCTGCCGGGCCGGCGGCTCCGACCAGGGCAGGGCGGCCCGCCGGGCTCCCGATCGCCGCGGCGAGCTGGGCGGGGAGGTCGGTGCGGACGTGGTAGCCCGAGGCGAGGAAGGCCGGGAGCACCACCGCGGCGTCCAGACCCGCGACCGCGTCGGCGACCGAGGGGCGGCGGACGTCGACGTACCCGACCCGGACCTCGACGCCCGGGAGTGCGGCGCCCGCCTGCTCGGCGATCGTGCGGATCACGGCGTCCGCCGCGTCGGAGCGGCTGCCGTGCGCGATCAGGACCAGCGGGACCGTCATCGCTCGGCTCCGCGCGGACCGGTCGAGCCCAGCGGGCCCGGGGCTGGCAGGTTCGGGGCGACCGGGCCGTACGCACCCGGGGCGGCCGGGCGGTACACACCCGGAGGGGGCAACGCCGGGACAGCCGGGATCGGGGCGCGACGAGTGCGGACGACCCTCACCGCTCCTCCCCCGACACGCAGTGCCCGCCCAGCGGCTGGGGGCCCGGGGTGGGGTCCAGGGCGAGGCGGTAGCCCCGCTTCACGACGGTCTGGATGATCTTCGGGGCGCCCAGGGCCGCGCGGAGGCGGGTCATCGCCGTCTCCACCGCGTGTTCGTCGTCCCCGCCGCCCGGCAGGGCGCGCAGGAGCTCGGCGCGGGAGACGACCCGGCCGGCCCGCCGCGCCAGGACCCGCAGCATCGCCATGCCGGCGGGCGGGATCGCGTGGAGCTCGCCGTCGACCAGGACCGCGTGTCCGCGCAGCTCCAGCCAGTGCCCCGCGACCGGGAGCCGGCGGGCGCGAGTGGGCGCCTCCGCCTCCAGGGTGCGGACCATCGCGCCGAGCCGGGAACGGGCGGGTTGCAGGGTCTCGATGTCGACCGACTCGAGCGGCGCCGCCGTCACCGGGCCCACGCAGACCGCCAGGACCGGACCGCGCAGGGCCGCGATCAGCTCCTCCCGGAGCCCCCGGGCGGCTGCCCGGGCGAGCAGGCTCGCGGCGGCCGGGGCGCTGGTGAAGGTGAGGATGTCGATGCCGCCGACCAGCACGGCGTCCGTCAGGCGGTCCATCGGTCCGAGGTCGGCGGGCGGCACCCACCGGTAGACCGGCACCTGGACGACCTCGGCGCCGGCCATCTCCAGCGCGTCGACCACGTCCGGCAGGGGTTCGCCGTGCAGCTGCACCGCGATCCGCCGGCCGTCGACGCCCTGGTCGAGCAGGTGGTCGAGCACCTCGGCCGAGGACTCCGAGGGCGGCGACCAGACCTCCGTCAGCCCGGACGCGCGGATCTGACCCCGGGCCTTCGGGCCCCGGGCCAGCAGCTCGCCCTTGCCCAGGGCCGCGAGCAGCGCCTCGCCCAGCCCCCACCCGTCGGCCGCCTCGACCCAGCCGCGGAAGCCGATTCCGGTGGTGGCGACGGTGATGTCCGGCGGGCGCGCGATGACGTCCCGGGTGCGGGCCTCGAGCTCCGCGTCGTCCGCCAGGGGGATGATGCGCAGCGCGGGGCCGTGCTGCACGCAGGCACCGCGCCGTTCCAACATGGTGCCGAGCTCCTCGGCCCGGCGGGCCGCCGTGACGCCGACGGTGAAGCCGGCCAGCGGGGGAACCGGCGCCTCTGTGGTGGTGGGGGCGCTCATCAGGGCATTCTCCGCCATGTCGGGGGACATCCGGACGGCGAGAACCGTCACGTTAACCCGATCTGTACACGTCCGTCGCAGATCCGGACCGCGTAGACCGGGACCGAGGCGCCCTCGACGTCGAGGCACCGGCCGTCGGCCAGGCCGAACGCCTCCTTGTAGACGGGCGACGCGACGACCGGCACGCCGCCGCGATCCCCGACGATCCCGCGGGACAGCACGGCCGCCCCGGAGCGCGGGTCGACGTTGCCGATCGCGTACAGCGTGTCGTCGAAGGTCCGGAAGATGGCCACCTGGACCTCGCCGAACAGCGCGGCCACCCCGCGTTCGGGCTGGATCCGGTCCAGCGCGCAGACGTCCGTCCAGCGCAGCGTGCGCACCAACTCGGCGGTCACGACGCCACCACCCCGTGCCGGGTCACCGTCGGGAGCCCGATCAGCACCGGGTCCCCGGCCCGCGGCATCGGCACCGGCTGCCCCCGTTCGGTGACGAAGGCGACCGTCGGATCGGGTGCCTCCGGCGCGTTGACGAAGGACACGAACCGCTCCAGCTTCCGCGGGTCCTCGAGCACGCCGCGCCACTCGTCCGCATAGGTGCCGACGTGGCGGGCCATGGCCTCGTCGAGGTCGGCGCAGATCCCGAGGGAGTCGTCGACCACGACGGCGCGCAGGTGGTCGAGCCCGCCCTCGAGCGACTCCAGCCACGGCGCGGTGCGCTGCAGCCGGTCCGCGGTGCGGATGTAGAACATGAGGTAGCGGTCGATCGTGCGGATCAGGGTCTCCTGGTCGACGTCCTGCACGAGCAGCTGCGCGTGCTTCGGCGTCGCGCCGCCGTTGCCGCCGACGTAGAGGTTCCAGCCGTTCTCGGTGGCGATGATGCCGAAGTCCTTGGAGCGGGCCTCGGCGCACTCGCGCGCGCATCCCGAGACACCGGACTTGAGCTTGTGCGGGCTGCGCAGCCCGCGGTAGCGCAGCTCCAGCAGCACGGCCATGCCGACGGAGTCCTGCACGCCGTAGCGGCACCACGTCGACCCGACGCACGACTTCACCGTGCGCAGCGACTTCCCGTAGGCGTGCCCGGACTCGAACCCGGCGTCGACCAGGCGCCGCCAGATCGCCGGCAGCTGCTCGACGCGGGCGCCGAACAGGTCGATCCGCTGGCCGCCGGTGATCTTCGTGTAGAGCCCGAAGTCCCGGGCGACCTCGCCGATCACGATCAGCCCCTCCGGCGTGATCTCGCCGCCGGGGATCCGCGGCACGACCGAGTAGGTGCCGTTGCGCTGCATGTTCGCGAGGAAGTGGTCGTTGGTGTCCTGCAGGGTGGCCTGCTCGCCCTCGTGGACGTGCCCGTTCCCGAGCGACGCCAGGATCGAGGCGATCGCGGGCTTGCAGAGGTCGCAGCCGCGGCCCGTCCCGTGCGAGGAGACGACCTCGGTGAAGGTCCGCATCCCGGTCGCGGCGATGATCTCGAACAGCTCGGCGCGCGAGTACGCGAAGTGCTCGCAGATCGCCTTCGAGACCTCGACACCCTCGTCGACCAGCAGCTTCTTCAGCAGCGGGACGCAGGAGCCGCAGCTCGTCCCGGCCCTGGTGCAGGCCTTGAGATCGGCGACCGTGCAGGCGCCGTCGTGGATCGCGCCCTTGAGCGCGCCCTGGGTCACGGCGTTGCAGGAGCAGATCTGGGCGGTGTCCGGGAGCTCCAGCTCGACGCCGCCGGGCGCGATCATCGCCACCGGATCGGCCGGCAGCGGGGACCCGACGAGCGGGCGCAGCGTGGCGTAGCGCGACGCGTCGCCGACCAGCACGCCGCCGAGCAGGGTGCGCGCGTCGTCGGAGACCACCAGCTTGGAGTAGGTGCCCGCGACCGGGTCGTTGACCACGACCTCGAGCGCGCCCTCGGTGACCGCGTGCGCGTCCCCGAAGCTGGCGACGTCCACTCCCAGCAGCTTGAGCTGCGTGGACATGTCCAGCTCCTCGGGCGTCATCCGGCCCTGGCCGCCGAGCAGCCGGTCCGCGACGACCTCGGCCATCGCGTACCCGGGAGCGACCAGCCCGTAGGTCCGGCCCTCCAGCGCGGCGACCTCGCCGATGGCCCAGACGTGCTCGTCGGAGGTCCGGCAGGTCGCGTCGACCCACACGCCGCCGCGTTCGCCGAGCTTCAGCCCCGACTCCCGGGCCAGCGTGTCGGCCGGGCGGATGCCGGCGGAGAAGACGACCAGGTCGGCGTCGAGCTCCACGTCGTCGGACAGGGTCGCGACCAGGCGGTCCCGCTCCTCCCGGATCGCCGACACCGCGACGCCGGTCCGCACGGCGATGTCCTGGCCCGTGACCAGGGACTTCAGCAGGGCGCCACCGCCCTCGTCGATCTGGACGGGCATCAGCCGCGGCGCGATCTCCACGACCTGCGGCGACAGCCCGAGCAGCCGCATCGCCCGCGCGGCCTCCAGCCCGAGCAGACCACCGCCGACCACGACCGCGGACCGGCGCCCCGGACCCGGCTTCGCGATGGCGGCCGCGGCGGCCCCGGTGATCGCGTCGAGATCGTCGAGGGTGCGGTAGACGAAGCAGTTCGGCAGGTCCCGGCCGGGGACCGGCGGCACGAAGGGCACCGAGCCCGTCGCGAGCACCAGGGCGTCGTAGGTGAGCTCGGCACCCGACGCGGTGACCACCCGCCGGGCGTCCCGGTCGACGCGCGCGACCGGGTCGCCGAGGCGCAGGTCCACGCCCGTCAGCACGGTCAGATCCGCGAGCCGCAGCTCCTCCTCGCTCTTCCCGTCCACGTAGGACGAAAGCGCGACGCGGTCGTACGCCTGCCGGGTCTCCTCGCCGAGGACGGTGATCCGCCACGCGCCCTCGGTGTCGCGGTCCCGCAACGCGGAGACCAGCCGGTGACCCACCATCCCGTTGCCGACGACGACCAGGTGCCTGCCGCTCATGTCCCGCTCCTCAGATCCGCACGCCGGCGGCGCGGCGCTGGTAGACGGCGAACGTGATGGCCGCGCAGAGCAGGTAGAAGGCGAGGAAGGCCCAGAAGGCCGGGGTCCCGGTCTTGGTGGCGGCGAACGACGAGCGGAACGCCAGGTTGATCAACAGGCCGCCCAGCGCGCCGACCGCGGAGATCAGGCCGATCGCGCCGCCCGAGATCCGGCGGGCGTGCTGCAGCGCGGCGGACTCGTCGGCACCGGCGGCGACCCGTTCGAGGGCCTGCCGGCGGAAGATCGCCGGGATCATCTTGTACGTCGAGCCGTTGCCGATCCCGGAGAACACGAACAGCAGGATGAAGCCGGTCGTGAAGAGCCCCAACGAGTTCAGCGCGGTGGCGCCGATGCAGATCAGGGCCGAGACGGCCATCAGCAGGAAGTTGACCGAGCTGACCCGGGCGCCGCCGAGCCGGTCGGCCAGCATCCCGCCGAGCGGACGGATGAACGACCCGATCAGCGGGCCGATGAAGGTGACCGCGGTGGCCTGCAGCGGCGTGCGGCCGAACTGCGTCTGCAGCACGAGGCCGAAGGCGAAGGCGTAGCCGATGAACGAGCCGAAGGTGCCGATGTAGAGCACCGACATGATGCCGGTGTGGCGCTCCTTGAGGGCGAGGAAGAACGCGCCCTTGTCGCCTGTGACGGACGAGATGTTGTCCATCCAGATCGCCGCGACGACGGCGGAGATCACGATCAGCGGGATGTAGACGGCGAGGAGCAGCTTGGGGTGGCCCGCGCCGGCCGTGGCGATGATCAGGAGCGCGATCAGCTGGATGAGCGCGACGCCGAGGTTCCCGCCGCCGGCGTTGAGGCCCAGCGCGGCACCCTTGCGACCCTCGGGGAAGAAGGCGTTGATGTTCGTCATCGACGAGGCGAAGTTGCCGCCACCGAAGCCGGCGAGCGCCGCCAGGACCACGAACGTCGCGTACGACGTGCCGGGCTGGACCAGGAAGGCCGCCGCGACCGTCGGGATCAGGAGCAGCAGCGCGCTGACGATCGTCCAGTTGCGGCCGCCGAAGCGGGCCACGGCGAAGGTGTAGGGCACCCGCAGGATCGCGCCGACGAGGGTGGCGGTGGCGCCGAGGAAGAACTTCCCGGCCGCGTCGACGCCGTACTCCGGGCCCATGAACAGCACGAACACGGCCCAGAGGGTCCAGACCGAGAATCCGATGTGCTCGACGAAGATCGACGCCCACAGGTTGCGGTTCGCGATCGCCCTGCCGGTGCGCGCCCAGAAGCCCGGGTCCTCCGGCTCCCAGTGGCCGATCCACCTGCCGCCCACGACACCTCGGGACACGGTCTGCGTGTCGTGGACGGTGTCGGTCTCGGGGGGTCCTTCAGCGGTGGCAGTCACGCCGCTCCTCTGGGTCGCATCGATCGGGATGCGCAGGACCGTAGGAGCAGCGGATTACCCGGGAGTGGCCCCGTGTGACGCGGGCGCAAAGGCCCGCTCACGCGCGGTGGGCGGCGGTGTGAGGTCACATCGCCCAGGTCAGCACTGTGAGGGGGCACGCGGCGGGAACTGTGAGAGGTGCCTCAGCGCTCCCGGGCGGAGCGGGCTCGGCTGCGGTGAGCGGGCTCGGCGCTGTCGGCCGAGCGCGGCCGGCCGCGGTCGACCGGGCCGGCTCCGCGGCGCCGACGGGACGGGCTCAGAGGCGCGCGGCGACCAGTCCGGCGACACGCTCGAGGCCCGCGATGCTGCGCGTCGACGCGTCCGGGTGCTGGGCGTGCAGGGCGAGCCGGTAGAGCGCGGCGCGCAGCAGGGCCTGCGGCCACTCGTCGAGGTGGGCCCAGCGGTCGATCAGCCCCTCGTCCGCCCCGCCCCAGGCGATGGCGTCGACCGCGACGACCGCGGCCGCCCACTCCGCCGGCCGCCAGAACGGCACCAGATCGAGGACGACCGGCACGCCGTCCCCGTCGAACAGCACGGCACCGAACAGCTCACCGTGGACCACCTGGGGCGCGGACTTCATGGGACGGCGGTGGGCCGCGAGCTCGGTGAACAGGCGGCCGCCGGTGGCCTCGTCGAGGGCGAAGCGGCGCTCGCCGAACGCGGCGGCGGCGGAACGGGCCAGCAGGTCGTCCCGGTTGTCGAGCAGGCGGGGGCGCTGGACGTTCGCGGTGGCGGCGTGCAGCCGCAGGCTGGCGGAGACGACGTCGTCGTGGCGGGGCTCGGAGGCACCGGCGAGGAAGCGGGAGGCGGCCCAGCCGGCCACGACCCAGCGGCCGTCCGACGCGCGGACGGGGCGGGCGAGGCGCACGGCCTCGACGTCCAACCCCTCGAGGACCCCGGCCGACCAGGCGGCCACTGCGTTGTCCGCGACGGGGCGCAGCAGCACCTCCGCGCAGTGCCACGCCCGCTGCCCCGCCCACACCACGGGCCGGGGCTCGGCGTCCTTCACCCCGAACGCGACCCGGACGTGTTCGGGGAGCGTCCCGGCCTGCGGGACCACTGGTGCTGCCGTCACGAGGCCACGGTACCTGCGGCCACCGACGGATCCGGGGCGCCACGCGGGGCGGGCGGGCACGGGTCCGACTTCCTTCCGGGCGCGGGGATGCGTGCCGGAAGGCTCGTCACCGAGCAGGGGCGTGCTTCCGGCCGGTCCGCACCGACCGACCGGACGCGCCGGGCCGGCCCCGCCGGGCAGCCAGCGGGCCGGGGGCGGGGCGAGCGGTGGGACCGAGCTCGTCCCGGCTGTCCCGCGCCCGACCCGGACCGGAGCGAAGCGCTCGCTGAGGGGGCGTTTCACTCCGGTCCGGGTGATCTCGTCCGCGCTGCGGCCGCTCGCCGGCAGGGCCTCAGGTGTCGCTCGACGAGCCTCCGCCGGTGGAGCCGCCGTTCGAGGTGCCGCCGGTGCTCGAGCCGCTGCCGGTGGAGCCGCCCGTCGCGCCGCTGTCGCTCTGGCGGGCGGCGATCTGGCGGCTCGCCTCCTGCATCCCCGCCTCCACGAAGGGCGCGGCCATCCCGCCGGAGGCGGTCCGGGCGAAGGGGGTCATCGCGGCGGCCATCTCCGTGGCCGGGTTCGCCGGCACCGGGGACGGGGCCGCGAAGGGCGACGAAACGGCGGGAGCGGGAGCCGCGGAGCGGGCCGCAGGGGCGGACGAGCTGCCCGAAGCCGCAGCACCGCCCGAACCAGCACCGCCCGAACCAGCACCGCCGCCTGAACCAGCTGAGCCCGAACCGGTCGCGCGACTCGAGCCGGCAGCACCACCCGAGCCTCCGGAACCGCCCGAGCCCGCCGCACCACCCGAACCCGACGCGCCACCCGAACCGGCAGCCGAGCCACCGGAGCCTGCGGCTCCGCCAGCACCACCCGAACCTCCGGAACCACCCGACCCTGCCGAGCCGCCCGAGCCTGCGGTGCCCGAGCCGCCCGGGGTCGAGGCACCCGCCTTGCCTGCGCCGCCGCCACCGCCTCCGCTTCCGCCCGAGCCCGCGGCCTTCGCCTTCTGCCCGCCGCCGGCGGCCCTGCCCGCCGGCGCGGCCGAGCCGGACCCGGAGCCCGAGCCGCCGGACGAGCCCTTCGCCCCGCCGAGGGTCTCCCCGGCCGCCTCGCCGACCCCCTGGACCGCGCCACCGACGCCCTCGCCGGTCTTCTCCACGGCCCCACCGACACCCTCGCCGGCCTTGCCGACGGCGCCGCCGGCCGCCTTGCCCGTGTCCCCGACCGCACCACCGGCGGCCTTGCCGGCGCCACCCACCGCACCGCCCGCCGCCTTGCCGGTGTCCTCGACAGCGCCACCCGCCGCCCTGCCGGTCCCGGCGACGGCGCCACCCGCGGCCTTCCCGGTGTCCTTCGCGGCATCTCCGGCCGCGGCACCCGCCCCCGAGCCCGCACCGGCTCCCGCGCCCGATCCGGATCCGGATCCGGATCCGGGGGCCTTGCCGCGGTCCTTCTCCGACGCCTCGTCGAGCGGGCCCCGCGGATCCGGTGGGCCGCTCGTGCCCACGGTGGATGCGGGGTTGTGCTCCTCCTCCTCGCGCCCGTGCGCGAGCGGCGGGCGGGAGGCGCCCGTGGTCGGCGACGGCGTCCGGGAGGGATCGCCCTTGCCCAGCGCGACGACGTCCGCGGCCACCTGGTCCGTGCGGTCCGACTCGGCCCGCTCGTCCGGCAGGGGCCCGCGGGTCGCGGCGTCGACACCCTCGCGCAGGGTCGCGACCTGCGTCTTCACCGCCTCCCGGTGCTTCGCGCGGACCTCGCGCTGCTCGGTGAGCGCGGTCGACCAGGCCGGGTCGGCCTGCTGCGGCGGATCGGCCAGGAGCTGCTCGATCGCGGCGAGCTGGGCGTCCGCCTTGCGGAGCTCGTCGGCGCTGCGCTCCAGCTCGCGGTAGCTCTCCAGCTGTGACTGCAGCGTGGCCCGCTGCTGCTGGAGGACCTGCTTGCGCTCCTGCAGCCTGCGCACCGCGACCGGCGCGTCCCCGCTCGCGCGGCCGCGCTCGCTGCGCCGCCACTCGTCCTGGGCCTGGTCGATCGTGTCGAGCTGGCCGGAGATCGCGGTCAGGGCGATCTCGGCACGGCCGGCCCACTGCTCGTCCGTCGTGGGCCCGGCGGAGATGGGCGCCACGGGCGCCTGGCCGGGCACGGCGACGGTCATGACGTACCCGCCCACCAGCACCGCGGTCGCCCCGAGCACGGCCACGGCCCGCTTGCGGCGCACCAGCGCACGGGCCCAGCCGGACGCGCCGGCGAGCACCTGCTGCGTCCGACCGGGGGCGTCGGCGGCGCCCACGGGCGGCCCTCCGGGCGCTCCGGGCCGACCGCCCGGCCCTGCCTCGCCGACCAGGGCCACGCGCGCCGGCATCGGCTCACGCAACCACGGGAGCGTCTCGGCGACACGGGGATCCGCGGCGGTCTGGGCCGCCGTCCGCCGCAGCCGGCGCATCGCCATCCGGTGCGCGGCGCTGCAGTAGAGCCGCGCCGGACGCCCGTCCACCGACCCGACGGGCACCCCGCAGCCGGGCAGCGCACACCGTGCGATCCCCGCCGCGTCGGTCCCGCCGCCCTCGTCACCGTGCTCGCCCAATCCGGCCTCCTCGTCCTCGACGACTGGATCGCCGCGCGAACGCGGGACGCTACGCAGCCGAATGCCGCGATCACGCTCCGGAGAACGGTCTAGTCAGGACTCATCTGACGGGGAACGCCCGTTTCGGCACGTACCGTGCATGCCGACCGGTTCCGGTGCCACCGAGCGCGAAGGCCGAGGTTGCTCGCCGGTGAGGGAGAACACACGAAACGCCCGCCCTCCCCGAGGGGAGAGCGGGCGTCCTCTGTGGAGCGGACTCAGTAGCTGGGCAGCGAGGGGTCGACCTGCTTGACCCAGGCCAGCACCCCTCCGCCGACGTGCACGGCGTCGGCGAAGCCGGCCTTGTGCAGCACCGAGAGTGCCTCGGCCGAGCGGGCGCCCGACTTGCAGTGCAGGACGATCGGCTTGTCCTGCGGCAGCTCCGAGAGCACCTCGCCGGAGAGGATGCGGTCCTTCGGGATCAGGGTCGCGCCGGGGATGTTGACGATGTCCCACTCGTTCTGCTCGCGGACGTCGATCAGCGCGAAGTCCTTGCCCGCGTCGATCATCTCCTTGAGCTCGAGCGCGGTGATCGTGCTGCCTGCGGCGGCCTGCTGGGCGTCCTCGGACACCGTCCCGCAGAAGGCCTCGTAGTCGATCAGCTCGGTGATCTTCGGGCTCTCCGGGTCCTTGCGGACCTTGACCTGGCGGTAGGTCATCTCCAGCGCGTCGTAGATCATCAGGCGGCCGAGCAGCGGCTCGCCGATGCCCGTGATCAGCTTGATCGCCTCGTTGACCATGATCGAGCCGATGGCCGCGCACAGCACGCCCAGCACGCCGCCCTCGGCGCAGGAGGGGACCATGCCGGGGGGCGGCGGCTCGGGGTAGAGGTCGCGGTAGTTCAGGCCGAGCCCGTTCGGGGCGTCCTCCCAGAACACCGAGGCCTGGCCCTCGAAGCGGAAGATCGAGCCCCAGACGTACGGCTTGCCCGAGAGCACCGCGGCGTCGTTCACCAGGTAGCGGGTGGCGAAGTTGTCCGTGCCGTCGAGGATCAGGTCGTAGTCGGCGAAGATCTCCATCACGTTGGAGGAGTCCAGCCGCGTCTGGTGCAGGCGCACCTCGACGTACGGGTTGACCTCCTTGATCGAGTCCCGCGCGGACTCGGCCTTCGGGCGCCCCACGTCCGACTGGCCGTGGATGATCTGGCGCTGCAGGTTGGACGAGTCGACCTCGTCGAACTCGACGATCCCGAGCGTGCCCACCCCGGCCGCGGCCAGGTACAGCAGCGCGGGCGAGCCGAGGCCGCCGGCGCCGACGACCAGGACCTTCGCGTTCTTCAGCCGCTTCTGCCCGGCCATCCCCACGTCCGGGATGATGAGGTGGCGGCTGTAGCGCTCGACCTCGTCCTTGGTCAGTTCGGCGGCCGGCTCCACGAGCGGCGGTAGCGCCATGTCAACAGCTCCCTGGGTCTTCATGCGTGTCTAGAGAGCGGCAACGCGCTCGTCCGCCTGCATCTTCCCATCCGCGACGGACTCCCAGAACGCGCCGACCGCGGCGGCCACCCGGTCCGGCACCTCGATCTGCGCGATGTGCCCGACGCCGGGCAGCACCAGCAGCCGCCCGTCCGGCAGGGTCCGGGTGGTCCGCTCGGCCAGCCGCGGGTTCACCAGCCGGTCCCGGTCGCCCCAGATCACCAGCGTGGGCACGGGCACGCGGGCGGCGGCCCGCCACAGCCCCGGCCCCATCCAGCTGCGGAACATCCCCATGGCGGAGCGGTCGATGGCCTGACCTGCCCAGGGCTGGTCGAACCGGGCCCGGATCTCGGCGGCGGTCTCGTCGAGCCGGACGTCCGTGGCCCGGGTCGGATCGCCGAAGCACAGCTCCATCACGGACTCGGCGCGCTGGCGCGGGGTGGCCGCGGCGAGGCTCGCCCGGGCGCGGGCGCCGACCGGGCCCGGCAGCCAGGCGAGCGCCATCCGGGGATCGGACATCCGGCGCGGGTCCGGGCGGCGGTCCGGCATCGCCGGGGAGATCAGTGTGAGACTGCGCACCAGCTCCGGGCGCCGGGCCGCGACCAGCAGCGACACGATCCCGCCCAGCGAGTTGCCCAGCAGGTGGACCGGCTTCCCGCGGCCGGCGAGCCAGCAGAGCAGCGCGTCGGCGTGGCCGGCGGGCGTGTAGTCGCAGGACGGGACGGGCCGCGTGTAGCCGAACCCGGGCAGGTCCACCGCGATGCCCGACGCGCGGGGCGCGAGCTGGCCCGCGACGTCCGTCCAGTTGGTCGACGAGCCGGACAGACCGTGGACGTAGACGGCCTCCGTGGCGCTGTCCCCCGGCGTCTCGCGCACGTGCAGCGTGACGCCGCCGGCCGTGATCTCGCGGGCCGGCCAGGCCGGCTGGTGCTCCGGCATCGGGGGCAGGGACGCGAGATCGCCCGCGAGCGCCGGGCGGGGCGCCGGGATGGACCGCGGGTGAACGAGCGGCAGCGAGAGGAAGGCCACCCGTCGAGGATGACAAGAACCGGGCCGTCCCGGCCACCCCGGGTCGCGAGAACCACTCCCCGGCCCTCGCCGGATACCCCCCGATGGTATGTTCGGGCGGGCAGCGAGGAGGAGACACGATGCTCACGGCGGTACGGCTCGGCAGCTACGCCGGCGTGCTCGGCCTGGTCTTCGGCGCCGCATGGGGCGCCGGTTCGCTCGTCGGACCCACCGGGCCCGCCGCGCCGCCCGCCGTCACCGCGGCCCCGACGCCGGGAATGGCCGGGATGTCGGCGGATCACGCGATGACCGAGCCGGACCGGCCGGTCGCGCCCGGCACGAACGGGCTCTCCAGCACCGCCGCGAACTACACGCTGCGCCCGGCCGCCACCGTGCTGCCGGCCGGCACCACCACCCGTCTCGACCTGGTGATCGTGGCCCCGGACGGGCAGCCGGCCACCGCGTTCACCGGCGCGCCGATGCAGCTGCTGGTCGTCCGGCGGGACGGAGCGGGCCTGCAGGTCCTGCGGCCCACGATGGCGCCGGACGGCACCTGGAGCACCCCGCTGAGGCTGCCCACCGCGGGCGCCTGGCGGGTCATCGCGTCGTTCACCGCCGAGGGCGAGGATCCCGCGGTCCTGGGTGCGGACGTCTTCGCCCCCGGCCCCTTCACCCCGCTCACCTTCCCGCCGGCCCGCGCCGCGGAGGTCGACGGCTACCAGGTCCGGCTCGACGGCGACCTCGAGGCCGGGATGGCATCGGCGCTCTACGCCACGATCAGCAAGGGCGGGCGGGCCGTCACCGACCTGGAGCCCGAGGGTGGCGCGTTCGGGCAGCTCGTCGCGCTGCGGGCCGGGGACCTCGCGTACACGCCGATCACCGCCCAGACCCGCGGCGCCGCACCCGCGGACCGCTCCGGGCCGGCCATCGCCTTCACCGCGGACCTCCCCACGGACGGGACCTACCGGGTCTTCCTGCTGTTCCGGCACGCCGGGGAGATCCACACCGCGGACTTCACGGTCACGACCACGGCGGCCCGATGACGACCACGGACCCCGACCCCGCCACCGACGCCCCCGCCGACCTGCGGATCGAGCTGCGGATCGGGGGGATGACCTGCGCGTCCTGCGCGAACCGGGTCGAGCGCAAGCTGAACAAGATGGCGGGCGTCGTGGCCTCGGTGAACTACGCGACCGAGAAGGCGAAGGTCAGCTACCCGGCGGGGGTCTCGCCGGAGGAGCTGGTCGCCACGGTCGAGGCCGCGGGGTACACGGCGATCCTGCCGACGCCGGATCCGGAACCCGGCTCCGACGCCGCCGGGGAGCCGGACCCGGCCCGCCCGCTGCGGGACCGGCTGCTGGTCAGCACCGTGCTGGCGGTGCCGGTGGTCGTGCTGTCCATGGTCCCGGCGCTGCAGTTCACCAACTGGCAGTGGATCTCGCTGGCGCTGGCCGCGCCCGTCGTGGTGTGGGGCGCGCTCCCGTTCCACCGGGCGGCCTGGACGAACCTGCGCCACGGCGCCGCGACGATGGACACGCTCGTCTCGCTCGGCACGATCGCCGCGCTGGCCTGGTCGCTCTACGCGCTGCTGTGGGGCGGCGCGGGGATGCCCGGCATGACCCATCCCTTCGAGCTGACCATCTCCCGCGGCGGCGGCACGGACGCGATCTACCTCGAGGTGGCCGCGGGCGTCACCGTGTTCATCCTGGCCGGGCGGTGGTTCGAGGCCCGCTCCAAGCGGACGGCCGGGGCGGCGCTGCGGGCGCTGCTCTCGCTGGGCGCGAAGGACGTCGCCGTGCTGCGCGACGGGTCCGAGGTCCGCGTCCCGATCGACGACCTGGCCGTCGGGGACCGGTTCCTCGTGCGGCCCGGCGAGAAGGTCGCCACGGACGGCACGGTCGTCGAGGGCCAGTCCGCCGTGGACGTCTCGATGATCACCGGCGAGTCCGTGCCCGCCGAGGTCTCCCCCGGCTCCGCCGTGATCGGCGGGTGCGTGAACGAGGGCGGGCGGCTCGTCGTCGAGGCCACCCGGGTCGGGGCGGACACCCAGCTCGCGCGGATGGCGCAGCTCGTGGAGGACGCGCAGAGCGGCAAGGCGGCGGTGCAGCGGCTGGCGGACCGCATCTCCGGGGTGTTCGTGCCCGTCGTGATCGCGCTCGCCGTCGGGACCCTCGGGTTCTGGCTGGGCAGCGGGTCCGGGGCGGCCGCCGCGTTCACCGCCGCGGTGGCCGTGCTGATCATCGCCTGCCCGTGCGCGCTGGGCCTGGCCACGCCCACCGCCCTGCTGGTGGGGACGGGCCGGGGCGCGCAGCTCGGCGTCCTCATCAAGGGGCCGGAGGTCCTGGAGTCGACGCGCAGGGTCGACACGGTCGTCCTCGACAAGACGGGGACGATCACCAGCGGCGCGATGACGCTGGTGGACGTGCACGTCGCCGGCCGCGAGTCGCGCGAGCAGGTGCTGCGCCTGGCCGCCGCGGTCGAGGACGGCTCGGAGCACCCGGTGGCGCGGGCGGTCGTCGCGGCGGCGCGCTCTCGGTTCGGCTCGCTGCCCGGTGTGTCGGACTTCGAGAACCGGCCCGGCCTGGGTGTGCAGGGCGTGGTCGCGGAGCTGGCCGAGCTGCCCGGCCTCCCCGAGCCCGTCCGCACGGCCACCGGTACCGCGCCGATCACCCCGGCCGGCGGCACCGGGCGGATCATCGCGCACGCGATCCTCGTCGGCCGCCCGTCGCTGCTGGAGGAGTACGGGATCCTGCTGCCCCGCGAGCTCGTCGAGGCCAAGGAGCGCGCGGAGGCCGCCGGCCGGACCGCGGTGTGCGTGAGCTGGGACGGATGGGCCCGCGGCATCCTGGTCGTGGCGGACGCGCTCAAGCCGACCAGCGCGGACGCGATCGCGCGGCTGCGCCGCCTCGGCCTCACCCCGATCCTGCTGACCGGCGACAACCGGGCCGCGGCGCGGGCCGTCGCCGAGGAGGCCGGGATCGACCCGGCGAACGTGATCGCCGAGGTGCTGCCCGAGGACAAGGTCGGCGCGGTGAAGAAGCTGCAGGCCGAGGGCAGGACCGTTGCCATGGTCGGGGACGGCGTCAACGATGCCGCGGCGCTCGCCACCGCCGACCTGGGGCTGGCCATGGGCACCGGGACGGACGCCGCGATCGAGGCGAGCGACCTCACCTTGGTGCGCGGGGACCTGCTCGCCGCAGTGGACGCGATCCGGCTCGCCCGGCGGACCCTGCGGACCATCCGCGGCAACCTGTTCTGGGCCTTCGCCTACAACGTCGCGGCGCTGCCGCTGGCCGCGCTCGGCCTGCTCAACCCCATGATCGCGGGGGCGGCGATGGCCTTCAGCTCGGTGTTCGTGGTGGCCAACAGCCTGCGGCTGCGGGGCTTCCGGAGCGCGGTTCCCACACAGCGTTGAACGCGACATCCCACGATCGTGGCTACCGGCCGGTAAAGTGACCGGGCACGACGCGGCACGAAGGGATCGAGCATGAGCGAGCCGGGGACCACCCAGGCGCCCCCACGGGGGGCCCGCCTCTCGCGGAGCGCCCGCCGCGCCCAGCTCCTGGTGGCGGCCCGCGACGTGTTCGCCGCGCAGGGCTACCACGCCGCGGCGATGGACGACATCGCCGAGAAGGCGGGCGTGAGCAAGCCCGTGCTCTACCAGCACTTCCCCGGGAAGCTGGAGCTCTATCGGGCGCTGCTCGCCACCTATGCGGACGAGCTGGTGGAGCGGGTCCGGGACGCGATCGGCCGCACCCAGGACAACCGGGAACGGGTGCACGCCGCCGTCGCCGCGTACTTCGACTTCGTGGCCGGCGAGGGGCACGCCTACCGGCTGGTCTTCGAGTCGGACCTGCGCGGGGAGCCCGAGGCCGCCGCCCTGGTCGACGGCGCGCTCACCCGCTGCATCGACGCCGTGGCCGCCGTGGTCACCGAGGACGCCGGCCTGGACGATCGCCGCGCCCGGCTCATCGCCGTCGGGCTGGTGGGCCTGAGCCAGGTCACCGCGCAGTACTGGCTGGACTCGGACCAGACCGTGCCGCGGGACGAGGCGGTCGCGCTGATGTCCTCGCTGGCGTGGAAGGGCATCGCGGGCTTCCCGCTGGTCCACGAGTAGCAGGGTCCGCCCGGCCGCCCCGAGAGCCCTGGGGCGGCCGGGCGAGTTCACCGGCACCCGGGTGGCCCGAGTGCCGGTGAAGGGCACGTGGGCAGCCCGGGTGGCGGCGGTCCGGAGTCAGGCCGCGCGGGTCGCGGCGGCGGTGCGGGCGAGGGCCTCGATGCGGGCCGCCACTCCGGCGGTGCGTTCCAGCGGGAGCATGTGGCCCGCGTCCGGGAAGATCGTCAGCTCGGCGTCCGGGAGGCCCTCGCGGATCCTCCTCGCGAAGCGCGGCGGCGTCAGGCGGTCCTTCGTCCCGGCCATGATGTGCACCGGGACCCGCGCGTAGGCGGCCAGGGCGGCGTCGCGCTCGTGGGCCGAGAGGGTCGGGCGGAAGCCGGAGACCGTCTGCGGGCGGCAGTGCGCGATCACGTCCGTGGTGGTCCGCAGCGCCTCCCGGTCCGGGTGCGGGCCGAGCAGCAGCCAGCGGATCCCCGGGGTGAGCAGCCGCGGATGGGTGCTCAGCGCCTCGCGGGCGGCCCAGCCCTTCGAGCCGTAGAGCCGCTGCTCCCCCGCCCCCACCAGGGCGGACAGGCGCGGCGGCAGGCCGAGGGTCAGGTCGCCGAGCCCACCGCTCGCCGTCGCCACCAGGGCCAGGCCGGCCACGCGGTCGGCGACCAGGTCGGGGTGCCGCTCGGCCAGCGCCATCGCCGTCATGCCGCCCATGGAGTGCCCGGCGATCACCAGCGGCCCGCTCGGTGCGGCCTGCGTGATCACCGCGGCCATGTCGTCCGCGAGCTGCTCGAGGGTCATCGTCGACGGGTCGACGGCACCGGAGCGGCCGTGCCCGCGGTGGTCGAAGCGCACCACCCGGTGGCCGCGCAGGATCTCGGCGACGGGCGCCCAGCACGTCTCGTCGAGGGTCCAGCCGTGCGCGAGCAGGATCGTGACCTGCGAGGCCGGCCCGGTCGCGACCACGTGCAACGGGGTCCCGTCGGCCGCCTTCATACGAGGTAGGCCTTGCGCCACAACAGCTCCGTCGGCCCGCCGATCAGGTCCTGCTCGCGCAGGAACTCCACGCACTTGGCCGCCGCCCAGCGCAGGGTCTCCTGCCAGTGCGGGTTGGCCAGCGCGGCCTTGCGCCCCACGGCGGGGTCGATGCCCACGCTCGCGTAGACGTCCGGGTGGATCAGGTTCCGGGCGACCACGAAGGCGATGCGCGCCAACAGGTACCGGCCCACCGCCCGCTGCGCCCGGTTGGTCCTCGGCATGATCCGCGCCAGCTCCTCGCGGGCGTAGCGGACGTGCCGGGCCTCCTCGGTCACGTGGATCCTGTTGACCATCCGGGTGAGCGGCTGGACCGTCTCGTCCCGCATGGACTCGCGCTGCAGCCGGTCCAGGATCTCCTCGACGAACAGGGTGCCGCCGAACATCGCCGGCCCGGAGCCGATCGTCTTGAACAGCCGGCCGAGCTCGTGGGTCAGGCCGGACGGCGCGTAGTCCGGCACGCCGTACCGCTCGGTCATCTTCGCGAACATGATCGAGTGCCGGCACTCGTCCGCGATCTCGGTGAGCGCGTACTGGATGTGGGCGCGGCGCGGGTCCCGGTCGTAGGCGTAGCGCAGCAGCATCTGCATCAGGATGATCTCGAACCACAGCCCGATGCGGGCCACGCTGCACACCTCGTGGACGGTCAGCGTGCGGCGCTGCTCCTCGGTGAGGCCGGCCCACAGCTCTGTGCCGTAGAGCGAGCTGCGGTGCTCCGGGATCCCCCACAGGCCGTCGACGAGCGGGGCGTCCCAGTCGATGTCGAGGTTCGGCTCGTAGGACTTCTCGACCGACGAGCGCAGCAGCCGCTGGGCTGTCGTCTCGCGGTCGTTCAGGGTGCGGGTCATGCCGCGCTCCTCTCGCTGGTCAGGGAACTGCGGCCGGTCAGCCGGCGGACGAGCCCGGCGGCGAGCGGCGACGGGTCGAAGTGCCCGGAGGCGGCCTGTGCGCGCATCCGGCGGACGACGCCGCGGCTCACGATCCCCGGCAGGTGCCGGCCCGCCCACAGCTCGACCTGGCCGGCGAGCGTGCCGGCGGTGTCCCGCGGCGGCCGCGCGGCCGCGAGCGCCCGGACCACGGTGCCGACGATGTCGTCGACCGTCTCGGCCCGGACCTGCCCCTCCAGGGCCAGCCCGACCGCCTTGCCGGCCTCGTGGATCGGGGTCCGCACGTAGCCGGGATAGACGGTCGTGACGTGCAGGTCCGTGCCGTACTCGACGCGCAGCGCGTCCGCGTAGGCGGCCATCCCCCGCTTGGCGACGCTGTACGCCGACACGAACGGCAGCGTGACGTAGGCGAGCTCCGAGGACACGAAGACCACCCGGCCCTTCCCGCCCCCGTCCAGGAGCGCGGGCAGCGCGGCGGCGGTGACCCGCCAGGCGCCGAGCAGGTTGGTGTCGATCACCCTCAGCGCGTCCGGGTCCAGGGGGCCGCCGGCGTCGTTCGGGGTGCCGATCCCCGCGTAGTGGACGACGGCGTCGAGGCCACCGAGGGTGCGAACCGCCTCCGCCACGGCTCGCTCCACGGAGGCGGTGTCGGTGACGTCGCACTCCACGATCCCGTCCCCGGCCACCCGGTCCAGCCCGACCACCTGTGCGCCCTCCGCCCGCAGCCGGGCGACGGTGGGGGCACCGAACCCGCCCGCGGCACCGGTCACGAGGATCCTGTGGGGCTGGGACACGACTCGATCCTCTCCGTCGGGAAAAGCTTGATGTTACCGCCGGTAACTGTTACCACTGGTAACGTGCCGCAGGACGAAGGATCTGTCAAGCCCGGGGGAGCCCGCGCCGCGCGCCGGGCCGAGCGCCGCGCCGAGATGGTGGAGGCGGCCATGGCCGCGGTCCGCGAACACGGCCCCGGCGTGTCCGTCGCGGAGATGGCGGCGAGCGCCGGGATCACGAAGCCGGTGCTCTACCGGCACTTCACCGACCGCGCGGACCTCCAGCTCGCCGTCGGCCGGCGCGCCGCCGAGGACCTGATGGCCAAGATGGCGCCCGCCCTGATGGAGGACCTCGCGCCCGTCGACCAGATCGCCGGGGTCGTCGACGCCTTCCTCGCCGGGATCGAGGAGGAGCCCCAGCTCTGGCGCTTCGTGGTGCACAACACCGTGGAGCGCGAGGCCGGCGGCGAGGTCGTCGAGGACGTGCGGGCGCAGATCGCCCAGCTGCTCGCCCAGCTCATCGGGGCCCGGCTGCGCAGCGCCGGGAAGGACTCCGGTGCGGCCGAGGCATGGGCGTACGGGCTGGTCGGGATGGTGCAGAGCGCCGGGGACTGGTGGCTGGAGCGGCAGACGATGAGCCGCGCCGACCTGACCCGCTACCTCACCGCACTGATCTGGAACGGCGCCGCGGGAGTCCTGGGCGAGGAGGGTGCACCGGGCAAGGTGCTGCAGCTGATCCCGAAGGAGGGCACCGGTGGATGACGAGGACTACGCCGGGCCGGCGACGCTCACCGTGGGCGCCCGGACGGTCGAGGTGCGGGTCCGCCTGATCGCGCGGACCGAGCCGCAGGACGGCCGGGTGCACTGGTTCGGCCGGACCGAGGCGACCACCGCACTGGAGGCCGGGGACGTGATCGTCACCACACCCGTGGGGAGCGCGGCGGGCCGGATCGGCGACGTCGACCTGTGGGGCCGCTATCGGCTGGCCGGCGTCGGGACCCCGCCGTTCCCCTGCCCGGAACCGCCCTCCGACTGACCGAGGGCCTGCCCGGGAACCTGACCGGAGTCCTCGGCGGCCGCGAGCTCCGCCAGCCGGGCCGCGTGCAGCCCGTGGCCGCCCGCGCGGGCGAGCTCCAGCGCCCGGGCGGCGAGCGCCGGCGCGCCCGGGTCGCCCGTGGCCGCCGCCAGCTCCGCCTCCGCCAGCCGGGCCTCGAAGTGCCCCAGCCCCGGCCCGGTCGCCAGCGCGCGCTCGACCAGGGGGCGGGCGGCGGCCGGGGCGCAGGACGCGATTGCGACCAGGGCGGACCGCGCCGCGGCCCAGCTCGCGAAGAGCGTCAGCGATTCCCCCGCGATCTCCGCGGACCGGGCGAACTCGTGCGCCGCCGCGTCGAGGTCCCCCGCGGCCTGCAGGGCGATCCCGGCCGCCCGGTGCGCGGTCGCCGTCCAGCCGCGGTGCCCGGCGGCGGTCGCCAGGTCCAGCGCCTCCCGGGCGTCGGCCAGGCCGCCGGCCGCGTCGCCCGCCTCCGCACGGGACTCGCCGCGGTGCCACAGCGCGTACGCGAGGCCCTCGACGGCCCCGAGCTCGCGGGCCAGCGCCACCGCCCGGTCCGCCTCCGCAGCGCCCTCGGCGGGCCGCCCGGCCATGGTGATCCCGTGCCCGCGGGTCGAGCGGGGCGTGATCACCCGGAACAGCTCGCCGGAGTCCTCGAACAGCTGCGCGACCCGCTCGAACAGCGCGATCCCGTCCCCGACGCGACCCTCGAGGAAGGTGGCCATCGCGCGGCCGTCGAGGATCCGAGCCACCCCACCCGCGTCGCCGAGTCGGCGGTACAGCGCGAGCGCCTCGGCCGCCCGGTCCGCGGCACGGTCGGCCCGGTCGAGGTTCATGTCGAGGATGGCCGCCGTCTCCAGCGCGAACGCCCGCTCGGCCCGGTGCGTCCCCGCCTCGACGACGGCCAGCTCCGCCAGCTCGGCGGCCCGGCGGAGGTCCCGGGCCCCCGAGGTGAGCATGGCGAGGCGGGCCAGCCGGCGCGAGCGGCGCCCGCCCGCGCGCAGCGCCGCGCCGAGGTCCTCGGCGGCGCCCTCGGTGTCCCCGCGCAGTGCGCGGGCCTCGGCCCGCAGGTCCAGCAGCGCGGCCCGCTCGACGACGAGATCGGCGCCGGGCCCGGAGTCCAGGGCAGCCAGCCCGGTGCCGGCCAGCCCCTCGGCCTCCCCGGCGGCGTGCTGGCCCAGCGCCCGGGCCGCTGCGCGGGCCGACGCCCGGGCCGCCGACCGGGCGTCCCCGGCCGCGCGGTGGTGGCGGGCGGTCTCGGCCGGGTCGGGGCCGCCGCTCTCCAGCGCGGCGGCGAGCAGCCCGTGCAGCCGGGTCCGCTCGGCGGCGGACAGGGCCCCCGACACCGTCTCCCCGACGAGGTCGTGCGCCGGTGCCCAGCCCTGCTCCCCGCAGCGCACGAGCCCGGACGCGCCGAGTGCGGACAACCCCGCGAGCACGGCGCGCGGATCCCGCCCGCTCGCGGCGGCCAGCAACGCGGCCCCCGCCTCACGGGCGAGCAGCGTGCGCAGCCCCAGCACTTCGGCCTCGGCCAGCGGCACCTGCGCCACCCGCCGCGTGAGCGCCCGGCTGCGGCCCGCGCGGCCGAGCTCGGCGGCCAGCGCGACGGCCTCCGGACCCACCCGCCAGGCCCCGGCCCGGCCGTCGACCGCGCCCCGCCGGGCCAGCTCCCGCACCACCTCGGCGACCGCGAAGGGGCTGCCGTCGGTGGCCGCGACCAGCGTCCCGGCGAGCTCCGGCGCGGCGGTCGCCGCGGTGAGCTCCGCGGCCGTGAGGGGCCCGGGCACGAGCCGCCGGACCGTCCGGCCGGCGGTGACGCCGTCGAGCACGGCCGGGTCCGTCTCGTCGGGCCGGCAGGCCAGCACCACCGCGAGGGCGGGCACACGGGCGAGCACGGACCCCAGGAGCACGACGCTGCTCGGGTCCGCCCACTGCAGGTCGTCCACGACCAGGACCGCGCCTTCGCCGGTCACCCGCCCGACCACCCGGACCGCCCCGGCCAGCAACAGCGCCCGGCGGCTCTCGGCGTCGAGGCCGACGCCGGGCACGGCCAGCTCGGGCAGCACCGTGGCCAGGCCCTCGCGGATCCGCTCCGGCAGCGCCTCGGCCGCGCCGCCGTCGAGCGCGACGGCCTCCTCCAGCACAGTGCGCGCGAGCGACCAGGTCTCGGCCCGTTCGGCCGCGAACGCCCTGGCCTGCAGGACCGGCACGCCGATGCCCCGCAGCGCCTCCCCGACCAGCCGGCTCTTGCCGATCCCGGCCGGACCGGCGACCACGACCACCTCCCGGCGATGGACCGCCCGGCGCAGCCCGGCCAGCTCGGCCTCCCGCCCGGTGAAGGGCAGGGTCGCGGGGTGGCGGGAGGACTGCAGTGCGGGAGGCGGCGCGGCGGGACGCGGCGCGGCGGGCACGGCCGGGCCACCGGCGCGGAGCAGCTCCAGGTGCAGCGCCGCGGCCTCGGGACCGGGCTCGACGCCCAGCTCGTCGGCCAGCCTCGCCCGCAGCGCGGCCACCTCGGCGAGAGCACCGGAGCGGTCGCCGGTCGCCGCCCTGGCCCGGGCCAGCAGCACCGCGGCCACCTCGTGCAGCGGATCGAGGGCGACCGCCTCGGCGGCCGCCCGGACGGCCTCGGCGGGTTCCCCGGCCCGCAACGCCGACCGGGCGGCGAGGTCGAGCAGCTCGGTGCGGGTGCGGTGCAGCCGGCCCCGGCAGGCCATCGCCCAGTCGGCGTCCCGGTCCTCGGGGAGCGGGTCGCCCCACAGCGCGAGGCCCGCCGACGCCGCGCGCAGGGCCTCGGCCGGCTCCGCCGCGGACCGGGCCCGGCGCAGCGCCGCGTCGAGCTCGGCGATGTCGGTGTCGACCTCGCCCAGCACGTACCCACCCGATCCCGTCCGGACCAGATCGTCGCCCGCGGCGCGGCGGGCCCGGTTCACGAGCACGGTGAGGTTCGCGACCGGATCGGCGGGGGCCCGCACCGGCCACAGCGCCCCCACGGCCGTGTCGTGCGTGACCAGCGTGCCGCTGTGCACCGCGAGCAGCCGGACCAGCGCTCGCACCTTCCGTCCGCCGAAGGCAGCGGGCGGGATCTCGGCCTCGGCCCGCACCGCCGCGAACCGGCCGAGCAGCTGGAGTCGGACCTGGGCCGGCACGGGGGAATCATCCCGTTCGACGGCCCTCGTGACCAGGGCCGATCGGGACCGCAGGGAACGCTAGGACCCCGTCCTACCGTCGCTCCGGCAGCGAGCGAGCGAGGTCAGGAGGACCCGATGAGCGAGCACGAACAGCAGGACTTCGCCACCCCGGACGAGGTGCGCGAGTTCCCCCACGGCCGGATGGACCTGGTCCGGATCGGCGGGGCGGAGATCGGCCGGCTCACCCTGCAGCCGGGCTGGCGGTGGTCCGCCGACGTCCGCCCGATCGCGGGCACCGACCTGTGCGAGGCGCCGCACTTCCAGTACCACGTGTCGGGCGTACTGCGGGTGCGGACCGCGGACGGCACCGAGTTCGACGCGCTACCCGGGCAGGTCACCGCCCTGCCCTCCGGCCACGACGCGTGGGTCGTCGGCGACGAGCCGGTGGTCGTCGTCGACTGGTGGGGTGTGTCGACCTACGCGCAGGCCTCGTCATGAGCGACGCGCTGGACGCCGTCCGCCGCTTCCAGGAGGCCTTCGACGCCCACGACGTCGACGCCGTCATGGCCGCGATGACGGAGGACTGCGTGTTCGAGGACACCGCGCCACCGGACGGGCGCCGCCACGTCGGGCAGGCGGCGGTCCGCGCCGCGTGGGAGGCGCTGTTCACCGGAAGACCCGCCTTCCGGGCCGAGGAGACCATGGCCTGCGGGGAGCACGTGGTGGTCCGCTGGCACTACGGGTTCGACGGCGGGCACGTCCGCGGCGTCGACCTGTTCCGGGTCCGCGACGGGCTGGTCGCGGAGAAGCTGGCGTACGTCAAGGGCTGAGCCCGTGGGGACCGGCCACACGAACGGCACTCTCGCGCGGGCCGCACGAGAGTGCCGTTCGTGCAGAAGGGCCGGGATCAGCTGCCGAAACCGACCTTGGACGCCGACGACGGCGCGATCTCGATGTAGGAGATGCGGCTCGACGGGACCAGGTAGCGGCGGCCCTTCTCGTCCGTGAGCGTGAGCGTGGCGTCGGCGGACTTCAGCGCCTCGTTGACCAGCGCCTCGACCTCGTCGGACGTCTGTGCGCTGGACACCACGAGCTCCCGAGGGCTCTCCGCGATGCCGATCTTGACCTCCACCGGAGACCTCCTGGTGACGTACGGGGTGGATGAACCGGCGCCCAGGCTAGTCGAGCCGAGCCGATCTTCCCGGTGGGATCCTCTCCCAGCGAAAAACCCGGGGGCTACGAGAGCCCCAGTGCCGACATCCGCTTGCCGTGGTTGCTCTGCAGCCGCTTGATCAGGGCCGCGATCCCGGCGATGTCGCCGGAGCCGCGCACGATGAAGTCCGCCAGCTCGTCCCGCTCGGCCACGATGTGCTGGGCCTGGGTGACCGCCTCGCCGAGCAGCCGCCGTCCCCACAGTGCGAGCCGGTCCCTGACCTGCTGGTTCTCCGCGCAGGCCTGGTGGACCTCGCGCTCGGCGAAGGCGCTGTGCCCGGTGTCCGCGAGGACGGTGCGCACGAGCTCGCCGGTCGGTCCGTCGACCCAGCCGGCGACCTCGCGGTAGAAGTCCGCGGCCAGCCCGTCGCCGACGTAGGCCTTGACCAGCGACTCCAGCCAGGTCCGCGGGCGGGTGGTGGCGTGGTAGGCGTCGACGCCCGCGACGAACGGCCCCATCGCCTGCTCGACGGCGACGTCCAGGCCCTGCAGGTGCTCCTCCAGCAGCCGGAAGTGGCCCATCTCGGCGGCGGCCATCTTCGCCAGCGCCGCCCGCCCGGCCAGGGTGGGGGCGCTGTGCGCGTCCTCCGCCAGCCGGTCGAACGCCGACAGCTCGCCGTACGCCAGCGCACCGAGGAGATCGACGATCGCCCGCCGGGAGGTCTCGTCCGCAGCCGCGTCCCCGGCCTCGCCCACCATGCCCGGGAGCCTAGTCATCCGACCGGCCCCGGACCGACCCGGCGGCGCACGTCATATGACCCCGGCCGGCGGCGCGCGGTATGATGCCCGTGCGCGCAGCGTCCGGCCAGTGTCCGGGAGGCCGCGCAGAGACTGCTTTTCCTGCACGACCCGCCGGGTAACGGGTTGCGGCGCCACCGGGCGCCCGACTCACCGGCGTGGATGACCTGGTGCGTACAGCGCCTCGGACGGTTCTCCCACCCGGGCTTCCCCAGCCGGTGGTCGACGAGCCGGTGCCTGGCTCCTGTACGCGGAGAGAGGCGACTTGTCCGTCCAGAACGACACCCCCGACATCCCTGACATCACCGACACCTCCGACGACGCGGAGACCCCCGATCCCGCGGTGACCGTGGACCCCGAGGCCACCGAGGACGCACACCCGCTCCAGGCGGGTGCCCCGGTGAAGCCCGAGGCCCCCACCTTCGCCGAGCTGGGCGTCCGCCCCGAGATCGTGCGCGCGCTGGCCGAGGCCGGCATCGAGCGCACCTTCGCGATCCAGGAGCTCACGCTGCCCCTGGCTCTCGCCGGCGAGGACGTGATCGGCCAGGCCCGCACCGGCATGGGCAAGACGCTCGGTTTCGGCGTCCCCCTGCTGCAGCGGGTCACCCCGCCGTCCGAGCAGCCCGCGGCCACGGCCGAGGGCGAGACCGCCGACCGCGAGCGGGACGTCCCGCAGGCGCTGGTCGTGGTCCCCACCCGTGAGCTGTGCGTCCAGGTCGCCCAGGACCTCGCCGACGCCGGCAAGCACCTCGGCATCCGGGTCACCGCCATCTACGGCGGCCGGGCCTACGAGCCGCAGCTCGCCGCGCTGCACAAGGGCGTCGACGTGGTCGTCGGCACCCCGGGCCGGCTGCTCGACCTCGCCGAGCAGCGCCACCTCGTGCTGGGCCGGGTCAAGGCCCTGGTCCTCGACGAGGCGGACGAGATGCTCGACCTCGGCTTCCTGCCGGACGTCGAGCGGATCATGCGGATGCTGCCCGAGCAGCGCCACACGATGCTGTTCTCGGCCACCATGCCGGGGCCGATCATCGCGCTCTCCCGCGCCTTCCTCAGCCGCCCCACGCACATCCGCGCGGAGGAGGCCGACCAGGGCTCCGTCCACGAGCGCACCACGCAGCTCGTCTACCGCGCCCACGCGATGGACAAGGTCGAGCTGGTCACGCGCGTGCTGCAGGCCCGCGAGCGCGGCCTGACCATGGTCTTCGCCCGCACCAAGCGCACCGTGCAGCGGGTGGCGGACGATCTCGCCGAGCGCGGGTTCGCCGCCGCCGCCGTGCACGGCGACCTGGGCCAGGGCGCCCGCGAGCAGGCCCTGCGCGCGTTCCGCTCCGGCAAGGTGGACGTGCTGGTGGCCACCGACGTCGCGGCCCGCGGCATCGACGTCACGGATGTGACGCACGTCATCAACTACCAGTGCCCCGAGGACTCCAAGACCTACGTCCACCGGATCGGCCGCACCGGCCGCGCCGGGAAGACCGGCGTCGCGGTCACGCTCGTGGACTGGGACGAGATGCCGCGCTGGAAGATGGTGTCCGACGACCTGGGCCTCGGCATCGACGAGCCCGTCGAGACCTACTCGACCAGCGACCACCTCTACACCGACCTGGACGTCCCGACGACCGCCAGCGGCCGGCTCCCGCTCGCGAAGCGGACCCGCGCCGGCCTCGATGCCGAGTACGTCGACACCGAGGGCGACCACGGCGGCCGCAAGCGCAAGGGCCGCGAGGAGCGCCCCGAGCGGGGGCGCGAGCGCAAGGACCGCCAGCGCACCCGCCGCCGCGCGGGCGTGCCCGTCGCGGGTCCCGCGGGCGCCCGCCCGGCCTCGGCGGACGACGCCGGCACCGTCGGCGACCCCGCGCCCGAGACCGGCCCCGAGACCGTGTCGGGCGAGGGCACCGAGGGCGCGGGCAAGCCGCGCCGTCGCCGCCGCCGCGGGGGTCGCGGCCGCTCCGGTGCCGGCGACAACGCCGCCGACGCCGGGCAGGACTCGGGGCAGGACGCCGCCGCGAGCTGACCCCTCGAACGAACGACCGGCCCCGTACCGCTCCGCGCGGTGCGGGGCCGGTGTCGTTCCCGGGCCGTGCTCCTGTCCAGCCCCCCGGCCGTGCTCTTGTCGCGCCCTCCGGCCGTGCTCTTGTCGCGCCCTCCGGGCCGTGCTCTTGTCGCGCCCTCCGGGCCGTGCTCTAGCGTGACCGGCGTGCTGCGCGCCCGTCGGGAGCCTCCGATCCGCCGCCGCCGTGGCGATCTCGTGGCGGCGGCGATCCTCGTGGTGGTGCTGGTCGTCGTGGGCGTCGTCTACGCCGTGCACAGCCCCGCGGCGGACACCACGTCCGTGCCCGCGACCTCGCCCGGCACGGCCCCCGCGGCGGCGAGCGAGGTCCCGGCCGGGTTCGTCGAGGCCTGGCGGGCACGCAGCGGCGCCGCCCCCGTCCCCGTCACCGTCGGACCGGGGGTCGTGACCGCGGACGGGAGCACCGTGGTCGGGCGGGACGCCACCACCGGCGCCGAGCGCTGGCACTTCACCCGGGACCGTCCGCTGTGCACCCTCGGCGAGGGCTTCGGGGACGCGCTCGCCGTGTACGCCAGCGGCGACGGCCGGTGGTGCAGCGAGCTGAGCGCCCTGGACCCGGACCTGGGCACCCGCGGCCCGGCGTCGAGCCTCGACGTGCGCACCCCTGCCCGCATGATCGGGTCGGGCAGCACCGTGGCCGCGACCAGCGCGGACTACCTCGAGGCCATGCGCTCCGACCTCGTCACCACCCTCCAGTACGGCGCCGTGGTCGCCCCCGCACAGCCCGGCCGCCAGCCCCGCGTCGGCTGCCGGTACACGTCCTTCGCCGTGACCGCCGGCCGCCTCGGCGTGGTCGAGAACTGCCCCGGGGACGCCGCGGACCGGCTCACGGTCCTGCGCCCGGACGGCAACGGCGACGCCGACACCCCCACCGTCGAGTTCTCGACGGTGCTGGCGACCCGCGGCGTCCAGCTGATCGCGATGTCCACGGACCGCGAGGCCGTGCTGCTGCCCGGGCCGCCCGAGCTGCAGGTCCTCGACCGGGCCGGCAACCAGGTCGCGCTGGTCGGCGTCGACGTCCCGGAGTCCGAGGTCGCCCCGCCCGCCGGTGGCGTCGGCGCGACCGCCTCGGACGCGAGCCGGGTGTACTGGTGGAGCGGCTCCCGGACGATCGCGCTGGACCGCGCGGACCTGGCGCCGCTGTGGACCGTCCCCGGCACGCTGGGCCCGGGCGCCGCCTACGCGGGGCGTTGGCTCGTCCCCACCGCGGCGGGCATCGCGGTGGTCGACCCGGCCCGCGGCGTCGTCCAGCGGACGATCCCGGTCGACCGCGGCGGCTACTCGGGCCCCGTCGCGCTCGCGACCAAGGGGGGCATGCTGCTCGAGCAGCGCGGCACGGAGCTGGTCGCGCTGTCCCCGGGGTGAGTGCTCCCCTCCCGGAGGGGTGCCCTTCAGAACAGCCAGTACACCGCCAGCACCACCGCGGCGACGGCGACGACCAGCCACGCCGCGACGGCCCCCACGAGGCCCTCCCGGCGGTCCGCGACCACCTGGGCGGCCACCGCGACGGCCGCGGCGATCCCGTGCCCCACCAGCAGGCCGGTGCCCGGGCCGGCCGTCCCGGTGCGGGTGGTGAGCGCCCACCCGACCACGATCAGCACGACGACCAACCCCACCAGGCCGGCCGCGAGGATGCCGGAGAAGCCGCGCAGAACCCGTCCGGCACGGGTCCGCCCGGGGTTGGTCCTCACAGCGCAGTCCTCACAGCGCAGTCCTCACAGCGCAGTCCTCACAGCGCGGCCCTCACGGCGCGGCCTTCACGGCGCGGCCCTCACAGCGCAGTCCCCACAGCGCGGCCCATCACGGCACGACCCTCACGGCGCCAGGCCCTCCCAGGCGGGCGCCTGCGGCCCCACCGCCTGACCCTCGGGGCAGTTGCGGCGCATGTCGCACGCGGGGCACTGGCGGCCGGGACGGGGCGGGAAGGCGGTCTCCGAGCCCGACTCCGCGGCCTCAGCGGCCTGCAGGGCGCCCTTCTCGGCGCGGGCCACGTGCCCGGCCAGGGACTCCTCGTCGTGCTCCCACGCCGCGACGGTCCCCGTCGGCAGGTGGTGCAGCTCCACCCGCCGCGACGGGCGGTGCAGCGTCCGGGCGGTCGCCACGGCGTAGAGCGCGAGCGCCGCGGAGTCCCGGGCGTCCTCGGGGGTGGGCACCCGCCGTCCCGTCTTGTAGTCGACGATCACCGCGTCGCCCGACGGGCCGGCGTCGATCCGGTCCACCCGGCCCTCCGCGACGATCCCGCCGGCCTGCGCGGACACCCAGCGCTCCAGCGCCAGCGGCTCGGGGCCCGGCTCGGCTCCCCGGTCGGAGCAGTAGTCGGCCATCCAGCCGCGGGCGCGGAGCCGGTACTCGTGCTCCTGCGCGGAGTCCCGGAAGCCCTCGCCGGACCAGTTGCGGTCGACCAGCGCGGCGGCGGCCTCGGGCGTCCGGTCCGCCGCCGGTCTCGTGAACAGGGCCCGCAGCGCCAGGTGGACGACCGCGCCGAGGGTGCTGGCGGCCCGCGGACCGCCCCGCGGCGGCGCCGGCCGCACCAGGTAGGTCAGCCGGTAGCGGCGCGGGCAGCTCTCCCAGGTTCCCAGCCGCGCGGGCGTGACCCGGATCAGCGGCCGGGCCCACGTCTGCTCGCCGAGGAGGTCGAATCCCAGCTGCTCCCCCGCCCCGGCCATGCGCGCCACCGTACCGACCCGGGCCGGGTCAGCCGCCGAGCACCTCGACACCGCTCGCCTTCGCCACGAGCTCCTCGAACGCGGCCGGGTCCGTGGTCTCGGCGGCGATCGGCGTGGACTTGTTCGTGCCGTGGAAGTCGCTGGACCCGGTGCCCACGAGCCCGATCTCGGCCGCCACACCGCGCAGCAGCGCCCGGTCCTCGGGGCTGTGGTCCGGGTGGTCCACCTCGACGCCGCCCAGGCCGAGCGCGGCGAGATCGGCGAGCACCGACGTCTCGATCACGCGGCCGCGCCTGCGGGCCAGCGGGTGCGCGAACACCGCGACCCCGCCCGCCTCGACGATCATCGCGACGGCCTGCTCGACCGGCGTGTCCCGCTTGGGGACGTAGTACTTGCTCCCGTTGCGCAGGATGCTCGCGAACGCCTCGTTCACCGACGACACCACGCCGGCCCGCATCAGCGCCTGGCCGAGGTGCGGGCGTCCGGGCGTGGTGCCCTCCGGGACCAGGTCGAACACGCGGTCGGCGTCGAGCTGCGGGTAGTCCGCGGCGACGTTGCGGGCCATCGCGCGCAGCCGCTCGATGCGCTCGTCCACGATCCGCCGCTGCTCGGCGACGATCGCGGGGTGCTCCGGGTCGAACAGGTACCCGAGCAGGTGCACGGACACGGTGGCCCGGTCGCCGGGCGTCTCCGGGCGGCCCGTGGGGCTCACGCAGGAGAACTCCGCCCCCCGCACCAGCCGCACACCGGCGGGCAGGGCGGCGGCGGCGCGCGCCCAGCCGCCCGTCGTGTCGTGGTCGGTGAGCGCGAGCGTGGTGATCCCGGCCGCGGCCGCCGTGGCGACCAGCTCCTCGGGCGTCTCGGTGCCGTCCGAGACGGTGGAGTGGGTGTGCAGGTCGATCCGGGTCACGGAGCGAGGCTAGTCGTGTCCCGCCGGTCGACGGGACAGGACTCGGTCAGCGCCGCCAGCGGGACCGCGCGAGCATGCCCGTCGCCCGCGTCTTGCCCTTCTCCCCGAAGACCAGCTCGGAGAGGGCCTCGTAGATCTCCTCGGGCCGCGGCATGTAGTCGATCTTGTTCAGGGCCTGGATCTGGCCGGCGGACTCGACGATGAGCGTGCCGTAGCCGAGCATCCGTCCGCCGAAGCTGCGCTGGAAGGTGAGGTCCGTGACCTTGCCCAGCGGCATCATGCCGACCTTGTGCGTGATGATGCCCTCGGCCAGCATGACGCGCTTGTCCGTGATGACGATGCGCTCGATCCACCACAGGATGCAGTTGATCGTGAAGCGCAGGACGGCGACGAGCGCCAGGTAGAACGTCAGGTTGTCGACGATCGCCTCGCCCGCGCCGCCCGACGCCCCCACCCGGCCCTGCAGCAGCCGGTCGATCAGGATCATGATGACGAGGAACAGGGCCGTCTGGAAGATGTGCGGGATCATGACGGCCCAGTGCTGACGCACCCGGATGACCCGCCGCTCCGTCGGCAGCAGGTACTCGTCGATCTCCCGCGGGGCGAGCATCAGCCCGGGGCGATGTTGGAGAAGAAGCTGGTGATGCTCTGCCCCACCCCGTACAGCCAGCCGCCGATGCCGCTCACCGCGTTCGACGCGCCGCCCGGGTTGGTCACGATGAAGAACACCACCAAAGCCACGACCAGCAGACCGACCAGCTTCTTGACGTTCACACGACCACCGTTCCGGCCCGGGTTGATGTTGCACGATTCAGCAAGATCAGAAATTACCGACATCCCCGGCCCCAGGGACATCGGCCACGTGGGCAGCGTACCGTCTCGAACGATGACCGAGGGTAGCCGACACGTCCCCTGTGTGGGGGGAATCCTGCATCGCGGGGACGGCCGGTTACTGCTGATCGAACGGGGGACGAACCCCGGGCGAGGCCTCTGGTCGCTGCCCGGCGGGCGCCTCGAACCGGGTGAGACGGACGCCACGGGCCTCGTGCGCGAGATGGCCGAGGAGACCGGCCTCGTCGTGGAGGTCGGGGCGCTCGCCGGCACGGTGGTGATCGGCCCGTACCGGATCGCGGACTACTTCTGCACCGCCGTCGGCGGCACCCTGGCCGCGGGCGACGACGCCGCGGCGGCCCGCTGGGTCGACGCCGCGGGGTTCGCGACCCTCCCCCTCGTCGAGAACCTGGAGTCGACCCTGCGCGGCTGGGACGCCTTGCCTCGTGGGTGGCGATAGTCGCTCCGGCGACCCCGCCGACCCACCCCGCCGGCTCAGCGGGCCGTCGGCCCCCGGCCGCCGCTCACGGGTTCAGGAGGTCGGCGTGGGACGGCCCGGCTGCTCGCCGCCACGGCTGTCGCCGTAGCTGCGCTTGGGGACCATGACCTTGCGGCGGAAGGTGCAGACGACGGTGCCGTCCTGCTTGTAGCCCTTCGTCTCCACGTAGACGACGCCGCGGTCGTCCTTCGACTTCGACTCGGTCTTGTCCAGCACCGTGGTCTCGCCGTAGATGGTGTCGCCGTGGAACGTGGGCCTGGTGTGCTTGAGCGACTCGACCTCGAGGTTCGCGATCGCCTTGCCGCTCACGTCCGCCACCGACATGCCGAGCAGCAGCGAGTAGATGTAGTTGCCCACCACGACGTTCTTGCCGAAGTCGGTGGTCTCCTCCGCGTAGTGCGCGTCCATGTGGAGGGGATGGTGGTTCATCGTGATCAGGCAGAACAGGTGGTCGTCGTACTCCGTGACCGTCTTACCGGGCCAGTGCTTGTAGACCGCGCCGACCTCGAACTCCTCGTAGTACCGACCGAACTGCAACGTCTTCGCCTCCATCGCCGACATTCCCTACGGCCGGGTAATCTAGCCGGTGGCCCGTGACGCGGGCAGAGATCACGGTCACGCATGACCGGAGAGCGGAGAGGAGGTGACGCGCCCGATGGACCCGGCGCCTGGCAGTAGTACCGAGCGCGTCGCCACCGAGGTGTCCGTCGCGGGCTGAGTCCCGTGCGGCGAGGGGGCGACGTGCGCTGCTCGTCCCCCACCCGTTCCTCGTCGCAGGAGGTGCTGTCGTGCCGCCCCTGTCCTCCCTCCGCCCCGCCATCTCGCGTGCCAGGCTGACCGGTCGCAACGGCCAGGCCACCGTCATGCCGCGGTTGCGCGTCCCCATGTCCGCGTACGTCGTGGACTGCGGCGTCTACATCGACGGCAGGCGCCTGCCCGGCCGCTGGACCCACGACGCCGCCATCGACGAGGTGCGCGAGCGCGGCGAGGGCTTCGTCTGGATCGGCCTGCACGAGCCGACCGAGGAGCAGATCACCGGCATCGCCGAGACGTTCGGGCTCCACGAGCTCGCCGTCGAGGACGCGGTGCACGCGCACAACCGCCCCAAGCTCGAGCGCTACGACGACACGCTGTTCATGGTGCTCAAGACCGTCTGTTACGTCGGACACGCCGAGCCCACCACGACGAACGAGATCGTGGAGACGGGCGAGGTGCAGGCCTTCGTCGGCCGGGACTTCGTGGTCACGGTCCGGCACGGCAAGCACTCCGGCCTGCACGACGTGCGCCGCCGGCTGGAGGACGATCCGGAGCAGCTCGCGCTGGGCCCGGCCGCGGTCCTGCACGCCATCGCGGACCACGTCGTGGACTCCTACCTCGAGGTCGTCGAGGCCATCGAGGACGACATCGACGTGATCGAGGCCGAGGTCTTCGCCCCGCGCACCACCATGGACCCCGAGCAGATCTACGTGATGAAGCGCGAGATCCTCGAGCTCCGCCGCGCGGTGATGCCGCTGCTCAAGCCGCTGCGCAAGATCACCGAGGGCTACAGCTCGCTCATCCCCCACGAGGTCCGCTCCTACTTCCGGGACGTCGAGGACCACCTCTCGAGCGTCGCCGAGCGCGTCGCGGGCTTCAACGAGCTCCTCACGACGCTGGTCGACGCGGTGCTGGCCAAGGTCTCCATGCGGCAGAACACGGACATGCGCAAGATCACCGCCTACGCGGCGCTGATCACGGTGCCGACCATGTTCGCGGGCATCTACGGCATGAACTTCGACTTCATGCCGGAGCTGCACTGGAAGTTCGGCTATCCGCTGCTGATCGTGGTGATCCTGCTGCTCTGCGGCCTGCTCGCCCGCAACTTCCGCAAGAACGGCTGGCTCTGACCCGCGAGTCGGCACTTTCGGTAGGCCGAGTCGCACGTTCACGACGTCCTTGTATGGGTTGGCGCGCTCCGGCGCGCCGATCGGCCTAGCCTCGGCGGCGTGCCGAAGCGCCCCGCCAACCCGCTGCGCCGTCTCGACGTGCCCCGCTGGGCCGAGCAGGAACCGTCGTGGCGGGAGGCGAGCCCCGCCCTGATCCGGGCCGCGACGGAGCGGGCGCTGGCCCGCCCGTCCGGCGGCTGGGTGGTGCTGGGGGCCGCCACCGAGGTCCGGCGCGGTCGCGGGTTCGGCCGCACGGTCACCGGCCGCGAGATCGTGGCCTGGCGGGACGCCGCGGGCGCGCTCCACGCGGGCCCCGGCGCCTGCCCCCACCTCGGCGCGTCCCTGTGCGACGCCCCGGTGCACGGCGACGCGCTCGTGTGTCGCTGGCACGGCCTGTCGCTGGGCCCCGGGGGCCGCCCGAACTGGAGCCCGGTCCCCGCGTTCGACGACGGCGTCCTCGCCTGGGTCCGCCTCGACGAGCTGCTCGCGCCCGGCGAGGCCCCGACGGAGCGCCCGGTCCTGGGCCCGCGCCCGCCGGAGCCCGGCGTGGCCGCCGTGGCGACGGTGATCGGCCGCTGCGAACCCGAGGACGTGCTGGCGAACCGGCTCGATCCCTGGCACGGCTCCTGGTTCCACCCCTACTCGTTCGCGCTGCTGAAGGTCCTCACCACGCCCACCCCGGCGGACGACCGCTTCCTCGTCGAGGTGTCGTTCCGGGTCGCGGGCCCCTTCGGCGTACCGGTGCACGCGGCCTTCAGCTGCCCCGACCCCCGCACGGTGACCATGGAGATCGTCGACGGCGAGGGGGCAGGCTCCGTCGTGGAGACGCACGCGACCCCGCTGGGCGCCGGATCCGACGGCGCGCCCCGGACCGCGGTGATCGAGGCCGTGGTCGCCCACTCCGACCGGCCCGGGTTCACGCAGGTCCGGAAGGTGCAGGCGGTGATGCGCCCGCTCATGCGGGCCGCCGCGGCCCGGTTGTGGCGCGACGACATCGCCTACGCCGAACGCCGCTACGCGCTGCGCAGCGGCCGCGCGGAGATCGTCGGGTAGCTCAGCGGTCCCCCCGGGGCCGCGGGCTGGGGCGCCTCCGGCCGCGGGGCTCGTCCGGGTCCTCCGCGTCGCGGGCCGCCCGCTCCCGCTCCGCGCGGGAGGGCCAGCTCCGCGGACGGCTGGACGCCGGCGGGTCCGCGGGAGCGGTCCGGGGCGGCTCCGCCGGCGCGGGACCGGGCCGGGCGGGCCCCGATGGCGCGGGCTCCGCAGAGACGTCCCCGGAGACGTCCCCCGCCGGATCCCACTCCTCGTGGTCCCAGTCGTCCTCGATCCCGTCGTCGATCCCGTCGTCCCAGTCGGGTTCCTCCGTGGCAGGGGCCGCGGAACCCGCGGACCTACCCGGCACGAGCCGCAGCGACGGCCGCTCCCCGACGACCGGGAGCCCGTCCACCGGTGTCTCCGCCTCCGCGGTCGGATCGTGGGTGAACTGCTCCTCGCCGTCGGAGAAGCTGTCGTCCGAGTCCTCGTCGAGGTCCGTGGAGCCGTACACCGACGGCGGGTCGAACTCCTCCTCCGGGTCCGGCTCGGCGCGCTCCGGTGCCCGGCCCAGGAACGTGTAGGTCAGGTGCTGCTGCCAGCCCGACATCGTCTGCTTCCGGACGTCCTCGAACCCGGCCGCCCGCATCCGTTCCTTGAACTCGTCCGCGCTCTCGAACTCCATCACCGAGCGCCACAGGTGCCGGGTCAGGCCCTTCGCCCGCGCCTGGATCCGCCCGAGTGGGATCAGGTACAGGAAGCACGCCAGCGTCCAGAGCAGCCGCAGGCGCAGGCTGCCGCGCACCGCCATCTCCTGGATCGCCACGGGGGCGCCCGGCTTGAGCCGGGCCAGGATCGCCTGCAGCTCCGCGTCTCGCTGCGGCGGTGTCAGCATCCGGAAGTGGTCCGCGACCAGGGCGCCGTCGAACGGCCCGGTGATCGGCTCGCGCTGGCGCTTCTCCCGCTGCCGGCGGGCGACCTCGGCCAGGTTGGCGTCGAGGTCGACCATGCCGGAGCGGATCAGCCAGAAGTCCGGCGGCCAGGTCTTCTGCTCCCCGCGCGCGGCGTTGAGCATGTCCTGCGAGGTGTCGATCCCGAGGACCTTCACCTTCTCGGTGACCTCGATCAGGGCCTGCAGGGACGCCCCGGTGCACCGGACGTTGAGCACCTCGAGGGCGCCGCCGGACAGGCCCATGCGGGTCGCCGTCGTCACCAGCTGGTCCCGGTAGGCCTGCCTGCCCGAGAGCAGCTTCTCGTAGGCACGCGCGCCCCGGTCGCGGGGCGCGGCGTCCGGCGGCGGGCCCGGGCGCTCCACCGTGCTGGTCTCGGTTCCGCTCACCGATGGATCCTCGCGCATTTCCTCCATCGTTCCCAAGGGGGCGCGCGGAGAGAATAGGCTGGTCGGGCGATGGTCCGGACCCTGGCGGTGAGCGACGAGGAGGTCGCCGGGATGCGCGTGGGCGCCGCCCGGCGCTACGAGCCCGCCCTGGTCCTGGCCGCCGGTGACCTGCCGTTCGACTACCTGGCGGCCATCGCGGACCAGCTCGACCGCCCCGCCGTGATGGTCCCCGGCAACCACGACCGGGACCTGTCGGGCTACCGCCAGCACCGCGGGCTCTGGACGCGGGCGGGTCGCCCGTGCGAGTGGCCCGGCCCGGCCGGTTTCGAGAACGCCGACGGCCGGGTGGTCGACGCCGCCGGCCTGCGGATCGCCGGCCTCGGGGGCTGCCTGCGCTACCGCGAGGGCCCCAACCAGTGGACCGAGGCCCAGCAGTCCCGGCGGGCGAAACGCCTGGTCAGAGCGGCCAGACGGGCGCAGCGACGGGACGGGCGCGGGATCGACGTCCTGCTCACCCACGCCCCGCCACGGCACTGCGGGGACCGGGAGGACGGCCCCCACCGCGGATTCGAGTGCCTGCACGGCGTCGTGGCCGCTCTCGCCCCCCGCTACCTGGTGCACGGGCACATCCACCCCTACGGTGAGCCCGTCCCGGACCGGATCCTGGGCACCACCCGTGTCGTCAACGTCGTCGGCAAGAAGGTCCTGGAGGTCTGATGGAGACGGGCTTCCCCCAGGCCGACGCCGAGAACGACTTCCTGCGGCTGCGGCGGCGCCAGGTGCTGTCCCGGCTGGCCGCGTGGCTGCGCCGGGAGCCGGACGACGTGTCCGAGATCCTCCCGTTCGACGAGGTGGTCGACGCGCTGGGCCGCACCGGCGAGCGGCGGCTGCCGGGCATCCAGATCGTCGACCTGGAGTCGATCGTGGGCAGCGTGGACCGCACCACGGACTTCGACCGCTGGTTCCGGCCCCGCTCCCAGCACACCCGGGAGCGCTGGGAGCGGCTGGCGCGGGCGCAGCGGCGCGGCGAGACCATCCCGCCCGTCGACCTCTACCGCGTCGGCGGCCTGTACTTCGTGCGCGACGGCCACCACCGGGTCTCCGTCGCCCACGCCCTGGGCCTGCGCACCATCGACGCCATGGTCACCGAGGTCACCACGCGGATCGACCCGAACGGCATCGTGCACCGCGGCGACCTGATCACGAAGGACCTGCGCCGCGTCTTCCTGGACCGGGTCCCGCTGGGCCCCACCCAGCTGGCGTCCGTCGAGGTCCGGGACCCGTGGAGCTACGCCGAGCTGTCCGAGACCGTCGAGGCCTGGGGCTTCCGGCTGATGCAGAGCGAGAACCGCTACCTCGACCGCGAGACGGTGGCACGCCGGTGGTGGGCCGAGGAGTTCAAGCCGGTGGTGCGGATGCTGCGCCAGGCCGAGCTGATCGGCACCCGCTCGGACACCGACGCCTACCTCCAGCTCGCCTGCCAGCGCTACCGCCTCCTGCGCACCCACCGCTGGGACGACGAGGTCGTCGAACGCCTCCGCACCGCCCCCTGAGCACCGCCCCCGACCCCGAAACCCGCGAGTCGGCACTTTCCGTAGGCCGAAACACACGCTGACGACGTGTGATCCGGGCTCGGGCTTGTCGACATAGTGCATTGTGCACTAATGTGCGACGCACTATGAGCGAGCTACGGCGCGAGGACCGGGACCTGCCCGGCCTCACCGTGCTCGCCCTGCTGCTCACCGGGCCGCGGCACACGTACGAGATGCAGCGACTCATGGTCGTCACCCACAAGGACTTCGTCACCGGGTTGCCGCGGTCGATGTACCACGCCGTCGGGAAGCTCGAGAAGGCCGCGCTGATCGAGGTGTCGGACGTCGAGCGCGAGGCGGGGCGGCCCGAACGCACCCTCTACGCCCTGACGGACGCCGGCCGGGTCGTTCTCCGGGAACGAGTCGCGCGGCTGCTGTCGGTACCCGACCCGGACGCGACCCTGTTCACCGCGGCGCTCTCCTTCATGGGCGTGCTGCCGGTCGCCGACGCCACTGCCGCGCTGGCGGCGCGCTCCGCCGAGCTGGGCCGTCGCGCCGAGGCACTGCGGGACCTGCCCGCGCTGCCCCGGATCCTGTTGGTGGAGAACGAGTTCGAGCTCGCCCGCCTGGCGGCCGAGCAGACCTTCGTCGACGGCCTGCGGGCCGACCTGGACTCCGGCGCGCTGGCCTGGCCCGCCGACCTCCGTGAGCTGGAGGTGCCCCCTGTGATGTGACGCCCGGGCGGCGGCGCGCCAACGCCACCGCCCGGGCTGGATCCGACCACCCGCGGGCAGCCGATCCGGAACCGCATCCGAAGTCTAGGTGCCCGCGGTCCCTCTTCCCACGAAGGAGAACCGCCATGTCCGCCCCCACCGAGGTCCGGGACGTCCTGGACTCGATCACCGCCGCCTGGGACGCGGGCGACGCCGCCGCGTTCGCCGCGCCCTTCACCGACGACTGCACCTACGTCGTGTTCGACGGGACCGTCCTGCACGGCCGCCAGGCCGTCGAGGAGGTGCACCGCTTCCTGTTCGACGGCCCACTGAAGGGCTCCACCCTCACCCCGCCGCCGGGCACGCCGGAACCCGAGGTGACGCTCCGGGAGATCGCCCCGGGCGTCGTCCACGTGGTGAACGCGACCGGGGGCGTCCTGCCCGCCGGCGCCGCCGACGTCCCCGCCGAGCGGGTGTCCGTGGTGTCGTACCTGCTGGTCAGGGCCGATTCCGGGTGGCAGGTCGCGGCGTTCCAGAACACCCGCCGGGCGCCGCGGTCCTGAACCTGCACGCACGAAACACACGCTGACGACGTCGTCAGCGTGTGTTTCGGCCTACCGAAAGTGCCGACTCGCGGGGGTTTAGACGGTGGCGGAGGCCGGGGTGGCCGCGGTCAGGTTCTTGCCCGTCCTCGGGTCGAAGACCTTCAGCTTCGACGTGTCGACCCAGACCTCGGACGAGTGGCCCTCCGTCGCGGTGGAGGCCGCGGAGAGGCGGGTGACCAGCTGGCCCGCGTCGCCGCCCGGGACGTCCGAGGTGCCGGCGTCCGCCGCCAGCTCCGCGAGCTCGTCGGAGGTCGCCTGCTCGTCGATCGTGAAGTAGGCGAACTTGTCCGAGCCCATGGACTCCAGCACGTCGACCTGCGCGGTGAACGTCGAGCCGTGGGCGCGCAGCCCGTCCTCGACCAGTGCCGCGTCCTCGAAGTGCTCCGGCCGGATGCCGACGATCACCTCGCGGCCCGCGTCCGCCGCCTCCAGCGTGCGCCGGAGCTCGTCGGACAGGGCGAGGTCTCCCAGGCCCGTGCGCAGCGTGCTCTGCTCCACCGTGGCCGGCAGGAAGTTCATCGCGGGCGAGCCGATGAACCCGGCGACGAACAGGTTGGCCGGGTTGTCGTAGAGGTTCTGCGGCGACCCGATCTGCTGGATGAAGCCCGACCGCATGACGACGATCCGGTCCCCGAGCGTCATGGCCTCGGTCTGGTCGTGGGTGACGTAGACCGTGGTCGTCTCCAGCCGCTGCTGCAGCTTGGACACCATGGTGCGCATCTGCACGCGCAGCTTGGCGTCCAGGTTGGACAGCGGCTCGTCCATGAGGAACGCCTTGGGGCTCCGGACGATCGCGCGCCCCATCGCCACGCGCTGGCGCTGGCCGCCGGACATGTTGGCGGGCTTGCGGTCCAGGTGCTGGGTGAGGTCCAGGATCTGGGCGGCGTCCTCCACCTTGCGCGCGATCTCGGCCTTGTCCACCTTGGCCAGCTTCAGCGGGAAGGCCATGTTCTCCCGCACCGTCATGTGCGGGTAGAGGGCGTAGGACTGGAACACCATCGCGATGTCGCGGTCCTTGGGCGCGCGCTCGTTCATGCGCGCCCCGCCGATGCGCAGCTCCCCGGAGGAGATGTCCTCCAGGCCGGCGATCATGTTCAGGGTCGTGGACTTCCCGCAGCCCGAGGGCCCGACGAGGATGATGAACTCGCCGTCCGCGATCTCGAGATTGGCGTCGTCGACGCCCACGGTGCCGTCCGGGTACCGCTTGTACACATGGTCCAGAACTATTTCAGACATGAGTCGGACTCCCTTAACCCTTCACTGCGCCGGAGGTCAGGCCGGCCACGATCCGGCGCTGGAAGAACAGCACGAAGACGATGATCGGGATGGTGAGCAGCACCGCGGCGGCTGCGATGGAGCCCGTGGGCTCGGCGAACTGCGAGGCACCCGTGAAGTTCGCGATCGCCACCGTCGCCGTCTGCGAGCGGCTGGTGGAGGTCAGGGAGATCGCGAACAGGAAGTCGTTCCAGCAGAAGATGAACACCAGGATGGCCGTGGTGAACACGCCCGGCGCCGCCAGCGGCACGATGACGCTGCGGAAGGCCTGCAGCGGCGTCGCACCGTCCATCTTGGCCGCCTTCTCCAGCTCCCACGGGATCTCCCGGAAGAAGGCGGAGAGGGTGTAGATCGCCAGCGGCAGGGCGAAGGTGATGTACGGCAGGATCAGGCCCAGCCAGGTGTCGAAGATGCCGATCGAGCGGAAGATGTCGAACAGCGGGCTCACCAGCGAGACCTGCGGGAACATCGCGATCAGCAGCGAGACGCCCACGAGGATCTTCTTGCCCGGGAAGTCCAGCCGGGCGATCGCGTAGGCCGCCATGGTGCCGACGACGACGGCCAGCACCGTGGAGATGAGCGCGATGCCGATGGAGTTGACCAGCGCCGAGGTGAAGAGCCCGATCTGGAAGATCTGCCCGTAGTTGGCCAGCGTCCAGCTCTTCGGGATGAAGCTGCCGTCCGTGATCGTGTCCGTGGTCTTGAACGACAGCGACAGGATCCACAGCACCGGGACCAGGGCGTAGATCAGCACGACCAGGTTGGCCACCGACCACCAGGCCTTCTTCTGGCCCTCCGACATCCCGGCGCCCTTGGCGTTCGCGGCGGTGGGCCGGGACGCCGGTGCCTCGACTGCGGTGGCCATCAGCGCTTCCCCTCGTCGGACCCGGGTGCGGCGGCCCCGAATATCTTGATGAACAGGAACGCGATCAGGGCCACCGCGAGGAAGATCAGCACGCTGATGGCAGAGCCGATGCCCAGGTTGAAGGCCTTGAAGAGGTTGTCGTAGCCCAACATCGAGACCGACCCGGTGCCGTTGGACCCCTGCGTGAGGATGTAGATGTTGTCGAACACGCGGAAGGCGTCGAGCGTCCGGAACAACAGCGCCACCAGGATGGCGGGCTTCATCATCGGCAGGATGATCTGCGTGAGCCGCTGCCAGGGTCCGGCGCCGTCGACCTGGGCCGCCTTGAGCAGGTCGTCCGGCACCAGGGCGAGGCCCGCCATGAGCAGCAGGGCCATGAACGGCGTCGTCTTCCACACCTCGGCGAGGATGATCAGCAGGATCGCCGACACCTGCCCGGTGAGCGGCGCCGCGCCCTCCGGCAACAGGGCCGCCAGATACCCCTTGTCCGGGGTCCAGGCGAACTGCCAGCTGAACGCCGCGACGACCGTGACGATCCCGTACGGGATGAGCACGACGGTCCGGGTCAGCCCGCGCCCGACGATGGTGCGGTGCATGACCAGGGCCAGCGCGAGGCCGAGCACGAACTCGATGGCCACCGAGACCACGGTGATGATCACCGTGATGAGGAAGGCCCGCCACCAGTAGCTCGAGCTGAGCACGGCGGCGTAGTTCGCGAACCCGGCGAACGCCCGGTCCGCGGGGAACCGCAGGTCGTAGCGCTGGAAGGAGAGCCAGATCGCGTAGATGATCGGGTAGGCGGTGACGGCGAGCATGATGATCGCCGCCGGGGCGCAGAGCAGCAGCCCGAGCCGCCGCTCCGCCTTCTTGCCCTCGGAGAGCTCCGGCTTGCGGTGCGACGCGGGCACCGCGGCTTCGGTCTCCGGGACGGTCGGCGCGCTCATGGCACCAGTCCTTCCGAGTTCTCGGCACGGGTGACCTGGTCGGCCAGCTCGGCCGGGACGGCCTGCGGGTCGATGTCCGCGGGCGGGTTGAGCAGGTCCGAGATCACGATCGAGATGCTCTGGTAGGCGGGGGTCTTCGGTCGGACGCTCGCGTTGTCGAGCGAGGTCTTGATCGCCTGCCAGGCCGGGTACTTCTGCTGGAACGACGGGTCCGAGTACAGCGACTCGAGCGTCGGCGGGACACCGCCGTCGACGGCGTTGCGCAGCTGGTTCGCCTGGTTGCGGATGCACTGCACGGCCTGGAACGCCAGGTCCTTGTGCAGCGACGTGCTGCTCACTCCCAGGTTCAGGCCACCGAGGGTGACCTTGGCCGGGGCGCCCGGGTTGACCGACGGGTAGGGCGCCCACGCGAACTCGTTGACGACCTGGCGGCCGGTGTTCTGGCTGGTCGCCTTGCCCTGCTGGTCGATGAACGTGCCGCCACCGCCGCCGTCCGGGGGCGGGGTGTTGATGGAGGCGTAGACGAACGGGTAGTTGATCTGGAACGCGGCGGTGCCGGCCTCCATGGCGAGGCGGCCGTCGTTCTCCTTGGCCACGGACAGCGACGGGTCCGAACCCGGGGCCGTCGCGACGTCCTTCATGATCGTCGCGGCCTTGACCGCGGCGGCCTTGCCGGCGCCGTCGGCGATGAGGACCTTGCCGTTCTCGTCGACGATCCCGCTGCCGGCCGAGTTGATCAGGGTGTTGAACCAGACCGTGAGGCCCTCGTACTGGGCGCCCTGGACCTCGATGTAGGACGGCAGGCCCTTGCCCGCCAGGTCCTTCGACATCTGGATCATCTGGTCCCAGGTCTGCGGCGGGTTCGGCGCGAGATCCTTGCGGTACCAGAGGATCTGGGTGTTGGTGTTGAGCGGCGCGGCCCACAGGTCGCCCTGGTAGGTGCCGGTGTCGAGCGGTCCGGCGAGGGTGCCCTGCTTGATCTGGGCGGCGACGTCGGCCGGGAACTTGGTGAGCCAGCCCGCCTTCGCGAACTCCGCCGTCCAGGTCACGTCGATGCCGACGATGTCGACCGCGGTGTCGCCGGCGACGAGCCGCCGGGCGAGCTGCAGGCGCTGGTCGTCGGCGCTCTTCGGCAGGGTCTGCGCGGCGATCGTGTACTTCCCCCCGGCCGCGGCCGTGCAGTCCTTCGCTGCCTGCGCGTACTGGGTGGCACCGTCGGCAGGGGTGTAGAAGTTCAGCACCGGTGCCCCGGTGCCGGCCTGCGCCCCGCACCCGGCGAGCACCGCGGCAGCCAGCACCGCGCCACCGGCGGCGGCCCACCTGCCTCGACCCCTCCTACGCCTCCTCCGGGCCCCTCGTGCGCCTGCCGTTCCCGGCGGCTGCCCCATCCCGGCCTCCCGTTCGGCGCCGGGCGACCGCACGGGGCGGTGGCGCGACGGCGCGCAGTCGTGTGACCCCGGTCACCCATCGCGACCGGTCACCGAAACGTAGATCCAGGACGGACGGGCCGCAATTCGAGATCGACGGAGATACCGGACCGAGACCCCGGACGGACGAACGGGGCCGCCGCGGAAGGAGTGCGGGCAGCCGGACGGCCCGCCCGGTCTCACCCGGACGGACGCGGAGGTTCAGCCCGCGGAGCTGCCCATGGCGAGCTTCGCGAGGAGCTCGCGCGCCTTCTCCGCGTTGCGCGGCTGGCAGAGCACGTCGTACCGGCCCGCCACCATCTGGCTGGACGAGGTGAAGTCCCGGCGCCCGCGGGTGCCCCAGTAGCCGGCCGCGGCGAACGCGATCCCGAACACGATGCCGCCCGCGAGCGCGACGACGATCCGCACGACCGAGCCCCCGCCCGTGGTGAACAGGGAGAGCAGCAGGCCCACGAACAGGCCGAACCAGGCGCCCGACGCAGCCCCGGACGCGAGCACGCGCCCCCAGGTCAGCCGGCCGACGATCCGCTCCACGAGCATCAGGTCGACGCCGACGATGGTCACGTCCCGGACCGGGAAGTCGCTGTCGGCGAGATGGTCGACCGCCCGCTGCGCCTCCTCGTATTTGGCGTACGAGCCGACCGGCCAGCCGGTGGGCGGGGTGGGCAGGTTGGGCAGCCCCGGCGCGGGCCGCCCGCTGCCGCCGAACGGGGTGGTCACGAACTTCACTCCTCGAGTACATCGGACACCAGAGGCGAATCCCCCGGCACCGTCCCGTCAACGACCGGGACCGCGCCGAAGTGCCTCTGTCCTGGTCACGATAGGGCCAAGGGGTCCGGAGCACGACCGCGGCGCGATCACGAACCGGCGGCGAAGCCCACGACGGCCCCGGAACGCAGGGACGGCGCCCCCGCGTGCGGGGGCGCCGTCCGGCGACGAACCGGGATCAGCGGCTCTTGTACTCCTTGAGCAGGCCGCGGGAGATGATCGTCTTCTGGATCTCGCTCGTGCCCTCGCCGATGAGCAGGAACGGGGCCTCGCGCATGAGGCGCTCGATCTCGTACTCCTTGGAGTAGCCGTAGCCGCCGTGGATGCGGAAGGCCTCCTGGGTGACCTCGGCGCAGTACTCCGAGGCGATCAGCTTGGCCATGCCGGCCTCGACGTCGTTGCGCTCGCCACGGTCCTTCAGGCGGGCGGCGTTGACCATCATGAGGTGGGCGGCCTCGACCTTGGTGCCCATCTCGGCCAGCTTGAACGCGATGGCCTGGTGCTCGGCGATCGGCTTGCCGAAGGTGCTGCGCTGCTGGGCGTACTCGACCGCGAGCTCGAAGGCCCGGATCGAGATGCCGCAGGCGCGCGACGCCACGTTGACCCGGCCGACCTCGACGCCGTCCATCATGTGCGAGAAGCCCTTGCCGGGCTCCCCGCCGAGGATCTGCGCGCCCGGGATCCGGAAGCCGTCGAACACCGCCTCGGTGGTGTCGACGCCCTTGTAGCCCATCTTGTCGATCTTGCCGGGGATGGTGAGGCCCGGCAGGACCTCGCCGAAGCCCGACGGCTTCTCGACCAGGAACGTGGTGAGGTTCTGGTAGGGCTTCGGGTTGCCCAGATCCGTCTTGACCAGCAGCGCGATCAGGTTCGACGAGCCGCCGTTCGTCAGCCACATCTTGGCGCCGTCGATGACGTAGTCGTCGCCGTCCTGCTTGGCGCGCGTCTTGATCGCCGCGACGTCGCTGCCCAGGTCCGGCTCGGACATGGAGAACGCGCCACGGGTCTCCCCGAGCGCCATCTGCGGCAGGTACTTCTGCTTCTGCTCCGGCGTGCCGTGGTGCATGAGCATGTACGCCACGATGAAGTGCGTGTTGATCACACCGGAGACGCTCATCCAGCCGCGCGCGATCTGCTCGACGACGAGGGCGTAGGTCAGCAGGGACTCGCCCAGGCCGCCGTACTCCTCGGGGATGGTGAGGCCGAAGAGCCCCATCTCCTTCATGCCGTCGACGATGTCCTGCGGGTACGCGTCCGCGTGCTCGAGGGCCGTCGCGTGCGGGATGATCTCCTTGTCCACGAACGTGCGGACGGTGGAGATGATCTCCTCCTGCACGTCCGTGAGACCGGCGGTCTGGGCCAGGCGGGCCATGGTGTTCAGTCCTTTCAGGCAGGTCAGCTCGCGGGCGGGGTCCACTTGTCGGTGCGGGACATCCCCGCGGCCCGCCCCTTGCCCGAGATCACGAGGGCCATCTTGCGGGAGGCCTCGTCGATCATCTCGTCGCCGATCATGGCCGCACCGCGCTTCCCGCCCGCCTCCGAGGTGAAGTACTCGTAGGCGTCGAGGATGTTCTCGGCGTGGTCGTAGTCGCTCTGCGCCGGCGAGAAGGTCTCGTTGGCGGCGTCGATCTGGCCGGGGTGCAGGACCCACTTGCCGTCGTAGCCGAGCGCGGCCGAGCGGCCGGCGACGCGGCGGAACCCGTCGACGTCCTTGATCTGCAGGTACGGGCCGTCGATGGCCTGCTTGTCGTGCGCGCGGGCCGCCATCAGGATCGACATGAGGATGTGGTGGTAGGCGTCGCCCACGTCGTAGCCCGGCGGCTGCTCCCCCACGACCAGGGACTTCATGTTGATCGACGCCATGAAGTCGGCCGGGCCGAAGATGATCGTCTCGACGCGGGGGCTGGCCTGCGCGATGGCACTGACGTTGAGCAGGCCCAGGGCGTTCTCGATCTGCGCCTCGATGCCGATCCTGCCGACCTCGTAGCCGAGGGTCTTCTCGATCTGGGTGAGCAGCAGGTCCAGGGCGACGACCTGCTCGGCCGTCTGCACCTTGGGGAGCATGATCGCGTCGAGGTTCGCGCCGGCGCCCTCGACGACCTCGGTGACGTCCCGGTAGGTCCACTCGGTGGTCCAGTCGTTGACCCGGACCACGCGCGCCTTGTCGCCCCAGCCGCCCTCGTTCAGCGCGGCGACGATCGTCTTGCGGGCACCGGGCTTGGCCAGCGGCGCGCACGCGTCCTCGAGGTCCAGGAAGACCTGGTCGGAGTTCAGCGTCCGGGCCTTGTCGATGAACTTCTGGCTCGAGCCCGGGACCGCCAGGCAGGACCGGCGGGGACGGAGCGGGCGGCTCACGGCGGACGACGCGGACGACACTGTCGGAACTCCTCTGATCGGCTGGATGGATGCTGACACGTCCGCGGGCCCGGCGCGCCGTCGAGGTGATTGGTTTCTCACCCAGCCAAGGTGAGGGGTGGTGCGGCGGATCAGGGCAGGGCGGTGAGCTCGCCGCGGGACACCGCGGCCACCCCTCCGCGCACCGTGGTCCGCACCACCCGGCCGCCCTCGGCCCGCACCTCGACGTCCAGCCGGGAGGGGCGGCCGATCTCCGCGCCCTGCGCCACGGTGAACGCCGAGTCCCCGTCCGGCGGGAGCAGCCCGCGGTCGGTGAGGTAGACGCCCAGCGCGACGGCCGCCGAGCCCGTCGCGGGGTCCTCGTCGACGCCGACGCCGGCGCCGAACATCCGCAGGTGGACGCGGGTGGCGTCGCCGGACACGGACGCGACGACCAGCCCGGTGAGGCCCAGCGCCGAGATCGTCTCCGGCTCGGGCACGGCACGGGCCACCGCGTCCGGGTTGACCAGCAGGAACCCGAACGGCACGCCCGCGGCGGCGATCCCGGGCAGGGCGGCGCCGTCGAGGTCGTCCTCGGCGGAGAGCCCGGTCGCGGCGGCCAGCAGGGCGACGTCGAGGTCGTCCCCGATCTCGGGCCGGCCGCCGGTGACCCGCGCGCCCTCGGCGTCGACGGTCACCGGCAGCAGCCCCGCCCCGCACTCCTGCACGACGTCGCCGTGGCGGATCGCGCCGGCGCGGGCGAGGACCCAGGCCGCGCCGACGCTCGGGTGCCCGGCGAAGGGCAGCTCGACGGCCGGGGTGAAGATCCGCACCCGGTAGTCCGCCTCCGGGGTGGTCGGGGGCAGCGTGAACACGGTCTCGGAGAGGTGGAACTCGCCGGCGATGGCCTGCATCGCGGCACCCGTCAGCTCCGCCTCCTCATTTCTGACGACGGCGAGCGGGTTACCGGCGTACGGCCGATCGGTGAAGACGTCGACGACCTCGAAGCGCAACGAAGGCACGAACGGACCCTAGGGCCCCCGGGGCGTGCGGCCGACCGGATAACACCCGTTGGGCCGACAGCGCACGATCCGTGAACGGGGGGTGTCTCGCCCGCCGAGAGACCTAGTCTCGAACGCTCGACCGGGACGAGGAGGGCCGGAGGGTGTCGCTGGCGCTGCTCCGTGAGGTCACCGGCTACGTCGCGCACGGCGTGCTGCTGGCCTGGTGGCTGTGGATCGTGCTCTCCACGGCGCCGCAGCTGCGGCGCGGCATCCGCGACCGCCGGGTCCGCCTCCGGGTCCTGGTGATCAAGTCGCTGGCCCTGGTGCTCACCGCACTCGTCGTCGGGGTGATCCACTTCTGGGCCACGGACTGGTGGCAGGTCGTCGCGGCCGTGGTGCTCGCCGCGGGCGCCGGGTACGTGCTGCACCGGGCCTACCGCAGGCTGGTCACCCCGCCGCGGCACCGGCTCACCCTGGCGCGTCGCATCCGCCACGTCTGAGGGGCCCCACCAGCGGACACCGCACTAGTCTCCCCCCATGGGGCAGGCGCGGATCTTCGTGGCCCGGATGGCCGGTCTGGCCGTCTTCGGGCCGGACGGCGAACGGATCGGCAAGGTCCGCGACGTCGTCGCCATGCTGCGGGTGGACGCCACCCCGCCGCGGGTGCTCGGCCTGGTCGTGGAGCTGGGCAACCGGCGGCGGATCTTCGTCCCGATGCTCCGGGTGGCGGACGTCGATCCGGCCGCGGTCACGCTCGCGAGCGGCTCGGTGAGCCTCTCGGGCTTCCACCAGCGCCCCAACGAGACCCTCGTGCTCGGCCAGATGCTCGATGCGCCGGTCACCCTGCGGGACTCCGGCGAGGACGCGGTGGTGGTCGACGCGGCGATCGAGCCCACCCGCAGCCGGGACTGGGTGGTCGGCCGGCTCGCCGTGCGGCCCCGGCGGCGGCTGCGGCGCTCGTCGGTGGACGTGCTGGCGTGGAGCGCGGTGCAGGGCCTCACGCTGTCGGACCGCCAGGGCATCGAGGGGCTGCTGTCGGTCTTCGAGACCATGCGGCCCGCGGACATCGCCGCCGCGCTGACCGAGCTGCCCCGCAAGCGGCAGCTCGAGGTGGTCGACGGGCTCGACGACGAGCGGCTCGCGGACGTCTTCGAGGAGATGTCGGAGAGCGAGCAGCGCTCCCTGCTGGCCCACCTGGACGTCGAACGCGCGGCGGACGTGCTCGAGGCGATGTCCCCGGACGACGCGGCGGACCTGCTCGGCGAGCTCCCGGACGACGAGGCCGTGCAGCTGCTCGCCCTGATGGAGCCCGAGGAGTCGGAGCCGGTGCGCCGGCTGCTGACCTACTCGTCGCGCACCGCGGGCGGCCTGATGACCCCCGAACCGGTGGTGCTGCGGCCGGACTCGACGGTCGCCGAGGCGCTCGCCCACATCCGCAACCCGGACCTGCCGCCGGCGCTGGCCAGCATGGTGTTCGTGTGCCGGCCACCCAGCGCCACGCCGACCGGCCGCTACCTCGGCTGCGTGCACGGTCAGCGGCTGCTGCGCGAGGCCCCGTTCGAGCTGGTGGCGGGGCTGGTGGACTCGGAGCTCGCCCGGCTGGCCCCGGACGCGACGATCGAGGAGATCACCCGCTACTTCGCGACGTACAACCTGGTCGCCGGGCCCGTCGTCGACGCCGCGGACCACCTGCTCGGCGCCGTCACCGTCGACGACCTGCTGGACCATCTGCTGCCGGACGGCTGGCGGGACGCCCCGCACCCGGCCGAGGGCGGGACCGTGTACGGCGGGGAGGCCGCCGGGCACGCCTCGGGGATCGAGGGCCCGGCCACGGTGCCGGCCCGGAACGGAGCGGGAACCACCGATGCCTGAGCTGCACGGCGGACGCCGGCTCGACCAGCCGCTGCTCGGGCGGCGCCGGATCGAGTTCGACCCGGACGGGTTCGCCAACGGCGCCGAGAAGCTCGCCCGCTACCTCGGCACCGGCCGCTACCTGGGCATCCAGACCGTCATCGTGGTGGCCTGGATCGGGCTCAACATCGTCAGCTGGCGGCTGCAGTGGGACCCCTACCCGTTCATCCTGCTCAACCTGGCCTTCTCCACCCAGGCCGCCTACGCCGCCCCGCTGATCCTGCTCGCGCAGAACCGGCAGGACGACCGGGACCGCATCGCCCTGGACGAGGACCGCCGCCGCGCCGAACGCACGAAGGCGGACACCGAGTACCTCGCCCGCGAGCTGGCCGCGCTGCGGATCGCCGTGGGCGAGGTCGCCACCCGGGACTACCTGCGCGGGGAGCTCGAGAAGATCTCCGCCCAGCTCGACGAGGCCCTCGGCACGAAGAAACCGAGCCGCCGCCGCTGATCCCGTGAGCGGCCCCGGGGACGGTCGGCGGCGGAGCCGACGGGGTGAGTGGCAACGACGTCAGGTGATGATCAGTCGGCCGCAGATCCGTTCGAGGGCGGCGAGCTCGTCGCGGTCGAGGCGACGCGCGAAGTGGCTCGTCACCCCGCGCAGATGGGTGCGGGCGGCGGTGCGCAGCCGGTCGAGACCCGCGGGCGTGAGACCGGCCGTGACCCCCCGGCCGTCGGTCTCCACCCGCGCGCGGCGCACCAGGCCGGCCTTCTCCAGCCGGTCGACCAGCCGGGTCACCCCCGAGCGGGACAGCAGCACGGCGTCGGCCAGCTCCGTCATCCGCAGCCGTCGTCCGGGGGCCTCGGCGAGCTGTACCAGCACGTCGTAGGCCGCCAACGACAGTTCCTGCTCCTCGAGGAGCTCGGTCTCCAGCGCCCGGGTGATCGTGGCGTGCGCGCGCAGGAAAGCCCGCCACGACGCCATCTCCTCCGGCTTGGGCACCGTGTGTGCCGGCCGGTCGTTCCCCCCGTGCGCGGACCGCTTGTGTTCAGCGATGTCCGTCACGCCCTCAGATGCTACGGAGCCGCGAGGCGCGGCGCCCCCGCACGTAGCATGGTGTCGCCACGCCACGTCCACGTACGCGGCACACGTCGGAAGAGGAAGGTTCAGCGGAGACCCTGATGTCCGTCATGGGAAACACCGGCACCGACACCGTCGAGCAGGCCGTCCGGGCCGCTCTGGCCACGGTCGAGGACCCCGAGATCCGCAAACCGATCACCGAGGTCGGCATGGTCAAGGGCGTGGCCGTGTCCCCGGACGGCATCGCCCAGATCGGGATCTACCTCACCGTCGCGGGCTGCCCGATGCGGGAGACGATCACCAACCGGGTCACCGCGGCCGCCGGCGCCGTGCCCGGGGTGCGCGAGGTCCGCGTGGAGCTCGACGTGATGAACGACGAGCAGCGCGGCGAGCTGCGCCGGAAGCTGCGCGGGGACTCCGCCGAGCCCGAGATCCCGTTCGCCCAGCCCGGCTCGCTCACCCGCGTGTACTGCGTGGCGTCGGGCAAGGGCGGGGTCGGCAAGTCGTCGGTCACCGTGAACCTGGCCGCGGCGATGGCCGCGAAGGGCCTGCACGTCGGCGTGGTCGACGCGGACATCTACGGGCACTCGATCCCGCGGATGCTCGGCGCGGCGGACCGGCCCACCAAGGTCGACGACATGATCATGCCGCCGCAGAGCCACGGCGTGAAGGTCATCTCGATCGGCATGTTCGTGCAGGACAACACCCCGGTCGTCTGGCGTGGGCCGATGCTGCACCGCGCGCTGCAGCAGTTCCTCGCGGACGTCTTCTGGGGCGACCTCGACGTGCTGCTCCTCGACCTGCCCCCGGGCACCGGCGACATCGCGATCTCCACCTCGCAGCTCGTCCCGAACGCCGAGCTGCTGGTCGTCACCACGCCGCAGCAGGCGGCCGCCGAGGTGGCCGAGCGGGCGGGCTCGATCGCGGTGCAGACGCGGCAGCGGATCGCCGGGGTCATCGAGAACATGTCGTGGCTGGACATGCCCGACGGTTCGCGGATGGAGGTCTTCGGCTCCGGGGGCGGCCGGACCGTCGTCGACCGGCTGACGCAGACCCTCGGCGCCCCGGTCCCGCTGCTCGGCCAGATCCCGATGGAGGCCGGCGTGCGGGAGTGCGGGGACTCGGGCACCCCGATCGTCCTGCGCAGCCCGGACTCGCCGGCGGCGCAGGTCCTGCAGGGCATCGCGGACAAGCTGACGGTCCGCGCGAGAGGCCTGGCAGGCATGTCCCTGGGCCTCAGTCCCGTCCGCAAGTAACCCCACCCCGGACCTCGCATTATGGTTCCATAACGCGATTTCGGGGCCGGTCCGAGCGCGTTATGGTTCCATAACGCGCTCGGGGCGGGCGTCAGACTGTTGCGAGGGCCTTCTGCCAGAGGGCCACGCCCTCGTCCACCTGGTCCGCGGTCGTGATCAGGGGCGGGATGAAGCGGACCACGTTGTTGAACGGGCCGCAGGTGAGCAGGAGCAGGCCGTGCTCCGCGGCGGCCTTGTGCGCCTTCACCGTGGTGTCGGTGTCCGGGCTGCCGTCCGGGTTCGTGAACTCGACGGCGACCATGAAGCCCAGGCCCCGGACGTCACCCACGTTCTTCACGTCCGCCGACGCGGTGCGCAGGCCCTCGAGCAGCCGCGCACCGTTGACCCGGGCGTTCTCGACCAGGCCCTCCTCCTGCACCACGTCGAGCGTGGCGAGGGCGGCGGCGCAGGCCACCGCATTGCCGCCGTAGGTGCCGCCCTGCGAGCCCGGCCGCGCCTTGCTCATCAGCGCGGTCGACGCGGCGATGCCCGAGAGCGGGAACCCGCTGGCCAGGCCCTTGGCGGTGATCAGGATGTCCGGGGTGATCGCGGAGTGCTGGTGGCCCCAGAACTTCCCGGTGCGGCCGTAGCCGGTCTGCACCTCGTCGGCGATCAGCAGGATGCCGTGGCGGTCCGCGCGCTCGCGCAGGCCCTCCAGGAACCGGGCCGGGGTGGGCACGTACCCGCCCTCGCCGAGGACGGGCTCGATGAGGAACGCGGCGACGTCGACGGCCGGGGCCGTGGTGACGAGCTGCCGGTCGAGCTCGGAGAGGGCGAAGTCGATCGCCTGGTCCTCGCTCCAGCCGTAGCGGTAGGCGTAGGGGAACGGCGCGAACACCGTGCCGCCCATCATCGGGTTGTTGCCGGACCGGATCTTGGCGCCGGAGGTGGTGAGCGCCGCCGCGCCCATCGTGCGGCCGTGGAAGCCGCCGTCGAAGGCCAGGATCAGCGGGCGGCCGGTGGCGTGCCGGGCGAGCCGGACCGACGCCTCGACGGCCTCCGAGCCGGAGTTCAGGAAGAACACGCTGTCCAGCGCGGGCGGCAGCACGTCGCCCAGGCGCGCGGCGAGCCGCAGCAGCGGCTGGTGCATGACCGTCGTGTACTGGCCGTGGATCAGGGTCGCGACCTGCTCCTGCGCGGCGGCGACGACCTTCGGGTGGCAGTGCCCGGTGCTCGTGACGCCGATGCCGGCGGTGAAGTCCAGGTAGCGGCGGTCCTCGGTGTCGTACAGGTAGACCCCTTCGCCCCGCGCGACCTGCACGGGGGTCGCCTGGGTGAGGACCGGGGACAGCTGTGCCATGAAGTGCTCCGAGGGTTGTCTTGTTGTCGACAATCCTCAGGGAACCACGGCCGGTGCACCCACGGCAAGGGTCAGGTGCCGAGCAGCGCCACGACGCCGATCAGCACCGGGACCGACACGATCGTCGACGTCAGCGCCGCGTCCCGGGCGAGCCGCACCCCCTGGTCGAAGCGCACGGCGTAGCCGAACACGTTCTGCGCGGTCGGCAGGGCCGCGCACACCACCGCGGCCATCAGCGGCAGCCCGGACAGCCCCAGGACGAACCCGCCGAACACGAACGCCATCAGCGGATGCAGCAGGTTCTTCACGGCCACCACCCACCACAGCAGCGGCCCGATGTCGCCCTTCCCCGGCCGGGCCGCGCCGCGCAGCGAGATCCCGAAGGCCAGCAGCATGCCCGGCACCGCGAGGTTGGCGATCAGCTGCAGCGGGGACATCAGCAGCTCCGGCGGCTGCCATCCGGAGAGGTTGACGACGAGCCCGGCGACGGTCGCGATCGCCAACGGGTTGCGCAGCGGCGCGGTGAACGTCCGGATCCGCGAGGACCGCTCGGCCGGGCTCGACACCACGTCCAGCACGGTGCTGAACAGCGGAGTGAGGATCGCGAGCTGGAACAGCAGGATCGGCGCGATCTGCGCGATGTCCCCGAGGGCGTAGGTGGCGATCGGGAAGCCCAGGTTGCCGGCGTTGACGTACCCGCCGGCCATGGCCCCGATCGTCGTCTCCCCCGCCGGACGGCGGCGCAGGACGCCCATCGGCACGTACAGCAGGCAGGCCAGCGAGCTGGTCACCGCCGTCACCACCAGGCCCGCCGAGAAGACCGTCCGGACGTCCGCGTGGGCGAGGGTGACGAACAGCAACGAGGGGCTGGCCACGAAGAACGAGGCGCGCGAGAGCACCTGCACGGCGGAGGGGCCGAGCACCCCCGACCAGCCCACCCCGTACCCGACGGCGATCACCACGCCGATCACGAGGAAGCCCTCGAGGATGCCGCTCACGTGTCGCCACGTTACGTCGGAGCCGTTCCCGCAGGTCGTGCCGGGTCGTGAGGGGTAACGCGAGCCCTAAGGAGCGTTACCGGCCACGGGGAGGATCCGGGAGACGGCGTCGTCCATGTGTGCCTTCAGGAGGGAGATCATCAGGGCGGCCTCGCCGGCGGAGAGGGCATCGCGCAGGGCGCGGTGCTCCGCGAGCAGGCCCTCGGCGGGCGGGGCGGTCTGCTGCAGGGCGGTGAGGCACATCCGGGTCTCCACCAGCAGCGTCCGGGACATCCGGTGCAGGCGCGGACTGCCGGAGGCGGCGACGAGCTCGGCGTGGAAGTCGTGGTCCGCGTCGGCCAGGGCGACGGCGTCCCCGACGGCCGCGGCGGCCTCCATCGCGGCGATCGAGGTGGTCAGCCTGGCGACGGCCGGGGCGCGGTCGGGCGCGGCCAGCAGCAGCTCGGCGGCGGCCCGCTCGATCGCGGTACGGGCGGTGTAAACATCCCGGACGTCGGCGGCGTCGAGATCGCGGACGAACAGCCCGCGGTGCCGCTCGGAGCGCAGCAGCCCCTCCGCGACCAGGCGCTGCATGGCCTCCCGCAGCGGTCCGCGGCTCACGCCGAGCCGCTGGGCCAGGTCGACCTCGCCCAGCTGGGTGCCGGGCGGGAAGGTGCCGCGCATGATCGCCGAACGGATCCGGTCCGCGACGATCGCCGCCGTCGACCGGCGACTGATGGGTTCGAGCCCGTCCCCGGTGGAGCCGACCGGCCGGGCGGGCTCCGCCGCGTCGAGGACGCTCATGCCGCGAACAGTCTGCCGAGGCCGGACCGCCGGCGCTCGTCGCCGGCCAGCCGCAGACCCTGCCACACGCTGACCTGGTTGGCCGTGAGCACCGGCCGGTCCGCGCGCTCGTCGAGCCGGTCGAGCAGCTCGATCGTGTGCAGCGCGGTGTCCGGCAGGAGGACCGCGTCCGCCCCCGGGGCGTCCGCGGCGACGGCCGCGGCGAAGTCGAGCACGACGTCCTCGGTCAGGGTCCCGACCTCGGCCGCGGTGACGATCCCGCGCGGGGTCATGGTGAGCACCCGGATCCCGGCCTTGCCGAGGAACTCGACGAACCGCTCCGCGACGTCCGCGGGATAGGTGGCCCCGATCGCGACGCTCTCGACGCCCAGCGCCCGGCAGGCGTCGACGAACGCGAACGAGGTGCTCGACGCGGGCACCCGCGCGACCTCCTGCAGGGCCGCGACCTGCGCCTGCGCCCCGTCCCAGCCGAAGACGAAGGAGCCCGACGTGCAGGCCCAGACGATCGAGTCCAGGGGCCCGCCGGATGCGGCGACCGCCTTCGCCCCGTCGGCGAGGATGTCCTCGGAGCCGACGTCGAGCAGCGCGTCGACCCGGTGGGCGTCCTCGCGCATGAGCGTGTGCACCAGGGGCAACCGGCTTCCGTCCCCGAGCAGGCGCTCGGCGCGCGGGTAGTCGTCCTCGGCGGAGAAGCCGGGGTACAGGATTCCGACGGTCGTCACGAGCGATCCCTCTTCAGAACTCCGGGGCTGTTTGTCGACAATCCTACAACCGAGTCCGCGGGGAGCGACAGGTCCAGCAGCCGGCCACCGCCCACCGCCCGCCGGCCGATCGCCCGCAGCGAGGCCCACATCGTCACCTGGTTCGCCGTGATCACCGGCTTGCCCAGGGCCTGCTCGAGCGGCTCGACGATGTCGTAGGTCGGCAGGTTGGTGCAGCTGATGAACAGCGCCTCGGCGTCCGGCCGGTCCGCCGCCCGCACGATGTCGACGACCTGGTCGTAGCCCACCCGCCAGATGTTGCCGAGCAGGCCGAGACCCTCGCTCGCCACCGTCGCCACGCCGTTGTCGGCCAGGAAGTCGACCAGCCGGCCGGTGACCGCGGCGATGTAGGGGGTGGCGATCGCCAGCTTCTCGACGCCGAGCAGGTGCAGCGCGTCGACCAGCGCACCGCTGGTGGTGGTCGCCACGGGGGCGCCCGCCTCCAGCATCGTCTGCCGGAGCACGAGCTCGCCCGCCACCCCGGACACGAAGCTCCCCGAGGTGCACGCGAAGGTCACGACGCCGGGCCGCGGGGTCAGCACGTCCCGGGTGGCGCGGCGCACCGAACGCCGGTCCGCCACCGCGACCGCCATCTCGACAGTGACCGGTGTGGTGAAGAACGGCAGCCGGGTCAGGTAGAGCGAGACGTCCTCGGGCGCCCAGCGCCACAGCTCGCGGTCCAGCGCGAAGTCGAAGGGGGCGACGACCCCGACCCCCGGCGCGTCCGCGCCGTCCTCCGCCTCCGCGAGCCCGACCGACAGTTCAGCAGGCACCGTCCACCTTCTTACGGAACGCGCGCAGCGCGCATGCTCGTTTCGCTAGCTTCTCTCGTAGACGAGCCGCTCGCCCACACTCCCGGACCGCCACACGTCGTGGCACGCCTCGGCCATCGCCGGCAGATCCTGCACGATCGTGGCGTAGACGTTCCCGGGCACCCAGCCGACGTCGCCGTTGAGCAGCAGGTTGTTACGCCCGTAGAAGATCGCGAGATCGATGCCGCCCGCGGCCTGGTCGATGTCCTGGTCCTCCTTGAAGGAGGCGTCGAGCATGCCGCCGTGGAAGTCGAAGTAGCAGACGTCGCCGGGGATGGGCGTGACCGTCGGGTTCTCCTGGCCGATCGTGGCGCCGAACCGCGGGACGATCGAGTAGACCTCGTTGCGCGCGTACTTGGCGTGCTGCGCCGGACCGCCGAGCGGGCCGTCCGCGAGCGCCTCCCACACCGCGGCACTGGTCCGCGGCGCCTCCTTCTCCAGCAGCTCGGCGACACAGGACACGCCGCGGCGCTCGAGGGTGATCCGGATGAGCTTCGACACTGCCTACCTCGCGGGTCGGGGACGCGGATTGTTGACAATCATACGAGCGCTTCCTAGCGTGTCAATCGCCTCCCACCTCCGCGAAAGGATCTTCGGCGTGCCCGTTCCCGCAGGTCAGCCCGTGATCGCCGTGCTGGCCGGAGACGACCGGCCCGACGGGCTCGCCGAACACGCCGAGGTGCGTCTGGCGGGCGCCGACGACCTCCCGGCCGCCCTCGACGGCGCCGACGTCCTGCTGGTGTGGGACTTCCTCTCCCCCGCCGTGCCGGCGGCGTGGCGGGCCGCGGACACCTCCGCCGTCCGCTGGGTGCACACGGCGTCGGCCGGGGTGGACAAGGTGACCTTCCCCGAGCTCCAGGCCCATCCCGCGGAGATCACCAACGCGCGCGGCGTCTTCGACCGGCCGATCGCCGAGTACGTCGCGGGCGTGGTGCTGGCCTTCGCCAAGGACCTCCCCGGGACGTTGCGGCTGCAGGCGCGGGGCGAGTGGCGGCACCGGGAGACCTCGACCGTGCGGGGCCGGCACGCCGTCGTGGTCGGCAGCGGGCCGATCGGGCGGGCGATCGCGGACCTGCTCGGCGCGATCGGGCTCCGGACCTCGCTGGTCGGGCGGCGGGCGGCCGACGGGGTGCACGCGTTCTCGTCGCTCCCGGAGCTGTTGCCGTCCGCCGATGTCCTCGTGCTCGCCGCGCCGCTCACGGACGCCACCCGCGGCATGCTCGACCGGGTTTCGCTGGGGCTGCTCCCGGGGAATGCCCTGGTCGTGAACGTCGGTCGCGGAGGGCTCGTGGTCGAGCCCGATCTCGTCGCGGCCCTGCGGGAGGGCCGGATCGCGGGGGCGGCGCTCGACGTCTTCGAGATCGAGCCGCTGCCGGCCGCGTCGCCGTTGTGGGGCATGGACAACGTGATCGTCTCGCCGCACATGTCCGGCGACGTCGCGGGCTGGCGGGGCATGCTGCGGGACCAGTTCCTGGAGAACCTGGCCCGCTACCGCGCCGGCGAACCGCTGCACAACGTCGTCGACAAGACGCTGGGCTATGTGAAGGGCACCTCGTGAGCACCGCTGATCTCTCCGCCACCGACCTCCTCGCCGGGTACGAGAAGGGAGAGATCTCGCCGGTCCGCGCCACCCAGGACGCGCTCGACCGGATCGAGGAGCACGACGGCGCGGTCAACGCCTACACTCTGGTCGACGCGGACTCGGCGCTCGAGTCGGCTCGTGCCTCCGAGGCCCGCTGGAAGGCCGGCACGCCGGTCGGCCCGCTCGACGGCGTCCCGACCTCGATCAAGGACATCCTCCTGACGAAGGGCTGGCCGACCACCCGCGGATCCTGGGTGGCGGAGCAGCCCGAGCCCCACGACGTCGACGGCCCACCGGTCGCGCGGGTGCGCGCGGCCGGGGCCGTGCTGCTCGGCAAGGTCACCACGCCGGAGTACGCGTGGAAGGGCGTCACGGACTCGCCGCGCTGGGGAGTGACGACCAACCCCTGGGACAGCCGGCTCACGGCGGGCGGCTCGTCCGGCGGATCGGCCGCGGCCGTCGGGCTCGGGATGGGTGCGCTCTCCCTCGGCACGGACGCCGGCGGCTCGGTCCGGATCCCCGCGGCGTTCACCGGGACGGTCGCGCACAAGTCGACCTACGGCCGCGTCGCCCACTACCCGGGCAGCCCCTTCGGCACGCTCGCGCACGTCGGGCCGATGACCCGCACCGCCCTGGACTCCGCCCTGCTGCTCGACGTGATAGCCGGTTTCGATGCCCGCGACCCCTGGCTGCTCGACGCGCCCCCGCGCTCGTTCGCCGAGCAGGCCGTCGAGGGGATCGCGGGGCTGCGGATCGCCGTCAGCCCCACGCTCGGGTACGTCGACGTGCACCCGGACGTGCTCGCCGCGTTCGAGGCGGCCGTCGCGGTGTTCTCGGCGCTCGGGGCGACGGTCGAGCGGGTCGACCCCGGGTTCGCGGACTGCCTGGAGCCCTTCGAGCTGCTGTGGTTCGCCGGGGCGGCCAAGTGTCTGGAGCCGTACTCGGCGGAGCAACGCGCGAGGATGGACCCGGGTCTGGTCGAGGTCGCCGAGCAAGGTGCGGAGTTCTCGGCCGTCGACTACCTGGGCGCGATGGCGGTGCGGAACGACATGGGCGCGCTGATGGGCGCCTTCCACCAGGACTTCGACCTGCTGCTCACCCCGACGCTCCCGATCCCCGCCTTCGAGGGCGGCCGGGAGGCCCCGTCGGGCTCCTCTCGGTGGACCACCTGGACCCCGTTCACCTACCCGTTCAACATGACCCAGCAGCCCGCCGCGAGCGTCCCCTGCGGCTTCACGTCCGAAGGTCTGCCGGTGGGCCTGCAGATCATCGGCCCCCGCCACGCGGACGGCCGGGTCCTCGCCGCGGCCCACGCCTACGAGCAGGCCACGGACCACCACCAGCAGATCCCCACCCTGCTCCGGTAACCCGCGCCCTCTTTCGCATTATGGTTCCATAACGCGAATTTCGGCCCGCCTTTTTCGCATTATGGTTCCATAATGCGGGGGGTCAGGGTCAGGTGGCGTCGGGGTCGATCGGGGGGCGCTCGTTCGGGGCGAGGCGTTCGACCGGCTTCGCCGACGGTGGGGCGGCGGGGCCCGTCTCGCTGAGGTTGCCGGCGCCGTTGCCGTTCCCGTTGGTGCCCCGGCCGCGGAGGGCCTGCATGCCGAACGGGTCCGGGTCGTCCTCGAACAGGGTGCGGCGGACCGCGGTACGCGGGTTGAAGTTCCGCAGGCCCCGCAGGTCCTCGAGGGGCTTGCGGAGCTCGTCGAACTCGGGGCCCAGCTCGTCCCGCAGCTTGGTCTGCGCGCCGGTGGCGTACTCGCGGACCTGCTTGATCGTGCGCCCGAGCCATGCGGCGGCACCAGGGAGCCGCTCGGGACCGAGGATGAACAACCCCGCCACCACGAGGACGAGGATCTCTCCCCAGCCGACGCTGTCGAACACGACGCCAGCCTACGCGGCGCTCAGTCCGAGGCCAGTGTGGCGGTGACGGTCAGGGGGCGACCGTCGCGCACCAGCTGGATCGGGACGACGTCGCCGGGGTTCTTCTCGCGCACGGCGACGATCATCTCGTCCGCCCCGGCGATCTCCCGGTCCCCGACCTTGACGATCACGTCGCCCTCCAGGATGCCCGCGGCCGCGGCGGCGCCCCCGGCCACGACGTTCTGCACCTGGGCCCCGTCGGCCGAGCCGTCGGTGACCGAGCGGACGTTCACGCCGAGGTCCGCGTGGGTGACCTTGCCGGTGCGGATCAGCTCCTCGCCGATCGTGCGGGCCGTGTCGATCGGGATGGCGAAGCCGAGGCCGATGGATCCGCCCTGGTCCTGGCTGCCCTGGCCGCCGAGGCTGCGGATCGCCGTGTTGATGCCGACGACGGCGCCGGTCGAGTCCACGAGCGCGCCGCCGGAGTTGCCGGGGTTGATCGCGGCGTCCGTCTGCACGGCGTCGATGACGGCGACGTCGTTGCCCTCGCCGTCGAGCCGCACCGGCCGGTCCAGCGCGCTCACGATGCCGGTCGTCACGGTCCCGACCAGGCCCAGCGGCGAGCCGATCGCGATCACGGCGTCGCCGACCGCGAGGTCCTTCGTGGACCCGATCCGCGCCACCGTCGGGTTCCGGACGGCCACCTTGACCACCGCGAGGTCCGTCTTCGGGTCGCGCCCGACGATGCTGGCCGCGGCCCGGCTGCCGTCGTTGAACACGGCCTGGATCGTGGAGCCCTGCGCGGCCGCCGCGGGCGCGACGACGTGGTTGTTCGTGAGGATGTAGCCCGCCGGGTCGATGACGACGCCGGAGCCGGTGCCGCCCTGGTCGCCGACCTTGATGTCCAGGGACACCACGGCGGGCAGCACCCGGGACGCGATGTCCGCGACCGAGCCGGGCGGGCGCTCCTTGGCGTCGGTGGTGCTGGTGAGGGTGGCGCCGGGGTCGGTGAGGGAGTTCGCGCCCTCGACGGTGTAGCGGCCCACGAGCCCGCCGACCGCCCCGATGAGCAGCGCGATCACGCCGAGGACCGCCAGCGCCCTCGGCTCGACGCGGCGGCCGAACAGCACCTCGCGCACGGACAGCCGGGGGCCGGGGGTGGGTTCGGGGGCCGGGGCGGCGTCGTCCTCGGGCGGGGGGCCGAGCTCGACGGCGGTCTCCGGGCGGCGCCAGGGGTCCTCGTGGCCCTTGCCGTTGCCGTCCCAGAAGGCGTCGTCGTCCGGGAGGCGTTCGCGGGCGCCGGCGGGCGGGCGTTGCAGGTCCGGCGCCGCGGCACCGGGGCGTCCGAACGCGCCGGCGAGGGCCGCGGTCGGTGGCGCCGCGGAGGGGCTGCGACGGCCGTTGGAGCCGCCGCGGGCGGAGAACGTCCCGTCGACACCACCCGGGCGGCCGAACACGGCCGCCTCGGCGGGATCGGCGGCGGGGCGGTCCAGGCCGCGGGCCGCGAGCCGGGGCGGCTCCTCCCGCGCGGGCTCACCGGTCGCGGAGTCGGGAGCCTCGGAACCGGACGCAGCAGGGCCCTCGGGTTTGTCGGGCTGCGCCGCACCGCCGGCGGGATCCTGCTCGTCGCTCATGGTGCGGTCCAGCGTGCCGCACGCGGGGTGAAGTCCGCGTAGCCGCTCAGCGCCGAATCCGCGGGTCCGCTCAGCGCCGAATCCGCGGGTCCGCTCAGCGCCGAATCCGCGGGTCCGCTCAGCGCCGAATCCGCGGGTCCGCTCAGCGCCGAATCCGCGTGAGCGCCCAGCGCCGAATCCGCGGGTCCGCTCAGCGCTGCTCGCGGTCCTCCGGGCGGGTGGCCGGTGCGGGTGTGGAGGTCGGCGCGGGGGTGCTGGTCGCGGCGGGGGTCGCCGGCGTGCGGATCGCGGCGGGCTGGAAGGCCGGGCCGGTGCCCAGCCGGGCGCCCGCGTCGGCGGTCCCACCGAGGACCGATCCGCCGAGCACTCCCCGGTCCTGCGCCGGGGCTCCGGGCGCGATGCCCGCGGAGGGCAGCGCGCCGAAGGCCAGGGCGCCGAGCGCGAGCCCGGACACGGCCGTGGCGCCGACCCGCAGCCGTCGGCCACGGTTCTGGCTGGGCACGTGGGCGGGCGCGTCGCCGAGGCCTGCGGGCGCGATGCACGCCCGATCGGACGGCATCTGCTCCGGCCGCAGCACGGAGACCAGCTGGCCCTCCGCCGTGACCGCCAGGCCGGGGGGCGGAGGCGGCAGCTCGGCCTCCATCGGGATGGAGCGGAGCAGCGACATCAGGGACGCCGGCGCCTGCGGCTCGTCCGCCCCGCGCAGGGCCGAACGGACCTGGCGCTGCGAGACCACCTCGGCCGCGCACTCGCCGCAGCCGGCGACGTGACCCGCCGCCCGCTCGTGCGCGCCGGCCGAGAGCTCGTCGTCGACGAACGCGACCACCGCGTCCTGCGACAGGTGGTCGGTGCCCCAGTTCGGGGCACCACCGAATCCGAACCTGCGAGAGGGGCGCAGTGCGTCCGCCATCTCGTTCCTACCTCCCAGCTCCTGCCAGTTCACGACGCTCCGTGCCCGCCGCGCCACTCTCGAGCGCACGCTGACGCTCGATCGCCTGACGCAGTGCGGCCCGGCCGCGGTGGATCCTGCTCCTCACCGTACCCAGCTTCACCCCGAGGGTGGCGCCGATCTCCTCGTACGAGAGGCCTTCCACGTCACACAGCACGACCGCGGCACGGAACTCCGGGGCCAGCTCGTCGAGTGCGGCCTGCAGCGTCGGGTCCAGGTGGGTGGCGGAGAAGACGTCCTCGGGCTCGGGGCCACCACCGGGGAGCCGGTCGGTGTCCTCGGGCAGGCCCTCCATGCGCAGGCGGGCGCGGCGGCGGACCATGTCCAGGAAGAGGTTGGTGGTGATGCGGTGCAGCCAGCCCTCGAACGTGCCGGGGCGGTAGTTGGCGAGCGAACGGAAGACCCGGATGAAAGTCTCCTGGGTGAGGTCCTCCGCGTCGTGCGGGTTGCCGGTGAGCCGGTAGGCGAGTCGGTAGACCCGGTCCGCGTGCTCCCGGACGACCTCGTCCCAGCTCGGCGGGGTCCAGTCGGACCCGTCGGACGAACCCGACACGTCGTCGAATCCCACGGTGGCCGGTCTGTCGGTCATGGCGGGGAGCGCACCTCCTGCGGCGGGTCGTGCCGTTCGATGAACGACGGGCCGGCGGAGATGGTTCCCGGCCCCGGGAGGGACCGACGACCCCGGTCCCACGCCACAAACGATGACGGACGCCCGTGACAGGAGGGTGATAACCGTCTGAGAAGAACCTGTGAACCCTGGCGGGGCCCCGCAGTCGGTAGGTTCTCGACCATGACGGCAGGTGAGCGGACCGCGACGAGCCCGCTGCTCGCGTTCCTGGCCGCGACGACCGGGGCGCGGGCGGTCGTGGAGGTCGGCACGGGATCCGGGCGGACCGGGCTCGCGCTGCTCGGCGGCATGCGCGCGGACGGCGCCCTCACCACGATCGACGTCGATCCGGAGCTGCAGCGGGCGGCCCGCCGCACCTTCCTCGACGCGGGGCACGCGCCGGGCCGGCTGCGCCTGATCAACGGCCTGGCCCTCGAGGTGCTCCCCCGGCTCACCGACGGCGGCTACGACCTCGTCGTGGTCCACGCGCACGAGGGCGACCCCGCGGCCTATCTCGCCGAGGCGCTGCGGCTGCTGCGTCCGGGCGGGGTCGTCGTGCTCGCCGATCCCGGCCAGGTGGTTCCCGACGAGGAGGAGCAGCTCGTCTCCGCCGTCGTCGAGGGAGTCCTGGTGGCGACCAGGGTCCGTGACCGGAGTGCGTGACCAGTAGCCCGTGACGAGCGTGACTAGAGGGCCGTCACACCCTTGCCGAGGACGACGACGCCGCCCGGGCTGACCGTGTAGCGCGCCCGGTCCAGGGCCAGGTCGACGCCGATCAACGCGCCGTCGGGCACCACGACGTTCTTGTCCAGGATCGCGCGGCGCACGACCGCGCCCCGGCCGATCCGGGCGCCGGGCAGCACCACGGAGTCCGACACCTCGGCCCCGGCCTGCACGCTGACCCCGGGCGAGAGCGTGGACCGGCGCACGATGGCCCCGGACACGATCGTCCCCGCACCCACGATGGAGTCCTGCGCGATCCCGCCCTCCACGAACTTCGCGGGCGGCAGCGGCGGCATCGCGGTGCGGATCGGCCAGCGCGAGTTGTAGAGGTTGAAGATCGGGTGCACCGACACGAGGTCGGTGTGCGAGTCGTAGTAGGCGTCGATGGTCCCGACGTCGCGCCAGTAGCCCGAGTCCCGGTCCGTGGCGCCGGGGACCACGTTGTCCGCGAAGTCGTAGACGTGCGCGTCTCCCTCGGACACCATCCGCGGGATGATGTCGCCGCCCATGTCGTGCTCGGAGTCGCCGTCCTCGGCGTCCGCGCGCAGGGCGTCCACCAGGGCCTCGGTGGTGAACACGTAGTTGCCCATCGAGGCGAAGGTGACGTCGGGATCGTCCGGCACGTGCGGCGGCTCGGAGGGCTTCTCCAGGAAGCCGACGATCTTGCCGGACTCGTCGGAGTCGATGCAGCCGAAGGCCTTCGCCTCCACCCGCGGCACCCGGATGCCGGCCACGGTCACGCCGGCGCCGGTCGCGATGTGCTGGGCGATCATCTGGCTCGGGTCCATGCGGTACACGTGGTCCGCGCCGAAGACGGCGATGTAGTCCGGCCGCTCGTCGTACACGAGGTTGAGGCTCTGGAAGATCGCGTCCGCCGAGCCGGTGTACCAGCGCCGGCCGAGGCGCTGCTGCGCCGGCACGGTGGTGATGTACTGGCCGAGCACGCTCGAGAGCCGCCACGTGGTGGAGATGTGCCGGTCCAGGCTGTGGGACTTGTACTGGGTGAGCACGCAGATCTGGTGCACCCCGGCATTGACCAGGTTGGACAGCACGAAGTCGATCAGGCGGTAGTTGCCGCCGAACGGGACGGCCGGTTTGGCCCGGTCCGCCGTGAGCGGCCACAGCCGCTTCCCCTCGCCGCCGGCGAGCACGATGCCGAGCACGTTGGCGGGCATCCCGCCCGGGGCGAGCATGCGTGGCGTCGTCATCGCGGCCCCCCGTCGGTCGTCGAGCTGGTGCGTGGCGCACCGGAACCCTTGAACCCGCGGAGCAGGCGCTGCCCCACCAGGCGTCGTGCCGTCACTCCGACGACCCTAGTGCGCCACGGGTGTGTGCGGCCAGACGGAGGGAGACCTCACGCGGCGGACGAACTACGGATAGCGTGTGCACGCGTGCGGATCGGACTGCTCACCCGCGAGTACCCCCCGGAGGTCTACGGCGGGGCCGGCGTGCACGTCGCCCACCTCGTCCCGGCGCTGCGCGCGCTGGTGGAGGTCGACGTCCACTGCTTCGGCGCCCCCCGTGAGGGGGTGCGCGCCTACCCCACGCCGGGCGGCCTGGCCGCGGCGAACCCCGCGCTGCAGACGCTCGGCACGGACCTGACCATGGTCGCCGGCATCGAGGGCGCGGACATCGCGCACTCCCACACCTGGTACGCCAACATGGCCGGGCACCTGGCGAAGATCCTCCACGGGATCCCGCACGTCGCCACGGCGCACTCGCTGGAGCCGAGACGACCGTGGAAGGCCGAGCAGCTCGGCGGCGGGTACCGGCTCTCCTCCTGGGTCGAGAAGACCGCGTACGAGGCCGCGGACGGCGTGATCGCGGTCAGCGAGGGCATGCGCCGGGACGTGCTGGAGACCTATCCGGCGCTCGACCCGGCCCGGGTGCACGTGGTGCACAACGGGATCGACACGGACTTCTACCATCCGGACCCGGCCCGGAACGCGCTCCTGGAGAACAACGTCGACCCGGACCGGCCCAGCGTGGTGTTCGTCGGCCGGATCACCCGGCAGAAGGGGCTGTCGCACCTGGTCGCGGCCGCCCACGCGATCTCCTCGGACGCCCAGGTCGTGCTGTGCGCGGGCGCCCCGGACACCCCGGAGATCGCCGCGGAGACCGAGCAGGCGGTCGCCGAGCTCGCCGCGAGCCGGCCCGGCGTGATCTGGGTGCGCCGGATGCTGGGCACCGCGGAGGTCCGCCAGCTGCTGTCGGCGGCGACGGTCTTCGTGTGCCCCTCGGTCTACGAGCCGCTGGGCATCGTGAACCTGGAGGCGATGGCCTGCGGCACGGCGGTCGTGGCCTCGGACGTCGGCGGGATCCCCGAGGTGGTCGACGACGGCGTCACCGGCACCCTGGTGCACTGGGACGAGGCGGACGTCGAGGGCTTCCGCCGCGACCTCGCCGCCGCGATCGACGCCGTGCTGGCCGATCCCGCCCGCGCCGCCGCGATGGGCGAGGCGGGCCGGCAGCGCGCGATCCGGGAGTTCACGTGGCAGGCGGCCGCCGAGAAGACCGTCGACATCTACCGCACCCTCTGACACCCGCGAGTCGGCACATTCCGTAGGCCGAATGTGACGCCGGCGACGCGTCGTCAGCGTATGTTTCGGCCTCCCGAAAGTGCCGACTCGCGGGGTGGGGGCGGGCGGGGCGGATCAGCGGGAGCGCTGGCGGGCGCGGTGGGCCGCGACCGCGGAGCGGTTGGCGCAGGCCGGGGAGCAGTAGCGGCGGGCCGCGTTGCGGGAGGTGTCCGCGAAGACCCGCTCGCAGCCCTCGGCGGCGCAGCGCCCGTGCCGGTCCAGCCCGTACTCGCTGACCAGCATCGCCAGCGCGAAGGCCGTGGTGGAGCGCACCCGGTCGAGCACCGGGGCCTCCGGCGGGGCGTAGTGCAGGTGCCAGCCCTGACCGTCGTGCCGGGCGAGGTGCGGTCCGATGCGGACGTCCGCGAGCACCGCGTTCACCGCGGCCGCCGCCTCGTCGAGATCCTCGACGTCGAACACCGTGCGCAGCCGCTTCGCCCAGCCGCGCAGCGCGGGCTCGACGGACGCCGGCGCCCGCCCGGCCACGTACCCGTGGTCGACGAGCAGTCGCCGCAGCTGGTCCGGCGGGGGTAGTTCGTCCGATCCGCCCCGCGTCGGCGCCGTCACGACGTTGACGAGCGCGACCGCTGCACCGAGTGCGTCACTTCGGTAACCGATGAAGTCCACTGGCCTCTTACACCTGCTACCCTCGAGCCGTAAGCCGTCAACAACGAATGCATATTACCGAAGCGAGGGGCAACATGCGCTGCGCGCACTGCGGACGACCGGTGGCCGACACCGTCCCGCTCTCCACCCATCACACGTCGGAGGGGTGGGTGCGCTACCGGCGCTGCGGCTGCGGTTCGGTCTCCGTGGAGCTGGTGACCCTGGAGCCGCGGGACGCGGCCGTCGCACAGGGCCTGCACCGGCTCGACCTGCACAGCCTCGATCTGCACACTTCCCGGGCCTGAACCCGGTCCGATCGACGGCCGGTGCCGCGGCCCCTCGGGGCGACCGCGGCGACCGGCCGGGAGTCCGGGGTCGCTCAGCCCGTGGCGGTCCGGAGTGCCTCGCCGAGGTTCTCGGCCTCCTCGGGGGTCATCTCGACGACGAGACGGCCACCGCCCTCCAGCGGAACCCGCATCACGATGCCCCGGCCCTCCTTGGTCACTTCCAGGGGTCCGTCGCCGGTCCGGGGCTTCATCGCCGCCATGTCCTGCTCCCTCCGTCTGTCGTCTCGTGCAGGGCGCCGATGCGCTGGGGAGCGCGCACAGGCGGGATGGTGCGTGTCATTCTTCCTCATCACGGATCGCCGCACACAACCGAGCCGATCAATCGGGTGGCGTTCACGCAGCGCAGCCGCCTGAATGCGCGCTGTCCGGGGCCCGCGCGGGGTCAGTCCGGGATGGACCCGACCGGCGTAGGCGAGCCCGTCCGCCCGGCCCGGAAACAGTCCGCCACATGGTCGTCGACGAGGCCGGCGGCCTGCATCAGGGCGTAGCAGGTCGTGGGCCCGACGAACCGGAACCCGCGCCGCTTGAGCTCCTTGGCCATCGCCTTCGACTCCGGTGTGGTCGCCGGGACCTCGGCCAGGGTCGCCGGGCGGGCGTGCTGCGCGGGCGCGAAGCTCCACAGCAGCTCGTCGAGCGGGCGGTCCAGCTCCAGCACGGCCCGGGCGTTGGCGATCGCGGCCTCGATCTTCAGGCGGTTGCGCACGATCCCGGCGTCGCCGAGCAGCCGCGCGACGTCCGCGTCGCCGAACGCCGCGACGGCCGCCGGGTCGAACCCCGCGAACGCCGCCCGGAAGTTCGGCCGCTTGCGCAGGATGATCAGCCAGGACAGTCCGGACTGGAATGCCTCGAGGCTCAGCCGCTCGAAGAGCTCCTGCTCCCCGCGCAGCGGGACGCCCCACTCCTCGTCGTGGTACGCGACGTAGTCCGGGGCCGAGGTGGCCCAGCCGCAACGGCTCAGCTCGTTCACGCGGCGGACGCTACCGCCGGCCACCGACAGTTCCGGGGATCAGACCCTCTCGGAGAGGCGCGCCAGCCGCCGCAGCGCCAGGGTGAACCCCGCCGTCGCCACCGGCTTCACCAGCGGCCAGCCCAGGGCGCCGAGGCGCCCGAACGGCAGCTCCAGCCCCTCGGTCCACACGAACCGGCAGCGCTCGGGGCCCAGCGCCTCCACGTCGAACGTGCTGTCGCCGCGCACGAGCACCCCGGTGTGCCGCACGAGGACCCGCCCGCCGCCGTCGGCGCCCGGCGCGAACTCCCGGACCTCCATGGTGTCGACGGCCCCGACGTCACCGATCCCGGTCACCGCGACCACGACCGTCCCCGGCGAGCGGCCGTCGCCCGCGACGACCCGGACCCGGGTGGCCGGGATCCACTCCCGCTGGCGCTCCCAGTCCGTCACCAGGTCCCAGACCCGCGCCGCGGGCGCCGCGATCCCGGTCTCGACGACGAGGTCCCTGCGGATCATCGGCCCTCCTCGGCCTGGGCGTCCTCGAGCTCGGCGACCCGCCCGGCCAGCCGGTCCCGCTCCTCGGCGACCCGGTCCAGTTCCTCCGCGAGCCGGTCGAGCACCCAGTCCACCTCACCCATCCGGTAGCCGCGCACGACCTGCTGGAAGCGCAGGGCGCGGACGTCCGTGCCGGCGACCTCGCCCGCCGGGAGCCGGGTCGGCGTGGCCCCGGGCGCGAGCGGGGCGAGCTCCTCGCCACGCCCGAAGACCAGGCTGGCCAGGAGGAACACCACCGCCGCCACGACCGCGACGACGATCAGGTAGATGAGCGCGGTCCCCACCCCCGAATCACACCACGGGAGCGGGAACCGCGCGACGAAGACCCGGCCGAGCCGGCGTCAGGCGACCCGGTCGTGCTTCGCCAGCAGCTCGCGCAGCAGCTGCCCCATGGGCGGGCGCTCGGTCGGGTCGAGCTCGCGGCTGTTCGGCACCCACTCGCCGCCGACCTGCACGAACTGGGTGAGCGGGGCGCCGGTGTCCGGCAGCCCGCAGCGGCGCAGCGCCGTGGCGGTGATCTGCCGCGACATCACGCCCAGGTCCATCAGGTTGCGGTTGCGGTGCTTGCGCACACCCAGGTTGACCTGCGCGATCGCGTCGAGCCCCCGGGTGGCGACGGTGTCGAGCAGCAGCCCGATCTCGACCCCGTAGCTGGTCGCGAACGGCACGGACTCGAGCAGCTCCCGGGTGCCGGCGTACTCGCCGCCGAGCGGCTGCACGATCCCCGCCAGCTCCGGGCGCAGCGCCGAGAGCAGCGGGCGGGCGACCAGCTCGGTCACCCTGCCGCCGCCGTGCTCCAGGGCGCTCGCGTCGCTCACCTCCAGCCGCAGCGGACGCCGGTAGAAGCCCTTGACGAGGTGCACCCCGTCGGCCAGCAGCAGCGGGCCGAGCAGCGAGGGCACGAACGCGGGATCGAAGTCGACGAGATCGGAGTCGATGAAGCAGACGACGTCCCCGTCGGTCGCGGCGAGCGAGCGCCACAGCACCTCGCCCTTGCCCGGCACGGGCTCCAGGTGCGGGACGACGTCCGTGCGCAGCGCGACCCGCGCGCCGTTCTCCCTGGCTATCGCGATCGTGCGGTCGGTGGACCCGGAGTCCATGACCAGCAGATCGTCGACCAGGGGCCTTTCACCTTCCGTGAAAGGACGGATACCGGCGACGATCGCACCGATCGTCGCCTCCTCGTTCAGGGCCGGGAGGACGACCGACACCCGTCGGCCACGTTTGGCGGCGACCAGGTCGTCGACGGTCCAGTCCGGGGTCTGCCAGGTACGACGGGTGAACCAGTCCTCGGTGATGGGCTGCACGGTTCTCCTCGGGTCGGTTTCGGGCACGGTCATCAACTCGACGGAGCGGAAACACGAATACTCCGCCCACCCATGACGTCCGCGGTATCAGCCGGTAACACCGGCGTTAATTGCCTCCCGATTCGACTTCGCACTCGTCCCAAACCATTCTTCCGGGTGATTCCTCTCCTTTTTACGCGAGCGCCCGCACCGCTCGGGCCGGTTCGCGGGCCCCTGTGATGGACGCCACCATGTCCAGCACCCGCCGCGTCTGCGCGACCTCGTGCACGCGGAACACCTTGGCACCCGCCGCGGCGGCCAGCGCGGTGGCCGCGAGCGTGCCCTCGAGCCGCTCCTCGAGCGCCGCGCCGAGGGCCTCGCCCACGAAGTCCTTGTTCGACAGCGCCATGAGCACCGGCCAGCCCGTGGCGACCAGCTCGTCGCAGCGGCGCAGCAGCTCCAGGCCGTGCCAGGTGTTCTTGCCGAAGTCGTGGGTGGGGTCCACGAGGATGCCCTCCCGCGGCACGCCCAGGGTCAGGAGTCGCTCGGCCTGACTCGTGACCTCGGCGATCACGTCCGCGACGATGTCCGCGTAGCGCACCCGGTGGGGCCGCAGCCGGGGCACCGCGCCGCCCGTGTGCGAGCAGACGATCCCGACGCCGAACTCCGCCGCGACCTCGGCGAGCCCCGGATCGGCACCCTGCCAGGTGTCGTTGAGCAGGTCCGCGCCCTCGGCGACGGCACGCCGGCCCACCTCGGCGCGCCAGGTGTCCACGCTGATCACCACGTCCGGGTGCCGCGCGCGCACGGCCGCGACGAACGGGACGACGCGCCGGATCTCCTCCGCCGCGTCGACCACCGCGCCCGGCCCGGCCTTCACCCCGCCGATGTCGACGATGTCCGCGCCCTCGGCGACCACGGCGTCCACCCGGGCCAGGGCGGCGTCGTCGCTGAACGTCGCGCCCCGGTCGTAGAACGAGTCCGGCGTGCGGTTGACGATCGCCATCACGAGGGCGCGATCGGCGGCAGGCACGCGGCTGCCGAAACGGAGGCTCACACGGTCGATCGTGACACGTGGCAGGCGTCCAGCGCCTCCTCCACCGTCGTGGCGACCGTCAACCGGGTCAGCGGCGAGTGCTGGCTGGCGAAGCCGCGCTCGACCAGACCGGAGACCCAGTCCAGCAGGCCGGTGTAGTGGCCGTCGGGATCGAGGACGACGACGGGCTTGTCGTGCAGGTCCAGCGATCCCGCCGTCCACACCTCGAACAGCTCCTCGCAGGTCCCGATCCCGCCGGGGAGGGCGAGGAACGCGTCCGCATGGGCCTCCATCAGCGCCTTGCGCTCGCGCATGGTCTCGGTGACCAGCAGCTCGTCCGAGTCGTGGTCCGCCCACTCGCGCTCGACCATCGACCGCGGGATGACGCCGACGGTCCGCGCCCCGCCCTTGCGCGCGGCCACCGCGACGGCGCCCATCATCGACTTCCGCCCGCCCCCGGAGACCAGGCCCCAGCCGCGGCCGGCGATGGCGGTGCCGACCTCCGCGGCCAGCTCGAGGTAGCGCCCGGGCACCCCGTCGGAGGACCCGCAGTAGACACACACCTTCATCAGTGCGCGTCCTCCCAGGCCTTGTACGCGGCCTGGACGACGTCCACCGCCTCGTCGACGTCGTCGGTGACGTGGAGCAGCCCGAGGTCCTTCTCGCCGATCTTGCCGCTCTCCAGCACCGGCCCGGCGATCCAGTCGTAGAGCCCCTGCCAGTAGTGCGAGCCCAGCAGCACGACGGGGAACTTGGTGACCTTCTTCGTCTGCACCAGGCAGAGCGCCTCGAACAGCTCGTCGAGCGTGCCAAACCCGCCCGGCAGGCAGACGAAGGCCTGCGAGTACTTGACGAACATCGTCTTGCGCACGAAGAAGTAGCGGAAGTTGATACCGAGGTCGACCCAGTCGTTGAGGCCCTGCTCGAAGGGCAGCTCGATGCCGAGCCCGACCGACATCCCGCCGGCCTCCTGGGCGCCGCGGTTGACCGCCTCCATCGCGCCCGGCCCGCCGCCGGTGATCACCGCGTACCCGGCCTCGGCCAGCGCCGTGCCCAGCGCCCGGCCCTGCGCGTACTCGAGGTGGTCGCGCGGGGTGCGCGCGGACCCGAACACCGTGACGGCGCGGGGCAGCTCGGCCAGCATGCCGAAGCCCTCGACGAACTCCGCCTGGATCCGCATGACCCGCCACGGGTCGGTGTGCACCCAGTCGTGCGGCCCCCGGTCGTCCAGCAGCCGCTGGTCGGTGGTGGTGGGCTCGATCATGCGCTCGCGCCGCAGCACGACCGGACCGCGCAGCTTCTCGTCCGGCCGGCCCCCGTTGACACTCATGGCGTCAGGGTACGGAGATCGGGTGTCAGGACAGGAACGCGGTGAGAACCTCGGTGCAACGGGTGATGGCGCGCGTGTCGACGTGCTCGTCCCGGGTGTGCGCGAGGTTCGGGTCCCCGGGCCCGTAGTTGATCGCGGGGATGCCGAGCGCGGCGAACCGCGAGACGTCCGTCCAGCCGTACTTCGCCCGGGCGGTGGTGCCGGTGGCCTCCAGGAACTGCCGCGCGGCGGGCTGGGAGAGCCCCGGCAGGGCACCCGCGGACCGATCGGTGAGGGTCACGTCGAACCCCTCGAGGACCTCGCGGACGTGCTGCTCGGCCTGCTCCGGGCTCCGGTCCGGGGCGAACCGGAAGTTGATCGTGACCACGGCCTCGTCCGGGACGACGTTGCCCGCGACGCCACCGCTGATCCGCACGGCCTGCAGGCCCTCGCGGTAGACGCAGCCGTCGATGTCCACGTCCCGCGGCGTGTACTCCGCCAGCCGGCGCAGGATCTCGCCGGCGCGGTGGATCGCGTTGTCGCCGAGCCAGGAGCGGGCCGAGTGCGCCCGGCGGCCCGCGGTGCGGACCTCGACGCGCAGCGTGCCCTGGCAGCCGGCCTCGACCTCGCCGTCCGTCGGCTCGCCGAGGATCGCGAGGTCCGCCGCCAGCCAGTCCGGGTGGTTGCGCTCGATCCGGCCGAGGCCGTTGCGGACCGCCTCGACCTCCTCGCAGTCGTAGAACACCAGCGTGAGGTCGTGGCGCGGTTCGGTGATCGTGGCGGCGAGGTGCAGGAACACCGCGTCCCCGGCCTTCATGTCGCTCGTGCCGCAGCCGTACAGGAGCTCGCCCTCGCGCCGGCCGGGCACGTTGTCCGCGATCGGGACGGTGTCGAGATGGCCCGCCAGCAGCACCCGCGTGGGCCTACCCAGGTTCGTGCGGGCCAGCACCGCCTGCCCGTCCCGGAGCACCTCGAGGTGCGGCAGCGCCCGCAGGGCCGCCTCCACGGCGTCCGCCAGCTTCTCCTCGTCCCCCGACACGCTCGGGACGTCGACGAGGGCGGCGGTGAGGTCGATCGGGTCGGCGGTCAGGTCCACCGCCCTACTGTTCCACGCCTTCCTCGACGACCCGGGCCAGCCTCGGCAGCACGTGGTCCCGCCAGCCCGGCCCCATGTTCTCGAACGCGTGCCGCCCCTGCGGGTCGTCGAGGTCGAACCCGCTGTGCTCCAGGACCAGCCGGGTCCCGCGCCCCTCGGGCACCAGGGTCCAGGTGAGCGTCCAGGCGCCGTTGAAGGTGTAGACGAACCGCTCCGGCTCGACCACCTCGGTGACCACGCAGGCGATCGCGCCCCACTTCGGCATCTGCAGGGTGAACTCGTGCCCGACGACGGCCTTCACGTCCCCGGGCGCCCACCAGCGCCCGATCCGGTCGGGATCGGTCAGGGCCTGCCACACCTTCTCCGGCGGCCCCGCCACGAACTGGTCCACCGTCACGGCGGCACTGAGAGTCACTGCTCCTCCTCCACGAACTCCGCAAGGTCACGCAGGGTGCGCCGCCAGTACGCCTCGAACGGCGCCAGCCACTCCCCGATCTCCTCCAGCGGCTCGGCCCGCAGCGCGTAGAACCGCTGCCGCCCCCGCGCCTCGTCGACCACGAGCGCCGCCTTCCGAAGGACGGCGAGGTGCTCGGCCACAGCGGGCCGGCTCAGGGTCCGGCTCCCCCCGGTGAACTCCCCGGCCAGTTCTCCGGCACTGCGCGGCCCGTCCACCAGCAGCTCCAGCAGCCTGCGGCGCACGGGATGGGCGAGCGCCAGGAACACCTCGTCCGCCATGACCCCATGATGCGTCGGGAGTTCCCGACATGTCAACTCTTCCCGACACGTCTGCGGCGACCGCCCCCGGCGCCGCGCGGGCGCCGATTTAGACTCGCGTCCCGTGAGCACCGACTTCCGCACCGAGCCCGCGTCCGGCACCGGCCTGGCCACCGTCACGTCCGACGGGACCGTTCTCGACGTCTGGTACCCCGCCCCCGCGCTCGGCACCGATGCTCCGGACACCTCCGCCGACCTGAAGGCGCTGGCCGGCGTGGACGCGGACCGGGGCGTGGAGCAGAAGGTCGTCCGCACCGAGATCGGGTCGCTCGCCGACAAGCCCGTCGACGCGGCGGACGTCTACCTGCGTCTGCACCTGCTCTCCGGGCGGCACGTCCGGCCGCACGAGGTCAGCCTCGAGGGCCAGTTCGGGCTGCTCGCCAACGTCGCCTGGACGAACTTCGGCCCGTGCGCCGTGGCCGGGTTCGAGCTCACCCGGGCGAAGCTGCGGGCGCGCGGCCCGGTCACCGTGTTCGGCGTGGACAAGTTCCCGCGGATGGTCGACTACGTGCTGCCCACCGGTGTCCGGATCGCGGACGCGGACCGGGTCCGCCTGGGCGCGCACCTCGCCGAGGGCACCACCGTCATGCACGAGGGCTTCGTGAACTTCAACGCCGGCACGCTCGGCTCCTCCATGGTCGAGGGCCGGATCTCCGCGGGCGTCGTGGTCGGCGACGGTTCGGACGTCGGCGGCGGCGCGTCCATCATGGGCACGCTCTCGGGCGGCGGCACCCAGGTGATCTCGATCGGCGAGCGCTGCCTGCTGGGCGCGAACGCCGGCATCGGCATCTCACTGGGCGACGACTGCGTGGTCGAGGCCGGCCTGTACGTCACCGCGGGCACCAAGGTGACCCTGCCGGACGGCACGACCGCCGCCGCGCGCGAGCTCTCCGGGCAGGACGGCCTGCTGCTGCGCCGCAACAGCGTCTCCGGTGCCGTCGAGGCGCTGCCCCGCACCGGCCACGGCATCGCGCTCAACAGCGAGCTCCACAAGAACTGAGCCCGCGTTCATCTTCGTGAGCTACGGTCTCCGGCCGTGTCCGCCCCCACCCTCCCCTCGAACGGCCCTGCCCTGATCACCGTCGACGATCTGCCCTCCCCGCTCACGGCCGAGGTGTCCGACTCCCCCGCGCACCACGTGCGGGCGGCGCTGGACCTGCGCCTGCGGGCCCTGCTCGCGCACGACCCGGGCACCCGGGACGGCACCGACCCGGAGCACCTGCACCAGATGCGCGTGTCCGTGCGCCGGATGCGGGCCGCACTGAAGGCCGCGCGCCCGCTGCTCGACGCGGCGTGGTCGGACGGCCTGCGGGCCGAGCTGGGCTGGCTCGGGCGGGCCCTCGGGCCGGTGCGGGACCTCGACGTCCTGCTGCTGCGCCTGCGCGGTGAGATCGCCGAGCTGCCCGCCCGTGAGCAGGAGGCGGGCGAGCAGCTCGTCGCGGCGCTCGACGGCGAGCGGGACCAGGCGCGCGCCGAGATGCTGGCCGTGCTCACCTCGGGCCGCTACCAGGGGCTCCTCGAACGGATCGCCGATGCCATCCGGCTGCCGCTGCCGACCCCGTCGGCCACCCAGGCGCAGCCCGAGCTCGTCGATCTCGTGCGGGCGGAGGTCCGCAAGCTCACCAAGGCCGTGCGCCGCGCGGGCGACGACCCGCCGGACGCGGTCCTGCACGAGCTGCGGATCCACGGCAAGCGCGTGCGCTACACCGGCGAGCTGGTCGAGCCGATGCTCGGCGCGCCCGTGAAGCGCCTGCTCAAGGCCACCGCCGGCCTCCAGGAGGTGCTCGGCGACCACCAGGACGCGTGCGTGGCCGAGGAGCGCATCCGGCGGCTCCTCGACGAGCTGGGCGAGTACCCCGAGGCCCACGTCGTGTTCGTGGCCGGGCGGCTCGTCGAGCGCGAGCGCGCCCGGGCCACCCGGCTCCGGGGCGAGTGGTGGGCGGCGTGGGAGCACGTCGCGGCACGCGCCGCGGAGGTCTAGCTAGCCGGCCAGCCGCCGCACGGCCTCGTCGATCCGCTCGTCCGTGGCCGTGACGGCGATCCGGACGTGCGAGGCGCCCGCGGGGCCGTAGAACTCGCCGGGCGCCGCGAGGATCCCCTTCTCCGCGAGCGCGTGGACCGTCTCGCGGCACGGGCGGCCCGCGGTCGTCCATAGGTAGAGGCCGGCCTCGGAGTGGTCGACCCGGTAGCCGGCGCCCTCCAGCGCGGCCCGCAGCCGCCCGCGGCGCTTGTCGTAGAGCGTGACCTGCTCGGCCACGTGCGCGTCGTCCGACGCGGCGGCCTCCATCGCGGCCTGCACCGGGAACGGCACGATCATGCCGGCGTGCTTGCGGATCTCGAGCAGCTCGGCGACCAGGCGCGCGTCCCCGGCGAGGAACGCCGCCCGGTACCCCGCGAGGTTCGACGACTTGGAGAACGAGTGCACGGCCAGCAGGCCCGCGTGGTCGCCGTCGGACACCGCCGGGGCCAGCACGGACGCCGCGGGCGAGCCGAAGGAGAGCGAGAGATAGCACTCGTCCGAGGCCACGACCGCGCCCACCGCGCGCGCCGCGGCCACCGCGGCCCGCAGCGCCTCCGCGGGGAGCACCCGTCCGGTGGGGTTCGACGGCGAGTTCAGCCAGACGAGCCTGGTGCCCGCGGGCGGGGCCTCACCGTCGGCCAGCCGCACCACGGTGGCGCCGGCGATCAGGGCACCGACCTCGTAGGTCGGGTAGGCGGTGTCCGGGACCGCGACCAGGTCCCCCGGCCCGACCCCCAGCAGCGTCGGCAGCCACGCCACGAGCTCCTTGGAGCCGATGGTGGGCAGCACGGCGGCCGGGTCGACGGGGGCGCCGAACCGGCGGTCCAGCGCCCCGGCCAGGGCCTCGCGCAGGGAGGGGAGCCCGTAGGTCGTCGGGTACCCGGGCACGTCCGCGGCCGGCCCGGCGAGCGCCGCACGGACGACGGCGGGCACCGGGTCGACGGGCGTGCCGACCGAGAGGTCGACGATCCCGCCCGGGTGCGAGGCCGCGAGGGCCTTGTCCCCGGCGAGCGAGTCCCACGGGAAGTCGGGCAGCGCCCTCATGCCGAGAGGGCCCTCACTCGTCGTGCTCGACGGGCGCCAGGCTCTTGATGGGCTCCGGGTCGGACTCGGTCAGCCCGACCTTCGACGCACCGCCCGGGGAGCCGAGCTCCTCGAAGAAGTCCGCGTTGGCCTTGGTGTACGTGCCCCACTGCTCCGGCACGTCGTCCTCGTAGTAGATGGCCTCGACCGGGCACACCGGCTCACAGGCGCCGCAGTCCACGCACTCGTCGGGGTGGATGTAGAGCATCCGGCCACCCTCGTAGATGCAGTCGACCGGACATTCCTCGATACACGCCTTGTCCTTGAGATCCACACAGGGCTCGGCGATCACGTACGTCACGGACTGTCCTCCACTAACGGGCCGCACACATGGTGCGCTGGGGGTACCGGGTGGCAGGTTAACCCGGACGTACCGCCTCGGGCAGCAAAGGGGAGCCTCACCAGATGCCACGCCAGGACGGCGTCCCGAACTGCGGGACGCAGGACCGGATCGACGCCGCGCTCGGCCACCGGGTCTCGCTGCGCCACCGGATCGGCGAACGCGAGGGTCGGCCGCTCTACACCGACGCCGTCGGCACCCTCTCGTCCGACGGCGACGGCACCCTCGTGGTGGACACGAGGCGCGGCGAGGTCCGCGTCGAGCGCGCCGCGGTGGCCGCGCTGCGGGTCGTCCCGCCGGCCCCGGCCCGGCGGGCGTCCTGGAGCGCCGTCGCCCACCTGGAGAATCTCTGCGCGGACGGCTGGCCCGCGCTCGTCGACGAGCCGCTGGGAGCCTGGCGGCTGCGCGCGGCGGACGGTTTCTCGGGCCGCGCGAACTCCGCGCTGGCGATCGGCGATCCGGGCGTGCCACCGCCCGCCGCCCTCGACCGGGTGCGCACCTTCGCCGCCGCGCACGGCATCCCCGCGCGGCTCCAGACCCCCGTCGGCTCCCCCTGGTCGGCGGGCGCGCAGCGCGCGGGCTGGACGCTCGACACCGGGCACGAGGCCGGTGCGGAGGTCGCCGTCCTGGTGATGGAACTCACCGCCCTCGCCGGGCCGGCGAGCGGCGTCACGATCGGGCAGGAGCCCGGCGACGACTGGTGGTCGGTCACTGGCGCTCCCACGGGCCCGGCCGAGCGGCACGTCCTCACCGCCGCGGCCGCCCCCGGCTACGGCACGGCCCACACGGCCGGCCGCCCGGTCGGCGCGGTCCGCGCCGCCGTCGTCGAGGACCACCTGTACCTGTCCCGGCTCGCCGTGCTCCCGGACGCACGCCGCGGCGGGACCGGCACGGCGCTCACCCGCGCGGCCGCGGGCTGGGGTCTCGAGCGCGGTGCCCGGTGGGCGGTACTGCAGGTGGCGCTCGCCAACACCGGCGCCCGCGCGTTCTACGAGCGGCTCGGCGCCACCGAGCACCACCGCTACCACTACCTGGTGCCCGCGACCTGAGCCCCGGACCGGGCCGTCGCCGCGTCAGTCCGGCGCCGGCCCGGTCGAACCGGCCGGGACCAACCGCGGGACGACGAGATGCGGGCCCGGTTCGGGCCCGGGCATGCCCGAGTGGTGGGCGTCGAGCGCCTCGAGCAGCAGCCGCGCGGCACAGCGGGCCAGCTCGGCGTACTCGACCCGGATCAGGGTCGGCGGCGGGTCGGCGAGTGAGAACCAGGCCGGGTCGCCGTAGACGACCAGCGAAAGCTCCGCGGGTACCCGCCGCCCGCTCGCCCGCACCGCCTCGGCCACTCCGACGGACAGCGACCCACCACCGACCAGCACCGCCGTGACGTCGGACCGGGCCAGCAGGTCCTCGGTGGCCGAGCGCCCCAGCTCGCGGGTGGGCTCGACGAGCCGCATCGCGAGCGTGTCCGGGTCCAGGCCGGCGTCCGCCATGCCGTGGCGCACCCCGCGCAGCCGGATCGCGCCGTTGGACAGCGCCTCCGGCGTGCCGACGTACCCGATCCGGGTGTGCCCCAGCCCCGCGAGGTGTCGCACGCTCTCGGTCATCGCCCGCTCGTCGTCGGAGAACACGCCGGGCGCGGCGATCCCGGAGGCGCGGTGCAGCTCCACGACCGGCTGGCGCTCCAGCAGCCTGCGGGTGTCGTCGAGGACGTGGGTGCTCGGCGAGATGACCAGCCCGGCGATCCGGCTGGCGGTGAGCTCGCGCAGCGCCTGCAGCTCGCGCTCCGGGTCGTTCTCGGTGATCGTGAGGATCATCTGGGTGCCGTCCGCGGAGAGCAGCCGCGCGCACTCGGCGGCGACCGCGGAGTAGGCCGGGGTGTCGACGTACGGGATCACGAACCCGACGAAGGCGCGGCTGGTGGTGGCCGAGAGCGCGCGGGCCAGCCGGTTCGGCACGTACCCGCGCTCGTCGGCGTGCTTCCGGATCCGCTCGGCGACCTCGGGACGGACCGCCGGGCTGCCGTTGAGCGCCCGGGACACCGTGGCGGTCGAGACTCCCAGCTCACGGGCCAGGTCCACGACTCCGACGGAGGCGCGCCGGGTCCGACCGGACATCCCCTCCCCCTCGTGTAATCCTTTACAGCAAGCGGTTCCCAGTCGAGCACATCGCGTCCGCCGAGGTCAACGACGCCCCCGGATCATCCCGCTCGGCCCGCGGGCCCCACGCGGTGCCCGTGCTCGTCGAGCCAGCGCTGCGCCTCCTTGGCCGCGCGCTTGAGCCCGGACCACTCGCCGAAGTACTTCCCGACCACGCCGACGACCGGCAGCAGGCCGATCGCCTCGTGGTAGAAGCGGCCGTGGGGGCGCTTGTCCAGCTCGTCCTCCACGGCGAGCAGCGCCCGGCCCAGCCGCCACACCGCCCCCGCGACCTTCGCCGCGCCGGGCCTGCGGTCCGCGGCCCGCAGGTCGCCCTCGATCTCCTCGGCCGAGCGCCGGGCGGCGGCGTCCTCCGCCGCGGACGGCCCCTGCAGCGTCACCCGCCGCCGGAACAGCACCCACGCCAGCAGCGCGACGAGCTCGTCCTCCTCCGACACACCCCGCTCGCCGGCCACCGCGACCAGCAGCATCCCCTGCCCGGCCGCGCCGACCACGGACGACACCGGCAGCGACCGGGCGAGCGCACCGCCCAGGCCCGGGATCGCCGCGACCGCCGTGGTGAACCGCCCGACCCGGCGGATCCACCAGCGCTCGCGGGCCGCCACGTCCATCCCGGCCCACGCCGACGTCCCCGGCACCTCGACCGACGCCAGCGCGTCGAGCACCGTGTCCCGGGCGCTGCGCTCCGCGGAGTCGGAGGCGGAGCCGGAAGGGGCGCGACCGCGCAGGCCGAAGGGATCCGACTCGCGCAGCGCACGCAGGATCGGCCTGGTCGCCCGGACGAAGGGCCGCAGCACCGTGACGATGGCGGACTCCGGGATGGGGCCGTCGCTCATCGCCCTCCCTCGCTGCGCTCGGTCGGCGCTGCGCGAAGGCGCTGTGCCCATGGTTCGCTCGCACGCTCGCTCATCGCCCTCCCTCGCTGCGCTCGGTCGGCGCTGCGCGAAGGCGCCCTGCCCATGGTTCGCTCGCACGCTCGCTCACGCACGAATCATCCCGTTCGCGTGGGTGTCCCGCCCGGCGAGGCGGCGTTGCGGGCCGCGCGCTCCCGATCGCCGCGGTCGACGATCCGGCGGAGCGGGATCAGCCCGCACAGCACCGCGGCGAGGACCAGCAGCAGCGTCTGCCAGGTGGCCGGCAGCAGCGTGTCCCCGCCCGGCCCGGCCAGCCCCAGCACCCCGGTGACCAGCACCCAGATCCACAGCGGACCGCCCGCCACCAGCGGCGACGGCGAGACCTCCCCGGCGGCGAAGACCATCCACGGCATCGTCGCGAGCACCAGGAACATGCCGAGCGGCACCGGTATAGCCCCGATGTAGGAGGGTTGCACCAGCAGCTCGAGCGCCGCGAGCACGGCCGAGAGCACGAGCAGTGCGACGAGCGTGGCGGTCCTCACGGCGCGAGGCCCCCGAGGAGGTCGTCCGGCGCCGGGCCTTCCCCGGTGGCGAGCGCGAACTCCTCCACGTCGGAGAACGGCTGGGCGACGTCGTTGCTCATCGCGTACACGATCTCGTCCCCCCGCTCCCACACCGCGATCTGGGTGGCGTGGGCGCGCATCGCGGCGACCCGGGCCGCGCGGTGGGCGGCGACGTCCACCCGCGTGGTGACGACGTCGTCCGGCGCGCTGGGCAGCTCGTCCGGCCCGGGGCGGGTGAAGGGCTGGTCGGCGGGCATCCCCGCGATCCCGGCGTCGAGCGCGGCACGGGACCGCACCGCGTGGAACACCCGCGCGACGATCTCGGGCCGGGCGGCCGCGACTGCGGTGGCCAGCTCGTGGGCGCGGACGTGGTCGGGATGGCCGTACCCACCGTCGTCGGCGTAGGAGACGAGGACCTGCGGGCGCACCTCGTCGACGATCGCGAGCAGCTGCGCAACCTGCTCCTCGGGTCCGGAGGCGGTGAGCGCGCGCGGGTGCAGCGACTCGAGCGCGACCGCCCGGGTGCCCTCGCCGTGCCCCATCCCGCTGTCGCGCCAGCGGGCGGCCCCGCCGAGGAAGTGGTGCTCCGGGGAGCCGAGCGCCTCGAGCGCGCCCGCGAGCTCCCCGATCCGGTAGCCGCCCAGCTGGTCCGCGCGGTCCGGGGCGAGCTCCCGCAGCGCCGGCGGGATCACCTCGCCCTCCTCGCCGAGCGTGCAGGTGACCACCACGCACCGGGTGTCCGGGTCCGCCGCGTACCGGGCGATCGCCCCGCCCGTCGTCAGGGTCTCGTCGTCCGGATGGGCATGGACGAACAGCACGCAGCGCACCACCGGACTCTACGACCCCTCGTGAGTGGCGATAGTCGCCATGGCGACTATCGCCACTCACGAGGATCAGAGCAGGGCGCGGGTCTCGGCGTAGTGGCAGGCGGCCGGGTGGCCCTGGCCGCGATCCACCAGCTCCGGGGGCTGCTCCACGCACTGCGTCCGCTGCGCATCCGTCAGCTCGTTGGCGAACTTCGGGCACCTCGTGCGGAAGCGGCAGCCGCTGGGCGGGTTGGCCGGGCTCGGCAGGTCCCCGACGACCGTGATCCGCTCCCGGGCCCGCTCCTTGCGGGGGTCCGGCAGCGGGATCGCCGAGATCAGGGCCTGCGTGTACGGGTGCGCCGGGCCCGTGAACAGCTGCTCCGACGTGCCCGTCTCCACGATCTGCCCCAGGTACATCACGGCGATCCGGTCCGCGATGTGCCGCACCACCGACAGGTCGTGGCTCACGAACAGGTACGACAGGCCCAGCTCGGACTGCAGCTCGTCGAGCAGGTTGAGCACGCCCGCCTGGATGGAGACGTCGAGCGCGGACACCGGCTCGTCGAGCACCAGCAGTCTGGGCCGCAGCGCGAGCGCCCGCGCGATGCCGATGCGCTGGCGCTGCCCGCCGGAGAACTCGTGGGCGTACCGGTTGCCGTGCTCGGGCTTGAGCCCGACCGTCTGCATCAGCTGGCGGACCTGGTCGCGGCCCCCGTCGGCGAAGAGCCCGTGGATCCGCAGCGGCTCGGCGATGATCTCGTTCACCGGCAGCCGCGGGTCCAGCGACGCGTACGGGTCCTGGAACACGATCTGCAGCTCCCGCCGCAGCTCCCGCATGTCGCCGCGGGCCATCCGGGTGAGGTCCCGGTCCTTGTAGAGCACCTCGCCCGACGTGGCCGGGATCAGGTTGAGGACCACGCGGGCGGTCGTCGACTTCCCGCAGCCGGACTCCCCGACCAGGCCCAGGGTCTCGCCCTCGGCCAGGTCGAACGACACCCCGGACACGGCCTGCACCGCCCCGATCTGCCGCCGGATCAGGCCCTTCGACCGGATCGGGAAGTGCTTGACGACGTTGCGCACCGACAGCAGCGTCGGCGCCTGGGCGGGGGCACTCACTGGGACTCCTTCGCGAGCGCGGCCAGCGCGTCGGGATCGGCGACCTCGGTGTCGAACACGTCCCCGGCCTCCGCGCCGGCCAGCGAGTCCGCGAAATGGCAGGCGGCGAGGTGCTCCGAGCTGGTGGTGGGCCGCAGCTCCGGCTCCGTCTCGTCGCAGATCCCGGCGTGCTTGGGGCATCGGGGGCCGAACGGGCAGCCCGGCGGCATGTTGACCACCGACGGCGGCGACCCCGGGATCGGCGTGAGCCGCTCGCTGGGCCGGTCCATCCGCGGCAGGCTGCCGAGCAGGCCGAGCGTGTAGGGCATGCGCGGGGTGTAGAAGATGTCCTCCGCGGTGCCGGCCTCGACCAGCTTGCCCGCGTACATCACCATCACCCGGTCCGCCTGGCCCGCGATCACGCCCAGGTCGTGCGTGATCAGCACCATCGCCGCACCCGTCACGTCCTGGGCCGCGGAGAGCGCCTCCATGATCTGGGCCTGCACCGTGACGTCGAGCGCCGTGGTCGGCTCGTCCGCGATGATCACGTCCGGGTCGTTGGCCATCGCGATCGCGATGACCACGCGCTGGCGCATGCCGCCCGAGAGCTCGTGCGGGAAGGAGTGCGCCCGCTCGGCGGCGTTGGGGATGCGGACCTTGTCGAGCAGCTCCACGGCCCGGTCCATCGCCGCCGCCTTGCTGACGTCGTGGTGGGCGCGGACGGCCTCGGCGATCTGCGCCCCGACGGAGTAGACGGGGTTCAGCGAGGTCATCGGGTCCTGGAAGATCATCGCGACCCGGGAGCCCCGGACTCGCGTCATCTCCGCCTCGGACAGGGTCAGCAGATCGCGGCCGTCGAACAGCACCTCGCCGCTGACCTTCGCGCTGTTCGGCAGCAGCCGCATCACGGCCATCGAGGTCACGGACTTGCCCGAGCCGGACTCGCCGACGATGCCGAGCACCTCGCCGCGGCGCAGCGCGTAGTTCACGCCGCGCACGGCGCGCACCGGCCCGTCGTCCGACGGGAAGGAGACGTCGAGGTCGCGGACCTCGAGCACCACGTCGCCCTTCGCGGGAGCACTGCCGGCGGCGGGCCGGGACCCGTTGGGCGACAGATCGATCTCTTCCGGGGAGGTCACTGGCGCACCTTGGTCTGCTGGGGGTCGAACGCGTCACGCAGGCCGTCGCCGATGAAGTTGATCGTGAGCGCGATGATGATGATGAACAGGCCGGGGAAGTAGAACAGCCACGGCCGGGTGGTGAGCGCTGTCTGCGCCTCGCTGACCAGCAGGCCGAGCGAGGTGTCCGGCGAGGTCACGCCGAAGCCCAGGTAGGACAGCGAGGTCTCGATGAGGATCGCCAGCGCCACCAGGATGGTGAGGTTGACGAGGATCGAGCCCAGGGCGTTGGGCACCAGGTGCCGCAGGATGATCCGGGAGTCGCTCGCGCCGAGCGCCTTGGCGGCCTCCACGAACTCCTTCTCCCGCAACGACAGCACCACGCCGCGCGCGACCCGGGACACATATGCCCAGTACAGCGCCGCAATGACCAGCGCGATCAGGTACCAGGTACCGCCGAAGTTGTGCGCCAGCATGGCCGCGACGGCGATCAGCGGCAGCGTCAGCACCAGGTCCGAGATGCGCATCATGACCGTGTCGACCCAGCCGCCGAAGTACCCGGCGATGGAGCCCCACAGCGTGCCCACGGCCGTCGCCAGGATCGCGACGGACACCGAGACCTGCAGCGAGATCCGGGTGCCGCGCAGCACCTGCGCGAACTGGTCGCGCCCGGCCGAGTCCGTGCCGAACGGGTGGTCCCACGAGGGCGGGACGGAGTTGTCCGGCGTGTACTGCCCCGGGTCGTACTTCCAGAGCGCGCCGCCGACGTAGGCCAGCAGGACCAGCGCGATCAGCACGCCGAGGCTGATCACGGCCGCCCGGTGCTGCAGGAACCGCCGGAACACGAGCTGGGCCTGGCTGCGCTCGCCGACGGTGAACTCGCGGTCCGTCCCCGTGGTGACCTGGGGATCGCGGGTCTGGGTGGTGATCTCAGGCATAGCGGATCCTGGGGTCGAGGACGCCGTAGAGCAGGTCGGCGATCAGGTTGAAGACGATCACCACGGTCGCCGCGAGCAGCAGCCACGACGCCGTCGCGTACACGTCGTTCATGCGGATCGACTGGACCAGGTAGTCGCCCATGCCCTTCCACTGGAAGACGTTCTCGGTGACGACGGCGCCACCGATGATGGAGGCGATGTCGAGCGCCGTCACGGTGGTCAGCGGGATGAGCGCCGTGCGCAGCGCGTGCTTGACCATGACCTGGCTGCGCGAGAGGCCCTTGGCCCGGGCCAGCCGCACGTAGTCCGAGTTCATCACCTCGAGCATCGAGGCCCGGGTGAAGCGGCTCCAGGCGGCGTAGGAGATCAGTGCCAGCGAGATCGTCGGCAGGATCATGTGCCCGATGATGTCCAGGATGTAGGCGCCGGTGCCCTGGGGCGGTGGCACCGAGGCCTGCCCGATCGTGGAGATCGCCTGCGAACCGACCGCCAGGTTGAAGCTGACGCCGGCCTGCTTGAGCAGGATCGCGAACCAGAACGCCGGCATCGCGAGGAACAGGAACCCGACGAACGTCGCGGCGTAGTCGAACTTCGAGTACTGCCGCACGGCGGTCAGGACGCCGAGCAGCACGGCCAGGACCAGCGCGATGACCATCGCGACGGCGATGAGCCGGATCGTGACGAGGAACCGGTCACCGAGGTCGTGGCCGATGCTGGCGGTCGACACGACCGACGGGCCGAAGTTCCCGGTGAAGATGCCGCCGAGCCACGAGAAGTACCGCGGGATGAGCGACTGGTCGAGGTGCAGGCGGACCGTCTCGGCGTCGATGACGTTCTGGGGCGCCGGCGGGTTCTTCTCCCGCAGCGGCGCGAGGGGGTCGGCCGACGCCGAGCCCAACCAGAAGATGATGAACGACGCGACGATCAGGACCGGTACGGAGTACACGATCCTGCGCACGGCGAAGGCGAGCATGCGGGTGTGCTTCTTCCGACTCGTGGTGGGAGAGGCGCCCCGCTCCGCTTGTGGCGGAGCCGGCCGCCGGTGGGAGGAGAGTAGCCCCGCGAGCGGGCCCGGGCACGGTGGCGCCGGGCCCGCTCACGGGCGGAAGATCACGAACCGTTGCGGATGCCCCACTGCGACGAGTTGTACGTGATCCCGTCGAGCGACGCGTTGTTGCGGACGTTCGCGATGCTGTTCTGCACCGCGGCCAGGGTCGGCTTCTGGTACAGCGGCAGCACGTAGGCGTCGTCGGCCATGATCTTGTCGGCCTGGTTGAGCTGGGCCGTGGCCGCCTTGACGTCCGTGGACGAGGCCGCCTCGTTGATCAGGGTGTCGACCTGCGGGTTGACGTACTTGCCGTAGTTCGAGCCCGACGTGGACAGCCAGAGCTGCTGCGCTCCGCCGAACGGCGCCGGCGACATGATCCAGCCGAACACGATGACGTCGTAGTCACCGCTGCTCAGGGTGGTGCCGAGGCTGTCGGTCGGCGTGACCGTGACGTTCACGCCGAGCTGCTTGGCGTAGCCCTGGAAGAGCTCGCACTCGGTCTGCCGCACCGCGTTGCCCACCGTGTAGCGGATGCGCAGCGCGGGCACGGCCTGACCCTGCGGGTCGACGAGCGCCGTCCCGACCCCGGTGTAGCCGGCGTCGGTCAGGATCTTCTTGGCCTTGTCGATGTCACCCGTGCCCTGGCCGGTCGCGGACAGGTTGTCCTGGTAGCCGTCCTGCTGCGGGACGAACATCTTGTTCTGCAGCGGCTTGATGTCCTTGTTGAACTGCCCGACGGTCTTGGCGATGATGTCGTTCGTGTTCACCGCCGTGAACAGGGCCTGACGCAGGGGCTTCTGGGCCAGCGCCGCGTTCTTCAGGTTGAAGTCGTAGTGCTCCCACGACAGCCCGGCCGCCTGGTAGCTCGACACGTTCGGGATGTTGTTGAGCTGGTTGACGATGTCGACCTGCGGCTGCGGGAACAGCGCCTGGACCTCGTTGTTCTGCAGGGCCAGCGGCTCCTGCGTCGCGTCGGTGATGACGCGGATGACGAGCCGGTCGAGCTTGGTCTTGGTCGCGCCGTACCACTTCGGGTTCGGGACGAGCGTCAGCGCGACGTTGTTCTGCCAGTTGTCGACCTTGAACGGGCCCGCGGAGTAGTTCGGCACGGTCTTGCCGAAGTAGTCGAACGCGGCGGCCAGTCCGGCCGGGGTGTTCAGGTCACCCTGCTTGGCCCCGATGTGCGCGGGGTAGAGCGGGGCGGCGGAGTTGAACAGGCTCTGCCAGTCGGTGTACGGCTTCGCCAGCGTGACCGTGACGGTCTTGCCGTTGTCCGAGCCGGTCACCGCGGTGACCTGGTCGTAGCCGCCGTTGCCGGCGGTCTCGCAGTCCGGGCAGTCCTTGCCGTTCTGCCACTTCCAGCTCATCACGAAGTCGTCCGCGCCGACCGGGGTGCCGTCGTCCCAGGTCGCCTCGGGCTTGATCTTGTACGTGACCGTGGTCGGGTTCGTCAGGTCGGCCGACGCGAAGACGTCCGTGTTGAGCGTGTTCTTCAGGTCCGGCGACGTGTAGTACACGTACGGCAGCAACGGCTTCGTCGACATACCGGTCCAGTCCGTGTTGCCCTCGGACGAGATCACGTTCCAGTTGTCGATGTTCTTCTCGGACGCGAGCGTGATCTGCCCACCCTGCTGCAGCTGACCCGCCGAGGCGTTGTTGCAGGTGTTGGGACTGCTGGCGCAGTCGCCGTAGACCCCGCCCGAGCTACCGCCGGTGCCACCGCCGCCACCGCAGGCCGCCAGGACGAGCGCCGCCGCCGCGGCGATCGCAGCGGCCGCGGCCGCCCTCGTTTTCCTCATCCGAATGTCCTCGATCTCTCGCACGTCCGGGCCCCGGTCGGGCCTTTCCTCGGGCCGTCCGACCCGGGGCCAGAACGGTCGCGCCCATGTGCCGGACGGCCGCCCCGATCCTTGGGCAACTTAGGAAGCTCACAGGATCGACGCCAATCGAGTCGCCGATCGTGACCAAAGGGTGACGTGAAGTGGACATCGCGACACCTCGTGATTACCCTGGAGTAACTTGGCCCGAACCGAGGTAAGCCTCAGCTGACCGGAGCGTTCCAGCGTTGCGCACCGGTGAGCGGTCCGGTCGCGAGCGGTCCCGGGCCGAAACCGGTGGCGGTGTTCCCGGGTCCGGTGCTCATCAGCTGCGACACCGGCTGGAAGAGCGGGAGGACCGGCAGCTGCGCCCAGAGCACCCGCTCGACGGTGGCCAGCTGGTCGGCGTTCGGGGTGGCGGCGGAAGCCAGGGACTCGAGAACGGGCTGCAGGGCGGCGGAGCAGAAGCCGCTCGGCAGCGCCGGCGGGTCGGGCAGGGCGGGCGTCGGGTCGGGGCACCCGTAGTCCGACGCGAGCTGGGGCCCGAGCGGTCCGCCCACGGCTCGCGGCTCCACGATCAGGTCCGCCCGCACGGCCGAGCTCGGGGCCGGGCTCGCGGACGCGCTCGCGCTGGGCGGCGGGGTCGTGGTCGGTGTCGTCGTGGTGGTCGCGGGACCCCCGCTGGTCACCGGGGCCGCCGCCGTCGTGGGGGTCGCGCTCGTGGCGGGCGGCGCGGTCGTGGGCGGCGGGGTGGCCGCCACGGTGCGCTGGGTGAAGAGGTCCGCGGCGGGCGGCGCGACCACCTGGGTGGCGATGCCCGCGGCCTGCAGCTGTGCCGCGACCGCCTTCGCGACCTCGACGTCCGCCGGCCGTTCCGCGCCGGCGGCGATCACCAGCCGCAGCGGGGACCCCCCGAGCGTCCAGGCCCCGTTGCCCTGGCGCGTGTAGCCGGCCTCGACGAGCAGCTGGGCGGCCGCGACCGGATCGGGGCGGGCGGGGGCGGCGGCCGGGGCGGTCGAGGCGTAGCCGGGCTGCGACGGGGCGAGCCCGAACGCGTCCGCGGCCAGGGCGTCCGGGGCGACGGCCGCGCGCAGCTTCTCCCGGTCGAGCAGCGCCCCGACGGCGTGCCGCACGCGGACGTCCGCGAGCGGCCCGAAGTCCGAGCGCAGGGCCAGGTCGGTGACCGTCGGCTGGGGCGCGGCCTGCAGGTGCAGGCTCGGCGCCAGCGCGGCGAGGGCCTGGGTGAGCTGCGGGGTCGCGGTCGGCAGGGCGACGTCGACGTCCCCCACCCGCAGGCCCTCGGCGAGGGTCTGTGGGCCCAGCCGGCGCAGCACGATCTGGTCGAGGGTGGCGGGGGTGGCCCAGTAGAGGTCGTTGCGGGCGAGGATGACCTCGCCGCGCGCCCGGTCGACCGTGACCACCCGGAACGGGCCGCCGGAGGTCGGCAGCCCGCCCTGCAGCGCCCCGGTCCACGAGCCGGGGGCGTCCTTGAGGATCTGGGCGGGCAGCAGCCCCGAGAACAGGTGCTGCCACTGCGGGTAGGCCTCGTCGAACACCACGTCGACGGCCTTGCCGCCGGCCCGCGACCGCACGTCCGTGACGTGCCGGTAGCCCTCGGAGTCGATCGTGCCCGGCTGGCTGCGCATCTGCTGCCAGAGGTAGACGAAGTCCTCTGCCGCGATCGGCGAGTTCGACGCCCACGAGGCCTGCACGTTCAGCTCGTAGGTCACCGTGAACGGCGCCGTGGAGACGACCTCGGCGCTGGTCGCGATCGTGCGGTCCAGCTGGAGGTTCCCGTCGGCGTCCGGGCGGAACACCGAGGGCAGGACCAGCGTGGACAGCGCCGTGGTGACCGGGGACCGGTCCGCGATGAGGTGCGGGTTGAAGCCCGCACCGAGATCGTCCACCCCGACGACGACCTCCGTCGCCTTGGCGACGGGCGGCGGCGCGGGCGGCTGCGGGTCGGGCCGGGTGACCGGGGAGTTCGAGCACGCGGCCACCAGGGTCACGAGCGCGGCGCAGAGCAGCGCCAGCAGGGCCCGCCCCGTTGCGCCGATCACGACCCCTCCCCGGCGGGAGCCCGGGTGCGCCCGCGCGGCCATCGTCGCATCGCGGGCGTCACGCGGGCGTTCGGGGTTCCTCCGCTCCGGTGGGCTACTGCCCGGCCCCGGCGTTCGCCGCCTTGGCGCGCGCCCGGGCGCGGCCACGCGCGTGGCTGTCCAGCTCCACCTTGCGGATCCGGACGTTCTGCGGCGTGACCTCGACGCACTCGTCGTTCGCGCAGAACTCGAGGCTCTGCTCGAGGGTGAGGATCGTCGGCGGGGTGAGCTTGATCAGCTCGTCCCCGGTCGACTTGCGCATGTTGGTGAGCTTCTTCTCCCGCACGATGTTGACCTCGAGGTCCTCGTTGCGGGTGTACTCGCCGATCACCATGCCGTTGTAGACCTGGGTGCCGGGGCCGACGAACAGCACGCCGCGGTCGGCGAGCGCGTCGACCGCGTAGCCCGTCACCGGGCCCGAGCGGTCCGCGATCAGCGAGCCGCGCAGGCGGTTCGTGATCTCCCCGACCCAGGGGCCGTAGCCGTCGAACACGTGGCTGGCGATGCCCGCGCCGCGGGTGATCGTCAGGAACTCGGTGCGGAAGCCGATCAGGCCGCGCGAGGGCACCCGGAAGTCCAGCCGGACGCGGGTGTCGCCGTGGACCATCTGGCTCATCTCGCCCTTGCGGGCGGCCAGGAGCTGGGTGACGGGCCCGAGCGAGTCGGTGGGGACGTCGATGCTCAGCTGCTCGAAGGGCTCGTGCACCTTGCCGTCGACCACGCGGGTGACGACCTCGGGCTTGCCGACGGTCAGCTCGAAGCCCTCGCGGCGCATGGTCTCGACGAGGATCGCCAGGGCGAGCTCGCCGCGGCCCTGGACCTCCCAGGTGTCCGGGCGCTCGGTGGGCAGCACGCGCAGCGACACGTTGCCGACGAGCTCCGAGTCCAGCCGGCTCTTCACCTGGCGGGCGGTGAGCTTCGCGCCCGGGTGCGGGTCCCGCCCCACCAGCGGGCTCGTGTTGATGCCGATGGTCATCGAGATGGCCGGCTCGTCGACGTGGATGCGCTCGAGCGGGACCGGGTTCTCCGGGTCCGCGAGCGTGTCGCCGATCATGACCTCCGAGATGCCCGCGACGGCGACGATGTCACCGGCGACCGCCTCGTCCGCCTGCACCCGGGTCAGGCCCTCGGTGCGCAGCAGCTCGGTGATCTTGACGCGGGAGACGGTGCCGTCCTCCTTGCACCAGCCGACCTGCTGGCCGCGGCGGATGACGCCCGCGCGGACCCGGCAGAGCGCGATGCGGCCGAGGAAGGTCGACGCGTCGAGGTTGGTGACGTGCGCCTGCAGCGGCGCGCTCGGGTCGTCCGTGGGCGCGGGGACGACGTCGAACAGCACGTCGAACAGGGGCTGGAGGTCCTCGGAGTCCGGCAGCTCGCCGTCCCCGGGGCGGTTGCGGCTGGCGCGGCCCGCGCGGCCGGAGGCGTAGACGACCGGGAGGTCCAGCAGGTGGGCGGTCTGGTCCTCGTCGAGGCCCAGCTCGTCGGCCAGCTCGAGCAGCAGCTCGAGCGACTCGTCGACGACCTCCTCGATCCGCGCGTCCGCCCGGTCCGTCTTGTTGACGACGAGCATCACGGGCAGGCCGGCGGAGAGGGTCTTGCGCAGGACGAAGCGGGTCTGCGGGAGCGGGCCCTCGGATGCGTCGACCAGCAGCACGACGCCGTCGACCATCGACAGCCCGCGTTCCACCTCGCCACCGAAGTCGGCGTGGCCGGGGGTGTCGATCACGTTGATCGTCACGCCCTGCCAGTTCACCGTGGTGTTCTTCGCGAGAATGGTGATGCCCTTCTCGCGTTCGAGGTCGCCGGAGTCCATCACGCGGTCGACGGGCTCGGCCCGCTCGCCGAAGGCGCCCGAGGCGCGCAGCATGGCGTCGACCAGGGTCGTCTTTCCGTGGTCGACGTGCGCGACGATCGCGACGTTGCGCAGCTCGCGCGTGCCGTCCGGCAGGCCGCGGTCGGCGGTCTGCGGGGCGTCGGCGAGTGTGGATCCGGCTGTGCTCACAATTCACGGTATCTCGTGCGGAGTATGGACCTTGCCGGGAGGTCAGCATAGGCTCGCCTCACGATGGCCAAGGTGAAGAAGAAGTGCTGCCGCTCGAAGCCCAAACGGTGCAAGAGCTGCCCGGTCGTGGCGCTGCGTCTGTCGAAGATCGACAAGGACGGAATGTCGTCGAAGCAGTACACCCGCGCCGTCAAGATCGCCCGCGTCTACTGAGGTAGAGGCCCTGCCGGAGGGTCCGACCCTCCGATGTGGACGAACCCGCGCCGCTCCCGCCGAACCCCCTGCCGCACCCCCCGGGGAGCCGGCCGGACCCGGCGAGGCGCCCGATCGCCCGAAATGACCAAGCTCACACGGTGATCCGGGCCGCCCGACACCGCCGAACCCGCGAGTCGGCACTTCGGGTAGGCCGAGACACACATCGGCGACGACCTGTCGGGCCCGACCCGTGCGAGCCGGCATCCGGGCTCAGCCGGCTGCGCCCGCCGGTCGGGCGCGGGGCGCCGTGGCGGCCCGCGCCGCGTCCCCCGCTCGCCCGGCCGCGTCCCCCGATCGCGCCGCCGCGACCCCGTGCCGCCCCGCAGCGGCGACCGTGCCCACCAGCGCCCTGATCGTCCCGGCCCGGTCCGCCACCAGCTCGTGCCGGCCGACCCGCGCGATCGTCCAGCCCGCCCGGCGCAGCACGTGCTCCTGCCAGAGCTCCCGGCGGATCCGCGCGGGATCGACCGGCCGCGCCCACCCCTCCACCTGCACCGCCACCCGCGAGCGCGGGAAGGCCAGCGGCAGCACCATCCCGAGCGCCGGATGGTGCACCCGCCAGCCGATCACCCGCGCGTCGCGGACGGCCCGGACCAGCAGGTCCAGGGTGACCGCCTCGGACCGGACCGCGGCGCCGTCGAGCAGGATCGCCGCGCTCGCCGCCCCGGCCGCGCCCCGGTTGCGGGCGAGCGCCGCCGCCACCTCGGCGAACCCGACCCGGGTCCGCAGCGCGCGGTCCAGGAACCCCGGACCGGCCGCGCCCAGCTCGACCGCGGCCTCCAGCACGGTCAGCGGCGCGGCCGTGACCGGGACGGCCCTGAGCACACCTCGGTCCACCGGGTCGAGATCCCGGCGGCGCACCGTGACGCCGGCCCGCGACCGCGGACCCCGCCGCCGCGGCACGATCACCACGACCTCGCCCGCCGGCGCCGGCGCGAGCCCGTGCCACCAGGCCGCGGCCAGGCCGGACAGCACCGCGCCCTCCCCCGCCCAGAGGACCGCGGCCCGGATCCGGACCTCGTCGGTGAGCCGGTGCCCGCTGTCGCGGTAGACGCGGGGGTGCAGCGGGACCCAGTGCCGCGCGGCGAGCCGGCGGTCGATCGCCTCCCCGGTCAGCCCGGCGCCCCGGGCCTGCTCCCGGGTGAGCACGCCGGCCTGCCGCCGCAGCAGCGTCGCGAGGGACCGGGTCGAGAGGATCTCCATGCTCCCCTTCGACGGATCCCGCGCTCCCCCGGTTCCGTCGCACCCGTCGTGCGTACGTCGCTCAGAGCAGGGTGAGGAGGTCCGGGACCACGGCCCGGTCCGCGTCGACCCAGCCGACGGTCGGGACGTCGCCCGGGCCCAGCCAGCGGATCGCCTTGTGCTCCAACGCTTTCGGCTCGGACGAGCCCGGCAGCAGGCAGGCGGCGTACATCCGCAGGACGAGTGCGTTGCCGTCCGCGGCGGTGAGGGGGAGGTCGGTCCCGAACCGCGCCCCCACCTCGATCTCGGCCCCGAGCTCCTCGCGCAGCTCCCGGGCCAGCGCCTCCGGCTCCGCCTCACCGCGTTCGACGCGGCCGCCGGGCAGCTCCCAGCGCCCGGCGAGGGCCGGTGGCCGGGCGCGCTGCGCCGCGAGGACCAGACCGTCCCGGACCACCCCGGCGCCGACGACCACCGGCGCCGCGGCGAGGATCTCCGCCCGCTCCCGGTAGACGACGGCGCGGGCGGCGAGCATGTCGCGCATCAGCGTGCGGACCCGGAGGAGGTCGGCCACCCGCCCGAGCGGCCCGAGCGGCGAACGCCAGCGGATCTCGTCCCGCATCACGGTGCCGTCGGGGTGGTCGGTCAGGGTCGTGGTGTGCACGAGAGCGGAGGCGAGGCCGCTCGCCAGCTCGGACACCATCCCGTCCTCGGACACGCTGCGGATCCGCGAGCGGTAGGTCAGGCGCACCCCGGGCATCAGCCGGGCCTCGAGGACCACCTCGTCGCCGGGGACCAGCAGCCGGACGCTCGCTGTGTACCGGTGCCGGGCCCGGGCCAGCGACTCGGTCGCCGCGTCGCCGTCGCGCACCACGCCCGCGACGAGCCGTCGGGGCGCCGCGATCACGGTGGAGAGACTCTGCACCGGCACCCGGGAATCCTGTCAGCCCCCCGATCCCCCGGCGCGCCCGCACCCGCCTTGCCGGTGCCGGCTGCCCGCATGTCGCAGATGTGCGTTTCGGGCCCGGCGAGGGCGCCGACTCGCGGGGCGGCGAGGGTCAGGGGGCGGGCCAGCGGGCTTCGAGGCGGGCGCCGCCCCAGGCCGAGGCGCCCGCCGTGACCTCTCCGCCCCGACCGCGGACCAGGGCCTGGACCAGCGCCAGGCCGAGGCCCGCGTGGCCGCCACCCGCTTCCTGGGAGAGCCGCGTGAAGCGGTCGAACACCCGCACCCGGTCCGCGGCGGGGATGCCCGGGCCGTCGTCGGACACGACCAGGCGGGTCACCCGGCCGGCCGGCAGCACCTCGATCCGCACCCGGGTCGGGGCGTAGCGGGAGGCGTTGCCCAGCAGGTTGTCGAGCACCAGCGCGACCTCTCCGGGGGTCGCCGCCACCAGCGCGTTCCCCGGGGCGAGCAGCTCGGGCACCGGGCCGTCGGTACACCGGCCGATCGCCGCCTTCGCCGCCGCCACCAGGTCCACCGGCTCGGCCTCGGCCCGCTGCCCGGCGTCCGCGCGGGCGAGCGCGAGCAGGTCGGAGAGCAGCCCGGACAGCCGCTGGGCCTCGCCCGCGATGTCGCGCAGCGTCTCGTCGGCCAGGGCGGGATCCGGGTGCGCGACGGCCACCTCGGCCTGCGCCCGGATCGCCGCGACCGGCGAGCGCAGCTCGTGCGCCGCGTCGCCGGTGAACCGCTCGAGGCGGGAGACGGCGTCGTCGCGCCGGGCGAGCAGCGAGTTCAGCTCCTCGGCCAGTGCCCGCAGCTCGTCGTGCGCGCCCGGGACGGGCAGTCGGCGGCCGGGCGGGAGGGCGGCGGCGGCCGAGCGCATGCGGTCGACGGGCCGCAGGGCCGCCCGCGTCGCGATCCACGCGGCCAGCGCCACCACCACCGCCACGACCAGGGCCGCCAGGAGGAACCCGACGGCGGCCCGGGCCAGCAGCGTCGAGCCACCGACCAGGTCTCCCGAGGCCATGACCAGCCGCGTCGTCCCGTCCGGGAGCACCACCGGATCGGCGACCCAGCGCGTCGCCGAGCCGTCCCGGTAGACGTTCTCGGCCTTGCCGGCGGCGAGGTTCCGCACGTCGCCGGAGCCCATCGGCAGCGGACCGCGACCGTCGACCGGGGTGCCGGCGGTGTCGGTGACCCGGACCGAGGGTGAGATCCCCCGGTCGTCCGGCGGAACCCCGTCCCGTAGCCGCGTGACGACGATCCCGGCCTGCGTGTGCAGCTCGTTGTCCGCCGCGCCGAGCAGGGTGTTGTAGAGCAGCGCACCGCCCAGCCGGCTCAGCGCGAGCAGCGCCACCAGCGCCACACCCCCGACCACCAGCGTGATCCGCAGCCGCAGCGTCCGCCCGCGCCACCAGACCGCCATCCGCCCGGCCGACCCCACCGGCCGGGCCGGACCCGAGGGTCGGGCCGAACCGGAGGGCCGGGCCGAACCGGGGGGCTCGCCCGTCACCCGGACCCGACGAGATAGCCGTGCCCGCGGACCGTCCGCAGCACGTGCCCCGCGCCGACGGCGTCGAGCTTGCGCCGCAGGTACCCCACGTAGACCTCGACGACGTTGCGGCTCGCGGCCTGCTCGTCGCCCCACACCAGGCGCAGCAGCTCGTCCTTGGCCACCGCGGTGTCCGGCCGGCGGGCGAGCGCGTACAGCAGCTCGAACTCCCGCGGCGACAGCTCGACCGGGGTGTCCTCCCAGGTCACCGAGCGGGACGGCGGATCGACGACGAGCCCGCCGAGCCGCACCCGCTGCCCCGAGCGACCCAGCGCGGCGTCCCGGCGGCGCAGCATCGCGCGCAGCTGGGCGACCAGCACCACGAACGAGAACGGCTTGACGAGGTACCCGTCGGCCCCGAGGTCCAGCCCGTCCGCCTGGTCGACCTCGCCGTCCTTGGCCGAGACCAGCAGCACCGGCGTGTCCACGCCCGCGGCGCGCATCCGTTCCAGCACGCGGTAGCCGGACAGGCCGGGGATGATGATGTCGAGCACCACGGCGTCGAACCCGCCGGTCAGCGCCGCGCGCAGGGCGGAGTCGCCGTCCCCGACCGCGACGATCTCCATGCCCTCGGCTGTGAGCCCGCGGGTGAGCGCGGTGCGCACCCCGGGTTCGTCGTCCACCACCAACACCCTGGCCATCGACGCCGAACCTACTCGCGGCACCCGTCACCCGGCTCAGACGTTTCTCAGCCGCGATACGTCACGCTATGTCCCATGTCGCAGTCGTGGTGGGCACGGATCGGGACCGGGGTCGCGGTCGCCGGAGTCGTCGGGTTGGGCCTGTTGGCCGTGCCCGCGGGGGCCGGGGCGGCGCCCGAGCTGCCTCCGGTGTCCCCGGAGGACCTGGTGACGTCGGTCCAGCAGGCGAAGCCGGGGCCCTTCAACGGCACCGTGGAGCTGGACAACCAGCTCGGCCTCCCGGCGATCCCGGACGTGCCGCAGCTCGCCAACGGCACGAGCACCGCACGCGTCTGGTCCGGTGGGGACGGCAAGGGCCGGGTGTCGCTGCCCAGCGCGCAGGGCGAGAAGACCCTGGTCTCCGACGGCACCACGTCGTGGGCGTACGACTCCGCGGACCGCACGGCCGTGAAGTCCGCCGCCGGCGCCCACCCGGACGCCGACATGACCGACCCCACCAGGAGCGCGGCCGAGGCGATCACCCAGCTCCGGCAGACCAGCGACGTCCGGGTCGACGGGACCGCCGAGGTCGCGGGCCGCCCCGCCTACGAGCTGGTGCTCACCCCGAAGCCGACCGAGCGCACGCTGCTGCGCGAGGTCCGGATCGCCGTCGACGCCGAGAAGCGGATCCCGCTGCGGCTCACGGTGCTGGCCAACGGCTCCACCGATCCGGCCTTCGAGCTGGGCTTCTCCGCGATCTCCTACGGCCCGCAGGACGCCTCGCTGTTCGCCTTCACCCCGCCGCCCGGCACCACGGTGAAGGACGGCGCCGGTCGCCCGCAGACCGGCGCCGCGAAGCCCGAGGGCGCCGCGCCCACCGTGGTCGGCGACGGCTGGGACACCGTGATCGTCGCCCGGATGCCCGCCGGGCAGGCGGCGCCGGACGCCGCACAGGGCCGGGCGCGCCCCGAGGGCACCCCGAACCTCGCCCAGCTCGGCACGCCCGTGAGCGGCAGCTGGGGCAGCGGCCGGCTGATCACCACCGCGGTCGCCGCCGCCATCGTCACCGACGACGGCCGGGTCGCCGTGGGCGCCGTCCCGCAGCAGGTGCTCACGGAGGCCCTGGCCAAGTGACCACCACCGGCGTGCGGGAGGCTGTCGCCGTGACCGCCCCCGCCGCCCGCGCCGCCGGCCTGCGCAAGGTCTTCGGCCGGACGGTCGCGGTCGACGGCATCGACCTCGAGGTACCGACGGGCGCGGTGCTGGGCATGCTCGGGCCGAACGGCTCGGGCAAGACCACCCTGATCCGGATGCTCCTCGGCCTCACCCGCCCGACCGCGGGGACCACCGAGCTGCTCGGCTCGCCCGTGCCGGATCCGGTCCTGCCGCACGTCGGAGCCCTGGTCGAGGGTCCGGGATTCCATCCCTTCCTGTCCGGGCGGGAGAACCTGCGGCGGGCGGCCGCGGCCGAGCCCCTGCTGGCGTCGGCGGCCATCCCGTCCGCGGTGGGAGACGCGCTGGAGCGGGTGGGCCTCGCGCACGCCGCGGACCGCCGCTTCCGCGGCTACTCGCTCGGCATGAAGCAGCGGCTCGGGCTGGCGGCGGCGCTGCTGGTGCCGCGCCGGCTGGTGGTCCTCGACGAGCCGACGAACGGCCTGGACCCGGCCGGCACCCGGGACGTCCGGACGATCATCGGCGAGCTGCACGCCGCCGGTTCCACCGTGATCGTCTCCTCGCACCTGCTGGCCGAGGTCGAGGCGACCTGCACCCACGTCGCCGTCCTGCAGTCCGGGTCGCTGGTCACCGCCGGTGAGCTCGGCGGGCTGCTCGACGCCGGCGCGGCGGGCCTGGTGATCACCACGCCGGACGTCGAACCCGCCCTGGCCGCCCTGCGCCGCGCGGGCGCCACCGCCGTTCGCGACCCGGGCCCGGAGCCCGGGGTGGTCGTCACCGGTGGCCCGGAGGCGCCCGAGATCATCGCGCTGCTCGTCCGGGCCGGCGTGCCGGTCCACGAGGCGAGGCGCCGCCGCCCCCGCCTGGAGGAGCTCTTCGCGCAGCTCACCGAGGGCGAAGCCCCGAGCATCCGCGCCGAGGGGTCCCGATGAGCGAACGGCGCGTTCGTTCACACCTACTGAGCCAGAGGGCCGCTCGCTCATGACCGTGCTCGAACAGCGCACCGCCGCACCGCTCGGCCGGCTGCTGGCCGCCGAGGTGCGCTGGGTGTTCCGCCGCCCCCGCACCCTGATCACGTTGGGGCTCTTCGCCCTCATCCCGATCCTGATCGCGGTCGGCGTCGTCGTGGCGGACCGTAACGGCCCCGGCCTGATCGGGACGATCGCGGGCAACGGCCTGGTCCTGCCCATCGCCGCCCTGACCGTGGCCCTGACGTTGCTGCTCCCGCTCGCCGTCGCGATGGCGGCGGCGGACGCGTTGGCCGGCGAGGCCTCCCACGGCACCCTGCGCGGGCTGCTGCTCGCGCCGGTCTCGCGGCTGCGGCTGGTGGGGGTCAAGGCGTTCGGCGTGCTGGTCGTGGCGTGCGCCGCGGTGCTGGTCATCGCGGTGATCGGAGTGCTGGCCGGCATGGTCGTCGTCGGGGATGCCGACGGGCAGATGGTCACCCTGTCCGGCACCTCGCTGAGCCTCGGCGCGGGCCTGGCCCGGGTCGCTCTCGTCGGGATCTGGGTGGTCGGGCAGCTCGCGGCGGTCGGCGCGGTGGCGCTGGCGGTGTCGTCGCTGACCGAGCATCCGCTGGTGGTGCTGGCCTGCGTGCTCGGCGGCCTGATCGCCTTCGGCGTGCTGGGCGCGATCCCCGCGCTCGACTGGCTGGGGCCCTGGTTGCTGACGTCCGGGTGGTCGGCCGCTACGGACGCCCTGCGGGACCCGATCGACCTCTCCGCCATGGGTTCCTCCACCCTGCGGGCCCTCTGCTACGCCGCGATCGGCGTGGGCCTCACCGTCTGGCGCATGCAACGCCGCGACGCGTGAGCGGCGCGCATCCGGCCGACCGACGTGTGAGCGGCGCGCAGAAGCGGACCGACGCGTGAGCGACGTGCAGCGACGTGCAGTCGGTGGGCGACGCGTGGGCTGATGCGGTCGAGGCCGGGAAGGGCCACGATGGGCGGATGGCCGAACTCCTGAGCGCGGACGCCGTCACGAAAGCCCTGGCCGACCTGGTCGGTTGGGAACGCGACGGGGACTCCATCGTGCGCACCGCCGAGCTCCCGAGCTTCCCTGCGGCGATCGCGGTGGTCTCCCGGGTGGGTGAGGACGCCGAGGAGCGCGATCACCATCCGGACATCGACATCCGCTGGCGCACCCTGACCTTCCGCCTGTCCACCCACTCCGAGGGTGGCCTCACGCAGAAGGACATCGACCTCGCACGCGAGATCAACTCCCGCATCTCCGCCGCCTGACCGCCCCCATCTGCGCGTGGAGGGTGAGGCTTTCGACGCGCGGAATTCCTCTCGACCATCGAGACTGTCCGGTATGACCGTTCCACTCACGCGCCGTCCCGTCCCCGTCCTGCTCTGCTTCGTCGTGGCCGTGGTGATCGTCGCGGTGGTCGGCGGGCTCGCCTCGGCGAACGCCGCGTCCCAGTACGCGACCTTCGACCGCCCCTCCTGGGCCCCACCCTCGTGGCTCTTCGGTCCGGCGTGGACGGTCCTCTACACGCTGATCGCGATCTCGGGCTGGCTCGTCTGGCGCGCCGCCGGCGGGTTCACGAGGCCCGCGCACGTCGTCTACGCCGTGCAACTCGTGCTCAACATGCTGTGGACCCCGCTGTTCTTCGGGGCCGGGCTGCAGTGGGCCGCGTTCGCCGAGATCGTCCTGCTGTGGCTGTCGATCGTGGCGACGATCGTGCTGTTCGCCCGGCACAGCCGCCCCGCCGCGTGGCTGCTCGCGCCCTATCTGGGCTGGGTGACCTTCGCTGCGGCCCTGAATTTCGCGATCGCCGCCTGATACGGTGGCGTCGTGGCGCGCCGATACTGGTTTAGCGAGCCGGCCCGGGATGGGTCGGCACGCGGCGTACCGCTGCGCTGACCACACCATCCCCTCTGAGCCGGAACCCCCTGGGCCGGCTCCATCGGGTCGGTCCGTGAAAGGACCCACCCCATGTCCCCGCTGGACACCCGCCAGACCCTCGATCAGCACCGCACCGCGCGGATCAGTCCGCTGATCTCACCCGCGCTGCTGCGCGACGAACTGCCCGTCGACGACCGCACCGCCGATGTCGTCACCCGTGGCCGGGCCGCCGTCGTCGACATCCTCGACGGCCGCGACGACCGGCTACTGGTCGTCGTCGGCCCCTGCTCGATCCACGACCCGGAGGCGGCGCTCGACTACGCGAATCGTCTTGCGGCCCAGGCGGAGCGGCTCTCCGGGGACCTGTGTGTCGTGATGCGGGCGTACTTCGAGAAGCCGCGCTCGACGGTCGGCTGGAAGGGCCTCATCAACGACCCGGGGCTCGACGGCAGCTTCGACGTCAACCGCGGCCTGCGCACCGCGCGCCGGCTGCTGCTCGACATCAACGCCCTCGGCCTGCCCGTGGGCTGCGAGTTCCTCGACCCGATCACCCCGCAGTTCATCGCCGACACCGTGACCTGGGGCTCCATCGGCGCGCGCACCGCGGCCTCGCAGGTGCACCGGCAGCTGGTCAGCGCCCTGTCCATGCCGGTCGGGATCAAGAACGGCACGGACGGGGACGTCCAGGTGGCGGTCGACGGCATCCGCGCCTCCGGCGCCCCGCACGTCTTCATGGGGATCAACGCGGACGGTCTCGCCGCGCTCGTCCGCACCACCGGCAACCCCGACGCACACGTGATCCTGCGCGGCGGCACGCCCGGACCGAATTACTCGGCATCTGATGTGGACGACGCCAGGGCCCGGCTCGCGAAGGCCGGTCTGCCCGGGCGCGTGGTCGTCGACGCCAGCCACGGCAACTCGGACAAGGACCACGTCCGCCAGGCGCAGGTCGTCCGGGAGATCGGGGCGCGGATCGCCGGCGGGGACACCGGCGTCACGGGCCTGATGATGGAGAGCTTCCTGGTCGAGGGCAGCCAGCCCGTCGACGGCGAGCGGGTCTACGGGAAGTCGGTCACCGACAAGTGCCTGTCCTGGGACACCACCACCGAACTGCTCGACGAGCTCGCAGCTGCGGTCCGCGCGCGCCGCTGAGGACGGTCCCGGGGCTGCCGCCGCGCGGCCCGGCAGCCCCGGGGTCGAGCCTCAGCTCTCGGTGAGCTCCGCCCCGGACGGCACCGGCGGATCCGAGATCACGGTCACCCTGCACACCGAGCGGGCGGACGGCGACGGCATCGCGCCGGCCTCGCCCACACCCTGGAGGAGATCAAGAAGGCCGCGGAGCGTTGAGCTACCCCGCCAGGGCGACGGTGCTGCCGGCCGGGACCCCGTACGCGTCGATCACCTTGTTGAGCTCGACCTGGTAGTAGAGGGTCTGCAGGCCGAAGAAGAAGCAGAGCACCAGCCCGATCCACGGGTTGCAGGTCGGCTGCTGTCCGGCGGAGCGCTGCGCGTCCGCGATCCGGTTGCCGGTGTTGAAGTAGGACACCAGTGGCGCGACGACCGTCCAGAACAGCAGGAGCAGCACGAGCACGGGGCCCGCGACCGGGATCTCGCGGCGGCGGTCGAACTCCGACATCTCCCGGTGGATCTTGTAGTACCAGACGAAGTGGTAGATCCCGAGCGTGATCAGCGGCAGCCCGATCCAGGCGGCGAGCGGGTTGCGGCGCTTCATCGCCAGGCCCGTGGGCGCGAACGCGGGGACGGGGGCGGGCACACCGGCCTGGAAGGGCGCCGCGTACTGCTGCTGCGGGTAGGGCAGGCCCGGGAGCTGCTGGGCATCGCCGTAGTGCTGGGCATCGCCGTACTGCTGAGGACCACCCGGCTGCGGGCCGGACTGCGGGGGCGTGGACACGGGCGTCCTCCGGGTCTGGGATCCGGCGCTTCCGGAACCCACCCGGAGGTCGGAGCGTGCGGGGCGCCCGTTAGCCCCCGTCCGGGTGACACCGGGCCGGCGCCCGTGCCCGATCGACCGTCCGGCTTGGACGGAGCGGGTGCGGCGAGCCTGGGCACTGGACGCCTGGGCACTGGACAGCCGCACCCGCTCCCGCCACGCTTCGCGACGTGACCGGCTCACCGAAGCGACCGAACGTCGGCCAGATCGTGTGCGGTGTCCTCGGCCTGCTCACCCTCGCCACCGGCATCACGGCGACGTTCGTGTTGGGCAGCAACGCCGCGATCGTCGTGGTCCTCGTGGTCGGGACCGCGCTGCTGCTCGTGGCCGCGCTCGGGCCGTCGCTGTCCGAGCTGAGCGTCGGCAGCAGCGGGGTGACCCTCAAGCTCACGCAGGACGCCACGAACGCGGGCGCGCCGAGGGCCGCGAGCGAGTTCGACGACAGCGGGCTGTCCGAGTTCGCCGAGGCCTACACGCTCGTCAACTCCGAGCTGCGCGACTCCGCGTTCACCCCGGCCCGGCTGCATCTCCAGGATTCTCTCGTCGAGCGGGCCCGGGTGGTCGGCCTGCGCGGGACGATCCCGACCGCCGAGGTGCGCCGCCTGTTCCTCAACGGCTCGCCGGTGCTGCGCACGCTGAGCATCGGGCTGATGAAGGGCGATCCCGCCGCGGCCGATCCGCAGCTGCTCTCCTCCGCGGTGGCGGAACCGCTGTCCGCCAACGAGCAGTACCACGCGCTGCGCCTGATCGCGGCGCTGTGGACGCGCTGGCAACCGACCGACCGGGAGCGCCTCAAGCAGGTGGTGGCGGCGACCTACTACTCCGATGTGGACCGTCAGGCGGCGGCACGCGCAATCCTGGCGCTACCGACGACCACGACCCTCACCGCCGAGAGCTGACGCCTCCTCCGCCTCGGCGGACCAGTCCCGGAGCATGGCGACGATCTCCGCCTGCGCCGCGCGGACCTGGTCGACCAGGTCGGACGGCCCCGGCGCCTCCAGCCAGCGGGCGAAGGCCACCCGGAAGACGGAGATGGCGTGCTCCGCGGCCAGGCTCGCCGCGGGCTCGCCGGCCCCTCGCCCCCGCAGCGCGGCGGCCAGCGCGGCGGCGAGCGAGGCCATCTTGATCAGCTCGCGCTCCTGCAGCGCCGGGTGGGCATCGATCACACCCTGACGGAGCCGGGCGAACTCCAGCCGGTCCGCGAAGAACGGGCCCGCGGCCTCCAGCGCACCGACCGCGACGGCGAGCGGCTCGACCCCCAGGTCGGCGGCCTCGACCGCATCGAGGAACGCCGCCTGCAGCTGTTCCTGCCCGGAGAACAGCACCTCGCGCTTGTCGGCGAAGTGCCGGAAGAAGGTCCGCTCCGTCAGCCCGGCGCGTTCGGCGATGCCGGCGACGGTCGTCTCGTCGTAGCCGCGCTCGCGGAAGAGCTCCATGGCGGCGGCCTGCAGCCGTCCTCGCGCATCGGGTGCCCATCGGCTCACCCCTCGACGATAGCCGATGGCAGGGACTGACATGACGCGCTACAGTCGATGTCAGAAGCTGACATCAATCCTGAGGGAGCACCCCATGCGCGTCTTCATCACCGGCGCGAGCGGCCACATCGGATCGCTCGTCACCGCGGAACTGCAGGCCGCCGGCCACCAGGTCGTCGGGCTCGCGCGGTCCGACTCCTCCGCGGCGGCGCTCGCCGCACGAAACGTCGAGGTGTTCCGCGGCGACCTCGACGAGCCGGACAGCCTGCGGCCCGCGGCCGAGGCGGCCGACGGCGTGATCCACCTGGCCTTCGACCACTCGTTCACCGACATGGCGGCCGCCGCCGGCAAGGACCTCCGCGCGATCGAGGTCCTCGGCGGCGCCCTGGCGGGATCGGACCGCCCCCTCGTCGTGACGTCGGGGACGGCCGGGCTCGCGTTCGGCCGCGCGGCCACCGAGGAGGACCCCGGCAGCCCGCAGTCCCCGCGGACGGCGTCCGAGCAGCTCACCCTCGACCTGGCCGGACGCGGGGTGCGGAGCTCGGTCGTCCGGCTCGCCCCGTCCGTGCACGGCCCGGCGGACGCGCACGGCTTCGTCCCGCGGCTCGTCGCGGTCGCCCGGGAGAAGGGCTACGCCGGGTATGTCGGCGACGGGTCGCAGCGCTGGTCGACCGTCCACGGCCTGGACGCCGCCCCGCTCTACCGCCTCGCCCTCGAGTCCGCGCCCGCCGGGAGCCGGCTGCACGGCGTCGGCGAGGAGGGGGTGACGCTGGGCGAGATCGCCGCGGCGATCGGTCGCGGCGTCGGCGTGCCGACGAGGAGCGTGACCCCCGAGGAGGCCCTCGCCGACGCCGGGTTCATCGGCGCGATCGCCGCGATGGACGTCCCGGCGTCGAGCACCGCGACGCAGGAGCTGCTGGGCTGGAAGCCGAGCCACCCGGGCCTGCTGGCCGACCTCGAGGAGGGCTTCTACTTCGCCTGAACCCGCTCCGCGGCGTTGCCGCCAGGACCAGCTCGTCGACACGAGAGACCACGGGGGAAATTTGCGAACGAGTCTGCAGAAAAGTTAACCTGAAGGGTGCCTTCAGAGAGCGAACTCGTACCTCTGCAATTTGACTCTATCACGTCCGATGTGTCCTCGGAAAGTCCCACCCTCGCCGACGAGCTGGTCTCGGAGACCGGTCGGATCCGCCGGTTGCACGAGCTGCTGCTGGCCGAGCTCTCCGACGCCACGGCGCGGGCCCGCGGCCAGCTCGGCGCGGCGGTCGGCGAGGAGCTCAGCGCCCGCTACGAGCGCGACGTGTCGGTCCATCGCTGGTCGGAGCGGGTGTACGCGCTCACGGCGGCGCGGGCCGGCCTGTGCTTCGGGCGCCTCGACCACACCGACGGCAGCACCGGGTACGTCGGCCGGATCGGGCTCACCGACCCGGCGGACGGCGAGAGCGCGCTCACGGACTGGCGGGCCCCGGCGGCCCAGCCGTTCTACTGCGCGACCCTCGCGACCCCCCTCGGGGTGACCCGGAGGCGCCATTTCGAGATCGCCGGAACGGCACCGGAGGAACGCGTCCTCGCCTTTCACGACGACGTCCTGAACCAGGAGACGGATTCCGGTTCGGCCTCTGATCCCGCACTGCTGGCCGCGCTGAAGGCACCGCGCGGCTCGATGATGCGGGACATCGTCACGACCATCCAGGCGGAGCAGGACGCGATCATCCGGCTGCCGTTGCAGGGCGCGGTCGTGATCGAGGGCGGGCCCGGCACCGGCAAGACCGCGGTGGCGCTGCACCGGATCGCCTACCTGCTCTACACCCACCGCGAGCGGCTGGCGCGCAGCGGCGTGCTGGTCGTGGGCCCGAGCGCGGCCTTCATCGGCTACGTCGGCGGGGTGCTGCCCGCGCTGGGCGAGTCGGCGGTGGTCTTCACCACGCCCGGGCGCCTCGCGCAGGGCGTCGTGGCCACGGCCGTGGATTCCGACGAGGTCGCCCGCACCAAGGGTGACCTGGCGATGCTCGCCGTGCTGCGCCGGGCCGTCGAGAACCGGCAGGCGCTGCCGGCGGCGCCGATCGTGATCGAGCTGGAGGACGTCACCGTCGAGATCGACCGGGCCGTCGCCACCGAGGCCCGGCGCCGGGCCCGCGCCACCGGCCTGCCCCACAACGCCGCCCGCACCACGTTCCGGGACGTGCTCGGCGGCCTGCTGCTCGACCAGGGCCTGGAGAAGCTGGGCGAGAGCCTGGAGGACCCGCCCGAGCTCGCCGAGATGCTCAGGGGCCTCGACATCCCCGAGATCGAGCCCGCGGGCGCCGCCGAGGTCACCGCGGAGATGCGGGCCGAGCTGCGCGACGACCTGCGCGCCGAGCGGGCCTTCCACGCCGCCGTCGAGGAGCTCTGGCCGCTCCTGACCCCCGAGCGTGCCCTCGAGGAGCTCTTCGCGTCGCCGGAGCTGCTCGCGGCCGCGGGTGCCCCGGAGTCGTTGCGCCGCAACGAGGGTTCGGCATGGACGGTGGCGGACGCACCGCTGCTCGACGAGCTGGCCGAGCTGCTCGGCGAGCCCCCGGAGCGGACGCCGGTCGAACCGGAGTCCGACAGCCGCTACGCCGCGGAGGTGCTGAGCATCCTGGAGGTGGCGGACCGGCAGATCGCCGGCGAGGACCCGGACGAGGCGCGGCCCACGGACTTCGTCACCGCGGACATGCTCGCGGCCAGGCAGGTGCCCGCCCACCTCGCGAGCGTCGCGGAGCGGGCGGCGTCGGACCGGGAGTGGCGCTACGGGCACCTCGTCGTCGACGAGGCGCAGGAACTGTCCGCCATGGACTGGCACGTCCTGCTGCGCCGCTGCCCCTCCCGCTCGGTCACGGCGGTGGGCGACCTCGCCCAGCGCAGCGCCCCGGCCGGGGCGCAGGCCTGGACGGACGTCCTCGGCCCCCCTCTCGGCGACCGCTGGACCTACCGGACGCTGACGGTGAACTACCGCACGCCGTCGGAGATCATGGATCTCGCCGCCGAGGTGCTCGCGGACTATGCGCCGGACCGGCACCCGCCGCGGTCCGTGCGCTCCACCGGGGAGCAGCCCTGGAGCAGGACGGTGCGATCGGACGGGCTCCGGGCCGTCGTCGAGGCGGAGGCCGCCCGGCTGGAGAAGGGGACGATCGCGGTGATCGCCGCGGACGTCACCGGCCTGGCCGGCCTGCCCGCCGAACTGCACACCCCGGCGTCCGCCAAGGGGCTCGAGTTCGACGTGGTGGTGATCGTCGACCCGGAGCGGATCCGGGCGGTCAACCCGGCCGACCTCTACGTCTCGATCACCCGGGCCACGCAGCGGCTCGGGCTGGTCACCGTCGACCCGGATGTCCGATGACGTGATCCTCCGGTGCGGGTGGGGCTCTCGCCGGGCCCCGCCCGCACCCGCCACGAGGAGGGAATGGCCCACACCGGATGGTTGTTCGTTCAATCATGAAGAACATCGGGTTCCTCTCGTTCGGGCACTGGGCGGACTCCCCGCACTCGCGGGTGAGGTCCGCGAAGGACGCCCTGCTGCAGTCGATCGACCTCGCCGTGGCCGCCGAGGAGGTGGGCGCGAACGGCGCCTACTACCGCGTGCACCACTTCGCACAGCAGCTCGCCTCGCCGTTCCCGCTGCTCGCGGCGGCCGGCGCGCGCACCAGCACGATCGAGCTGGGCACGGCCGTGATCGACATGCGGTACGAGAACCCGCTCTACATGGCGGAGGACGCGGGCGCGGCGGACCTGATCTCCGGCGGCAGGCTCCAGCTCGGCATCAGCCGGGGCAGCCCCGAGCAGGTCATCGACGGCTACCGCTACTTCGGCCACGAGCCGCCGGAGGGGTCCACGGACGCCGACATGGCCCGCGACCACACCCGCGCGTTCCTGGACGTGCTCCGGGGCGAGGGCTTCGCCGAGCCCAACCCGCGCCCGATGTTCCCGAACCCGCCCGGCCTGCTGCGCGTCGAACCGCACTCCGCCGGCCTGCGGGACCGCATCTGGTGGGGCGCCTCCACCCGCGCGACGGCGGAGTGGGCGGCCCGGCAGGGCATGAACCTGCAGAGCTCCACGCTGCTCCTCGAGGACACGGGTGTGCCGTTCCACCAGATCCAGGCCGAGCAGATCCAGAAGTACCGCGACGCGTGGAAGGCGGCCGGGCACGAGCGGGAGCCGCGGGTCTCGGTGAGCCGCAGCATCTTCCCGATCGTCACCGACCTCGACAAGGAGCTGTTCTGGCGGGAGCGTCACAGCACCGACCAGGTCGGCCACCTCGACGGCGGCAACGCCCGCTTCGGGAAGACCTACGCCGGCGAGCCCGACAAGCTGATCGCGGAGCTGGCGGAGGACGAGGCCATCGCCGCCGCCGACACCCTGCTCCTGACCGTCCCCAACCAGCTGGGCGTGGACTACAACGCCCACGTGATCGAGAGCGTGATCACCCACCTGGCCCCGGAGCTGGGCTGGCGCTGATCCGCGATCCGGTGCGCTGAGGCAGGCGCGACCTGCCTCAGCGCACCGAGACACCGATCGTGGGGCTGCCCGTTCGGTGTTCGGTCGGTACCCAACACCGGACGCGTCCTGCGGCGGCCCCGGTGATCGCCGTTCGAGTGCACACCCGCCCCGACGGGCCGCACCCGCGTCGCCCGGCTCATGAGTGAGCTGGACACCGCACTCCGGGACTGATCGCGCGCGGTGAAATCAGCACCAGCGCTGTCCGATCATGGTTCGAGAGCGCTGGTGCTCATTCGACGAGGCGCCGCGAACAACGGCGATGCGAGCGGCCGTACCGGGCCGATACGACGAGCATCGTCGTCACAGGGTCAGACGTTGAAGCGGAACTCCACCACGTCCCCGTCCGCCATCACGTAGTCCTTGCCCTCCATGCGGACCTTGCCCGCGGCCTTGGCGGCGGCCATGGTGCCCGCTTCGACGAGGTCGTCGTAGGACACGATCTCGGCCTTGATGAAGCCCCGCTCGAAGTCCGTGTGGATCACCCCGGCGGCCTGGGGGGCGGTGTCGCCCCGGTGGATCGTCCAGGCCCGGGCCTCCTTGGGGCCGGCGGTGAGGTAGGTCTGCAGGCCCAGGGTGCGGAAGCCCGCGCGGGCGAGGGAGTAGAGGCCCGGCTCGGGCTGGCCGATCGACTCCAGCAGCTCGCGGGCGGACTCCTCGTCCAGCTCCAGCAGCTCCGACTCGACCTTGGCGTCGAGGAAGACCGCCTCGGCGGGCGCGACCAGGTCCGCGAGCTCCTTGCGCTTCACGGAGTCCGTCAGCACGCCCTCGTCCGCGTTGAACACGTAGAGGAAGGGCTTGGTGGTCAGCAGGGTGAGCTCGCGGAGCGGCTCGGGGTCGACCTTCGCCGCGAACAGCGTCTTTCCGGAGTTCAGGATCTCGACCGCGGCCTCGGCGGCCTCCAGGACAACGCGGCGGTCCTTCTGCATCCGCGCCTCCTTGGTGAGGCGCGGCACCGCCTTCTCCAGCGTCTGGAGGTCGGCGAGGATCAGTTCCGTCGAGATCGTCTCGATGTCCGAGGCCGGGTCGACGCGCCCGTCGACGTGCACCACGTCGTCGTCGGTGAACACGCGGACGACCTGGCAGATCGCGTCCGACTCCCGGATGTTGGCGAGGAACTTGTTGCCCAGGCCCGCGCCCTCGGAGGCGCCCTTCACGATCCCGGCGATGTCGACGAACGACACCACGGCCGGCACGATCTTGGCCGACGAGTGGATCTCGGCCAGCGTGTCCAGGCGCGCGTCCGGCAGCGGCACCACACCGACGTTGGGCTCGATCGTGGCGAACGGGTAGTTCGCGGCGAGCACGTCGTTGCGCGTCAGGGCGTTGAACAGGGTCGACTTGCCGACGTTGGGCAGCCCGACGATGCCGAGGGTGAGGGACACGAAAGACCAGGGTAGGGGACGGCAGCCGCGGAGCCCGCGGGGTGGTCAGCACAGTCGCCTGCCTGCGCCGGCTCCGGACCCCTCGTCCCGGAGCCGGCGCAGAGTCCGGAGACCGCGCCCCGACGCACCGCCCGCTCCCCAGCGGCGGTGCGTCGGAGCAGCGGTCAGCCCACGCCGACGGCCGTCCGCTCCCCAGCGACGGCACGTTCGGCGAGGTAGCGCCGCAGCGCCGCGAGAGCGCGGTGCTGCGTCACCCTGACGCTGCCGGGCGTCGACCCCAGCAGCCGGGCGGTCTCGATGGCGGAGAACCCCTCGATCAGGCGCAGGCGCAGCACGTCGCGGTGCCGCTCGGGCAGCCGGCCGAGCAGGCGCGCCAGCATGACCGTCTGCTCCGCGCGGACGGTCAGCTCGTCCGGTGCCGCGGAGCGCGACACCGAGTCCGGGACCCGGTCGGTGAGGTCGATGCGGCTGGCGCGGCTGCGCCGGACCGTGTCGACGATCTTGTTCCGGGCGATGGTGAAGGCCAGGGCGAGGAACGGGCCGGACTCGAGGTTCGCGGTCGGCAGCGCCTTGAGCAGCGCGACCAGCGTGTCCTGGGCGATGTCGTCCGCCGCGGTGGCGTCGCCGGCGCCGGTCGAGAGCCGGTGCCGGCAGTAGCGCAGCACGGGCGGCCGCAGGGCGACCATCAGCCCTTCCAGCGCCCGCTGGTCACCGGCGACGGCGGCGCGCGCGAGCCGGTCGATCCGGGAACTCAGGTTCTCGGCCTCGGTCGTGGCGTGCGCGCCCATGGTCGTCCCCTTCTGACGCCGGTTCGTCCGGCCGTCACGGGAGAAGACTCCCGTGTGGGGGTCCGCGGATACATCAGGCGAGCCACCGGATCGATCGACGTGCTGGTGCGCGGGAGAAAGGCATGGTGGCACCACCCCCTCGCAGGGCCGTTCGGCCCAGCGTCACGACCGAACGGCGCACCTCCTTCTGCCGCTCATCGGACCCAGGGGACGTCGATAGGCCAGGTGAGAGCCGGGACCGCGAAGATCACCGCTGTGGGTGGCACGGGTCACACGCGGCGCCCGGGAGCCACGGACGCCCGTGTCCGAATCCCGCTAGTACAGGTCGGGCCGGGATGGCAGAGTCGCTTCCGTGCTGGACACCGAACGCTGCTACCGCGCCGTGACGAGCCGCGACTCGCGGTTCGACGGCGTCTTCATCACGGCGGTGCGCACGACCGGCATCTACTGCCGACCGTCCTGCCCCGCGACCACTCCGCACCGCCGCAACGTCGAGTTCTTCCCGACCGCGGGCGCCGCGCAACAGCACGGCTACCGCGCCTGCCGCCGGTGCCTGCCCGACGCGGTCCCGGGCTCACCGGAGTGGAACAGCCGCTCCGACCTGGCCGCCCGCGCGATGCGGCTGATCGCCGACGGCGTGGTCGAGCGCACCGGGGTGACCGGCCTCGCGGCGCGGCTCGGCTACTCCGAGCGGCACCTGACCCGGATCGTGACGGCCGAGCTGGGCGCGGGTCCGCTCGCGCTCGCCAGGGCGCACCGGGCCCACACCGCCCGGCTGCTGATCGAGACGACGCCGATGTCCATGGCGGACATCGCCTTCGCCGCCGGTTTCGCGAGCGTGCGGCAGTTCAACGACACCGTCCGCGAGGTCTACGCGGTCACCCCGAGCGTGCTCCGCACGGAGAGCGCGCGGCGCGGCCCGGGACCGGTGGCCGGCACGCTCTCGCTCCGGCTGCCGCACCGCGAGCCGTTCGACGCGGCGGGCCTGCTCGCCCACTTCGCCGGGCGCGCCCTCGACGGCGCGGAGTCGATCACCGACGGCGTGTACTCGCGGACCCTGCGGCTCCCGCACGGTCCGGCGGCGGTGGCCCTGCACCTCGACGGGGCGTCGGCCGGGCACGTGCACGCCGAGCTGCGGCTCACCCAGCCCCGCGATCTCGGGCCCGCCGTCGCCCGGCTGCGCCGGCTGCTGGACCTCGACGCCGACCCGCTCGCCGTGGACGAGGTCCTCGGCGAGGACCCGGCGCTGGCCGCGTCGGTCGCGGCGATCCCGGGGATCCGGCTCCCCGGGGCCGCGGACGGGCTGGAGATCGCCGCCAAGGCTCTGCTGGGCCAGCAGGTCTCCGTGCAGGCGGCGCGCACGACCGGGGCCCGGCTCGTCGCCGAGCTCGGCGAGCCGCTGCCCAAGAACCTCGCCGCCCCGGCCGGGGACGGCCCGGCCCTGCTCTTCCCCACCGCCGAACGGCTGGCGGGAGCCACGATCCCGGGACCGGCCCGGCGGGCCGCGGCCCTGACCGGCCTGGCCGCCGCCGTGGCCGCGGGCGATCTCGTGCTCGACGCCGGGCGCGATCCGGCCGAGCTGCGCGCCGAGCTCGAAGCCCTGCCCGGGGTCGGCCCCTGGACGGCCGGCTACGTGGCGATGCGCCTGCTCGGCGACCCCGACGAACCTCTGGTGTCCGATCTCGCCGTCCGCCGTGGGGCCGCCGCGCTGGGCCTGCCGTCCGATGCGGACGGTCTGGCGCAGCACGCGGGCCGCTGGCGGCCCTGGCGCTCGTACGCCGCGACCCATCTCTGGCGGGCGAGCGCCCCCACCCTCAGGAGCACGCCATGAGCAGCTACACGACCCTGGACACCGCCGACGGCCCCTTCACCCTCGTTCGCGACAGCGACGGAGCGGTGCTCGCATCGGGCTGGACCACCGACCTCGGTGACCTGGTTCCCCTGGTGCACAGCTCGATCCGGCCGTCCACCGTGGAGGAGGGCGACGGCGGGGCGGCGGCGGAGGCCGTGCGCGCCTACTACGGAGGCGACCTCGGCGCGATCGACGCGGTGCCCGTGCGGCAGCGCTCCGGGGAGTTCCTGGAGCACGCCTGGGAGGTGCTGCGCGCCGTCCCCGCCGGTGTCCCGGTGACCTACACCGAGTACGCGACGAAGGCGGGCCGGCCGGTGGCCGTGCGGGCGGCGGCCTCGGCCTGCGCCCGCAACGCGGCGGCGCTGTTCGTCCCGTGCCACCGGGTCCTGCGCCTCGACGGGAGCCTCGGCGGCTTCCGCTGGGGGCTGCCCGTCAAGAAGTCCTTGCTGGCCAGGGAGTCCGCCTGAGGTCGTGAGTGCGGATGGTCGCCATGGCGACCATCCGCACTCACGGCTACGGAGGCCGGGGTACGGTCCCGATCGTGAGGTACGTCGTGTACGGGGCCGGGGCTGTCGGAGGCTCGATCGGCGGGAGGCTGGCCCGAGCGGGCCACGACGTCACGCTCGTCGCCCGCGGCGACCACCTGGCCCGCATCCGGGAGGTCGGGCTGACGCTCGACACCGCCGACGGTGTCCACACCATCCCCACCCCGGCTGTGGACGGAGCGGCCGCCGTGGACTGGAGCGGCGATCCCGTCGTCCTGCTCGCCGTGAAGTCCCAGCAGACCGAGGCGGCGCTGGAGGATCTCGTCGCCCACGCTCCCGGGGTGCCGGTCGTCTGCGCCCAGAACGGCGTGGCCAACGAGCGGGCGGCGTTGCGCCGGTTCCCGCACGTCCACGGGCTGAACGTGCTCCTCCCGGCCTCGTTCCTCGAGCCGGGGCGGATCGTGGAACGCTGCGGCCCGCTCCCCGGCGTGCTCGACCTGGGCCGCTACCCGGCCGGCACCGACGACGTGGACAACGCGGTGGCCGCCGACCTGCGCTCCTCCGGGTACGAGGCGGCCGCCCAGCCGGACATCATGGCCCGTAAGTACCGCAAGCTGCTGATGAACATGCACAACGCCGTGGACGCGTTGTGCGGCGTGGGCAGCCCGGAGGCCGCCGAGCTGACCGCCCGGGCCCGGGCCGAGGGCGGGGCGGTGCTGGCCGCCGCGGGTGTCGCGGTGGCAGGGCCGGACGCCCGCGACGGCCTGATCCACATGCGCGAGGGCACGCCCTCCGGGGGCTCGACCTGGCAGAGCCTCGTCCGGGGCCAGAGCTCCGAGATCGACTATTTGGCCGGCGAGATCGTCCTGACCGCCCGGCTGCACGGCGTCCCGGCCCCGGTGAACACCCTGCTGCAGCGGCGGGTGCACGCGCTGGCGGCGTCCGGTGCGGGCCCGCGGAGCGTGGCGGCGGCCGAGCTGCTGGCCGAACTGGACACTCCCTAGAAGCGTCGGTTCCCGAAATTGTCGGTGCCCCGGTGCACCCTGGGCGCGTGGATCTCTCGAACGCGTTTCCGCTCCTGCTCGCGGGCCTGCTCCTCGGGCTGGCGATCGGCGCCGGCCTGGCGTGGTTGCTGGCCGGGGCGCGGCAGCGGGTGGCGGCCGCGGAGGCCGCCCGCGCCACGGCCCAGGCCTCGGCGGGCGGGCGCGCGGAGGCCGCCGGGCTGCGGGCCGAGCGCACGGGCCTGCTGGAGCGCATCGAGGAGCTGCACGACGAGGTACGCGAGGCCACCGAGCGGCTGCGCCGGGCCGACTCCGAGGTGGCCGCCACCCGCGCCGCGCTGCACAGCGAGCGCGAGGGCGCGCTCGACCGGGAACGGATGCTCGCGGCCCGGGACTCCGAGCTCCGCGAGAGCTTCAAGGCGCTGTCGGCGGAGGCCCTGTCCCGCAACAACGAGCAGTTCGTCAGCCTCGCCGAGGGCCGGATCCGCGAGGCCGCCGCGGCGCTGCACGCCAAGGCCGAGACGGACGAGACGGCGCGGGCCACCGCGATCGGCAAGCTGCTGGACCCGATGGCCGCCACGCTGCAGCGGGTCGAGGGCCAGCTGCGCACCGTCGAGCGCGAGCGGGAGTCCGCCTACGCGGGGCTGGTCGAGCAGGTCAAGGCCATGGCGCAGAACTCCGACCGGCTGCGCAACGAGACCCGCCAGCTCGTCACCGCACTGCGGGCGCCGCAGGTGCGCGGGCGCTGGGGCGAGCTGCAGCTCGAGCGGATCGTGCAGCTCGCGGGCATGGTCGAGCACTGCGACTTCTCCACCCAGGTGGTGGGTGAGGGCACCGCCGAGGGCCAGGGCGGGGTGCGGCCGGACATGGTCGTGCACCTCTCGGGCGGCAAGCAGGTCGTGGTCGACGCGAAGGTCCCGTTCGCGGCGTACCTCGAGGCCGTCGAGACCGAGGACGCGACGATCCACACCGAACGCCTCGCGGCCCACGCCCGGCAGCTCCGCACCCATGTGGACCAGCTGTCGGGCAAGGCGTACTGGCAGTCGTTCGAGCCGACGCCGGAGTTCGTCGTGCTGTTCGTCCCGGGGGACCCGTTCCTCGAGGCGGCGCTGCGGGCGGACCCGGCGCTGCTGGAACACGCCTTCGCCAAGAACATCGTGATCGCCACGCCCACCACCCTGATCGCGCTGCTGCGCACCGTCGCCTACGGCTGGCGGCAGGAGGCGTTGGCGCGCAACGCCGCACAGGTCCACCAGCTCGGCCGGGAGCTGCACGGGCGGCTCGCGACGATGGGCACGCACGTCGCCAAGCTCGGCCGCAGCCTCGACGGGGCGGTGGAGAGCTACAACCGCGCGGTGTCCTCCCTGGAGGCCCGGGTGCTCGTCACGGCGCGCCGGCTCACCGAGCTGCGGGTGAGCGACGAGGAGCTGGAGGCGCCGAGCCCGGTGGAGCGCACGCCGCGGGCGGTGTCGGCGCCCGAGCTGGTGGCGTCGGCGGGCGAGTCGCTGATCGCCCTGCACGAGCTGGTCCCGCACGACCAGCGGACCGGGTCCCACGACGGTGGCGGCGACGGCGAACACGGAGGTGACGGGCCGCGGGCTACCGTGAACGGGTGACGTCTGACAGCCGGGGATCGAACGGGTGGCCGGTGGCCGAGCGCTCGGCGATCGCGAGTGTGCTCGGCATCCCGCCGCTGGCGGCGATCGGGATCGCGGTGGTGCTCACCGCCCTGGGCACGTTCGTCGACGTGCTGCGGATCGGCACGCTCGGCGTGGTCTTCGGGATCGCCTATCTCGTCGGCTGCCTGCTCGCGGTCGGCTGGGTGCGCCGGCGGAACCTGTTCGGGCCCGTGGTCCAGCCGCCGCTGCTGGTCGTGGTGCTGGTGCCGCTGATCGTGGTGCTCGTGGGCAAGCCGGGCCCGGGGCTCACCGAGACCGTGCTGCTCGTGGGCGCGCCGCTGGTCAACGGCTTCCCCCTGATGGCCGCGGCCACCGGGCTCACCCTGCTCGTCGGGCTGCTGCGGATGATCCTGCAGCGCACCGGCCCGCACGACGCCGTCAGCCGGCTCGGCCGGATCGGCGTCCGCGGCGAGGACGACCTCGACGAGGACGAGCCGGAGGACGAGCCGCCGGTCAGCGGGCGGCGCGGCTCGGGCGCAGCTCGCGGGGCAGGGAGAACGTCAACGTCTCCTCGGCGGTCGTGACCTCCTCGACGGACTCCCAGCCGCGCTCGGCCAGGTAGTCGAGCACGCCGCGGACCAGCACCTCGGGCACCGAGGCACCGCTCGTCACGCCGACCGTGCGCACGCCGTCGAGCCAGCGTTCGTCGATCTCGCGGGCGTAGTCGATGAGATACGAGGCGCCGGCACCGGCGGTGAGGGCGACCTCGACGAGGCGCACCGAGTTCGAGGAGTTCGGCGAGCCCACGACCAGCACGAGATCGCACTGCGGGGCCATCGCCTTGACCGCGACCTGACGGTTCTGCGTGGCGTAGCAGATGTCGTCCGAGGGCGGGTTCTGCAGCGTGGGGACCTGCTCCCGCAGCGCGGTCACCGTCTCCATGGTCTCGTCGACCGACAACGTGGTCTGCGACAGCCACACCACCTTCGACGGGTCCCGCACGGTGACGTTCGCCGCGTCGGCGGCGCTCTCCACCAGCTGGACCCGCGACGGCGCCTCGCCTGCGGTGCCCTCGACCTCCTCGTGCCCCGCGTGCCCGACGAGCAGGATGTCGTAGTCCTCGCGGGCGAACCGCTTGACCTCCTGGTGGACCTTGGTGACCAGCGGGCAGGTGGCGTCGATCGTCGTCAGGGACCGGGCCTTCGCCTCGTCCCGCACGGCCGGGGACACGCCGTGCGCGGAGAACACGACGATGGCGCCCTCGGGCACCTCGTCCGTCTCGTCGACGAACACCGCGCCGCGCTCGCTCAGCGTCTCCACCACGTGCTTGTTGTGGACGATCTGCTTGCGCACGTACACGGGCGCGCCGTGCTGGGACAACGCCTGCTCCACCGCCTCCACCGCGCGGTCCACGCCCGCGCAGTAGCCGCGGGGCTTCGCGACGAGGACGCGCTTGCCTTCCGATCCGGCGGTACAACTCATGCGGCCCAGCGTACGGGCGCCGGATCTCCGGCGCCGTGGGATGTGGGTGAGTCGACCCCGGCGGGTGGGCGGGTGGCGCGCCGGTGGGGGATGATGCGGCCATGAGCCCGCTTCCGCTGCCCGTGCGCATCGCCGCCGGCCTGGCCGCGACCGCCGTCGAGCAGGCCCGCGAGCTGCCGCGGCTGGTCGCCGAGTTCCCCGTCACCGCCGTGAGCCAGGCGCTGCAGGCGTCGATGCGCGTCCAGCAGAAGGTCACCGAGCTGGCCATCAAGGGGGACAAGGCGCTCGGCTCACTCGGCACCCCGCCGGAGAACCCGCCCTGGGCCACCTTCGACGACGACCTGGAGGACGACCTCGGGGGCGGCCCGGTCGACGACGCGGGGAGCGACACGGCGCCGTCCACCAACGGCCATGCCTCCGTCACCTCGATCACGCCGACCACCACCGTCGAGCCGGAGCGGCCGGTGGGCCCCGCCGAGGGGATCGCGGAGGTCGCCGAGCAGACCCTCGGCGCCGAGGCCGACACGCCGCCCGCCGTGCTGCCCGAGTACCCGGGGATGAACCTGCACCAGCTGCGCGGCCGCCTGCGCCGCCTCGACCTGCCCGCCCTGCAGGCGCTGCTGATCTGGGAGACCTCCCACGAGAACCGCCCGCCGTTCGTGACCATGCTGTCGAACCGGATCACCACGGTCTCCGAAGCGTGACAGCGGCGTGAGCGCACCCTCCACGGAGGAGGAGCCGTGGCCGGTCCGCACGGTCACCCGCAAGATCACCGAGTGGATCGACCGGCTGGGCACGGTGTGGATCGAGGGGCAGCTCGCGCAGGTCACCGCCCGGGCCGGCACGGGCACGGCGTTCCTCACCCTGCGCGATCCCGTGGCGAACGTGTCGCTGCAGCTCACCGCCCCGATGGGGCTGGTCGCCGCGCAGCGGGACGTGGTCGCCGAGGGCAACCGGGTGATCGTCCACGGCAAGCCGTCGTTCTTCCCGGGGCGGGGCTCGCTGTCCATCCGGGTGGACCGGATCCGCGCGGTCGGGCTCGGTGAGCTGCTGGCCCGGATCGAGCGGCTGCGCACGCTGCTGGCGGCCGAGGGCCTGTTCGACCGGGCCCGCAAGCGGCGGCTGCCGTTCCTGCCGAACCGGATCGGCCTGGTGACGGGCCGGGCGTCCGCCGCCGAGCACGACGTCGTCAGCAACGCACAGGCCCGCTGGCCCGCGGTGGCGTTCCGGATCGAGAACGTGGCGACGCAGGGCGGCCTGGCCGTGGAACAGATCGTGTCCGCGCTCGAGGTGCTCGACCGCGATCCCGAGGTGGACGTGATCGTGGTGGCCCGGGGCGGTGGCAGCGTCGAGGACCTGCTGCCGTTCTCGGACGAGACGCTGTGCCGGGCCGTCGCGGCCTGTCGCACCCCGGTCGTCTCGGCGATCGGGCACGAGCCGGACACCCCGCTCCTCGACCACGTGGCGGACCTGCGCTGCTCGACGCCGACCGAGGCCGGCCGCCGGATCGTCCCGGACCTGGCCGAGGAGATCGGCCGGATCGGCGGGCTGCGGGACCGGGCCCGCCGCGCCCTGCACGGCTGGGTGGACCGCGAGGCGCGGGCACTCGCCGCGCTGCGGGCCCGCCCGGTGCTCGCGGACCCGTTGCGGGACATGGCGCGCCGCCACGAGGAGCTGGAGCGGCTGCGGGCGTCGACCCGCGCGGCGGTGGACCGCCGGATCGACCGGGAGACCCGCGAGATCGGGCACCTCCGGGCCCGGCTCACCGCACTGGGGCCGCAGGCCACCCTGGACCGCGGCTACGCGATCGTGCAGCGGGTGACCGGCGACCCGGTGCTCCCGGTGCTGCGGGCCGCGGGCGACGTCGGGCCCGGTGACCGCGTGCGGATCCGGGTCGCCGAGGGCGTCGTGACCGCGGCGGTGGAGGATGCTCGCGATGAGTGAGACGCCGGTGGACGGTCTGGGGTACGAGCAGGCCCGCGACGAGCTGGTCGAGGTCGTGCGCGCCCTGGAGGCCGGCGGCCTCGGGCTGGACGAGTCCGTGGCGCTGTGGGAACGCGGCGAGGCTCTCGCCAAGCGCTGCGAGCAGGCCCTGGCCGGGGCCCGCGAGCGAGTCGAGAAGGCCCTGGCCGACGCGGACGAGTGACCCCGCCGACGGTGGCCCCTCAGACGCTCTCTAGTTCTGTCCACCGCCGGCGGGGAGCAGGCGGCCGTTCACCGTCGCCTGTGCCAGCGCCGTGAAGTCCGCGTCGCTCCCGCTGCCCGTGATCAGCCAGCGCTGCCCCTCCGGGGACGTGGTCACGCGGAAGGGCTCGCCGCCGGGCGCCTGGTAGGTCACCCACTGCAGCCCGGCCGCCGCGATCACGCCCGTGCCGGCGAGCTGCCCGCCGTTCTCCGTGGCGACGACGTTCTCCTCGGTGGCATCGCTCTGCACGAGCCGCAGGTAGCGGCCCTGCGGGGTGAGGTAGCCGACCCGCACCGCCGTGCCGCCGCCCGCCACCGGGCCACGGTCGGTGGAGTTGCTCTTCCACCCCTCGGGCACCGCCGGGACCCGCAGCGGGAACCGGGACGCCTGCGCGAACTCGGCGAGCCTGGCCGGGGCGTCGACGGTCGGGGCGGACGAGACGTCGACCGAGGGGCCGCCCGGGGAGAACGAGCAGGACTTCATCCCCCCGGCCACCGCGACGATCAGCAGCAGCACGACCATCGCGCCGATCATGTCCCGTGCGCGGAACGCCAGCCGGTTCGGCCGCGGCGGGGGCGGCGCGGGATCGAAGGGACGCGGGGCGGACCGGGCCTCCTGCTCCGCTCCGGACCCGGGCCCGGGCGGCGTCCCCCCGGCCGGCTCGGCCTCCGGCGGGCGGGGGTCTGCCTGCGTCGGGCGTTCGGGCGTGCTGCTCACCCCGCCATCGTCCCCCACACATGGCGTCCGTCGCTTGTCACCCCGTAGGGGCGCCGGTTCTGCGAGGATCGAGGTCAAAGCCCCTGCCCCGGTGTGCGGTGGGGCCGCGAACTCGTGACAGGACGCGACGAGCCGAGGAGGCCCAATGCCCGGACCCACCCCAGAGCGACGCCGAGAGGCCCCCGACCGCAACCTCGCCATGGAGCTGGTGCGGGTCACCGAGGCGGCCGCGATGGCGGCCGGGCGCTGGGTCGGGCGCGGTGACAAGAACGGCGGTGACGGCGCGGCGGTCGACGCGATGCGCCAGCTCATCGGCACCGTGTCCATGCGCGGCGTGGTCGTGATCGGCGAGGGCGAGAAGGACGAGGCGCCCATGCTGTTCAACGGCGAGCAGGTGGGCAACGGCGAGGGCCCCTGGTGCGACGTGGCCGTGGACCCGATCGACGGCACCACGCTGATGGCCAAGGGCATGCCGAACGCGCTGGCCGTGCTGGCGGTGGCCGAGCGGGACGCGATGTTCGACCCGTCGGCCGTGTTCTACATGGAGAAGATCGCCGTCGGGCCGGACGCCGCCGGCTCGATCGACATCACCAAGCCCGTGGGCGAGAACGTCCGCGCGGTGGCGAAGGCCAAGGAGATCGACGTCCGGGACGTCACCGTCACGATCCTCGACCGGCCGCGCCACGAGCAGATCATCGCGGACGTGCGCGCCACCGGCGCCCGGATCCGCTTCATCTCCGACGGCGACGTGGCCGGCGCCATCGCCGCCGCCCGCCCGGCCACCGGGGTCGACATGCTCATCGGGATCGGCGGCACCCCGGAGGGGATCATCGCGGCCGCCGCGCTCAAGTGCGCGGGCGGCGAGATCCAGGGCCGGCTGTGGCCGAAGGACGACGAGGAGCGCGCCAGGGCGATCGCCGCGGGACACGACCTCGACCACGTGCTCACCACGAACGAGCTGGTCAAGGGCGAGAACGTGTTCTTCTGCGCCACCGGCGTGACGGACGGGGACCTGCTGCGCGGCGTGCACTACCGCGCCGGCGGGTGTACCACCCAGTCCATCGTGATGCGCTCGAAGTCCGGCACGGTCCGGCTGATCGACGGGTACCACCGGCTCACCAAGCTGCGCGAGTACGCGTCCATCGACTTCGACCCGCCGGTCGCGGAGGGCGGCGACGAGGCTTTCCCGCTCCCCTGACAGACGCCTCCCCGACAGCGGGGAGTAAGCGTTCGTGATCGGATCGTGAGCACGGCGGTCTGGTCAGCCGCGCCGGCGAACCGGATGATCGTCGGATCCGGATCCTTTCCGGACGGGGCGACAGCCGGGGGGCGACGTGCGGGGCTCACGGACGGCGACGGTGGCCGCGGCGGTCGCGGTGGTCGCGGCGCTGATCGGCGGCGGGGTCGCCGTGGCGGCCACCCGGGGCGCCGCCCCTGTGGTGGTGGCTCCCGCAGCACAGCCCGCGATCGTCCCGGCCGCGGCCGGCACCCGCGCGGTCCCGGCCCTGACCGGGGTGAACCCGGTGCTGGCCGGCCTCGGCGGGTCCGTCGCGGTGGCGGCGCGCGCGGCCCAGAACGCGCCGGTCACGGGTACGCCGTGCCGGCGGACCGCCCGCGCGTGCATCGACCTGTCGGCCAACCAGGCCTGGCTGATCCGCGGCGGCGTCGTCGAGTACGGGCCGGTCCCGATCACCCACGGCCGCCCGGGCCACCTCACCCCGCCCGGCACGTTCCGCGTGACGTTCAAGGACATCGACCACCTGAGCCGCGAGTTCGATCTCGCGCCGATGCCCTACTCGGTGTTCTTCAACGGCGGCATCGCCTTCCACCAGGGGAGCCTGAGCGTGCTCTCGCACGGCTGCATCCACCTGTCGACGGCGGCGGCCAGGACGTTCTTCGCGGGGCTCTCGCCGGGCGACGTGGTGCAGGTCGCGCCCTGAACGGGGTCCCGGTGCGGGGCCGTGCCCTGCCCCGCACCGGACGAGACACCCAGAGGGTGTCACCCTGATTGCCGCCCCTCCGCGGCTCACCTGACATCGTGCTCCACCGGGCGTGGCGCGGCATCGACAACTTTGCGTATCCGACGTTCGGCCGAACGGGTCCCCCTGATCGGCACAGCTCACCCGATCAGGTGGCCGCACCGGATTCTCAGGCGGCGACCAGCCCCAGTCGCTGGGCGGCCAGCACCGCGGTCAGCCGGTCCGTGACGCCGAGCTTGGCGTAGCAGCGCTCGAGGTGCTTGTGCACCGTCCGCTCGGCGATCCCGAGCCGGCGGGCGATCGCACCGGCGGTGTGGCCCTCGGCCAGCAGCCCGAGCACCCCCCGTTCCCGTGGGGTGAGCTCGGCGGACGTGGCCACCCGCTCGGCGTCGCGGCTGCCGCCCCGCCGGGCCGCCGCGTAGGCACGGCACTGGCGGTCGAGCCCGTCGAGCAGCCGCCAGATCCGTCCGGCCAGCGCCATCTCCGCGGCGCCGTACACCTCCCGCCGCGCCACGACGACGGTCCGCGGCGTGGGGCCCGGTCCGATCGGGAAGGCCAGCTGCTGCCCGGTCGCGTTCTCCCGCAGCAGGGCGGCGCCGTCGTACCGGCGCAGGGCGTGGACGGTGGCGGAACCGGAGGGCGGGGCAGCCGGCAGGGTCGTCACGCGCGGGCCGTCGAACGTGCGGCGGAGCATTTCCGACACCCGCTCGACCGGCAGTTCCGTGATCGGCTCGCGCAGGATGTCCGCGACGAACTCCAGCCAGTCCCCGTCCTCGTTCCCGGTCATCGCTCGCGCACCCTCCTCGTCGCGTGACTGCTCGACTGCGAGAGGCGGCCGTGGACACTCTGCGTACATCGACGGGGGAAACCCACCTTGCGGCCCAATCCGAGTCGCTCGGAGGGTGTAATCCGACTCATCGGGACGAGCGGTTAGGACACCCTCAGTAGGAGGATGGGGTCATGGTCGACGACACCGCGCAGTTCCGCATCGAGCACGACACCATGGGCGAGGTCCGCGTCCCCGCGGACGCCCTCTACCGCGCGCAGACCCAGCGGGCCGTGGAGAACTTCCCGATCTCCGGCCGCGGCCTCGAGCGCGCCCAGATCCGCGCGCTCGGCCTGGTCAAGGGCGCCGCCGCCCGCGTCAACGGCCGGATCGGCGTGCTCGACGAGAAGCTCGCCGGCGCGATCGCCGAGGCCGCGGACGAGGTGGCCGCCGGGCGGCACGACGCCCACTTCCCCGTCGACGTGTTCCAGACCGGCTCGGGCACCTCGTCGAACATGAACGCCAACGAGGTCATCGCCACCCTGGCCACCCGCGCGTCCGGCACCGAGGTGCACCCGAACGACCACGTCAACGCCTCGCAGAGCTCCAACGACGTCTTCCCCACGACCATCCACCTGGCCGCCACCGAGGCGCTGGCCACGGACGTCGTGCCCGCGCTGCAGCATCTCGCGCGTGGGCTGCGGGCACGGGCCGCGGACTGGGCGGACGTCGTCAAGGCCGGCCGCACCCACCTGATGGACGCCGTGCCGATCACCCTGGGCCAGGAGGCCGGTGGCTGGGCGACCCAGGTCGAGTACGGCGCCGCCCGCGTCACGGACGTGCTGCCCCGCCTCGGTCAGCTGCCCATCGGCGGCACCGCCGTCGGCACCGGGCTCAACGCCCCTTCCGGGTTCGGCGCTGCGGTCGTCGACGAGCTGCGGACGGCCACCGGGCTCGACGCGCTCTCCGAGGCCGCGGACCACATCGAGGCCCAGGGCGCGCGGGACGGGCTGGTGGAGGCCTCGGGCGCGCTGCGCACCGTCGCCGTGTCCCTCTACAAGATCGCCAACGACCTGCGCTGGCTCTCCTCCGGCCCGCGCACCGGCCTGGCCGAGATCCACCTGCCCGACCTGCAGCCCGGCTCGTCGATCATGCCGGGCAAGGTCAACCCGGTGATCTGCGAGGCCACCATGATGGTCGCGGCGCAGGTCATCGGCAACGACGCGACGGTCGCGTTCTCGGGCTCGCAGGGCAACCTCGAGCTCAACGTGATGATGCCGGTCATGGCGCGCAACGTCCTGGAGTCCGCGCGGCTGCTCGCGAACGTGGCGCGGCTGCTGGCGGACAAGGTCGTCGCGGGCGCCGAGGCGGACCTGGACCGCACCCGCGAGTACGCCGAGTCCTCGCCGAGCATCGTGACGCCGCTCAACTCCTACCTCGGCTACGAGGAGGCCGCCTCGATCGCCAAGCAGGCGCTCAAGGAGCGCCGCACGATCCGCGAGGTCGTGCTGGAGCGCGGGCACGTCGAGAACGGCAGGCTGACGCTCGATCAGCTCGACACCGCGCTCGACGTGCTCCGCATGGCGCGCGGCGGGCGGTAGCCCCTCAGACCAGGCCCGACGCCTGCGCGCGCAGGACCGCCGACAGCCGGTCGGTGACGCCGAGCTTGAGGTAGCAGCGCTCCAGGTGCTTCTGCACCGTCCGCGGCGAGATCCCGAGGCGGCGCGCGATCGTGGTCGCCGTGAGCCCCTGGGCGAGCAGCCCGAGCACGGCCCGCTCGCGCGGGGTCAACGCGATCTCCCCGGTGCGCGGCCCCGGCTCGCCGCTCACCGCCGCGAGCGCCTCGACCTGACGTTCCAGCCCGGCGAGGAGCTGCCAGAGGCGCCGGGCGAAGGCCAGCTCGGCCGGCGACCACCGCTCGGGGCGGCCGATCACGAAGGAGCGGCTGAGCCCGGGCGTGGCGCGCAGCGGCAGCGCGAGCTGGTCGGGGGCCGAGCAGGCCTCGGCGAGCTCGCGACCGCCGTCGGCCTCCCAGCGGTCGAGCAGCTCCGCGGGTGCGTCGGCGATCTGCCGCGGCACCCACAGCCCGCTCGCGAGGTACCAGCGCAGCAGCGGATGCTCCTCCGCCGCCTTGTGCCGGCTCCACCGGTCCAGCAGGTCGGCGTGCTCACCCAGACCCTCGTCCACCCAGGTGTGGCGCAGGGGCTCGCCCGGCACGACCTCGCTGTAGCTCACCCCGGCGGCCTCGAAGGTACGGGCGAGCGCCTCGCCGAGGACGTCGATCGGCAGTTCGACCAGCGGCTCGGCCATCAGGGCAGCCACCAGCTCCAGCCACTCCCGCTCAGCGCGCACCCCGTCGCCCCCCTCAGAGCGCGTCCGTCCCTCGTCTCGTGCACCGCCGAAGAAGGACTCGTTCCGGGACCCTCCGGAGTTAGTCGCCCCCCCGCACCCCGTGAGTGGCGATGGTCGCCATGGCGACCATCGCCACTCACGACCGGGAGAAGCGGGCCGCCCAGTCGTGGAGGAGGACGACCAGCTCCGGGGGCGAGCGGACCTCGAACTCGACGCCGCAGCTGCCCAGGGCGAAGGCCGCCCAGTTCAGGTCGTCGGTCGTCAGCCGCATCGCGCAGCGGTCCGGGCCCAGCGGGGTGACGGTGGCCCACCGGTCCATCCAGGACATGCTCCCGGCCGGGGCGTGGATCACGGCGTCGACCTCGTGGGTGGACTGCCAGTGCCGCAGCCCCGCCTTCACGAAGTCCGCGGCGTCGGCCGTCGGGAGCTCCCGCGGCCGGAACCGGGCCCCGGTGCGGTGCGGCGCCGAGAGCCGGTCGAACCGGAAGCTGCGCCAGTCGTGCCGGTCCAGGTCGTAGGCCACCAGGTACCAGCGGCGCCCGAGCGGCACGAGCCGGTGCGGCTCCACGTGCCGTTCCGTGGGCTCGGCGTCCCGCGCCGTGTAGGCGAACTCGAGGCGCTCGGTGTCCCGGCAGGCCTGCGCCACGACGATCAGCGACTCGGGATCCAGCGGCGGGGTTCGCGAGGAGCTCCACCCGGCCGGTTCGGTGACGCTCTGCAGGGCGTCGACGCGCTTGCGCAGCCGCGGCGGCATGACCTGCACGACCTTGGTCAGCGCCCGCAGCGCCGGTTCCTCGATGCCCGCGACCGCGCCCTGGGTCGCCGCCCGCATGCCGACGGCGAGTGCGACGGCCTCCTCGTCGTCGACCACCAGCGGGGGCAGCGCGGCGCCGGCGGCGAGCTGGTAGCCGCCGTCGACGCCCCGGCTCGCCTCGACCGGGTAGCCCAGCTCGCGGAGCCGGTCGACGTCGCGGCGCAGGGTCCGCGGCGACACCTCGAGCCGCTCCGCGAGCTCCGGACCGGGCCAGTAGCGGTGGGTCTGGAGCAGCGACAGCAGCCGCAGGGTGCGCGAGCTGGTGTTGGCCATGGCCCCAGTATCGCGGCTAATGCGGCCGGTTCCTGACCGCAAGGCCGAGGGCGTTGAACCCGACCACCCACACCAGCACGACGACGAGCACCGGCGGGCCCGCCTCACCCGTCAGCACCCGGGTGGCGGCCGCGTAGGGCGTGATCCACTCGCGCACGCCGGACGGCAGGACCGCCCACAGACCGAGCGGGACCACGACATCGGCCACCATCGCCGTCCACACCCGGCGGCAGACCAGCCCGAACGCGGTACCGACGTACTGGCTGACCAGCTGCACGAGCAGCCCGCCGGCGAGCACGTCGAGCCGCCACTGTCCCGCGACCAGCGCACAGGCCAGGCCCGTGACCAGGCCCGCGACCAGCGCGATCACCCCGGCCGCGAGCAACCGCGGCCGCTCCTGCACGAGCAGGATGCCGGTGAAGGGCACCAGGACCGACACGAGGCCGTGCACCGGGAGGGCGAGCTCGGGCAGGGGCGCCGGGCCGACCAGCACGGCGGCCAGCGGGCCGGTCAGCAGGGTGGCGGCGAGCAGGATCCGGAGAGCGACCATGGGAGCGAGCGTCGCCGGACGGGGCACCGCGCACCGCGGCCGCACGGCCACCGGATCCGTCGACTTTCGGCCACTCCGCCCCGCGGGCTCGGCCCGTACCGTGACCGCATGCGGAGCAGGCTGGTGGACGCCGGGGCGCTGGCCGTCGCGGTCGCGTTCGGCCTGACCGCGCAGCAGCTGGTGATCTTCGGCGGATTCGCGCACCTGCGCACCGTCCCGGTCCTCGATCTCGCCGTCGGGGCCGTCGCGCTGTCCGCCGTGCTGTGGCTGCGCAGGCCCGCGCCGGTGGCGTTCACCGTGCTCGGGGTGGCAGCCAGCCTGGTGTCCACCGTGGCCGGTGCGGTCCCGCTGATCGGCGCGTTCTCCGTTGCGGCACACCGACGGTGGCCCGTCGCCCTCGCGACGAGCCTGCTGGTCGTGCTCAACGCGGGGATCCTGCAGATCGTGCGGTACCCGGTGCCGGACCCGCCGTCGGCGGCGCTCGGCGGGGTGCTGTGCGCCGTCGCGGCGACCGGATGGGGCATGTTCGCCCGCGCCCGGCGCCGCGTCGTCGCGTTGCTGGAGGAGCAGGTGGCGCAGGAGCGCCGGGCCGCCGGGGAGCGGGCCGAGCGGGCGCGCCGCGACGAGCGCAGCCGGATCGCCCGCGAGATGCACGACGCCCTCGGCCACCGCCTCTCCCTGCTCGCGGTGCACGGCGGCGCCCTCGCCTTCCGCACCGACCTGCCCGCGGACGAGGTCACCCGGGTCGCCGGGATCGTCCGCGACCAGTCCCGTCTCGCGCTCACCGACCTGCGGACCGCCGTCTCCGCGCTGCGCGAGGGCCCCCAGGACCCGCCGCCCCGCCTCGCGGACCTCCCCCGCCTCGTCGACGAGGCCTGCTCGGCGGGGCTCGACGTCACCCTCCGGTCGGACGACGGGCCGGAGCCGCCGCCGTCGCTGGGCCGGGCCGCGTACCGGATCGTGCAGGAGGCGCTGACCAACAGCCGCCGCCACGGCGCCGGGCTGCCGGTCGACGTCCGGGTCGAGCACGGCGACGGGGCGCTCCACGTGGCCGTCGAGGAGCGAGGTCCCCGCGCGGTTGCGCCGGCGGGGACCGGCGCCGGGCTGACCGGGCTGCGCGAGCGCGTCGCGCTACTGGGCGGAACCCTCGACGCCGGCCCGGGGCCCGAGGGCGGCTACCGCGTCCGCGCGACGCTGCCGCTGTGACCCGGGTCCTGCTCGTCGACGACGATCCGCTGGTCCGCAGCGGTCTGCGGGTGCTGCTGGGCGGTTCCCCGGAGATCGAGATCGTCGGCGAGGCCGAGGACGGCGACGAGGTGGTGGCCGCCGTCGCCCGGTTGCGGCCCGCGGTCGTGCTGATGGACCTGCGCATGCGCCGGACCGGCGGGGTCCGGGCCACGGAGCTGGTCCGGGCGCTCCCCGCGCCACCGGCCGTCCTCGTGCTCACCACCTTCGACACCGACGAGGACGTGCTCGGCGCGCTGCACGCCGGCGCGGCGGGCTACCTGCTCAAGGACACCCCGCCGGAGGACCTGCTGCGCGCCGTGCGGACGGTGGCCGCCGGGGACGCGATCCTGTCCCCGGCGGTCACCCGCACCGTGCTCGCGCAGCTCGGCGACCGGGCCCGGCCGGAGGTGGCCGCGCAGCTGGAGCGGCTTTCCGCCGGCGAGCTCCGGGTGGCCCGCGCGGTGGCCCGCGGGCTCTCCAACGCCGAGATCGCCGCCGAGCTGCACCTGAGCCCGGCCACGGTGAAGGCCTACGTCTCGCGGGCGCTGACCGCCCTCGACCTCACCAACCGGGTCCAGCTCGCGCTGCTCGTCGTCGAGGCGGGCCTCACGGCTCGATGACGTTCTTCCCGAGCACCGCCCGTCCGGCCAGCCCGGCGAGGGCATCGGCGGCCTTCTCCAGCGGGAACCGGCCGCCGACGGGCGGATCGACGAACTCCGAGTCGAGGAAGGGCAGCAGCCGGCCCCACTCCTCGCGGAAGTACCCCGGCCGGGCCATCGCGTAGGCGCCCCAGCCGACGCCGCGGACGTCGATGTTGTTGAGCAGCAGGCGATTGACCTTGACGGTGGGGATGTCGCCCGCGGTGAACCCGATGACCAGGAGCCGCCCGTGCGCCGCGAGGCTGCGCAGCGAGTCCGTGAAGCGGTCGCCGCCGACCGGGTCGACCACGATGTCCACGCCCCGGCCGCCGGTCAGCTCCTTGACGGCGTCCTTGAACCCGTCGGCCAGCACGGCCTCGTCGGATCCGACGGTCTTCACGAAGTCCGCCTTCTCCTGGCTGGAGACGACCGAGATCACGTGCGCGCCCATGGCCTTCGCGAGCTGGATGGTCGCCGTGCCGATGCCGCCCGCGGCGCCCTGCACGAGGACGGTCTCGCCCTCGCGGAGCTGCCCGCGCAGCTGCAGCGCGAACGTCATCGTCAGGTAGTTCATCGGCAGGCAGGCGCCCTTGTCGAACGCGACGGAGTCCGGCAGCGGGTAGACGTCGGCCGCGTTCGTGGCCACGAGCTCGGCGAACGCGCCCGTCAGCGTCGTCGCCGCGACCCGGTCCCCCGGCGAGAACTCCGATCCCGCCGGCGCCTCCCGGACCACGCCGGCGAGCTCCCCGCCCAGGGTGAACGGCACGTCGGGCCGGTACTGGTACTTCCCCTCGCTCAGCAGCAGGTCGGGGAAGTTGACGCCCGCGGCCTTCACCTCGATCAGGACCTCGCCGGGGCCGGCGACCGGCTCCGGGACGTCGGCCACCTCGACGGCCGACGGCCCGTCCGTGCGGGTCACCCGTGCTGCGCGCATCCGTCCACTCCTCATCGTCGAGCTGTCACGACCGGTATCCCGGGTCGGCCACCGCCACCCGCGCCGTCTCCGACTCTCGCACGGCGGCGATCACCTCGGGAGGGTGCGGGGCGAGCTCGCCGGTCCTTTTCCGGGTTCCTCCGATAGCGGTCAGGAACTGACCGGTATGCCTCCTAGAGTTGTCCTCGACAGCACGGACGAGAGCACCGGGAGACACCATGAACGCCACCCTCACCAGCGAGAAGTCGGACCTGCTGGCAGCCCTCGCGAAGCACCGCTTCCTCTTCCGCTACACCGCCCAGGGACTCACGGACGAGCAGGCCGCGGCCACCCCGACCGTCAGCGAGCTGTCCGTCGGCGGGCTGATCAAGCACGTCGCGTTCACGGAGTCGGGCTGGGTCGACTTCATCGAGCGCGGCGCGGCCGCGATGTCCTTCGACGAGTCGTCCTACGAGACGCACACCAACAGCTTCCGGATGCTGCCGGGCGAGACCCTCGAGGGGATCCTCGCCGAGTACGAGAAGGTCGCGGCGCGCACCGAGGAGGTCGTGGCGGGGCTGGAGACCCTCGACCTCACCCACGACCTGCCGGACGCGCCGTGGTTCACGGACAGGTCCTGGTCGGCGCGGCGCGTGCTGGTGCACCTGGTGGCCGAGACCTCGCAGCACGCGGGGCACGCCGACATCATCCGGGAGACGATCGACGGCCAGAAGAGCATGGGCTGACCGCCGCTGCACTGATTCCGTCGGTGGTCTCTGCTCTACTGCCTCCGTGCTGCTGAACCACGTCGTCGAGACCTCGGCCGCGGTCGGCGCCACCCGCTCCCGCAAGGAGAAGTCGGCGGCGCTGGCCGCGCTGCTGCGGCTCGCCGGACCGGAGGAGGTCGAGGCGACCACGGCGTGGCTCGCCGGGGAGCCCCGGCAGGGGCGGATCGGGACGGGCTGGCGGACGTTGTCCGCGGCGGCCGGGGACCCCGCCTCCTCCCCCACGTTGACCGTCGCCCAGGTGGACGCCACGTTCACCGAGCTCGCAGGCCTTTCGGGGGCCGGATCCGCGCGCCGGCGGACCGAGCTCCTGGGCTCGCTCCTGGGTGCGGCGACCGCCGACGAGCAGCGGTTCCTCGTCCGCCTGCTCGGTGGCGAGCTGCGGCAGGGCGCGCTCGAGGGCGTGATGCTCGAGGCGGTCGCCGAGGCGTCCGCCGTTGCGGCTGTCATCGTCCGGCGGGCGTTCATGCTCTCCGGTTCGTTGCCGTCCACGGCGGCGCTCGCGCTCTCCGGCGGAGCGCCCGCCCTCGACGCGGTGCGGCTCGAGGTGGGCCGGCCGGTGCGGCCGATGCTCGCCTCCCCCGGGTCCTCGCTCGACGCGGCGCTCGAGTCGCTCGGCGAGGAGGTCACCGTGGAGTACAAGCTCGACGGGGCGCGGATCCAGGTGCACCGCCGCGGGGACGACGTCCGGGTCTGGACCAGGACGCTGCGCGAGATCACCGGGGCCGTGCCCGAACTGGTGGAGCACGTGCTGGCCCTGCCCTGCACCGAGGCCGTCCTCGACGGGGAGACCCTCGCGCTCGACGACGACGGGCGCCCCCGCAAGTTCCAGGACACCATGTCCCGCTTCGGGTCCGACGGCGCCGGGGACGAAGGGGCGGAGGTGCTCCTGTCGCCGTTCTTCTTCGACCTCCTGCACCTCGACGGGCGGGACCTGCTCGACGCGCCGTTGTCCGAGCGCCTCGACGCACTCGCGGGCCTGCTACCCCCGGCCCTGACGATGCCCGGGAGGCGGCACCCGTCCGCGGAGGAGGCCGCCGAGGTGCTCGACGGGGCGCTCACGGCCGGGCACGAGGGCGTGGTCGTCAAGGCGCTCGACGCCCCGTACGCCGCCGGCCGGCGCGGGAAGTCCTGGCAGAAGGTCAAACCGGTGCACACCCTGGACCTGGTGGTGATCGGCGCGGAGTGGGGCTACGGCCGCCGCACCGGCTTCCTCTCGAACATCCACCTCGGCGCCCGGGACCCGGACGGCGGCCCGCCGATCATGGTCGGCAAGACCTTCAAGGGCATGACGGACGAGCTGCTGGCCTGGCAGACGGCGGAGTTCCCCGCCCACGCCGTCGAGGACGACGGGCACGTGGTGGCGATGCGCCCCGAGCTCGTCGTGGAGATCGCCCTCGACGGCGCCCAGCGCTCGGTCCGCTACCCCGGCGGCGTCGCGCTGCGCTTCGCCCGCGTCCTGCGCTACCGCCCCGACAAGACCCCCGCCGAGGCCGACACCCTCGACGCCGTCCAGAACCTCCTGTGAGTGGCGATCCTCGCCGGAGCGACTATCGCCACTCACGACCGCTGACCTGCGGCGATCGGTGATCGTGCACTCCGGGCGCCCGGCCGCTACCCTTGGCTCCCCGTGCGCTTCATCGATGGTCACCAGCCCCGCACGGACCTCACCTACGACGACGTCTTCCTCGTCCCCGGCAGGTCCGCCGTCGCCTCCCGCTTCGACGTCGACCTGACGACGGCCGACGGGACCGGCGCGACGGTCCCGGTCGTCGCCGCCAACATGACGGCGGTCGCGGGGCGACGGATGGCCGAGACGCTCGCCCGCCGCGGCGCCCTCACCGTGCTGCCGCAGGATGTGGCGCCGTCCGCGGTCGCGGAGATCGTCGGCTGGATCAAGTCCCGGCATCCCGTGTGGGAGACCCCGCTCGTCCTGCGGACCGGCGACGCCGTGGCGGACGCGCTGAACCTGCTGCCGAAGCGCGCCCACGACACCGTCGTGGTGGTCGACGACGGGGCCCGCCCGGTCGGCACCGTCAACGAGGCCGCCTGCCAGGGCGTCGACCGGTTCACCCGGCTGTCCGAGGTCCTCGACCCCGCACCCGTGCTGCTCCCGGTGGGCACCGCGCCCCGTGAGGTGTTCGACGCGCTCGGCGGGCACGGCGTCGCCCTCGGTGTCGACGACGAGGGCCGCCTCGCCGGGCTGCTCACCGCGCTCGGCGCCATCCGGGCCGGGATCTACACCCCGACGCTCGACGCGCGCGGCCGGCTGCGGACGGCGGCGGCGATCGGGATCAACGGCGACGTCCCGACCAAGGCGAAGGCGCTGCTCGACGCCGGCGTGGACGTCCTCGTCGTGGACACCGCGCACGGGCACCAGGAGAAGATGATCGAGGCGCTGCGCGCGGTGCGGGCTGTCGTGGACGACTCGGGCCTGCCGGTCCCGATCGCGGCGGGCAACGTCGTGACCGCGGCCGGGGTACGCGACCTCGCGCTCGCGGGCGCCGATGTGATCAAGGTCGGCGTCGGGCCGGGGGCGATGTGCACCACCCGGATGATGACGGGCGTCGGGCGGCCTCAGTTCTCCGCCGTGCTGGAGTGCGCGGCGGCGGGCCGGGATCACGGCGTGTCGATCTGGGCGGACGGCGGGGTGCGCTTCCCCCGGGACGTCGCGCTGGCATTGGCCGCCGGGGCCGCGTCGGTGATGATCGGCTCCTGGCTCGCGGGCACCTACGAGTCCCCCGGCGACCTGCTGCGCGACGAGGCGGGCCGGGCGTACAAGGAGTCCTTCGGCATGGCGTCGAAACGGGCGGTGAGTGCCCGCACCCGCGGCGACAACGGTTTCGACCGCGCCCGTAAGGGCCTGTTCGAGGAGGGCATCTCCAGCAGCCGCCAGCTCCTGGACCCGAACCGCCCCGGCGTGGAGGACGTCCTCGACGGCATCGCCTCCGGAGTCCGCTCCGCCTGCACCTACGCCGGCGCCACGACCCTGAACGACCTCCACGAGAAGGCGGTCGTAGGTATCCAGACCCAAGCCGGCTTCACCGAAGGCACCCCCCACGGCCTGTGACCTGAGCGAACGGCACCCTCGCTCATACCTAGTGACCGAGAGTGCCGTTCGCTCATCGGGCAGCGTGCCGGACCCGTCGGCGCCGGCGACGGTGGCGGCGCCGTTCGAATGAGCGAGCGGCACTCTCGCTCATACCTAGTGAGCGACGGCGCCGCTCGCTCATCGTGCGGGGAGTGCGATGACGGGTGGGCGCGGGCGGCGGGCCGCGTGGGCATAGGCCTGCCGTAGCTCCTCGACCACCTCGGCTCCGCGCCGGCGAAGTGTCTGCGGGAGCGAATGGACGACGATGATCCCCGCCGCGGTCATCCGGGTGTGTCGCTCGACGGTCCGCTCGTAGTCCGCGGCGTCGAAATGAAACTCGCGGGAGTCGATCTCCCAGGCCAGACCGACCTCGTCGAACCAGGCGTCGGGCGTTGCGACGTGGGTTCCGCGCTCGTCGACGAGCTGCGGGTTCCACAGCGGGTCGGGGAGCCGGCACCGGCCGAGCAGCTCGCGCGCCTTCGCCTCCGCCACGGAACGGACGCCGTCCGCGATCTCCCGGAGGACGGTGCGAGGCAATGCGGAGCCGCGGCCGCTCCCGGCATCGAGTTCGGAGCGGAGCTCGGCCGGTGTCGCCCGGCCGCTCTGCACGACCTCCGCGAGGATCGCCCGCACCGTGTCGCGTTCCCGGCACCGCCGGCAGAAGTCCAGCGCCGCCCGCGCCACCGGCGCGACGGGCAGCAGGCGCGAGCCTCGGGCGTCAGGAAGCCGCTCGGTCCTTTCCGCAAGGACACGGCCCGCACCGAGCCGCCGCCGGTCGCTGGGAATCAGCAGGTGAACCGGACCCGCGACGGTCGGGATCCGACGCAGGCCGGCGAGCTCCAGCGCGTCCAGTCCGGTGAGCAGGGCGGTGTCGCCCGCGTAGAGGAGTGCAGCCCGACGGTGGTCGTCACGGGTCGGCGGTCCGTTGCGGAGCAGCAGCACGCCCGGCAACAGGGCACGCCAGGGACCGCCGGGGCGACATCGTTGGTGGATCGTGCGACGTGGAACGCCCATGTCCTGGAGATCCGTCGCGCGGACGACGAAGGTGTCGGCCCGGAAGGCGATCTCGTCGAGGGTCAGGGAGCAGACGCGTAGTGGCATGCTCCGATGGTGACGCCTCGCTGCCTTCGCCGGGTTCGTCCATCCACAGGTGCCTCAAACTGTGGACAACTCGCGTCATGAGCGAGAGTGCCGCTCACTCACTAGGTATGAGCGAAAGTGCCGTTCGCTCCAACAGGGTTCGGGACGGCGCTTCGCGGCAGTCGGGGCGTCTGCATGAGTGAACGGCGCTCTCGCTCACTAGATGTGAACGAGAGCGCCGTTCGCTCATCCGCGGGTTAGTTGCCGGGGCCCTCCAGCATCTCCGTCACCAGGGCGGCGATCGGGGATCGCTCGCTTCGGGTGAGGGTGACGTGGGCGAAGAGGGGGTGGCCCTTCAGCTTCTCGATGACCGCCGCGATGCCGTCGTGGCGGCCGACCCGGAGGTTGTCCCGCTGGGCGACGTCGTGGGTCAGGACGACGCGGCTCGCGGTGCCCAGCCTCGACAGCACCGTCAGCAGGACGTTGCGTTCCAGGGACTGCGCCTCGTCCACGATCACGAAGGTGTCGTGCAGGGAGCGGCCTCGGATGTGGGTCAGCGGCAGGACCTCCAGCATGCCGCGGGCGATGATCTCGTCGAGGACGTTCTGCGTGACCAGGGCGCCGAGGGTGTCGAAGACGGCCTGGGCCCAGGGGCCCATCTTCTCCGCCTCGCTGCCCGGCAGGTACCCGAGCTCCTGGCCGCCGACGGCGTAGAGCGGCCGGAACACCACGATCTTGCGGTGCTGCTGGCGTTCCATCACCGCCTCGAGGCCCGCCAGGAGCGCGAGGGCCGACTTCCCGGTGCCGGCCCGGCCACCGAGGGAGACGATCCCGATCTCCGGGTCGAGCAGCAGGTCGAGCGCGACGCGCTGCTCGGCGGAGCGGCCGTGCAGGCCGAACGCCTCGCGGTCGCCGCGGACCAGCTTGATCTGCTTGTCCGGCGTGACCCGGCCCAGTGCCGACGACGTGCCGCCGATGAGCCGGACGCCGGTGTTGCAGGGGAGCTCGGCGGCCTCGCCGTGGTGCAGCGTGCCGTCGCGGAAGAGCGTGTCGATCTCCTCGGGAGCGACCTCGATGTCCACCATCCCCGTCCAGCCCGAGGGGACGACGTCCTGGCCGTGGTACTCGTCGGCCGGCAACCCGACCGCGGAGGCCTTGACCCGCAGCGGCATGTCCTTGGTGACCAGCACGACCTGGCGACCGGCGCCGTACTCGGCCTGCAGGTTGAGCGCGCAGGCGAGGATCCGGCTGTCGTTGCTGTCCGTGCGGAAGCCGCTCGGCAGCACCGACTGGTCGCTGTGGTTGAGCTCGACGTGGAGCGTGCCGCCGGCGTCCCCCACGGGAACGGGCGCGTCGAGCCGGCCGTACTTGATCCGCATGTCGTCGAGCAGCCGCAGGGCCGCTCGGGCGAACCACCCGAGCTCCGGGTGGTGCCGCTTGCCCTCGAGTTCGGAGATCACCACGAGCGGGAGGACGACCTGGTGCTCGTCGAACCTGGTCAGGGACCAGGGGTCCGACAGGAGTACCGAGGTGTCGAGCACGTAGCAGCGGGGCGTCTCCACACCGCTCTGGTGAACCGGGGCCGTACGACGTTCGGTCACGGGTGCTCCCTCGCGAGCGCGGCACCGCGCCCACTCTTTCGCTGGGCCGGCCGGCCCCTGTGCGGGTGCACGAGCGGTATCGACGCCACCGCTCGCACGCCCGCGAGGGCCGGGTGCCGGCCCTCTCGGGTGCTTCGCAACACCACGGTCAGGGCCTCCCCGGGCGGTGCGATCGGGACGCACCGCCGGGCATGACGCTACTAGCGGTCACCTGCATGCGGTCAAGGGCAACATTCGGTTACAAGCCTCACCGAAGCCGAGAATTAACAGAACGGCCGACCGCTCATCGCGTGATCGACACCGTCCGTCGTCGACACATCTCGTCCGGACGGCACCCGGTCGGCCCAGTTCCGGACGTCCGAAGAGCCCAGCGAGCCGGGGACGAGGGGCCTGTCGAGCAGCGCGCGGAAGCACTCGGGGCGTCCGGCCCACCACGCGCGGACCATCGGGTACCCGACGACGTAGGTGGCCGAGTAGGCCCGCCAGTGCGGGTCCGCGACGAAGGTGAGGACGCGGCGGGCGCGGGCCTCGTCGAGCAGCAGCCAGCGCCGCAGGTGCTCCAGGGCGACGTCCGGACCCTCCGTCGCGACCAGCAGCGCGGCGTCGAGCCGGGCGTGCTGCAGCGGCAGCATCGCCTCGTCCAGCCGCTCGGCCAGCGCGCCGTCGGTCCGCACCCCGACCCTGGCCAGCAGGTTCGCGGCCCAGGGACCCCAGCCCGGCCCGACCGCGGCGTCCAGACCGAGGTCCGCGGCCCCCTCCACGACGAGCGCGCGCGGGCTCCGGGTCAGGCTCAGCGCCCGCTCCGGCGCGGTCCGGGCGGCCGCGACGCGGCGCAGGTGCTCGACGTGGTGACCAGGGTAGGTCTCGTGCGCCACCAGCCGGGCGAGCTGCCCGGCGCGCTGCGGGCCGTCGACGGAGAACCGGGCCACCGACCGGTGCCCACCGAGATGGCGGGTGAGGCCGCTCCACGGCCGTCCCTCCACGAACTCGAGGGTGAGCTCCTCGTCCGCCGGCAGGTCGACGAGCGAGCGGCTCCGCTCGCGCAGCGCCGTGACCAGCGCGGACACTGCTGCTCGACGACGGGTGGCCGGCAGCTCGTCCGCGCTGCGGTGGGCCGCCAGCCGGGCCCCGACGTCGCCCCGGCCCGGCAGCAGCGCGTCGAGGGAGCGGTGCGCCTCGCGGTAGCGGTCCGGATCACCGAGCGCGACGTCGACGCCGTAGGTCTCACGGATCTCCACCGGCAGCGGGACCCGCAGGCCCGCGAGCCGGCGCGCCGCGGACCCGAGCGCGGAGAGCTCGCCGTCGAGGAACGCCGCGCGCTCCCGCGCGAGGTCCTCGCCGGGAAGACGTCTGCGCAGCTCGTCGGCCTGTGTGGCCAGGTCCGAGGCCCGCGCGAGCGGCTCGGAGGCCACGCCACGGCGCAGGGCCGGATCGCCGTGCCAGGCCTCGACGAGGCCCGGCTCCAGGCGGTCCAGCCGCAGTGCGAGGCGCACCATCTCGGCCGGAAACGACCGATCCACGCTCACCCGAGCCTCATCCGCCGGACGCTACCCCCCGAACGGCCCGTCCACGATCGTGGCGACCCCCTCCCCGGTCGAGTGAAGACGATCACCGACGGTCCATCGGGACCACCACCGAGGCAAGTGAATTGCGCTTTCATTTCACCTGATCAAGGGAATAACCGAACACACAGTTCGTGCTTCACACGATGGTGTTATCGGATTTGTAGTAAGGAGCTCGAACGGATAACTTTCTCGGCAGTCAGCGCGGGCTCCCCGGTCGGACGCTGACGTGAACGGTGCCGGCTCGCCGGTTCCCACACAAACAGGAGAAAAACTGTGCTGAAGAAGGCTGGAATCGTCGTGGCCGGCGTTGCCGCTACGCTCGTCGCCGTCTCCCCGCTCGCCTTCGCCGGCGACAAGGGGCACCACGCGTCGCACGTCACCGGCATCGACAAGTCGAGCCAGGGCCTCATCAACGTCTCGGGCAACGACGTCAACGTCCCGATCCAGGCGTGCAACAACGACGTTCCGGTCGCCGCGGGCGCCGGCGTCGTGCAGGGCAACCTGAAGGACATCACGGGCGCCCTCACCGGTGCGGCCGCGCTGTTCGGCCAGGCCTCGGCCGACACCCACGTCAAGACCGACTCGTCGCGCGCCTGCGCGCAGGAGTCGGCCGCGGGCGACTCGGTCAGCTGATCTCGGTCATCTGACTCCAGGAGCGCCGGACCTTCGGGTCCGGCGCTTCTGTCGTGTCCGGGGCCGTTTCCGATGATCACTCTGAGTGGTCCGAGATCTCCTCGAAATACACCCCATCGATGGAGTAACTCGTCGCCGAAACTGCTCCAGACACGATAGTGGTACGGAGTTGTCTTTTCGCCCCCGCAATTCGCTAAATTGTCCTCAGTCGATGCGGGCTCCCCGGTCTCAGCGTCGACAGGTCAGGTCCGGTCTCGGGCCGCACGACTCACAGGAGAAACAGTGCTGAAGAAGGTTGCCCTCATCGCCGCCGCGTCGGCTGCGTCCGTCGTCGCCCTCTCCCCGCTCGCGTTCGCCAGCGAGACCGGCATCAACAAGGCCAGCGAGGGCCTGTTCAACGCGTCGGCCAACGACGTCAACGTCCCGATCCAGGCCTGCAACAACGACGTCCCGGTCGCCGCCGGCGCGCTCGTGGGCCAGGTCAACGCCAAGGACATCACCGGTGCGGCCACCGGCGCCCTGGGCATCCTGGGTTCCTCGAAGGCCAAGACCGACGTGCACACCGACTCGGACCGCTCCTGCGGCCAGGTCTCGGGCGCGGGCGACTCCGTCAACTGACGTAGTCCTCTCGCACCACCGAATGGCGTCGGTCCCCTCGGGGACCGGCGCCGTTCGGCGTTTCCGGGCAGAAGTGACAACGGCCCGAGGATTCGGTCGCGGTGCCGGCCGGCCCGGACTCGTCAGCACCGCTGGGAAATCGACCGGACGAACTCCGGCGAGCCGGCCCCGCCGCGAGGGGACCCGAATGAGCTGTGCCGCCGCAGACGGGGCCAGGTGGGCTCCTTGCGAGGTAGGCGGTCCGCGCCCCGTCGTGGCCGCGAGCGTCCGAGACCTTTCCGAAATACACCCCATCGGTTGAGTAACCCCGGTCAAAATGTGCTCCAGACACGATAGTGGTACGGAGTTTGGGGAAGCGCCCGCAATTCGCTAAATTGATCTCAGTCGCCACGGGCTCCCCGTCACTAGTGGCGACAGTCAGGCCCGAACGCGGGCCGTACGACAACAGGAGAAAAACTGTGCTGAAGAAGGTTGCCCTCGTCGCCGCCGCGTCGGCTGCGTCCGTCGTCGCCCTCTCCCCGCTCGCGTTCGCCAGCGAGACCGGCATCAACAAGGCCAGCGAGGGCCTGTTCAACGCGTCGGCCAACGACGTGAACACCCCGCTCCAGGCCTGCAACAACGACGTCCCCGTCGCGGCCGGTCTGGGTGTCGCCCAGGCCAACGTCAAGGACATCACCGGTGCGGCCACCGGCGCCCTGGGCCTGTTCGGCAAGGCCAAGGCCGACACGCACGTGTCGACCGACTCGGACCGCTCCTGCGGCCAGGTCTCGGGCGCGGGCGACTCCGTCAACTGACGTAGTCCTCACACCACCGACGGCGTCGGTCCCCTCGGGGGCCGGCGCCGTTCGGCGTCTCGGGGGTCGGCCGCCGGAGCGGTCCCGGGGATCAGCCGCCGAAGCGGCGGTGGCGGGCGGCGTAGTCGCGCAGCGCCCGCAGGAAGTCGACCCGGCGGAACTCGGGCCAGTAGGCCTCGCAGAAGTAGAACTCCGAGTGCGCCGACTGCCACAGCAGGAAGCCGGAGAGCCGCTGCTCCCCCGACGTCCGGATGACGAGATCCGGGTCCGGCTGGCCGGACGTGTAGAGGTGGGCGGCGATGTGGTCGACGTCGAGCACCTCGGCCAGCTCCTCGATGGAGGTGCCGGACTCGGCGTGCTGCAGCAGCAGCTTGCGCACGGCGTCGGCGATCTCCTGCCGGCCCCCGTACCCGATCGCCACGTTGACGTGCAGGCCCGGGCGCTCGGTGGTGCGGGCGGCCGCCGCCGCGAGCCGCTCGGCGAACGGCGCCGGGAGCAGCTCCATCGCCCCGACCACCCGCAGCCTCCACGGCCGCGCCGGGCCGCTCAGCTCGTCGACGACGTCGCCGATGATGTCCAGCAGCGGATCGAGCTCGTCCGCGGGCCGGGTCAGGTTGTCCGTGGACAGCAGGAAGATCGTGACGACCTCGACCCCCGCGTCCCCGCACCAGCCCAGCAGGTCGGAGATCTTCGCGGCACCGGCGCGATGCCCGTCGTTGACGTCGTCGAGACCCGCGTCGCGGGCCCACCGCCGGTTGCCGTCGAGGATCAGCGCGACGTGCCGCGGGCGCTCCGACCCGGCGAGCCGCCGGGCGAGCCTCGCCTCGTACGTCGAATAGAGCAGGTCACGGACGCCCACGCGAGGGAGCCTACGCCCGGCGGTCGCCCGACCGGGTCACCGTCACCGGGCTTCACCGCCCGGCCATCGAGAAGCAACCGGACCGGGGGCCCCGTGCCGTATTCTCGGCCGGGTGACGACCGGGACCCTCGCCCCGCCTCCGGACCTGCCCTTCGTCAAGCCGCGCATGCGCGGCTGGCTCCACGTCTGGTCCTTCATCGTGTCCGTGGCCGCGTGCGCGGTGCTGATCGCGATCTCGGCGAGCCTGGTCGGCGGCGTCGCCGCCGCCGCGACCTCGATCTACAGCGTGACGATCCTCGGCCTTTTCGGCACGAGCGCGCTCTACCACCGCCGCACGTGGTCGACGCCGCGCAGCCGGCTGGTCATGCGCCGGCTCGACCACTCGATGATCTTCGTGTTCATCGCCGGCACGTACACGCCGGTCGCGCTCCTGGCCATGGATCCCGTGACCGGACGCTGGGTGCTCGCCACGGTGTGGGGCGGCGCGCTGGCCGGGGTGGTCCTGAAGACCTGCTGGCCGAAGGCACCGAAGTGGGTCGGTGTGCCGATCTACCTGGCGCTGGGCTGGGTTGCGGTGTTCGTCCTGCCGGACCTGCTGCACAACGCCGGCGTCGCCGCGCTCGTCCTGCTGCTGGTCGGCGGGGGCCTCTACACCGCCGGCGCGGTGTTCTACGCCGTGCACTGGCCCAACCCGTGGCCGCGCACCTTCGGCTACCACGAGTTCTTCCACGCGGCCACGGTGCTGGCCGCGATCTGCCACCAGATCGCGATCTGGTTCGCGCTCTTCCCCGGCTGAGCCGGGGCTACTCGGGGCCCTGGGTGCGGAGCTCGTCGACCTTCGCCATGGCCTCGCGCAGGTCCGCGAGCCAGGTGTCGGTGTTGCGGCCGACCAGGCGCACGGCCCAGGCCAGGGCGTCGGAGCGGGAGCGGGCCACGCCGGAGTCGACCAGCGTGTCCAGCACCATGCGCTCCGGCTGCCGCAGCCGCGTCATGACCGGCACCGACGCCGTCGTGAACAGCTCCTCGACCTCGCCGATCCGGGCACCCCACGCCACCTTGCGCTGGTAGCGGTGCTCGGCCTGGCGAGCGATGTCGATCCGCTCGTCGCGCGTCTGCTCGCGGAAGCGGGAGATCCGCCCCGCGGCCGCGGCGGCCTGCTCGGCCCGCCCGGCGTCGCTGTCCTCGAAATCGCCCTCGACCGCCGGCAGCTCGCCGACGATGACGATCTCCTCGCGGTCGATCGTGACCTCGGGGGCGCCGGTGAACCAGCCGTCCGGCAGCCGGCCGGACAGCCAGGCCGCGGCATCACCGGTGTCCGGCAGGTCCGCCTGCTGCCAGCCGCCCCGCGGGCCGCGACCCTGCCCGCGCCCGCCGCCGTGCCAGCCCTTGTGCATCCGTCCGGTCATCGCACACCTCCTGTTGCGTGCTTACGAGATTACACAGCAACAGAGGCAACGGCGGTGTGTTCACCCGAAGCGAAGTGAGCCCCCCGGCGAAGTGCCGGGGGGCTCGCGACGGTGGCCGTCAGTTCTTGGGCTGCTCCTGGTCGACGGGAGCCTCACCGTCGGCCGACTCCTCGTCGAACGACTTCGGCAGCCGCCTGATCCGCCGGCTCATCGACACGACCAGCGCGATGGTGGCGGCGGCCAGGCAGAGGATCACCACGAGCGCCACGGGCGACGCGCTGCCGAACTCCTCGCCCTTGCCCGCGGGCGGCGCGGGGTCCTGGGCGAGCACGGCGGTCCCCGCCGGCGCAGCTCCGGGCAGCCCGACCAGCACGATCTCGCTCACCCGCCCAGGCTACGCGGGGCGGGCGGAGCGCCTCACCCCGCCCGCAGCGCAGGCTCGCGGACGTCCTCGATGCCGGCGAACAGGTCGTCCTCCGGGGTGGAGGTGGGGACCTCGGAGCGCACCAGCTCGTACTCCTCCCAGGGCCAGATCTCCCGTTGCAGGTCGAGCGGGGAGAAGAACCAGCGGCTCGTCGGGTCGATCTGGGTGGCGTGGGCGCGCAGCGCGTCGTCCCGGCGCTCGAACCACTTCCCGCACTCGACCCGCGTGGTCACCCGGTCGCCCGGGTCCGGGCGCTCGTTGAACCGCTCGATCCACTCCACCCACGGCGACTCCTCGCCGCGGGCCATGATCGCCTCGTGGAACTTCAGGATGCGGGCCTTCGAGAAGCCGTGGGAGTAGTAGACCTTCAGCACCTGCCACGGCTCGCCGGCATCCGGATACTGCTCCGGATCCGCCGCCGCGTCGAGCGCCGCCATCGAGACCTCGTGGGTCCTGATGTGGTCCGGGTGCGGGTAGCCGCCGTTCTCGTCGTAGGTGACGACGACGTGCGGGCGGAACTCGCGGATCAGGCGGACGAGCGCCTCGGTGGGCACCTCGAGCGGCTGCAGCGCGAAGCAGCCCTCCGGCAGCGGGGGCTTCGGGTCGCCCTCGGGCAGCCCGGAGTCGACGAACCCGAGCCAGCGGTGCTCGACGCCGAGGATCTCGGCCGCGCGGGCCATCTCCTCCCGCCGGATCTCCGACATGTTCTCGAGCACCTCGGGCCTGTTCATCGCCGGGTTGAGGATGCTGCCCGCCTCGCCGCCGGTACAGGTCACGACCATCACGTCGTGCCCCTCGTCGACGTACCGCGCGGTGGTGGCCGCACCCTTGCTGGACTCGTCGTCCGGATGGGCGTGCACGCTCATCAACCGCAGGCCGCTGCTCGGCGTGCTGCTCCCGTGGCGAGAGGTCATGATCGACCGCGGTCCTTCCCGTCCGTCCGCGCGCGGTTGCGCGCGCCTGTTCCCGACCGGCACGTCGTGGGGCCGGATCCGAGTCGATCCTCCCAGACTGCACCGACACTTCCGTGCGGGTAGGGCAACGCCCGCGCTCGCCGACCTCTTCCCCGATGCTTCCCACCAGCGAAAACGAGGGGTCCGGGAACTCTCGCGGCGGCCCGTCCGTTCGCCGAAGTACCGCGACGAGCGGTGCGTCCCGTGTTAGGATTTCCGGCACACGGCCCGCAGGCGGGTCGTGTTTTTCCTTACTCGGGGCTGCTGCACCACGTCGAGAGCCCCTGCCCGTGAGACCCCGGGCGAACCGGCCCGCACAGTGCGGAGCCCGGACTGTTGGAGGAGTGATGACCGTGACGGAGACTCAGGTGACCTGGCTCACCCAGGATGCCTTCGACCGGCTCAAGACGGAGCTGGACGACCTGATCGCGAACCGTCCGGTCATCGCCGCCGAGATCAACGCCCGCCGCGAGGAGGGCGACCTCAAGGAGAACGGCGGCTACCACGCCGCCCGCGAGGAGCAGGGCCAGCAGGAGGCCCGCATCCGCCAGCTCCAGGAGCTCCTCCGCACCGCCCAGGTCGGCACCTCGCCCAGCAGCGCGGACCAGGCCGCCCCCGGCACCGTCCTCACCGTGAAGTACGAGGACGACGAGGACACCGAGAAGATGCTGCTCGGCTCCCGCGAGGAGGGCAGCGCCAACGGGCTGCAGGTCATCTCGCCGAACTCGCCGCTGGGTGCGGCGCTGATCGGCGCGAAGAAGGGCGAGGAGCGCTCCTACTCCCTGCCCGACGGCGGCTCCATGAAGGTCACGCTCGTCGCGATCGAGCCCTTCACCGGCTGACGCGCGGGTCCCCGTCCGGCACCCCGGTCACCACCACGCGGTGACCGGCGGACCGCAGTGCCGCGACCAGCTCGCGGCAGTGCTCCGGTCCCCGCATCTCCAGGCTCAGCGCCACGTCGACCTCACCCATGGGGACCGTGGCGCTGATCCGGCTGTGCTCGACGTCGATCACGTTGGCGCCGAGCCCGCCCACGCCGGTGAGCAGCGCCGCCAGCGCGCCGGGCCGGTCCCCCACCCTGACCTGCAGGGACAGGTAGCGGGCGGCCGAGGCCATGCCGTTCTGGATCACGTGCAGGAGCACCAGCGGATCCACGTTGCCACCGGAGAGCACGGCGACGGCGGGGGCGGCGAAGCGGCCGGGATCGCCGAGCAGCGCGGCCACGGTCGCGGCGCCCGCGGGCTCGACCAGCAGTTTCGCCCGTTCCAGGCAGAACAGCAGGGCCCGGGAGATCGAGTCCTCCCCGACCGTCACGAACTCGTCGACGGTGGCCTCGACCTGCCGGAACGTGAGGTCCCCGGGGCGGCCGACCGCGATGCCGTCCGCGATCGTGCGCATCTCCCCGAGGGCCACCGGCCCGCCCGCGGCCAGGGAACCGGGCCACGCCGCCGCACCCGCGGCCTGCACCCCGACCACCCGGACGTCCGGTCGCTGGGCCTTGATCGCGGCCGCCACCCCGCCGAGGAGCCCGCCGCCACCCGCCGCGACCAGCACGGTGGCCACGTCCGGCACCTGTTCGAGCAGCTCGAGGCCCACCGTGCCCTGCCCGGCGACGACGTCCGGATGGTCGAAGGGGTGGATGAGCTCGGCCCCGGTCCGCTCGGCGTGGGCGATCGCGGCGACCAGGGCGTCGTCGACCGTCTCGCCACCCAGGAGCACCTCCGCGCCGTAGCCGCGCGTGGCGTCGACCTTCGGGATCGCGGCGCCCGCCGGCATGAACACGGTCGCGCGGATCCCCAGCAGCTGGGCCGCCAGCGCCACGCCCTGCGCGTGGTTGCCGGCGCTCGCCGCCACCACCCCGCGGGCCCGTTCGGACTCGGGCAGCCGGGCCAGCCGGGTGTACGCGCCGCGGATCTTGAACGACCCGGTGCGCTGCAGGTTCTCGCACTTGAACCACACCGGCCCGCCGATCGCGTCGGACAGCGCGCGGCTGAGCGCGACCGGCGTCGCCCTCGTGACCCCGGCCAGCAGCTCGCGAGCCGCGCGGATCTCCGCGAGGCCGACGGGCGGCCCCGTCGTCACGTCGGGCGTTGTCACGTCGGTCACAGCGTTCCCCGGTCCACGGCGGCATCGTGCCACCGGCACCGGTAGCCTCGCAGAGGGGCACGACACCGGAGGGGGCAGGATGCGCGCACGGGGGCTGGCAGGTCCGCGCGCCGTCGTCGTCCCGTTGCTGGCCGCTGCCGTGCTGGGCACGGTCGCGGTGGTCGCCGTCCAGGAGGCCGGCTGCTCCGACCCGGGGCACTACGTCGCCGTCTCCGGTGGGTACGAGCTGGTCGGGGGCTGTTTCTCCCCGCAAGACCTGATGGTCCCGGCCACGCCGGAACCGGCGCCCGCGCTCCCCGCGGCGCCGGTCCCCACGAGGTCGTAGCTAGCGCACGGCGTCCAGCGCGCGGGTCAGGTCCTCGACCAGGTCCTCGACGTCCTCGATCCCCACGGACAGCCGCACCAACGAGTCCGGGACCTCGAGCACCGAGCCCGCGACCGACGCGTGTGTCATCTGGCCGGGGTGCTCGATCAGCGACTCGACGCCGCCGAGGGACTCCGCGAGGGTGAACAGCTCGGTGCCCGCGCAGACCTTCAGCGCCGCCTCCTTACCGCCCGCGACCAGGAACGACACCATCCCGCCGAAGCGGAGCATCTGCTTGGCGGCGATCTCGTGGCCGGGGTGCTCCGGGCGGCCCGGGTAGAGGACACCCGAGACGGCCGGGTGCGCGGCGAGGGCCTCGGCGACCCGCTCGGCGTTGTCGCAGTGCCGCTCCATGCGCACCGCGAGGGTCTTCACCCCGCGCAGCGTGAGCCACGCGTCGAAGGGACCCGGGACCGAGCCGACCGAGTTCTGGGTGAACGCGATCTGCGCGGCCAGCTCGTCGTCGTCGCAGACCAGGGCGCCGCCGACGACGTCGGAGTGGCCACCGACGTACTTGGTCGTGGAGTGGAGCACCACGTCCGCGCCGAGCGCGAGCGGCTGCTGCAGGTAGGGCGAGGCGAACGTGTTGTCGACGACGAGCGTCGCCGCCCCCTTGGCCCCGGCCAGCGCGGCGATGTCCGCGATCCCGAGCAGCGGGTTCGTGGGCGTCTCGCACCAGACGACCTTGGTGGTGGGGCGGATCGCCGCCCGCAGCGCGTCGACGTCCGCGAGGTCGACGGTGGAGTACTCGATGCCGAAGCCCGAGAGCACCTTGTCGACGAGCCGGAACGTGCCGCCGTACGCGTCGTGCGGGATGACGAGATGGTCCCCCGGGCGGAGCAGGACGCGCAGCAGCACGTCCGACGCACCCATGCCGGAGCCGAACGCGAAGCCGTGCCGCCCGCCCTCCAACGCAGCCAGACACTCCTGCAGCGCCGTCCGGGTGGGGTTGGCGGAGCGGGAGTACTCGTAGCCGTTGCGCAGGCCGCCGACGCCGTCCTGCGCGAACGTGGAGCTCGCGTGGATCGGCACGATGACGGCGCCGGTGGTCGGGTCGGGATCCTGGCCGGCGTGGATGGCCCGGGTGGAGAAACCTCGCATGGCGCGAGGCTAGCCTCAGCCCAGGAACGCCAGGACGTCGGAGCGGGTCACGACGCCGGCGGGCTTGCCGTCGACCAGCACCATGGCCGCGTCGGCGGCGGAGAAGGCCTGCATCGCGGTGGCCAGCGGCTCGTTCGCACCCAGCGTCGGCAGCGGCGGGGACATGTGCCCCTCGAGCCGGTCCGAGAGCTTCGCGCGGTCCGTGAACAGGGCGTCGAGGAGGTCGCGCTCCACCACCGAGCCGACGACCTCGGCCGCCATCACCGGCGGCTCGGCGCGGACCACGGGCATCTGCGAGACGTGGAACTCCCGCAGGTAGTGCACCGCGTCCGCGACGGTCTCGTTCGGGTGCGCGTGCACCAGGTCGGGCAGCGTGCCGTCCTTGCGGCGCAGCACGTCGCCCACGGTCGCGCCCTCGGTCGGGGGCAGGAAGCCGTAGCTGGCCATCCACCCGTCGTTGAAGACCTTGCCCAGGTAGCCACGGCCGCCGTCGGGCAGCAGGACGACGATCACCGAGTCCGCGGGCGCCGTCTCCGCGACGCGCAGCGCCGCCACTGCCGCCATCCCGCACGAGCCGCCCACCAGCAGCGCCTCCTCGCGGGCGAGCCGGCGGGTCATGTGGAAGGAGTCCGCGTCGGACACCGCGACGATGTCGTCGCAGACGGTCTTGTCGTAGGCGTCCGGCCAGAAGTCCTCGCCGACGCCCTCGACCAGGTAGGGCCGCCCGGTGCCGCCCGAGTACACGGAGCCCTCCGGGTCCGCGCCGATGATCTTCACCCGGCCGCCGGAGACCTCCTTGAGGTAGTTGCCCGTGCCCGAGATGGTGCCGCCGGTGCCGATCCCCGCCACGAAGTGCGTGATCCGCCCTGAAGTCTGCTCCCAGATCTCCGGCCCGGTGGTGGCGTAGTGCGACGCCGGGCCCTCGGGGTTGGCGTACTGGTTCGGCTTCCAGGCGCCCTCGGTCTCGCGGACGAGCCGGTCGGAGGTCTTGTAGTAGGAGTCCGGGTGGTCCGGGTCCACCGCCGTGGGGCACACGACGACCTCGGCGCCGTAGGCCTTGAGCACGTTGCGCTTGTCCTCGCCCACCTTGTCCGGGCACACGAACACGCACTTGTAGCCGCGCCGCTGCGCGATCATCGCCAGCCCGATGCCGGTGTTGCCCGAGGTCGGCTCCACGATCGTGCCGCCGGGCCGCAGCTCGCCCGAGGCCTCGGCCGCGTCGATCATCCGCAGCGCGATCCGGTCCTTCACGCTGCCGCCGGGGTTCAGGTACTCGACCTTGGCCAGGACCAGCGGGGACAGGCCCTCGGCGACCCGCCCGAGGCGGACCAGCGGGGTGTTGCCGACCAGGTCGGAGATGTGCTCGGCGTAGCGCATGCGCCCATCGTCGCAGCCAGGAGGGCCCTCACGAACCCCGGCCCACCGCTCGCTCCGGCCGCGGCGCGTCAGCGCCCCCCTCCCACCACCACGACCACCAGGGCGGTGACCACGGCGAGCAGCAGCACCGCCAGCACGACGACCGTGGCCTGCAGCCGGCGGATGTCGCGGCGGCGGTCCGTTCGGGTGTCCGCGCGGCGGGCCTGGCTGATCGCGAGCAGCTCCCGTTCCAGCGGGAACAGCTCGGCCAGGGCGGCGGGCTCGGCGGCGAACGCGGTGACGACGTCGAGGCGCCGCCCACGCAGGAGGGCGCCGTCGTCGCGGTCCGCGTCGAACCACATCCGGGTGGCCTCGGTGAGCAGTGCGCGGGCCGGGCGCTGCTCCCGGTCCTCGGCGATCCAGCCGGCCAGCCGCGGCCACCCCGTGACGACGGCGTCGTGCGCGATCTCGACCGTCCGTTCCCGTTCGGTGAGGATCCGGGCGGCCACCAGCGCGTCCACCACCGCGTCGAGGTCCTCGCGCTGGGCCCGGCGCAGGCCGTACCCGTAGCCCGCGCGCAGCACCCGGCGGCGCACGGTCGTCACGTCGCCGGTCGTGCCCTGGCTGCGGACCATCCGCAGCAGCACGATCCGGGCGAGCTCGCGACGTTCCGCGGACAGCACCGCCCACGCCGCCTCGGCCGCCTCCGCGACGGCGCCGTGCAGCCCGCCCGAGTCCCGGTAGTGGGCCAGGGTGAGGCCGGATCCCCCGTCGTCGAGGGTCTTCTCCCAGGTCGCGGCCAGTGCCAGGGCCAGCAGGGGCAGCGCGCCGGGTGGCGACGCCGGCGCGTCCGGGGCGATGTCCAGCTCGCCGAGCACGACGTCGGCCAGGCCGTCCGCCGGCGGGAACCCGGCCTCCCGGGCAGGACCCTCGATCACCTCGCGCAGGTCCGCCGCCGACATGCCGCCGACCCGGACCGGGAGGGGCCCGTCGACGCCTGCGAGCTCGGCGTACCGGTGCTCGCGCAGCCCGAGCAGCACCACACGGTCCGTCACGCGGGCGGCCAGCAGCGCGCGGACGGCGTCGTCGAGCCACTCGCGGGCAGGGCCCTCGGGGGCGAGTGTGTCCAGGTCGTCGACCAGCAGGAACGGGGTGTGGTGGAGCGCGGCGGCCGGGTCCGGGCCGGGTTCGAGCACCTCGACGGGCCCGGGCAGCGCGGGCAGCACCGCGGCGCGCAGCAGCGAGGTCACCCCGACCCCGGACGGCCCCACGACCGGCACGACCCCGCCGGCCCGGACCCGCTGCAGCACGTGGGCCACCAGCGCGTCCCGCCCGCGCAGGCCGTCTCCCACGGGCTCGGGGCCCGGATAGGGGCGCAGGTCCGCGGGCGGCCGGGCCGGGGCCGCGGCGGCCCGGCGCAACGCCGCCCGCCACTCGTCCCGGCCCTGCGCGGGGACGCCGAACGCGTCGAGGATCCCGTCGAGCCGCTCGGGAGGCGGCAGCGAGCGGCCCTGCACGTAGTCGCGGAGGGTGGTGAAGGGCAGCCCGAGGGGTGTCCGCGGGCCGCGGGTGCGGCGGGCCAGCTCGCGGAAGCTCAGCCCGGTGGACTCCTTCAAGCCGGCCAGCTGCGCGGCGAAACCCGCCCGGTCCGCGACGCCGACCGGAGCGTCCGCACCCGGCCGGCGTGACGGCATCCTCGCTCCCCCCGAAGCTGTCCGGCCGAAGGATAGGGCCCCCGGAGCCCGCCGGCTCGCTGCAGGTCAGCCCCCGGACCGGGTGTACGAGGTTGTACGAACCGGTCGCTCTGCGCCTTTTCGGAGCACGTGACACGCCCGTTCGGGCTACCGTTCCTCCCGGGACGACACCGGGTGGGGTCGGAGGGGCACGCCGCCGTCGCTCGGTGTCACCGCGCTGCCCGGCACGTCCCACAGCCGGTGCGGCCGTCCCGCTCCCCGCCGGGCGACCCGTTGGCGTCCTTCCGGCCTCGAGCACCCGCGGCGTCCACCACCGCCGGACGCCGCGGGCCCACACCGCACGACGTGCCCGCAGAACGGGGGACGCACGTGCACGCGGGGGGCGAGGGGCCACCGGTCGCCGACGGCACCGAGGACACCGCGGGCACCGTGGGCGACGGGACACCGGCGCGACCGGCGGCCGCCGACCTCGACGCCGAGCTCACCGCCCTCGCCCGCGCCGCCGCCGAGGGCGACCGCCGCGCCCTGGACGCCCTGCTGCGCCGCGTCGGGCCGGTGTTGCTGCGCTACTGCCGCGGCCGGCTCGGGGCGCGCGCCACGGGCGTCGCGACGGCCGAGGACGTTGCCCAGGAGGTCGTCCTGGCCGTGTGCACCTCGCTGCCGCGCTACCGCGACTCGGCCGCCCGCGACACCCCGTTCATGGCCTTCGCCTACGGGATCGCCCGCAACAAGGTGGCGGACGCCTACCGCTCGGCAGCCCGGGACCGCTCCGACCCCTCCGACGACCTCCCCGAGCCCACCGACACCCACGCCGGGCCGGAGCAGGCCGCCGTGGGCACCTCGGAGATGGCCCGGCTGATGGTCCTCGTCGACCGGCTGCCGGCCCAGCAGCGGGAGATCGTGGTGCTGCGGGTGCTCGGCGAGATGACCGCCGAGGAGGCCGCCCGGGCGGTCGGCTCGACGCCGGGCGCGGTGCGGGTGGCCCAGCACCGCGCCCTGCAGAAGCTGCGCGGCTGGCTCGCCGCCCAGACCTAGGTCCGTTCCACCCGGCGCAGGCCCGCGCCCTCCCGCCAGAACTCGACGACGAGCCTGTCCCCCGCCTCGTTCAGGCCGGTCACCACCACCTCGGTGACGTCGACGCGGAAGCCCTCCGACCCGTCGTCGCCCGGGGAGCCGGTGGGCACCGCACGGCCGGAGACCTTCGCGTCCCCCGCCCAGGTCGACGCGTTCGGCGTCTCCGGCGGATCGTCCGAGCCGCTGTGCAGCGCGAACCGGGGATCGCGGCGCAGGTCGGCGAGCTTGCGGGCGCCCGCCATGGACCCGAACGTCAGCTCGCCACCCGCGAACTCGCACTCGATCCCGGAGATCCGGGGCGAGCCGTCGGCACGGAGGGTGGCGAGCGTCTTGTGCTTGTGCGCGTCGAGGATCAGGCGGGCCCGACCGGCCAGCTCGGGTGCCTGTTCCTCGACGTCCTTCCAGGAGGCCATGGCGACATCCTGGCGGGGAACCCTGACAGTTCCCGTCAGTCTTGGCGCAGGTAGCTCAGCAGCCGCAGGATCTCGATGTACAGCCAGACCAGGGTCGTCATGAGGCCGAAGGCGATGTACCAGGCGAACGTCGCCGGGGCGCCACCCTTGACCGCGCGGTCGGCCATGTCGAAGTCCAGCAGCAGGCTGAACGCGGCGATGCCGATGCAGACGATCGAGAACAGGTAGGCGAGCGGCGAGCCGTCCCGCAGGCTGAGCCCGCCGGTGAGGAAGAAGCCGGCGATGAGGTTGACGACCATCAGCACGGCGACGCCGATCGAGGCGCCGATCAGCCACTTGGTGAACTTCGGCGTGACCTTCACGGCGCCGGTCTTGTAGACGACCAGCATGCCGACGAACACGCCCGCGGTGCCGACGATCGCCTGGAAGCCGATGCCCTGGAAGTTCGTGCCGGAGAACTCGAGCGCCCCGGTGATCGCGCCGAGCGCGACCCCCATGCAGGCCGAGTAGATCAGGACGAGAGCGGGGTTGCTGCTCTGCTTGAAGATGACGATCAGCGAGACCACGAAGCCCACGATGAACGCCGGCAGGGCCAGCCAGTAGAGGCCGGAGATGGCCGTGAGGATGCCCGCGACCAGCGCGACACCGGCGGTGATCGCGGTCTTGATCACCACGTCGTCGACGGTCAGCGGCCGCTCACCGGCACCGGCGCGGCCGAACTCGGCGCCCTGGGCCTGGGTGTCGGCATAGGCGGCGCCGCCGCCCATCATGCCGCCGCCCTGGCGGTCGAAGGTGGCGTACCCCTGCCCGCTGGGCAGGTTGCGGAACGCCGGGTTGCTGCTGGTGCGCACGGGTCCTCCTCATCGCGTCTGTCTCCGCGCTACTGGTGGAACGCGGTCCGACCCGGGTTGGTTCCCGCTCCGGTAAAGACGACTTTACCCATGGAGATCACGCGGCGGCGGGTCCGGCCTTCGGCGGTTCGAGCAGGACCCCGGCCTCCTCCAGCGCGGCCTCGATCTGGAGCCGGGCGAAGGGCCGCTCCCGCTCCGGGACCTGGGACAGCGGCCCGCGGTCCACGCCGACGGCGCGGCACATGTCGTGCAGCACGTCGTCGTACGCTGCGAGGAGGGCGACCCGGCGCACCCGGGTGGTCGGCTGGCGGCCCACGACCTCGCGGCGCAGCCGGTGCAGGTCCCGGACGAGCGACTCGAACGTCTGACCCACTGGCAGCAGGGTCGGGGGCGCGGGAGGGCGGACGAGCCGGCCCAGCCTGCCGATCAGCGCGGGCAGGTCGAGCAGGGCAGGCAGGTACCGCACCGAGGCCCAGAGCAGGACGGTCGGCGCGACGGCGATCCCGACGTACAGCAGCACGCCGAGCAGGACCGGACGGTCACCCGACACGAGGGCAGGATAGCGAAGATCCGCAGGTCAGAGGGGATCTTGAGGGCGCCGTCACGTCAGGAGGATAGGTTCGGTCGGTGACCGTGCCGCGCGTCGTCCGCCCCGCCGCCTATGTCGTCTGCGTCGAGGATGGGCAGGTGCTCCTCGCCCGCTGGAACGGGCCGAAGGTCCCCCGCTGGACGCTCCCCGGCGGCGGGCTCGACCACGGGGAGGACCCGCGGCGCGGCGCGATCCGCGAGGTCGAGGAGGAGACCGGCTACACGGTCGCCCTCGACCGGCTGCTGGACGTGGACTCGATGCACCTGCCGGAGGCGACCACGTACGCGGGCGACCCGATGGACATGTGGGGCGTGCGGATCCTCTACTCGGGCCGGGTCACGGGCGGGGAGCTGCGCCACGAGGTCGGCGGCTCCACCGACATGGCAGGCTGGTTCGCCCTCGACGAGGTCGCGGGCCTGACCCGGGTCCCGCTCGTCGACAAGGGACTCACCGCCTGGCGCGAGGACGACCCCGCCACCGCCGCGGCCCGCCTCCCGTGAGTGGCGATCACCGCCCCGGCGACGATCGCCACTCACGAGCGGTCCGGATCGCCGACCAGGCCGCCGCACCCTAGGCTCGCCGCACCCGCCGACCGGCGGGAGGCGACGGAGGTGTGGCGGAGCGATGTGGGCCTTCCTGTCCAAGCGGCTGCGGATGTGGCTGGTCCTGGCGGTCGCGGTGCCGCTGGGCGGCTGGCTGATGGGCAAGGCCGCGGACCTGATCGAACAGCGCCGCGGCCCGAACACCGTCAGCCGGACCCTGCACCAGGCCAATGGCTGGCTGACCCGGCGCGGGAAGGGCCCGCTGGCCGCCCGCACCCGGGAACAGGACCGTCCGGCCCGCTGACGCAGAAGGCGCCGGGTGGGCGCCGCGACCCGCCCCGATGGTGATCGGATCGCGGCACCCGGCAGCGCGTGCTCGCTCCCCAGCAGCACGCGGTGTGTCTTTACCTCGCGGGACGAGGGACCGACGTTACTCAGACGTCATAGTTGATCGCCCGATGTCATCAATACTGGTCAGAGGCATCAGGCGTCGAAGATCGGTACGGCACCCCGCCCAACGTCCGATCGCCCCTTCGGCTCTTCCCATTCCTCCTGCCGTCCCAACGCCGTGAGGTCGAGGAACGCGTACGAACCGCCGGTCCACTCGGCTCCGCGGGCGTACTGCGAGTAGGTGTGGAACAGGCGCTCACCGTCGCGCACGAAACAGGAGAGCCCGGGCGCCTCGCCGGTCAGGTCCTCCGCCCGGAAGTTGTACTCGACGGGCGCGACCGCCGGATCGAGCGTGACGTGGAAGTCGTAGTTGAAGTCGCTCCCGTGCGAGGAGTACCAGGGGAAGGTCCAGCCCCTGGCCGCCTTGTACCGCTCGATCTTCGCCAGCGGTGCCCGCGAGACGTACGCGAGCGTGACGTCCCGGCTCGCGAGGTGCAGGCGCAGGCCGTCGCTCACCTCGTCCGCCCCGGCCGTGCAGCTCGGGCAGCCCTCGTCCCACTCCGGGTCGAACATGAAGTGCCCGACGATCAGCTGGCGGCGGCCCTCGAACAGGTCGAGCAGCCCGGCCCGGCCGTCGTCGAACCGGTAGTCCTTCCCGATCTCGACCATCGGCAGCCGCCGGCGGTCCGCGCTCAGCGCGTCCCTCGCCCGGGTGAGCTCCTTCTCCCGCTCCAGCAGCGCCGTCCGTGCGGCGGTCCACTCCTCGCGGCTCACGATCTCCGGCAGAGTCATGTGCTCCTCCTCGAATCGGTTCCTCGGGTGTCGACCCCGCACGACCCCGGAACTCATCGGTGCGCCGGATATACCCGGATTGCCGACGGCCACGCGGAGGGCCAGGGTGGGGACCGTGACGGACGCCGACGTGATCGTCGTGGGAGCCGGCCTCGCCGGGCTCGTGGCCACCGCCGAGCTCGCGGCGGCGGGCCGCCGGGTGCTGCTCCTGGACCAGGAGCCGGAGGCGAACCTCGGCGGCCAGGCGTTCTGGTCCTTCGGCGGGCTCTTCCTGGTCGACTCCCCCGAGCAGCGCCGGATGGGCGTGCGGGACTCCGCCGAGCTCGCCCTGCAGGACTGGCTGGGCAGCGCCGGCTTCGACCGCGGCGTCGACGACCCGGCGGGCGAGGACTTCTGGGCGCGGCAGTGGGCCACGGCGTACGTCGACTTCGCGTCGGGTGAGAAGCGCGCCTGGCTGCACGGGCTGGGCGTGCGCTGGTTCCCGCTGGTCGGCTGGGCCGAGCGCGGCGGTTACCTGGCCGACGGCCACGGCAACTCCGTCCCCCGCTTCCACGTCACCTGGGGCACCGGTCCCGGCCTCGTCGAGCCCTTCGCGAACGCGGTGCGCGACGCCGAGCGGGCCGGCCTCGTACAGTTCCGTGCCCGGCACAGGGTCGACGCCCTGACCAGCACGGACGGCGCGATCACCGGGGTGTCCGGCGCGATCCTGGAGCCCAGCACCGCGGCCCGCGGGGTGGCGAGCTCGCGCGCGGAGACCGGGCAGTTCTCGCTCACCGCCGGCGCCGTGATCGTGACGTCCGGGGGCATCGGCGCGAACCACGACCTCGTCCGGGCGAACTGGCCGCAGCGCCTCGGCACCCCGCCCGAGCACATGATCACCGGCGTCCCGGCCCATGTCGACGGCCGGATGCTCGGCATCACCGAGGCCGCGGGCGGGCGGCTGGTGAACCGCGACCGGATGTGGCACTACACCGAGGGCATCCGCAACCACTCGCCGATCTGGGCCGGCCACGGCATCCGGATCCTGCCCGGCCCGTCGTCGATCTGGCTCGACGCGACCGGCCGCCGGCTCCCGGCGCCCTACTTCCCCGGCTTCGACACCCTGGGCACGCTCGCGGCGCTGCGCGCGACCGGCCACGACCACTCGTGGTTCGTGCTCACCCAGAAGATCATCGAGAAGGAGTTCGCCCTGTCGGGCTCCGAGCAGAATCCGGACCTGACCGGCAAGGACGTCCGGGCCACGCTCGGCCGGATCCGGCCCGGCGCCCCGGCGCCCGTCGAGGCGTTCAAGGAGCGCGGGGAGGACTTCGTGGTCGCCGGCACCCTCGCTGAGCTGGTCGACGGCATGAACAAGCTGACCCCCTCGCCGCTGCTCGACGCGGCCGCGATCGAGAAGCAGATCGTCGCCCGGGACCGCGAGCTGGCCAACCCGTTCACGAAGGATCTGCAGGTCAGCGCCATCCACAATGCACGCCGCTACCGCGGTGACCGGCTCGGCCGCACGGCCGCGCCGCACCGGATCCTGGACCCGAAGGCCGGACCGCTGATCGGCGTCAAGCTGCACGTGCTCACCCGCAAGACCCTCGGCGGCCTGCAGACCGACCTCACCGGCCGGGTGCTCGACGCCGGGGGCACACCTGTTCCCGGCCTGTACGCGGCCGGCGAGGTGGCCGGCTTCGGCGGCGGCGGCGTGCACGGCTACCGCTCGCTGGAGGGCACCTTCCTCGGCGGCTGCCTCTTCGGGGGCCGGCAGGTGGGCCGGGCCGCGGCCCGCGAGGTGAGCTGAGGGGCCCGATCCCGGCCCACACCGTTTCCGTTCCGGCGCGAGGGGGTAGCCGAAACGTGATCGAACGGGCGCACACTGACCCCTGGTACCGACGGGGACGGGGGTTCGGTACCGACCGTCTCGACACGGGGACCGCCTCGCGCGCGGAACTGGGGAGCGACGCGCGCACCCCCGGGGGCACAGCGGCCCGGCCGACCTCGACGGCGGCCGGGCCGCGTCCGTCTCTCAGGTTCCCAGCGTCGCCCAGACCGTCTTGCCGGTGCGCCGGCGGCGCACGCCCCAGCGGCTGACCGTGTCGACCAGCATCAGCCCGCGACCTCGGACGGACCCGAACCGCGACCGGCCGAGCGTGGGCCGCGCACCCGGCTCACCGTCGTCCACCTCGATGCGCAGGCGCAGGGGGTCGAGCATCGTGATCCGCACGGAGCGGGGTCCGTGCGCGTGCTCGACGGCGTTGGTCACCAGCTCGGTGCACACGAGCTCGGCGTCGCACCGTGCGTCGGAGTCCTCCGCGAGATGCTCGCGCAGCCAGCGCCGCAACGCGGGTAGGCAGGTCGCGTCGCGGAAGCTCGCGACGAGCGATGCGGGCTGCGGGCCGTCGACGGCCGGCTCCGCGAGGGCCATCCCGGAAGAGGACATGCCGGAGTCGTACCCCGTCCGGAACCGGTTCACGCAACCCTCTCGACAGCGGCCCGGCGGGGCGGCACGATCCGCGCCGTGATCGTCCGCCGCGAACGCCTCGCCGACCACGAGCTCGTCGACGCGGTCCAGCGCGCCGCCTTCGCCACCGGCCCCGGCGAACCCGTCGAGGTCCCGCTGCTGCAGGCCCTGCGGGTGGGCCCGTGGTTCCTGCCGCAGTTCTCCCTGGTCGCCCTGGGCCCGGACGGGATCGCGGGGCACGTCATCGCGACCCGCGGCTACGTCGGCGACCATCCGGCACTCGGCGTCGGCCCGCTCGGGGTGGCGCCGGACCAGCAGGGCACCGGGGTCGGCAGCGCCCTGATGCACGCCCTGCTGGGCGCCGCCGAGGCGACCGGCGAGACGGTCGTCGCCCTCCTGGGCGACCCGACCTACTACTCCCGCTTCGGTTTCCGGGCCGCCGGCCACATGTCCCCGAACCCGGAATGGGGCCCGTACTTCCAGGTCCGCCTGCTGACGGTCCTGGGCTCCCCGTTCCGCGGCACGTTCCGCTACGCCCCACCCTTCGACAACCTCTGACGGGCTGCGGGCACGATCACCACGTGCGCATCCGCCTCGCGACCCCCGACGACGCGGCGGCCGTCGCCGCGGTCTACGCCCCCTACGTCCGCGACACCGCGATCTCCTTCGAGAGCGAACCGCCGCCCGAGGCCGAGATGCGGGAGCGGATCGCGGGAACCCTCCCCGCCCATCCCTGGCTGGTCGCCGACCTCGACGGGGTGCGCGGCTACGCCTACGCCGGCCCCCACCGGAGCCGGGCCGCGTACCGCTGGAGCGTCGACGTCAGCGTCTACACAGGACCGGACGTCCATCGCTGCGGTGTCGGACGCGCTCTCTACACCGCGCTGCTCGCCCTGCTGACCGAACAGGGCTACGCGCACGCGTTCGCCGGCGTCACGCTGCCGAACCCGCCCAGCGTCGGCTTCCACGAGGCGCTCGGGTTCGAGGCGGTCGGGGTGTTCCGGGCCGTCGGGTACAAGTTCGACCGCTGGCGCGACGTCGGCTGGTGGCAGCGACCGCTCGTCGGCCCGCAGGCGTCGCCCGCAGAGCCGGTGCCGCTCGCCCGGCTCGATCCGGCCGTCGTCGCCCGCTGCCTCGGCTAACCTGCCCCGCATGTCGACGGCCGTGGGAATCCTGGTGATCGTCGGTCTGTTCGCGGTCGTGCTCGGCGGGCTCGCCTGGGCCGCCCGCCGGCTGCGGACCCGGGACGCCGGCGCCGTGATGAACCCGTTCGACGAGCTCTGGCACCCCGTCGCGCTGCAGGCCCGACGGGACACCGAGGTCCAGCAGGAACAGCCCGCCCCCGCGCCCCACCCCGGCGACCGCCTCGTCTGAGCCCGCGGGCCGGACCGACGCCGATCGAGACCGTCCGCCTTCAGTCCTTGCGGTAGTCCAGGTCGAAGTCGAGCTCCCAGGTCGCCCCGCCGTCCTGCGAGGTCTCCCAGCGGCCCGTGATCGTCCGGCCGTCCTCGCCGATCGCGCCGACGTACCGCTGCGCGAAGTCGAGCGGGCTGAAGTCCGGCTGGTCGCGCAGCAGCGTCCACTCGTTGTCGCGCAGCGTCATCCGGTAGACGCGCACCACCCCGCGCGAGTCGAAGTAGTGCTGCACGTAGGCCTCCCCGTCCGGCGCGATCACGGCGAGGCAGTCCGGCGCGTCCGGATGCTCGGCGGTGGAACGCTGCACCAGGAACGCCCCGCCGACGTCCCACGCGACCGACATCCGCCCGCTCACCGGTTCCGGTGTGAACGAGAACCGCGCCTCCGCCGTCCACTCGCCCACCAGCACGTCCAGATCCATGAGTCCTCCCTCGTCGCAGTGGGGACCGGACGGCGGGCCGGTTCTCATCGGTCGAGCGTCACAGCACCTGTTCGAGCCGCACCGCCACGTCCCGGTACCTGCTGACCGGCACGAGATGGACCCCGTCGCAGGCACCGCTCTCCCGCAGCGCGAGCACCTGCGCGCAGGCCGCCTCCACGCCCGCCTGCCGGTCCGCCGCGACCCTGCTCACCAGCTCGTCCGGGATCTCGATGTCCGGCACGCTCGCCCGCAGCCGGTGGGCCATCCCCGCGCTCGCCAGCACCATCACCCCGGCGTAGACGGGCTGGTCGGTGGGGTTCTCCTCGCGCCAGCGCACGAACTCCTCGACCGAGAAGCCGACCTGCACGAACACGAAGTCCGCCTCGCGCTTCCACGGGACCAGCCGCCGTCGGGACCCTGCGGTCACCCCGATCCCGAAGGGCGCGACGCCCGCGAACTCGGGCCGCTCCGTCACCGCGCGGGCCTCCTCGATCATGGTGCGCACGGTCAGCCCGCCGGCCCGGTCCCCGGCCGTCGGCTTGTCGCCGGCCACGAACAGGAACCGGTCCACCCCGTACGCCGCGGCGGTGAGGAGGTCGCGCTGGAAGCCGAGCAGGTTGCGGTCCCGCGAGTTGAGGCAGGCGATGCTGCGCCGGCCCATCGCGTGCACCTCGTTCGCCACCGCGATGCTGGACACCGTGGCGCGCCCGATGTGGTTGTCGGGGATGAGGAAATCGTCGACGACCGGGGCGAGCACCCCGATCTGGTGCCGGGCCCGGGTCAGGTCCGGGCGGGTGGGCGGCTCGATCTCGCAGACGACGGAGAACACCCGGTCACGGTAGCCCCGCGTAAACCCCTTGGACGACGGCGGCGGGCCCGCTACCGTCGCACCCGTCCGTGATCGACGCGAGGAGGTGAGTCCCGTGACCGCAGTACCGCACCGGGTGCTCCCGCTCTCCGCACGGGCCGGCGACTGACGTTGCCGGGAGCGCCCCCAGGCACTCCCGAGAGGCAACGATCATGAACTTCACCTCGGACGCGACCGTGAACGGCGTCCGCACACGCGACTTCACCGTCGGGGACGTCCCCGGCGTCCTCTGGTCCGGCCCCGAGCCGGGACCGCTCGTCCTGCTCGGCCACGGCGGCGGCAACGACCGCCACTCGCCCGCCATGTCCGGGCGTGCACAGCGGCTGGTCGACGGCGGGTTCCGCGCCGTGAGCATCGACGCGCCGGGCCACGGCGGCCGTCCGCTCACCCCGGTCGACGAGCGGGACCGCGCGATCATGGCGCGCGCCATGGCGGCCGGGGAGCCGCTCGGAGACATCGTCGGGCGCTACAACGCCGACATCGCCCGCCGTGCGGTCCCGGAGTGGCGCGCCGTGCTCGACGCGCTGGACCCCGGCCCCGTCGGCTACTTCGGACTGAACATGGGCACCGCGATCGGCATCCCGCTGATCGCCGCCGAGCCGCGCATCGCCGCGGCCGTCCTCGGCATGTTCTGGCCGGAGACCGTGGCCGCCACGGCTCGCACGATCACCGTGCCGATCGAGTTCGACCTCCAGTGGGACGATGAGAACATCCCGCGGGAGGAGGGCCTGGCCCTGTTCGACGCGTTCGGGTCGGCCGAGAAGTCGCTGCACGCCAACTCCGGCCGGCACAAGGAGGTGCCGCGCTTCGAGGCGGACAGCGCGGTGCGGTTCTTCGCCCGGCACCTGCCGGTTCGGCCGCTCTCCTCCGCCGGCCCGGCCACGGTGCCGCAGGGCTCGCCCACTCGGGGAAGCCGAGCGATTCCACAGTGAACAAATGTTCGATATCTGGCCTCTGACCAGGTCGTCTAGAGGCATGTCCACCGCGACCCTCGCTCTCCCGCGATCGGCTTCCGCCGTGTCGCGCGGAGAGCGGGTGGCGCGGCTGGAGCAGCTCGTCGCGCTGCGGAACTCGATCTCCGCGGAGATCACCGACGAGGTCCGCGCGCTCGCCCGCGAGGAGGTCGAGGCGCGGGCCGGGCAGCTCGACGCCGGGCTGGTCGGGCCCGAGCAGATCGAGTCCGCCGTGGTCGGCCAGGTCGCCGCGGCGCTCGGGATGTCGCCCACCCGGGGCCGTGAGCAGCTGCGGATCGCGCGCGACCTGCACGCCGGGCTCGACCGGGTGCGGGAGCTGTACTCGGCCGGCGAGCTCGACGAGCGCAAGGTCGCGGCCATCGTCACCGCGGCGTCCTGGTTGGACGGTCCGGAGCGCGCCCGGCTCGACGCGGAGCTGACCACGCACCGGATCAGCCGGCTCGGGCTGCGCCGGGTGGGCGATCTGGCCCGCTCGATCGCCGCCCGGATCTCCCCGGAGAAGTTCGCCGAGCGTGCCACCGCCGCCCGTCGCGGCCGGTACGTGTCGGTCACCCCGGCCGGCGACGGGATGGCCTGGCTCCGCGCCCTGCTGCCCGCCGAGCAGGCGATCCGTTGCTTCGGTGCCCTGCACAAGGCGGTGCAGGCGGAGTTCGTCGGTCCCGGCCCGGTCACCCGCGGCCGGTCGCAGATCCTGGCGGACACGCTCGTCGAACGGCTCACCGGCGCCCCCGCGACCACCACGGACGTCGAGGTCCAGGTCCTCGTTCCCCTCGAGGCGCTGGTCGACGACGACGGGCCGCTCCCCGCGGAGATCCCCGGCTTCGGTCCGGTCCCCGCCGGCCTCCTCACCGGAGACGGTCGGCGCACCTGGCGACGACTCGTCACCAAGGAGGGCCTGGTCATCGGTGGGGACTCCCGCCGGCGCACCTTCCGCGGACCCCTCGCGCACATGATCCGCATCCGGGACGGCGGCCGCTGCACCGCGCCCCATTGCGACGCCCCGATCCGCCATCTCGACCACGTCCACCGGTGGGCGGACGGCGGCGCCACCCGCTTCGACAACGGCCGCGGGTTGTGCGAGTTCCACAACCTCGTCCGCGAGATCCCGGACCCCGATCCGCCCGGCTGACCTCTGTTCTCGTCACTCGGCCGGGAGTACCGTGCCGCGGATGGACGGCAGGGCGACCGTCGGATCGGTGGTGCGGGCCGGGACCGCCTACCAGGGCAAGCAGGGTCCGGAGTACGTCCCGGGGGTGAGCGCCGAGACCGTCGGTGCCCGCGCGCTGTGGCTCGGTTCGGTCACGCTGCCCGCTGGCGGTGGCCGCACGAAGGCGCACGTCCACGACCACCACGAGTCGGCGTTCTACCTCGTCAGCGGCGACGAGGTCGAGCTGTGGACCGGCGACCACCTGCAGCATCGCGAGCTCGCCCACGCCGGCGACTACCTCTACATCCCGGCGGGCGTGCCGCACGTGGCGGTGAACCGCACCGACACCCCCGCCGTCTTCGTCGGCGCCCGCACGGACGCGAACGAGCAGGAGAGCGTGGTCATGCGGCCGGACCTGGAGAACCGAGTGCCGTAGCGAGCTGGGCCCCGTCGCCTGACACCATTGCGACATGGAACGCGTTCTCGGGATCGGCGGCCACTTCCTGCGCGCGAACGACCCGGCCGCCCTGAGCGCCTGGTACCGCGACAGCCTGGGCCTCGACGCCGACGAGCACGGCCAGTGGCAGCAACAACCCGGCCCGACCGTCTTCGCGACCTTCGAGTCCGACACCGACTACTTCGGCTCCCCGACCCAACGGGTCATGCTGAACTTCCGGGTCCGCGACCTCGACGCAATGCTCGCCCAGCTCCGCGCCGCGGGCGCCGACGTGGCGGAGGAGACCCAGGAGATGGAGGGCGTCGGCCGCTTCGGATGGGTCACCGATCCGGAAGGAAACCGGATCGAGCTCTGGCAGGCGGACTGAGATACCCGAGGTGGGCCCGCGACAGCAGGCCGAGCACAGAATCGCCGATCAGGCCGGACGCCATTGGGGCAGACGGTGGGAACGGTCGTCGAGAAGCCTGCTCGCCGAATCGCACCGTTTCACGCTGAGCCTGAGGTCCGACCGGCTCGACGCCGTGGAGATCGCCCGGATGGTGCACCTCGCGGCGCAGTCGAACCCCTCTTGCGAGCGAACGGCTGCCGCACGTCGCGGTCGCGACACGAGCGAGCTCTGAACCAGCGGGCCCGCCGCCGATGAGTTCGCGGGCCGCGCCCGGTCTACAGCGACATGAGCACTGCGGACTCCGGCCTGGGCAAGGTCGTCGTGAACAGGTCGATGTCGCTGGACGGCTTCATCGCCGGCCCCGACCACGCCATGGACTGGATCTTCGACCACCTCGACAACGACGCGTTCCCCGACGTCATGCAGGCCACCGGCGCCATGCTGATCGGCCGGGGCACCCACGAGGTGAGCATGCGGATGGCCGTCGAGGACATCGACTACGACGGCGGACCGGTGTTCGTCCTGACCCACCGCCCGCCCGACGAGCCGCAGCGCGGGGTCACCTTCCTCACCTGCGGCCTCGAAGAGGCCGTGGCCACGGCCCGTGCCGCAGCGGGCGGCAAGGACCTGGAGATCCTCGGCGCCGACCTCGCCAGCCAGTGTCTGCGTCAGGGGCTCGTCGACGAGGTGCTGGTGTACGTCGTGCCCGTGCTCCTCGGCAACGGCGTGCGCTTCTCGACCCCCGGGCTCGGCAGGATCGATCTCGAACCGTTCGAGAACAGGCAGTCGGGGTCGGTGACCATGCTCCGCTTCCGCGTGCAAGACAGGGAGCCCGCTCGCGGCGGAGCGTCGGCGGCGGCGAGCTGACGTTCTCGCCCGCGGGGCCATGATCGGGCCGGTCCGCGACGGTGCCCCCGGTGGGATTCGAACCCACACTGTGACCCTTTTAAGGGGCCTGCCTCTGCCGGTTGGGCTACGGGGGCGGCAGGGCCGAGCCTAGCGATGTCGAGATCCCGGTCGCGGCTCCGACCACCGGTGCGAGAGGGTCGCACCAGCGGCCCGCCGATCCGAGGAGCAGCTCGTGAAGTTCATGCTGATGATCTACGACAACCCCGACACCCGCGCCGTCTTCTTCGGCGAGGAGGGGAAGCCGCTGATGGCCGAGATGGAGGCGATCATGGCGGAGCTCAAGGAGTCGGGTGAGCTCGTGGACACCGCTGCCCTGGGCGATCCGGCGGCCACGAAGGTCGTGCGGGGGTCCGGGGTGGTCACGGACGGGCCGCTCGCGGAGGCCAAGGAGCACTTCGGCGGCTACCTGATCGTCGACGTCGAGTCCGAGGCGCGGGCCGTCGAGATCGCGGCGCGCTGGCCCAAGGTGGACACCGCGATGGAGGTGCGCCCCCTGCTGGGCGACGGCGGCGAGGAGATGTGAGCGCGCGCGTCGACGACCTGCTGCGGGAATGCGCGCCGCAGGTCCTCGGCGCGCTCGTGCGCCGGCACCGGCAGTTCGACCTCTGCGAGGACGCCGTGCAGGAGGCCCTGCTCGCGGCGGCACAGCAGTGGCCGGGCGAGGGGGTGCCGCAGAACCCGCACGGCTGGCTGGTCGCCGTCGCCCACCGCCGGGTGATCGACGCGATCCGCAGCGAGAGCGCGAGCCGGGCCCGCGAGGAGCGCCTCGCCCTGCTCGAACCGCCGCCGGCCGACACCCCGGACACGGACGACACGCTGCAGCTCCTCGCGCTCTGCTGCCATCCCGCGCTGTCCCCGCCGAGCCAGCTCGCGCTGACCCTGCGCGCGGTCGGCGGCCTCACCACCGCGGAGATCGCGAGCGCCTTCCTCGTGCCCGGGGCGACGATGGCACAGCGGATCAGCCGGGCGAAGAAGACGCTGCGGGACAAGGACTTCGACACCCCCGGCGACCTGACCGTGGTCCGGCACGTGCTCTACCTGATCTTCAACGAGGGGTACACGGCCTCCTCGGGCAGCGACCTCGCCCGCCCGGACCTCACCGCGGAGGCGATCCGGCTGACGCGGCTGCTGCACCGCCTGCGCCCGGACGACGACGAGACCGTCGCGCTGCTCGCCCTGATGCTGCTCACCGACTCCCGCCGTCCCGCCCGGACGGACGCCGGCGGCGAGCTGGTCCCGCTCGTCGAGCAGGATCGGACCCGGTGGGACGCCGTACAGATCGCCGAGGGGACGGCGCTGGCGGAGCGGGCGATCGCGCGGGGCCCGCTCGGGCCGTACGAGCTGCAGGCGGCGATCGCCGCGGTGCACGCCGACGCGAAGACGGCGGCGGACACCGACTGGCGGCAGATCGTGGGGCTCTACGAGCTGCTCGACAAGATCGCGCCGAGCCCCGTCGTCACCCTGAACCGGGCGGTGGCGGTGGCCGAGCTGCGGGGGCCGGAGGCCGGCCTGGAGCTCCTCGACGGCCTGGAGCTCGACGGCCATCGCCTGGCCGCGGTCCGCGCCCACCTGCTGGAACGGGCGGACCGGACCGCCGAGGCCCGCGCGGCCTATCTCGACGCCGCCGCCCGCACGGGGAGCCTCCCCGAGCGCCGCTATCTCGAGCGCCGCGCCGCGGTGATCACCCCGAGCGCCTGATCGCCGCCTCGGACCGCACGTCGATCACCGGCGGTCCGGCCCTCGTGAGTGGCGATAGTCGCCATGGCGACTATCGCCACTCACGGAGGGCGCGGGTCAGCTGGCCTTCGTGGTCGGCTGCGGGGCGACCGGGAGCGGGGTGACCGTGGCGCCGGAGATCCGGGCGAACTCGGCCTTGGGCTCGTGGAGCTGGCCCAGGGCGACGACCTCGCGGCCCATCAGCAGCGCCGTGGTCCAGTCCATGAGGATCCGGAAGCGGCGGTTCCAGGTGGGCATCCGGCTGACGTGGTACGTCCGGTGCATGAACCACGCCGGGAAGCCGCGGAGCTTCACGCCGTAGATCTGCGCGACGCCCTTGTACAGGCCCAGGCTCGCCACCGACCCGGCGTAGCTGTGCTTGTACTGCGTCATCTCGTAGCCGCGCAGGTAGGCCTTGATGTTGTCCGCCAGCACCTTCGCCTGCCGCACCGCGTGCTGGGCGGACGGGCTGGTGCGCGCGTTCGGGTCGTCCTTCGACAGGTCCGGCACCGAGGCGCAGTCGCCGGCCGAGAACACGCCGTCGAGACCCTCGACCGTGAGCGAGGCGGTGCACTCGATGTGTCCGCGCGGGCCGAGCGGCAGGTCCGTCTGCTCCAGCATCGGGTTGGGCTTGACCCCGGCGGTCCAGACGATGGTGTCGGCGTCGAACTCCTGGCCGTCCGAGAGGACGACGTGGCCGTCCACCATGGACTCGACGCGCGTCTCGAGGAGGACCTCGATGCCGGCGTCGAGCAGCCGGCCGACGGTGTAGACGCCCATCTTGGGGCCGACCTCGGGCATGATCCGGTCCATCGCCTCGACGAGGACCCAGCGCATCTCCTCGGCCTCGATGCCCGAGTAGTACTTCGTGGCGTAGCGGGCCATGTCGGCCAGCTCGGCGAGCGCCTCGACGCCCGCGTACCCGCCGCCGACCACGACGAAGGTCAGCAACCGGCTGCGCAGCTCGGGATCGTCCGTGGTCGCGGCGGTGTCGAGCCGCGAGAGGACGTGGTTGCGCAGGTAGATGGCCTCGCCGACGGTCTTGAAGGCGATGCCCTGCTCCGGCAGGCCGGGGACCGGCAGGGTCCGCGCGACCGAGCCCGGGGCGACGACCAGCACGTCGTACCCCAGCAGTTCGGTGCTGCCCGCGGCGGTGACCACGGTGACCTGCTTGTCGGCGTCGGAGATCGCGGTGACGCGCCCGTTCAGGACCCGGCAGCCCTGCAGCACCTTGTGCAGCGGGACCACGACGTGGCGCGGCTCGATGGAGCCGGCGGCCGCCTCGGGGAGGAACGGCTGGTACGTCATGTGGGACTGGGGATCGATGACCGTGATCTCGGCCTCCCCGCGACGCAGCTTCTTCTGCAGCCGCAGGGCGGTGTACATGCCGACGTAGCCTCCGCCGACCACCACGATCCGTTTCGCGTGCGCCATACCCATATTCGTACTCGGAAGACGTAAGGGCCGGGAACGAGTTGTGAGTTACGTGACCGGGAGACCTGCGGCACGTCCCGCGTCGGCGAGCACGGACTCGATCATGGCCGGGGTGAGCCGGCCGGTGAAGGTGTTCTGCTGGCTCACGTGGTAGCTGCCGAACAGGTGCAGATCGCCCAGGAGGGCGTGCGCGCCGTGGCCGAAGCGCGGCCGCGGGCGGGGCACCGGCCAGCCGTGGTCCGCGAGCACCGGCAGCAGGGCCTGCCAGCCGAACGCCCCGAGCACGACGACGGCGCGCAACGTGGGCCGGAGCAGCTCGATCTCGTCGTCGAGCCAGTGGCGGCACTCGTCGCGCTCGGCGGGGGTCGGCTTGTTGGCCGGCGGCGCGCAGTGGACGGGCGCGGTGATCCGCACGCCGTGCAGCTCCAGCCCGTCGTCGCGGTCGACGGACGTGGGCTGGTTCGCCAGCCCGACCGCATGCAGGGCGGCGTAGAGGACGTCGCCGGAGCGGTCGCCGGTGAACATCCGCCCGGTGCGGTTCGCGCCGTGCGCGGCCGGGGCCAGACCGACGATCAGCAGCCGGGCGTCCGACGGCCCGAAGCCGGGCACCGGACGTCCCCAGTAGGTCTGGTCCCGGTAGGCGGCGCGCTTCTCGCGCGCCACCTGCTCCCGCCACTCGACGAGCCGCGGGCAGGCCCGGCACTCGGAGACCCGGGCGTCCAGGGGCGCCAGCGCCGACCTGCCGCTCGCCGGCTCGCTCAGGCGATCGATCGCGCGATCCCGTCGAGGATGTCGTGCTCGCTGACCACGATCCGGTCGATCCCGGCGCGGCTGTGCAGCTCGTCCGCCAGCGCCTCGACGACCAGCGCACCCGCGGCGATGACGTCGATCCGGCCCGGGTGCAGCGACCCCAGCTTCTCCTTCTCCGCCCGCGAGCTGGTGACGAGCATCTGCGCGAGATCGTGCAGCTGGTCACCCGAGAGCCGGGAGAGGTGGACGCGCTCGGGATCGTACTGCGGGAGGTCCTGCGCGATCGCCGACAACGAGGTGATGGTGCCGGCCACGCCGACCCACGTCCGGACACCCTCGACGGGCACGGCCGCGAACGCCTCGGCCAGGATCCCGCGGGCCACCTCGCGGGCCTTCTCGACGTCCGACGCCGCCGGCGGGTCGCCCGGCAGGCAGCGCTCGGTGAGCCGCACGGAGCCGACGTCGACCGACTTCGCCGCCGTCACCCCGCCTTCGACGGTGCCGACGACGAGCTCGGTGGAGCCGCCGCCGACGTCGACCACCACGAACGGGCCGTCCGCCGGGTCGAGGTCTCCCACGGCGCCGGTGAAGGAGAGCCGCGCCTCCTCGTCCCCGCTGATCACCTCGGCGTCGACGCCCAGGGTCTCCCGGACCATGCCGAAGAAGTCCTCGCGGTTCTCCGCGTCCCGGGTGGCCGACGTCGCGACCATCCGGATCCGCTCGACGCCCTTGCGGCGCAACGCGACCGTGTAGTCCGCCAGCGCGACGCGGGTGCGCTCGACGGCCTCGGGATCGAGCCGGCGGGTGGCGTCGACGCCCTTGCCGAGCCGCACGATCCGCGTCTCGCGGTGCAGGTCCCGCAGGTCCTTCGTACCGTCGAAGCTCTCCGTGACGTCCGCGATCAGCAGCCTGATCGAGTTCGTGCCGCAGTCGATCGCGCCCACCCGTGCCATGCCCGCCAGGCTACGGGGTGCGGACCTCGAGCATCGTGGCGCCGCCGTCCGTCCGGTAGGGACCGTGCGGCATGCCCGGCCGGCGCGACGCGTACTCCCCCGGCCCGAACGTGCGGCCGAGCGTGAGGTCGGTGAGGTCGCCCTCGAGCAGGTAGACCTCCTCGTGGAAGTCGTGCCGGATCACGCCCGCCGCCGAGGTGTCCAGGCCGGGGGCCCAACGGCTGATCCGCGTGAGCGTGACGCCCTCGCCCCGGGAGAGCACCCGCTCCTCGACGCCCGGCGCCGCCTGCTGCCACTCGACCCCGTCGACCGGGAAGAACTCGAACTGTTCGCGCACGGCCCCATCCTGCGGCGTTACTCTCGGGTAATGGACGCCACGCACGAGGTGACCAACCAGGCCCCGCCCCTCGACGGGTTCGATCCCCTGGCGTGCGACCCCGGCCTCACGGACGCGCTGCGCCGCGAGGGCGGCACCCCTGACCTGGGAGAACTCGCCACGGCGGTCGGTTCGGCGGAGTACCGCGAGCACGCCCGGCTGGCCAACGAGCACGAGCCCGTGCTGCGCACCCACGACCGCTACGGCACCCGGATCGACGAGGTGGAGTTCCACCCGTCCTGGCACGCGTTGATGCAACTGTCGGTGGGGCAGGGCCTGCACGCCTTCGTCGAGGAGGACCACCTCGCCCGGGCGGCGGGGTTCTACCTGGTCAGCACCCTGGAGCAGGGGCACTGCTGCCCGATCTCGATGACCTACGCGTCCGTCCCGGCGCTGCGCCACGGCGAGCTCGAGTTCGAACGGCTGCTCACCTCGCGCGTGTACGAGCCGGGGCTGGTACCGCCCCACACCAAGGCGGGCCTGCTCGCCGGCATGTCCATGACCGAGAAGCAGGGCGGTTCGGACGTCCGCAGCGGCACCACCCGCGCCACGCCGGACGTGCACGGGACGTACTCGCTGGTCGGGCACAAGTGGTTCACCAGCGCCCCGATGAACGACCTGTTCCTCACGCTGGCGCAGGCGCCGGGCGGGCTGACCTGCTTCGTGCTGCCACGGGTGCTGCCGGACGGCCGGCTCAACGCGCTGCACATCCAGCGGCTGAAGGACAAGCTCGGCAACCGCTCCAACGCCTCGGCCGAGCTGGAGTACACCGGCGCCACCGGATGGCGGGTCGGCGAGGAGGGCCGGGGCGTCGCGACGATCATCGAGATGGTGTCGATGACCCGGCTCGACTGCGTGCTCGGCTCGGCCGGCACGGTGCGGGCGGCGCTGTCCGAGGCCGCGCACCACGTGGCGCACCGATCGGCCTTCGGCGCGCGGCTGGCCGATCAGCCGCTGATGCAGGCGGTCGTGGGCGAGCTGGCGGTCGAGTCCGAGGCGGCCACGACGCTGGCGATCCGGCTCGCGGGCGCGGTCCAGCGGGGCGAGACGGCGTTCCTTCGGCTGGCGCTGCCGGCCGCGAAGTACCTCGTGTGCAAGCGGACGCCCGCAGTGGTCGGCGAGGCCCTGGAATGCCTGGGCGGCAACGGGTACGTCGAGGAGTCCGGCCTGCCGCGGCTGTTCCGGGAGAGCCCGCTGAACTCGATCTGGGAGGGCTCGGGCAACGTCACCGCGCTCGACCTGCTGCGCGCGCTGGCCCGCTCCCCGGAGTCCGTCGACGCCGTGCTCGACGAGATCGCCCTCGCCCAGGGCGCGGACAAGCGCTTCGACCGCGCCGTCTCGACCCTGCGCACGGAGCTCACCCGCGCGGAGCCGCGAACCGCCCGCCGGGTCGCCGAACTGATGGCGCTGTGCCTGCAGGGCTCGCTCCTGCTGCGCACCGCCCCCGCCGAGGTGGCGGACGTCTTCCTCGCCGGCCGTCTGCAACCCGACGGCCCCTGGCGCACCGCCGGCACCCTCCCCGACGGCATCCCCGCGAAACCCCTGGTCGAGCGGGTCACCCCGGCCTCGTGAGTGGCGATAGTCGCTCCGGCGACCATCGCCACTCACGGGTGGTTCTGCTCAGGCGCAGTCGGTGCCGGTCCACCAGTCGCCGAGGAGGGCCAGGGCCTCGTCCCCGAAGGGGTTGACGCCGGGCCCGACGGCCAGGGAGTGGCCGACGTGGACGTGGAGGCACTTGACGCGGCCGGGCATCCCGCCGGCGCTGACCTCGGTGCCGAGGGACTCGATCGCGTTCCGCTCGGCGAGGTAGGACTCGTGGGCGCGCAGGTAGCGCGCGGCCAGCTCCTCGTCCTGCTCCAGCCGCTCGGTCATCTCGCGCATCAGGCCGGAGGCCTCGAGCGTGCCGATCCGCGACGCCAGGCGCGGGCAGGTGAGGTAGTAGAGCGTGGGGAACGGGGTGCCGTCCGGCAGCCGCGGCGAGGTCTGCACGACGTTCGGATGGCCGGACGGGCAGCGCGAGGCGACCTCGCGCATGCCGCGCGGCGCGCGGCCGAGCTGGGCGGTGACCGCCTCGATGTCGGTGGCGGTGATGGTGGTCATTTCGGGGCTCCCTGGGTGACGTCGCTCCACAGGGTCCGGTACCAGGGCGTCGCCTTGCGCGCCGCCTCCATGTCCGCCGCCGAGGGCGTGTTCGGCAGCTCGACCACGTAGGGCACCTCGCCGGGACGCACGTACCCGAGCCGGGAGCGGGCCTCGGCCGCGACCTCGTCCGGGTTCTGCAGCCGGGCCTTCTGCTCGTCGAGCCGGGCGACGTCCGCCGCGAGGGACTGCTGCTGCGCCGTGACCGCCGAGAGCTCCTGCCGCTGCGCCACGTAGTTGCGCAACGGCACCGCCACGGTCAGGGCGAGCGCGCAGACCACGATCGCGAGGATCGCGGCCCGGCGGGTGGACGAGAGGCCGAGCCGGGCGGTGGTGGCCGCGACCACCCCGCCGGCCCGGCTCCGCGAGCGGGTCAGCCGCGGCTCACGCGCACGGGTACCGGACGACGGACGCGCTCGTCCGCCGGACCGGGTCCCGCTGCGGGCCCGCGCCCGCTCCTCACCCATCGCTGCGCTCGCTCCTGCTCAGGAACCCGGGTTGTACCGCGGGAACGCCAGCTCGCCGTTGTAGCGGGCCGCGTCGCCGAGGCCCTCCTCGATCCGGAGCAGCTGGTTGTACTTGGCGACCCGCTCGGACCGGGCCGGGGCGCCGGTCTTGATCTGGCCGCAGCCCGTGGCCACGGCGAGGTCGGCGATGGTGACGTCCTCGGTCTCGCCGGAGCGGTGGCTCATCATGCAGCGGTAGCCGGCGTTGTGCGCCAGGGTGACCGCGTCGAGCGTCTCGGACAGCGTGCCGATCTGGTTGACCTTCACCAGCAGCGCGTTCGCGGCACCGCGCTCGATGCCGTCCTCGAGGCGCTCCGGGTTGGTGACGAACAGGTCGTCCCCCACCAGCTGCACCTTGTCGCCGATCTCGGACGTCAGGGCGACCCAGCCCTCCCAGTCGTCCTCGGCCAGCGGGTCCTCGATGGACACGAGCGGGAACTCGCCCACCAGCTCGGCCCAGACCTTGATGAGGTCCGCCGACGACAGGTCCTTGCCCTCGTAGCGGTACACGCCCTTGTCGAAGAACTCCGTCGACGCGACGTCGAGTGCGAGGACCACGTCCGTGCCGAGGGAGAACCCGGCCTTCTGGATGGCGCCGGAGATCAGCTCGAGCGCGCCCCTGGTGCCGCCCTTGACGTCCGGGGCGAAGCCGCCCTCGTCGCCCAGGCCGGTGGACAGGCCCTTCTCCTTCAGCACCGCCTTGAGCGTGTGGTAGATCTCCGCGCCCCAGCGCAGCGACTCGCGGAAGGTCTCCGCGCCGATCGGCGCGATCATGAACTCCTGCACGTCGACCGAGGTGTCCGCGTGGGCCCCGCCGTTGAGGATGTTCATCATCGGCACCGGCAGCACGTGGGCGTTCGGGCCGCCGACGTAGCGGTACAGCTCGAGTCCCGACGACTCGGCGGCGGCCTTGGCCACCGCGAGCGACACGCCCAGCAGCGCGTTCGCGCCCAGGCGGGACTTGTCCGGCGTGCCGTCCAGGTCCACCAGGCGCTGGTCGACCAGCCGCTGGTCCACCGCGTCCATCCCGATCAGCTCGGGACCGATCTCGTCCAGCACCGCCGTGACGGCCTTCTCGACGCCCTTGCCCAGGTACCGCTTGGGGTCCCCGTCCCGGAGCTCGACGGCCTCGTGCTCGCCCGTCGACGCCCCGGAGGGCACCGCTGCGCGCTCCAGCGTCCCGTCGTCCAGCGCGACCTCGACCTCGACCGTGGGGTTACCCCGCGAGTCGAGGATCTCGCGCGCGCCGACCTGCTCGATGACAGCCACCCAATAGCTCCTGTTCTCGGTACTCGCCGGGGTTCGCCGGAACTCGCGGGCCAGGGTAACCACCGGGCCGCCCGATCAGGGCCGGGAACCGCCGACGTCACGCCAGTTGTCCACAGCCGGCCCGCGCGGTGGCCGGAATGTCAACCCTCGCGGATCGCCCGCCGGGGCCCTACCGTGGGAGTGACCATGACGAGTCAGCCTGCGAATCCGGTCCCCAGGTCGTCACGCAACCAGGCCTTCGAGGGCTTCCGCCGCGCCGAGCGGCTCCTGGCCGACAAGCGCCCGCTCGACGCGCTGCAGGCCATCGCCCCGTGCCTGGAGAGCCAGCCGAACGACGCGTCCGTGCATCTGCTGGCCGGGCGCGCCTACCTCGACTCCGCGCAGCTGCAGAAGGCCGAGGCGGCCTTCCTCCGGGTGCTGGAGCTCGATCCGGCCGACCACTACGCCCGCTTCGCGCTCGGCAAGGCGCTGCAGCGGCAGGGCCGGCTCGGCGAGGCCAAGGGGCAGCTCCAGATGGCCACGGTGATGGACCCGCGCCCGGAGTACCAGGAAGCCCTGGGCGAGGTCCGGGCCCGGATCGCCACCGGTCTGTAGAGCCTGGGCCGCTAGAACAGCCCGTCCCCCCACTGCGCGGTGCCCTGCAGGCCCGCGGGTACGGCGAACAGCCCGGACCCGACGTGGCGGATGTACTCGTTCAGCGCGTCGCTGCGGCCGAGCTTGCGCTGCAGCGTGACGAAGCGCGCCGGGTCGTTCTGGTAGCTCACGAAGAACAGCCCGGCGTCGAGGTCCCCGGTCTGCGGGTCCGTGCCGTCGGTGAAGGAGTAGCCGCGGCGCAGGATGCGCAGGCCGCCGTTGTTCTCCGGCGCGGCCAGCCGCATGTGCGCGTCGTCCGGGATGATCGTGCCGGTGGGTCCGGCGGCGGTGAAGTCCGGCGCGTCGAACTCGGCCTTCCCCGTGAGCGGCGCCCCGCTGCCCTTGACCCGGCCGAACACGTTCTGCTGGTCGTCGAGCCGGTCCCGGTCCCACGTCTCCAGGAACATCCGGATGCGCCGCGCCACGAGGTAGGAGCCGCCGCGCATCCAGGCCTGGGGCTCCTCACCCCCGACCCAGACGTGCTGGTCGAAGCCCGCGCCGTCGTCGCTGCGCAGGTTGCGGGTGCCGTCCTTGAACCCCATCAGGTTGCGCGGGGTCTCCTGCCCGGCCCCGGTCGACGACGTGCGGCCGAAGCCGAGCTGCGTCCAGCGCGTCACCACGGTCCCCCGGCCCAGCCGCGCCAGGTTGCGCACGACGTGGAAGGCGACCACCGGATCGTCCGAACACGCCTGGATGCACAGGTCACCGCCGGTGCGCGCGGGATCGAGGATCTCCCCGGGCAGCGCCGGTAGCGGGTCGAGCGCCGCCGGCCTGCGCGAGGCGAGCCCGAACCGGCCGTCGAACAGCGAGGGGCCGTAGCCGATCGTCACGGTCAGCCGGGCGGGTCCCAGGCCCGCGGCCTCGCCGGTGTCCGCGGGCGGGGTCTGCAGGCCGGTCGAGTCCCCCGGGACCGGCGCGCCGGCCGTCATCGCCTCGGCCGCCGCGGACCAGGTCCGGAGCATCGCGGCGAGCTGGGCGCGGTCCGTGGTGGTGACGTCGTAGGCGGCGAACGCGAGCCGGTCCTGGGCGTCGGTGGCGATCCCCGCCTGGTGCGGGCCGCGGAAGGGGACGGTGGCCGCGGGCGGCGCCGCGGCCGGCGCGCCGCACGCGCCGGCCACCAGCGCCGCCCCACCGGCGAGGCCGAGACCGCCGAACAACCGGCGGCGGGAGAGCTCCACGACGGGTCAGACCACCTTCCCGGCGACCTGCGACAGCGGCTCGGCCAGAGCGTTCACCGAGTTCGCGAGGGTGCGGCGGTCGGCGTCGCCGACCGTCGAGTAGTCGACGTAGCCGTCGCCCTGCTTGAAGCGGGCGAGCTGCTGGGTGACGTCGACGAACCGGGCCTCGGTCTGCTGCGCGAGATCGGCGTCCTTGGCCTGCAGGGCCGGCATGAGCAGCTCGAACGCGGTGCGGGCGCCGGCGATGTTGGCCGCGAAGTCCCACAGGTCCGTGTGCGAGTAGCGGTCCTCCTCACCCGTGACCTTGCTGGTGGAGACCTCGGTGAGCAGGTCGGACGCGCCGTTGGCGAGCTGGGCGGGCTGGTAGGTCGCGGTCGCGACGTTGGCCTTCAGGGTCGCGATGTCCGCGTCGAGCTTGTCGGCGATCGGCGCCATGCCGGCGAGCGACCTGTCCTGCCAGAGCGCCTTCTCGATGCGGTGGAAGCCGGTCCACTTCGCCGGGTCGTCGACGTCGTCGGCGCGGGCGTCGATGTCCGGGTCCAGGTCGCCGAAGCTCTCGGCCACCGGCTCGATGCTCTCGTAGTGCTCGCGCGCGGCGCCGAACGCGGCCTCCGCCTTCGCCATGTCCCCGGCACGGACCGCGTCGGTGAAGGTCTTCGTGGCCGGCTGCAGCAGGTTCACCTCGGAGACCACGTAGTCGTGGTACTTCGTGGTGGCGTCCGCGACGTTGGTGTCGGGCGCGGCGGTCGGCGCGGCCGGGCCGGTGCCGGTCACCGTGAAGGTCCAGGTGTCCTTCTGTCCGCCGGGGCAGTAGACGCTGTACGTTCCGGGCTCCAGCCGCAGCGCGAACGTCCCGTTCAGGCCCTGGGTGATGTTCTCCTTCTCCCCCAGGATCTTGCCCGCGGCCTGCAGCTCGGCCTCGGTCACCGCGGCGCTGCCGGAGTTGGTCACGGCGAAGGTGACCGGCCCGCTCGGCACGGTGGCGGGGGTCGGCGAGCATCCGGCGTCGGACAGCGCCACGTTCACGGTGGCGGCCTGCTCGGCCGGCGCGGCCTGCTGGGAGGGCGAGGAACAGCCCACGGCGAGCAGGCCCGCGCAGGCCAGGGTGGCGCCCACGGCGAGACGGGGACGGTTCATGCGGCTTCTCCAGAAGGGACGGACCGGACGGTCGCCGGACGGGACCTGCGGCGGCGCGGCCACAGGCAGATCAGGAGCATCGGGACGGCGTAGACGAGCCAGACCACGACCTCGAGCACGGTGGGGAAAGGCTGGATCCCCAGCACCCCGGTGAGCAGCGACGACACCGGAGTCCCCGGCAGCACGACGTGGGAGAGGTCGAGCGCGCGCTGCTGGCCGACGTTCACCCAGCCGGCCTCGTGGGCGGTGTGCGCGGCCGTCATCAGCAGACCCGCGGCGACGATCACCAGGACCACGCCGGTGACGCGGAAGAAGCGCGCCATGTCCAGCCGCACCCCGCCGCGGTAGATCCCCCACCCGATCCCGACGGCGACCAGCACACCGAGCAGCGCACCGCCGCCCGCGAGGAGCGGCGAGGTGCTGGCCTGGAACGCGGCGAGCAGGAAGACCGCCGTCTCGAAGCCCTCGCGGAGCACGGCCAGGAAGGCCATGACCACCAGCGCGCGGGCCGAGCCGCGGGCGAGTGCCTCCGACGCGGCCCCCTCCAGCTCCGCCTTCATCCCCCGGGCGTGCCGGTGCATCCAGAGGATCATGTAGGTGACCATCGCGACCGCGAACAACCCGATGACGGTCTCCAGGCCCTCCTGCCCGGCCTGGGGCAGCTCCGCGGTGACGATCTCGAGCACGACGCCGACCACGACGCAGATGACGACGGCGGCGGCGACACCGATCCAGACCTGCCGGAGCGCGTCGCGGCGGCCCTGGGCGACGAGGAACGCCGCCACGATCCCGACGATGAGTGCGGCCTCGAGCCCTTCGCGCAGTCCGATGACGAAGGTCGGCAGCATGGGCGCTCCCGGGCTCGGGTCCACGGCCCTCGGGCCGGCCGGGGCAGGTTTGCCTTGGCTTCGTGGAAATTAGGTTCGGCGACATTGTGTGGTCAAGAGGCTTCACATCACCCGGGAATCGGATCTAACGACTTCTCCGGACCTATTTCCGGACCCTCCGCCCGCCCGGATCATGAATGACCCGGAAGGCTTTTTTCGGTCCTTTTCGGCAGATCCGGGCGTATCGCCGCGACAGATCTCCCACCAGTCACGATCCACATCAATCAGACATTTGGGATGTCACGGTTCGGCGTCGCCCTTCCGCCGCGCACGGGACAGCGGTTAGCCTTCCGCCCATCAAGTACAGCCTTGCCTAAAACCCCGGTGGAGTGACCCTTGCTCGGCAACGCGCTGATCGGCCTGCGCGAGGGCCTCGAGGCCTCGCTGGTCGTCAGCATTCTCGTGGCCTTCCTGATCCGCACCGACCGGCGCCGTGAGCTGCCGAAGGTGTGGGCGGGGGTCGCGTTCGCGATCCTCGTCAGCGTCGGGGTCACCCTCGGGCTGACGCTCGCCGAGCAGGCCCTCACCTTCGAGGCGTCCGAGGCGCTCGGCGGGTCGCTCTCGATCATCGCGGTCGCCTTCGTCACGTGGATGATCTTCTGGATGCGGTCCAACGCGCGGGCGCTGCGGGCCGAGCTCGAGGGCAGGCTCGAGAAGGCGATCTCCATGGGGCCGGTGGCCGTCGTGGTGATGGCCACACTCGCCGTCGGCCGCGAGGGGCTCGAAACGGCCGTGTTCTTCTTCTCCGCCGCGCAGGCCGCGGGTGAGACCGTGCAGCCGCTGATCGGTTTCCTCATCGGTATCGCGGTGTCGGTGCTGCTCGCGTACCTGATCTATCGCGGCGCAATGCGCATCAACCTCGCGAGGTTCTTCACCGTCACCGGGTTCTTCCTGATCTTCGTGGCGGCCGGGATCCTCGCCTACGGCGTGCACGACCTGCAGGAGGCCGGGATCCTGCCCGGCCTCACCACCATCGCGTTCGACGTGAGCGCCGCGATCCCGCCGGACTCCTGGTACGGGACGCTCCTCAAGGGTGTCCTGAACTTCTCCCCCCGCACCACGGTCCTGGAGGCCGTCGTCTGGTGCGTGTACGTCGCCGTCGTCCTGACGCTGTTCCTGTTGCCCCAACGCTCGCGGTCCGCCACCCGCGTGACATCCCCGAGGAGTTAAGCCATGTCCCGCAGGACCGCAGCTGCCGTCCTGGCAGCCGGAACCGCACTCGTGCTCGCCGGCTGCACGAGCACGGCCCCGCCGCCCGCCGACCAGATCGGGGCCAAGGGCGGGCCGATCGCCGTCACCGCCGGCGACACCACCTGCCAGGTCTCGGCCACCGAGGCCCCCGCCGGCAACATCTCCTTCACCGTGCGCAACAGTGGCACGAAGGTCACCGAGTTCTACCTCTACGGCACCGGTGACCGGATCATGGGCGAGGTCGAGAACATCGGGCCCGGCCTGTCCCGCAGCCTGATCGTCGAGGTGCCGGACGGCGGCGCCTACACCACCGCCTGCAAGCCCGGCATGGTCGGCGACGGCATCCGCGGCGCCTTCACCGTCACCGGCTCGGCCACCCGCGCGGTGGACCAGAACGCCAAGCTCGCCGAGGCCACCGCCGGGTACAAGCGGTACGTCACCTCCCAGATCGAGGCGCTCGTCGCGAAGAACAAGGAGTTCACCGCCGCGATCAAGGCGAAGAACGTGGACCAGGCCAAGGCCCTGTTCCCGGTCTCGCGCACGTACTGGGAGCGGATCGAGCCCGTCGCGGAGAGCTTCGGCGACCTCGACCCGAAGATGGACGGCCGGGAGGACGACGAGCGCGACCCGGGTGTCGAGTTCACCGGCTACCACCGCCTCGAGAAGGACCTGTGGGTCGACGGGCTCAAGGCCGACTCGCCCGCGATCGCGGACAAGCTCGACGCGGACATCGCGGACCTGCAGAACCGGGTGAAGACCGTCGAGCTGACCCCGGTCCAGCTCGCCAACGGCGCCAAGGAGCTGCTCGACGAGGTCGCCACCGGCAAGATCACCGGCGAGGAGGACCGCTACTCGCACACGGACCTCTGGGACTTCAAGGCCAACGTCGAGGGCAGCCAGGCTGCCGTCGCCGCGCTGCGCCCGGTGATCGACGAGAAGGACAAGAACCTCGGCGCGACCCTGGACGCGCGCTTCGCTGCCGTCGAGAAGCTGCTCGAGGGCTACCGGACGCCGGACGGCGGGTTCACGCTGTACACGGACCTCACCCCGGACGACACCAAGAAGATGACGGACGCCGTCGACGCGCTCGCCGAGCCGATCTCGCAGGTCGCGGGGGTCGTCACCTCGTGAGTTCGCCCCGGTCCCCGCAGGTCACCTCCCCGCCGCCCACCGAACCGCCCGACCCGGAGCAGTCCGGGTCCGGGGGCGGGATGTCGCGGCGGCGGATGTTCGGCTACGCGGGGGCCGGGATCGCGCTCGCCGGCGCGGGGGCGGCGGTGGGGTACGCCGCCCGCGGGGGCGGCGATCCGGGCCGCCCGGGCGTCGTCCCGTTCCGGGACGTGCACCAGGCCGGGATCATCACCCCGGCCCAGGACCGGCTGCACTTCGTCTCCATGGACCTGACCAGCACGGACCGGGCCGAGATCCAGCGCCTGCTCCAGCGCTGGACCGCCGCCGCGGACCGGATGACCCGAGGCCTCGAGACCAGCGAGAACGGCGCGGTGGGGCTCAACAAGTACGCACCGCCGACGGACACCGGGGAGGCGCTCGGGCTCCCGGCGGCGTCGCTCACCCTGACCGTCGGGTTCGGGCCCGGGTTCTTCCAGAAGCTGGGGATCCCGGCGCCGCCCGGGCTCGCCCCGCTCCCGATCTTCACCGGGGACAAGCTCGAACCCGCCCGCTCCGGCGGGGACGTCTGCCTGCAGGCCTGCGCGGACGATCCCCAGGTCGCGGTGCACGCGATCCGCAACCTCGTGCGCATCGGTTTCGGCACGGCGTCGGTGCGCTGGTCGCAGCTCGGCTTCGGCCGCACCTCGTCGACGTCGACGTCCCAGCAGACCCCGCGGAACCTCTTCGGCTTCAAGGACGGCACCAACAACCTCAAGGCCGAGGAGCCGGACCTGCTCGACCAGCACGTCTGGGTGCGCGACGGGAGCTGGCTCGACGGCGGGACGTACCTGGTCGCGCGCCGGATCCGGATGCACATCGAGATCTGGGACCGCACGTCGCTCGACGAGCAGGAGAAGATCGTCGGCCGGACGAAGGGCGAGGGCGGCCCGCTGTCGGGCGGCGCGGAGTTCGAAGCGGCGAACTTCGCGACGAGCACCATCCCGGCCGACGCGCACATCCGGCTCGCGTCGTCGGAGTCGCTGAACGGGGTCAAGATCCTGCGACGGGGCTACAACTTCGTCGACGGCTCGGACGGCTCCGGCCATCTCGACGCGGGCCTGTTCTTCCTGGCCTTCATGAACAACCCGCAGACCCACTTCGTGCCGATGCAGAGCGCCCTGGCCCGCAACGACACGATGATGGAGTACCTGGAGCACAACGGCTCCGCCGTCTTCGCCGTCCCCCCGGGCGTCCGCGACGGCGAGTACTGGGGCCAAGCCGCCTTCTGACCCGCGAGTCGCGCCCTCACGACCCGCGAGTCGGCACTTCCCGTAGGCCGAGACACACGCTGACGACGTCAGGCGCCCGCGCCCGCCGCGTACCCGTCCGCGGCCGCCCAGACCTTCCGGGCGTAGTCGACGGAGCGGTTGTAGGCGAGCACTCCCTCCCACCAGCCGTCCCCCTCGGCGACGACCCGGTCGGCGGAGCAGAGGTAGGCAGCTGCGGCGCGGGCGGCGTCGTCGACGTCCTGCGGGTCCCCCTCGCCGAAGCGGGCCCAGGTCTGCGGGAGGAACTGCATCGGCCCGACGGCGCGGTCGAACTCGGTGTCGCCGTCGAGCCGACCGCCCTCGGAGTCGGGGATCACCCGCGTGCCGCTCGACCCGTCCAGCGGGATGCCGACGATCGGGGGTGAGGCCACGCCGTCGACAAGGGTGGAGCCGTGGATCCGGCCGTGGTTCGACTCGATCTGCCCGATGCCGGCGAGGGTGGCCCAGGAGAGCCCGCAGGCCGGGGTGCGTTCGCGCTGGGTGAGCTCGGCGGCCGCGTAGGCCTGCAGTGCGCGGGCGGGGATGCCGGTACCGCGCGCCCGCTCCCCCGCCCAGGCGGCGGGATCCGCGCCGGTCGGGACGGCGGGTGCGGGGGTGGCGGGGGTGCCCCGGGCGACGGACGTCGTGCTCCGGCCACGGCCCTCCTGCCCCTGGCCGAGCGCCGCGACACCGAGCACGAGGAGCCCGACGACGGCGACCACACCGAGCAGGATCGCGAAGGGGCGCATGCCCTCGACGCTACGGGCGGGAGCTGAGAGCGGTCTGAGCGGAACGTCGCCGATGTGTGTTTCGGGCTCCCGAATGTGCCGACTCGCGGGGTCGGGGTCGGTCAGCTCGGCCAGGCGGCGCGCCAGGCCTCCCCGGTGAGGGCGTGGGGGTCCGTGCCGGCCGCCTTCTCGGCCGCGCGGACCGTGTCGGCGAACTCCCTCGCCGTGGTGCGCAGGGCGGACTCCGGTTCCTCGCCCGCGCGCTTCGCGGCGGCGATCTCGCGGAAGAGGCGTGCTCCGACGTCGTCGCCGGTCGGGAGCAGGTCGGCGGGGAGGCCCGCGCGGGCGGTGCGGGACACCAGCTTCGCGGCCAGGGCCACGGCGGGCTGGCCGAGCGGGACACCGTCGACGGCCGACCCGCGCTGCTTCTCCGCCCGCTTCAGCTCCTCCCAGCGGCCCTCCTGGGCCACCGCCGTGTCGATCCGCTCGGTGCCCGCGAAGACGTGGGGATGGCGGCCGACCAGCTTGGCGACCAGGTCCGCGGCCACGTCGTCGATCGTGAAGGGGGCTCCGTCCCCCGCCGGGTCCTCGGCGGCGACGCGGGCGTGGAACAGGACCTGGAGCAGGACGTCGCCGAGCTCCTCGCGGATGTCGGCGCGCTCGCCGTCCTCGATCGCCTGGTACAGCTCGTAGGTCTCCTCGACCAGGTACTGCAGCAGCGACTCGTGGGTCTGCTCGGCGTCCCAGGGGCAGCCGCCGGGCGACCGCAGCCGGTCCATGACGGCCACGGCGTCGAGCAGGGCGGCGCCCGCCGGTTCGGGAGCGGTGGGTGTGCCCTCGCAGGTCAGCAGCACCGCGCCCGCCGGCAGGGAGCCCGTCAGCCGCTGCGCGCCGGCCGCCACCGCGAGGGAGTCCGGCACGGAGTCGTCCGCGTACACGGCGCTCGCCGCGCGCAGGACGGGCAGCGCGGAGGCGGGCAGGACCGGCCCCAGCCGGCGGGACAGGACGATCACCGAGGAGCTCACGGCGACCAGTCTGCCCCGGGCACGGGTCGGCTCAGCCGGCGGACGCCCCCAGGATCGTCCCCGCGGCCTTGCCCGCCGGGACGACCTGCTGGGCGATCGGGTCCCACTCGCCGAAACGCGGGTTGACCTTCACCGACGCCGAGTCCGGCTGCGTGAGCCGCTCGCCGATCGCGGCGAGGGTGTCCTGGTCGACGGTGCCGGCGGCCGGGGGCCCGTCGAGCGGGGCGGTGGTCGAACGCTCGACGACGTGCAGCACCAGCCACACGCCCTGGCCCGGCGAGGGCTGGAACGCGACGGTCTGACCCGCCGGCGTGCCGAACAGGACGGTCGTGGCCGACTCGGGGTCCTGGCCCGCCCGGTAGCGCATGCCCGCCTGCGCGGTCGCGGCGTCCGAGAGGATCTTCTGCGCCGCGGGACCGCCGGCGGCGATCGTGCGGGCCTTCGCCTCGGCGTCCTGCTGCGAGGTGGCGCTCGCGAGGTCGACGGTGACGGCCAGGTGGTCGATGTACTTGCCGGCCAGCGCGATCGCGATCAGCCGGTCCCGCACGCGGTCGCGGAGCGCGGCCCCCTCGTAGAGGCTCCGGTCGAGCTGCAGGCTCTGGGTGCCCTGGTCCGCGAGCGCCGCGTCGACGGCCTGGTCGGGGATCGCGATGCCCTCGCGGGTCGCGGCGGCGGTGAGCAGCTCGTGCATCACCTCGCGGCCGACGACGTAGCGCGACACGTCCGCGTCCGCGATGTCCTGGCTGCTCTGCGCCGCGAGCTGGGCCTTGTGCCCGAGGGCGGTGTCGATGCGGGACTGCATGTCGCCGATCGCGACCGACCGGTCCCCGACGATCATCGCGGAGCCCACCTGGCTCGGCCCGCTCCCGCACCCCGCGGCGACAGCACCGACGGCGACGACCGCCGCCAGGACCTGGGCCGCCCGCCTCACGCTGCTTCGCACCTGGTCAGCCTCTCACGCCGCCGCGTGGGCTGGATCACCCACCCGTCGGGCCGGTCGGGCAGGCCCGACCGGACGGGGCGAACCGCCCGTTCCGCCGGTGAGCTGCGGCGTCGTCCACTCCTACGATCACCGGACCGGACGGGCAGGGAGGCGCGGATGGGGCGAGCCGCGCGTTTCCGCCCGATCCTCGCCGGCGCCACGCCGTCGGGACGCCTCCTCGCCTGCGCCGGCGCGCTCGCGGCACTGTGCCTCACCGCCGTGCTCGGCCTGCTTGTCGCCGGGTCGGAGCAGCTCCCCTACCTGGTCGCCCCGGTGGGCGCGTCGGCCGTGCTGGTGTTCGCGGTGCCGTCGAGCCCGCTCGCCCAGCCGTGGCCGGTCGTCGGCGGCAACGTCCTCTCGACGCTGGTCGGGCTCGGCGTGGTCGCGCTCGTCCACGATCCGCGGGTCGGGTGCGGGCTCGCGGTGGGCGGCGCGATCGCGGCCATGTCGGTGTGCCGCTGTCTGCACCCGCCGGGCGGTGCCGCGGCCCTGACCACGGTGATCGGCGGCGGCGTGATCGCGCACGCCGGGCCTCTGTTCGCCTTCGTCCCGGTAGGCCTGAACTCGGCCGTGCTCGTCGCGGCGGGGTGGCTGTTCCACCGGTTCAGCGGACACTCCTACCCACACCGGCCCGTGCGGACCCGGCCGTCGGAGCGCCGGAGCCGGTTCCGGGCCGAGGACGTCGACCGGGCACTGGCCGAGGTCGGCGAGGCCTACGACATCAGCCGCGAGGACCTCGGGCTGCTGCTGCGAGAGGTCGAGACCCAGGCGCTGCTGCGCCGGCACGGCGTCCCGACCGCGGGCGACGTGATGTCGCGCGAGGTCGTGTCGGTGGCGGAGCGGGATTCCCCGGAGACGGCGCGGGCCCTCCTGCTCGCCCACGACGTCCGGGCGCTGCCGGTCCTCGGCGCCGGCCGGAGGGTCGTCGGCATGATCGGCCTGCGCGAGCTCGAACGCCCCGGCAGCCGCGTCGGCGCGCTCGCCTCGCCACCCGTGACGGCTGTCGCGGACCTGCCGGCGCTCGCACTCGCCCGCACGCTGACGGACGGCCGCGCGCATGCCGCCGTGGTCGTCGACGCCGCGGGCCGGCTGCTCGGCATGGTGAGCCAGACCGACCTGATGGTCGCGTTGTGCCGGGTGCTCACCGACCCGGTCTGACCCCGTGTCGGGTGTTCGCCGGACGGACTGCGCTCCCGCCGGTCCCTACCGTCGGGATCGCCCGGTGCCCGCGGTCCACCGCCCCGCGGGTGCCGGGCCCAGCACGCTCGCCGAACCGGCCGTACGCTGCGCGGATGGCGAACCGGCTGGCCAATGTCAACGTCGACTGCCGGGATCCCGCGGCCGTGGCCCGCTTCTGGTCCGCGCTGCTCGGCTGGCCGATCGCCCACGAGGAGCCCGGCGAGACCGACGTCCGGTCGCCGAGCGCGCCGTGGACGTTCGACCTGGTCTTCGCGCCGGTGCCCGAGGAGAAGACGGGCAAGAACCGGGTGCACCTGGACCTGGCCAGCGACAGCCCCACCCACCAGCTCGAGCTGGTCGAGCGGGCCGTCGCGCTCGGGGCCACGCCCGCGGACGTCGGCCAGCGGGGGTCGCCGTGGGTGGTGCTCGCGGACCCCGAGGGCAACGAGTTCTGCGTGCTCGAGCCGCGCGCGGAGTACGCGGCCTGCGGGGCGATCGCGGCCGTCGTCACGGACACCGCGGACCCGGCCGCGGCCGCGGTGTTCTGGGCCGAGGCCTCCGGGATGGCGGTGGCGCACACCGGGACCCACGCCGGGCTGCGGCCGCCACCGGGACTGCCGTGGCTGGAGTTCCTGCCGACCGGCGAGCCGAAGACGGTCAAGCACCGGGTGCACGTCGACGTCGCGCCGGAGCCGGGCGGTGACCCGGCCGCCGTCGTCGCGGACCTGCGGGCGCGGGGTGCCACGGTGCTCGACGAGGACCATCCGTGGACCGTGCTCGCCGACCCCCAGGGCAACGAGTTCTGCGTGCTCAGCGCAGCGGCGACCGGGCCGTGACGGTCACAGCCCCGCCAGGTCGATCAGCCCGTCCTGCAGCGCCCGCGCCACCAGCGCCGCCTTCGTGGTGGCCGGGCGGCCCGCGTCCGCGTACTTGATCCGGACCCGCGCGATGTAGGTGTCGACCGTCTTCACCGAGAGGTGGAAGCGTTGCGCCACAAGCTGTTTCGAGTCGCTCTCGAACCAGGCCAGCAGCACCTCCCGCTCCCGCTCGGAGAGCACCGGGCGGTCCGGGCGATGATCCGCGGCCATCGCGCCGCTGAGCACCGGCGGCGTGTACGGCCGGTCCTCGACGACGGCGAGCACGGCCGGGATCAGGTGCTCCGGCCCCTCCGCCTTGGTCAGGTAGGTCGCCGCGCCCAGCTCCAGGCAGCGCAGCGCGGTGTCGCTGTCCGCGTGCTGCGAGTAGACGACGACGCGGCGTCCGGCGTCCGTGAGCAGCGTCAGGTCGCGGTAGGCCGGGGCCCCCTCCAGCTGCAGGTCGAACACCACGACGCCGGCGCCGGCGCCGGGGCCGGTGACCGCCACCCCCACCCGTGGCCCGGCGTCGAGCACCTCGATCCCGGCCGCCGCGCACCAGGCGCGCACGCCGTCGAGGATCGCGGGATGGTCGTCGACGATCACCACGGACGGTGCGTTCACGGCGTCCATCTCACCTCCACCCATGTCACTCCGTCCCCCTCCACCCGCGAGCCCCTCACCTCGGTGAGCCGCTCCTCGGCCGGTGTCCCGTCCGTCACCACACCCAGCACCACGTCCTCCCCGACGCCGGTGAGGGTGACCCGCGCGGCGACCCGGGACGCGTGCAGCGCCCCGCCCGCCGCCGCGAGCATCTCCCGCACTGCCCCCGGCGGCGGCACCTGCCGCGGCCCGCGCTCCGAGTACCGCACGACGACCCCGCGCCGCTCGGCGATGTCCACCAGCCCGCCGAGCTCGGCGGCCAGCGCGTCGGCGGCGTCGCCCTCCTCGTCGAACATCCGCCGCAGCCGCGCCGCCGCCGCGGCGGCCGCCCGCTGCACCTCGGGGTCCGACGGCGGGGAGGTACCCGCCCCGATGCCGCTGAGCAGCGGCAACGCCACCGAGCGCAGCGCCGCGTAGCGCGCCTCGCGGTCGGAGTGCACGGCCGTGGCGATCTCCTCCGCGGTGCGCGCCCGCGCCTCCGCCAGGGCCGACTCGGTCGCCCCGCGGGCCACCGCGCGCAAGGCCGACCCGGCCATGCCGACCGCCAGCTGGAAGCTCGAGACCGCCACCGCCGTCGTCGCGAAGGACACGAGGGTGACCTGGTCCGTCCGCCCGGCGGCGAGCAGCAGGCCCAGCACGACCAGCAGGTGCACGACGATCAGCGCGACCAGGTCCCGCAGCCTGCCGTCGGCGAACAGCAGCACCCAGAACCAGCCGGCCACCCCGAGGGTGATGTGCGCCGGCCCGCTCAGCTCGGCCGGCCGCAGGTCGAGGGCCATCGCCACCGCGAGCGCCAGCACGCCGATCGCGACGGGCCAGCGGGCCCGGCCCCAGAACCGGTGCCGCGCGACCAGCAGGCCGTCCACCAGCGCGAGCGCGACCATCACCGCCCACCCGGCGAGGCCGATCCACTCCGGGCGGTAGGCGGCGGCGCCGGCCAGGACGTTCGGCAGGTTCAGGCCGAGGAGGATCACCAGCACGATCACGCACTGCGCCACCCGCACGCCGCGCAGCAGCCGCGCCGAGAGATCGGTCTCGAGGAGCCCGGTCGCCACCGTCATCGGGGCCACTCCAGCCGCACGACGGTCCCCAGCCCGGGCGTGGACTCGACGACCGCGCGCCCGTCGACCCCGTCCATCCGCTCGTGCACGGACCGGGCCAGGCCGAACCGCTGCGCGGGCACGGCGGCGGGATCGAAGCCGCGGCCGTGGTCCCGCACGGTCACCCGCACGCGCGCGTCCTCGACCTCCAGCAGCACCTCGGCGCGGCCGGTGCCGGCGTGGCGGTGGACGTTCTCGAGCGTCTCGGTGAGCGCACCACCCAACGCGCCGGCGGCCGGCCCCGGCAGCACCAGATCGGCGTCGCCGCGGAGCTCGACGGGGATCAGGGCACCCAGGACCACGCGGCGCACGGTCTCCTGCAGCCCGCTGTCCGAGGTCGGGATCCCCTGCAGCGCAGCGACATCACGTTCGATCTGCCCGGGCAGCCACGCCTCGGTGCCGCGGACCCCGCCGAGGCCCACCATCAGCAGGGTGCTCGCGGCGGTGTCGTGCACGGTCGCCCAGTGCGCCCGCTGCCCGGCCCGGCGCGCCCGCGCCAGCTCGGCCCAGCGCTGCGCGGCCAGCTGCTGGGCCATCCGCTCGTCGGCCAGCCTCCCGCCGCGGCGGACCAGCCCCCACAGCAGACGGGACAGCCCGGCCTCGACCGCCGTCCACGCACCCCCGGCCGCCAGCGCCTGCAGCACCGTGATCTCGGGCGCCGCCGCCGCCCCGACCACGAACGCCACGCACACCGCGACGACCGCGCCCGCGCCCGGCAGCGGCCGGGTGTGCCACTGCAGCGCCACGACGGCCAGCGAGGCGATCGGCGAGACCCAGCCGAGGAACCGCACGAGCAGAGCGGGATCGACCAGCCACCGCTGCGCCAGGCACAGCGCGCACATCACCGCCATGTCCACGACCCAGACCCAGGTCGCGGGCCGCGTCCGCATCAGCCACAGGTAAGCGGCGCTCCACCCCGCCAGCACCACGGCGACGGTCCCGCACAGCAGCATTCCGGCCGGCGGGGCGGCGAAAGGGGCCGCCGCGGCCATCAGGATCCCGACGACCGCCCGCGCCCCCGCCGCGTACCGGAGGCCGAACCGATCCAGGTAAGCCGCTGTGGACATGTCGGGGTCCGGTTCGCGCCCCGCGCACGGTCCGTTACTTGCCGCAGCTCACCGGGCGGTGGCTACCGGGCGGGTTGAGCTGCGGGAACGGGCGCGGCGAGCTCCTCGACCAGCACCGTCAGCCAGGCGAGGAGCTCCAGGTCGCGCAGCGGGGCGCCGCCGATCCGGTTGCCCTCCGCGGGCTTCGGGACGGTGACGAGCTGCGCGGCAGGCTTGTACTGCCCCTTCGGGTGCAGCCGCTTGAACCGCATCTGCCGCGAGTCCGGCAGCTCGACCGGGCCGATCCGGATCAGCGTGCCCGCCACCGCGACCTCGCCGATGCCCAGCGAGCGGCACAGCTGCCGGAACCGCGCCACGGCCAGCAGGTTCAGCACCGGCGTGGGCGGCTCGCCGTAGCGGTCCTTCAGCTCGTCGACGATCGCGGTGAGCATCTCCTCGTCCGCCGCCTCGGCGATCTTGCGGTAGACCTCCAGGCGCAGCCGCTCGCCGTCGACGTAGTCGTGGGGCACGTGGGCGTCGATCGGCAGGTCGACCCGCACCTCGGCGAGCGGCTCCGGCCCGCCGTCGCCCCCGCCGTCACCACCCGCCTGCTGGCGGAAGGCCGCCACGGCCTCGCCGACGAGCCGGATGTAGAGGTCGAACCCGACGCCGGCGATGTGCCCGCTCTGCTCCGCGCCCAGGATGTTGCCCGCGCCACGGATCTCCAGGTCCTTCATGGCGACGGCCGCACCCGAGCCCAGCTCGGAGTGCTGCGCGATGGTGGCGAGCCGGTCGTGCGCGGTCTCGGTGAGCGGGTGCTCCGGCGGGAACAGGAAGTACGCGTACCCGCGCTCGCGACCACGCCCGACGCGCCCGCGGAGCTGGTGGAGCTGGGAGAGGCCGAGCGTGTCGCTGCGCTCGACGATCAGGGTGTTGGCGTTGGAGATGTCGAGGCCGTTCTCGACGATCGTGGTGCAGACGAGGACGTCGAACTCCCGGTGCCAGAAGCCGTTCACCGTCTGCTCGAGCAGGTCCTCGTTCATCTGCCCGTGCGCGACGGCGATCCGCGCCTCCGGCACGAGGTCCTGGATCGTCTTCGCCGCCCGGTCGATGCTCGAGACCCGGTTGTGCACGAAGAACACCTGGCCGTCGCGCAGCAGCTCGCGGCGGATGGCGGCGGCGACCTGCTTGGTGTCGTAGGCGCCGACGTAGGTGAGCGTGGGGTGCCGGTCCTCGGGCGGGGTGGTGATGGTCGACATCTCGCGGATCCCGGCGAGGCTCATCTCCAGGGTCCGCGGGATCGGCGTGGCCGACAGGGTCAGCACGTCCACGTGGGTGCGGAGCGCGGTGATGTGCTCCTTGTGCTCCACCCCGAAGCGCTGCTCCTCGTCGACGATCACCAGGCCGAGGTCCTTCCAGCGGATCCCGGTCTGCAGCAGGCGGTGCGTGCCCACCACAACGTCGACGGCGCCGGTCAGCAGCCCCTCGATCGTCTCCTTGCCCTCGGCGGCGTCCGTGAAGCGGGAGAGCCCGCGCACGGTCACCGGGAAGGCGCGCATGCGGTCGGCGAACGTGGCGAGATGCTGCGTCGCGAGGAGGGTCGTGGGCACGAGCACGGCGACCTGCTTGCCGTCCTGCACCGCCTTGAACGCCGCGCGCACCGCGATCTCGGTCTTGCCGAAGCCGACGTCGCCGGAGATCACCCGGTCCATCGGCACCGGGCGCTCCATGTCCCGCTTGACCTCGTCGATCGCGGAGAGCTGGTCCGGGGTCTCGGTGTAGGGGAAGGCGTCCTCGAGCTCGCGCTGCCACGGGGTGTCCGCGCCGAAGGCGTGCCCCGGCGCGGCCTGGCGCGCGGCGTAGAGCTGCACGAGCCCGGCCGCGATGTCCCGGACGGCCTTGCGCGCGCGGGACTTGGTCTTCGACCAGTCCGCCCCACCGAGCTTGTTCAACGTCGGCTGCTCGCCACCGACGTAGCGGCTGATCTCGTCGAGGGCGTCGGTCGGCACGAACAGCCGGTCCGCGGGCTGACCCCGCTTGCTCGACGCGTACTCCAGCACCAGGTACTCGCGGGTCGCGCCCTGGACGGTGCGCTCCTTCATCTCCACGAACTTCCCGATGCCGTGCTGGTTGTGCACCACGAAGTCGCCGGGCTGCAGCGCGGCCAGGTCGACGGCGTTCTTCCGGCGCGCGGGCATCTTGCGGGTGGTCGTGTCCAGGCCCGCTCGGGTGCCGGTCAGGTCCGACTCGGACAGCAGCACCAGCCCGATCCCCGGCGCGGTGAACCCGTCGGAGATCCGCCCGCACGTGACCGTGACCACGCCCTTCTCCGGGGCGTCGACGACCTGCTCGACCAGCGTCGCGGGCACCTCGGCCTCGCCGAGCTGCTCCAGGCTGCGCTGCGCGGTGCCCTGACCGGCCACGACGAGCACGGCCGAGCCGCCGGCGGCCGTGTGCGCACGGAGGTCGACGAGCGCGCGGTCCGTGTCCCCGCGGTAGGACTCGATCTCGTGCACCTCGGGGACGATCGCGTCGTCGGTCCCGGAGAGCAGCGGGGAGAGGGTGACGACCGCGCGTCCGGTCGCGGTGGCGTGCGCGAGGACCTCGGCGAGGTCCCGGTAGGCCGAGGCGCCGACGTCGATCGGGGCGGCCCCGCCGGTGCCCGCCGCCAGCCACGAGGCCTCGAGGAACTCCTGGCCGGTGCGGACGAGATCGCGGCTGCGGGTGCGGATGCGCTCCGGATCGGCGATCAGGACGCGGCTGCCCGCGGGCAGCAGGTCGGTCAGCAGCTGCAGCTCACCGGCGACGAGCGCCGGGATCAGCGACTCCATGCCCTCGGTCGGGATGCCCTGCGCGAGGTGCTCGAGGACCTCGCGGAGCTGCGGGTTGTTCTCGTGCTCCTTCGCGAGCCGGGCCGCGCGCTCGCGCACCTCGGCGGTGAGCAGCAGTTCCCGGCAGGCCGGCGCGACGACCTCGGAGACCACCGGCTCCTCCATGGACCGCTGGTCGGCGACGGAGAAGGCGCGCAGCTCGGAGACCTCGTCGCCCCAGAACTCGATGCGGACGGGATGGTCCGCCGTGGGCACGAAGAGGTCCAGGATCCCGCCGCGCACCGCGAACTCACCGCGCGCCGTGACCATCTCGACGCGGGTGTAGGCCAGCTCGACCAGCCGCTCCAGCAGCGCCTCGAACTCGTACTCGGTGCCCACGCGCAGCGCGATCGGGTCCAGCGTGCCGAGGCCGGGGGCGATCGGCTGGATCAGGCTGCGCGCCGCGGCGGCGACGATCCGGGGCGGGTTGTCGCCGCTCAGCGCGCGGAACAGGGTGAGCCGGCGGCCCACGGTGTCCGGGCGCGGGGAGAGCCGCTCGTGGGGCAGGGTCTCCCAGCTCGGCAGGACGGCGATCTCGCCCTCCCCGATCTCCCGGGCCGCGGCGGCCAGCTCCTCGGCCTCCCGGTCCGTCGCGGTGACCGCCAGGACGGTGCCCCGGCGGGCGAGCGCGGCGGCCAGGAAGGGACGCAGGGCGGTGGGCCCCTCGACCTTCACCGCCGCGGCGGTGGGCGCGGCGGAGGCGTCGAGCGCCGCCTGCAACCCGGGATCGGCCAGGGCGGCGGTGAGCAGACCGGACAGTGGAGCAGCCACGACTTCAACCCTCGCAAGCGCACGCGGACAGACCCCTGCCCGGGACTGGTGGCCCGAAGGGGTCTCTTGCCCCCGACGATACCGCCGCCCCCTCCCACCCCCGCGAGTCGGCACTTCTCGTAGGCCGAAACACACATTCCCGACGAGTGCTCGGCTGTGCCGATGCTGCCGTCGGCCACGACATCCTGATGTTCAAGCCCCGCGGTGGTCATCAGGACCTCAGCGTCTGATGATCACGCAGAATTCGCCGTCAGGTCCTGATGATCACCGAGGTCCGAGGCCCGGGGAGCGGTTCCGGCTACGGGCGGGGCGGCAGGGGCGGGCGGGCCCGGCTCGGGCGGGTAGCGGGGTCCGGCGGGGTGACCGGAGGGTTCGTCTGCAACGCCTCCAGGGCCAGGGCGACCGCGCGGTCGAGCTGGGGGTCCGTGCCCGCGGCCCAGTCCTGCGGGCGCACCACGACCTCCACGTCCGGGTCCACGCCGTGGTTCTCCACGCCCCAGTGCAGGTCGTCGAACCAGAACGAGTAGCGCGGCTGGGTGACCCGGGTGCCGTCGACCAGGGAGTACCGGCTGTCGATGCCGATCACGCCGCCCCACGTCCGCACCCCGACGACCGGCCCCAGCCCCATCCGCTTGAACGCGGCGGTGACGATGTCGCCGTCCGAGCCCGCGTGCTCGTCGACCACCGCGACGATCGGGCCGCGCGGCGCGTCCTCCGGATAGGTCACCGGATGCCGGTGGCGCACCACGTCCCAGCCGATCACCTTGCGCGCCAGCTTCTCGATCACCAGCTGCGAGGTGTGGCCGCCGGAGTTGCCGCGGACGTCGAGCACCAGTCCGTCCCGGCGGGCCTCGCGGGCGAAGTCCCGGTGCAGCTGCGCCCAGCCGGAGGCGACCATGTCCGGCACGTGCAGGTACCCGAGCCTGCCCTCGGAGCGGTCCGCCACGAAGGCCCGGCGCCCCGCCACCCAGTCCTGGTACCGCAGCGCCTGCTCGCCCTCCAGCGGCCGCACCACCACCCGGCGGATCTCGCCGGACCCGGTGCGCACGGTGAGCTCGGTGAGCTCGTCCGCCGCGCCGAGCAGCAGCGGCGCCGGTCCCAGCTCGGGATCGACGGGCCGCCCACCCACCTCGAGCAGCACGTCCCCCTCCCGGACGTCGACGCCCGGATCGGCCAGCGGGCTTCGTGCGCTCGGCGCGGACGTCTCCGGCGGGAGGACCCGCGCGATCCGCCAACCGCCCTCGGCCGCCTCGAGGTCCGCGCCGAGGAAGCCCGGTCGGCCCGACCAGTCGCCCTTCGCCCCGGCCCCGACCACGTACGCGTGCGAGGAGCCCAGCTCGCCCTGCAGCTCCCACAGCAGGTCGACCAGGTCGTCCGTGCTGCCGACGGCGTCGACCAGGGGGCGGTAGCGGGCCAGCTCGCCGGCCCAGTCCACCCCCGCCATGTCCTCGACCCAGAAGTGGTCCCGCATGAGGCGCCCGGCCTCGTCGAACATCTGGCGCCACTCGGCCGCGGGATCGACGGTGACCGAGATCCGGTGGGTGTCGATCTCGAACTCGTCCGCGTCCCCCTCCGACGGCGCCGACGAGCCGGACCGGTCCGCGCGCAGCACCCGCAGCGTGCGCCGGTCCCGCACGACGAGCCGGTTCCCGTCCCCCGAGACGGCGTAGCCGCTGACCGGGTCCGCGATGACGTCGACCTTGCGGCGCTTGAGGTCGAACCGCTCCAGCACCGGCCGCGGGTCCTCGCCCTCGGCCCGCCCGTCGCCGAGCACGCCGGTCACGGGCACGCGCAGCCAGAGCAGGCCGTCCTTCGCCGCGCCGAGGCGGCGGTAGCGGCCCTCCGGCACGGGGACCGGGACGACGCGGGCGGTGAGGCCCTCAACGTCCACCACCGTCTCCGGCGGCGCGTCCTTCTTGTCCGGCTTCTCGGTTTTCTCGGCCTCCTCCTCGTCGTCCGGGGCCGGGAGGTCGTCCGGCTCCTCGTCCGCAGCCGAGACCGGCCGCCCGTCCGGGCTCGCCCCGAACGGCGACGGCGTGCGCGCCGCGAGCGGCACCAGGAAGGGCCGCCAGGAGGCGGGAAAAGTGAGGTCGAACGAGTGCTCGTCGTAGATCGGGTCGAAGCTGCGGCGGGACAGGAACGCGAGGAACTTCCCGTCCGCGGTGAACACCGGGTCGGTGTCGGTGAACCGCGGCTCGGTGACGGCCACGAGCTGGTCCGGCTGGTCGCCGGCCGCGAGCCGGACCAGCATGATCCTGGTCAGCTCCGGCTCCACCGGGTCCTCGTAGGCGAGCCAGCGGCCGTCCGGCGAGAAGCTCAGCCCGCCGATCTCCCCGGCGGCGCCGCGGGCCAGCTCGCGCAGGGCACCGGTGGCGGCGTCGAGGTGGAGCAGCCGGCCGTCGTGTGTGGCCAGCGCGGCTCCGGAACCGTCCGGCAGCGGGGCGAGCTCCTGCACCCGGCCGAGCTCGCCGGAGCCGTACCGGACGAGCGCGGCGGCCCCCTCCGCGTGCGGGTCGAGCGGCGAGATCGCGACGGCGTCCTCGCCCGTCGCGTCGTCCACCCAGATCGCACGGTCCTCGCCGAGCGGCTGCGCGAGCCGCGCGCGGACGCCCGGCTCGGCGAGCAGCGTGCGGGCGGGGCCGTCCCGGTGGGTCAGCCGGTGGACCGTGCCCCGGACGCCCACGACACTGCCGCGCCCGGTGCGGTCCGGCGCGGCGCCGGAGAGCCAGCGCGCGGTGGGCACCCGCTTCGGTTCGCGCGCGGTGCGCGGGCCACCGAGCCGGACGTCGATCCGCACCGGCTCCGAGTCCAGGTCCTCCAGCAGGTACAGCTCGCCCGCCGACTCGTGGACGACGCGGGTGCCGTCCGTGGCGGCGTGCCGCGCGTAGAAGGGTGGCGCGCCGGTGCCGGCGGATCCTGCAGAGCCACCGTGGTCCGTGTGCCGGCGCAGGTCGCCGAGGCTCTCGCGGTCGACCGAGTAGAGGTTGCCCCAGCCCTCGTGGTCGGACAGGAAGGCGATCCGCCCGCCCACCAGCATCGGCGAGTCCAGCTGGCCGTCCAGGTCGGACAGGATCCGCGCGAACTCACCCGAGCCCTCGGCGTCCCACCAGATCGTGCCGGCGGTGCCGCCGCGGTAGCGCTTCCACCAGGCCATCTCCCGGGACATGGTGCGGCCCAGCAGGACCCCCGGCTCGCCCGGCACGACCACGGACACCGGGCCGTACGGCAGCCGCTCGGGCCGGCCGCCCTCCGGGTCGATCGCGTAGGCCCAGGTGTTGGCGCCGGTGTGCTGCCCCGTGGCCGAAACGGCGAGCACCCGCCCGTCCGGCGTCCAGCCGACCGACCGCGTGCGCAGGTCGCCCCAGAAGGTCAGCCGCCGGGCGGCGCCGCCCTCGGCATCGGTCACCCGGACCTCGGGCGCCCCGTCCTTCCACGACGTCCACGCCACCCGGGTGCCGTCCGGGGAGAACCGGGGGCGCGCGGCGGGCACCCCGTCGGCGGTGAGCCGGACGGCGCGGCCGCCCGCCAGCGGCGCGGTCCACACGTCGTCCTCCGCCACGAAGACGACGGAGCTCTGACCGGCGGGCGAGGCGCCCGGATGGGGGAAGCGGAGGTAGCTGCGAGGCACCGGGCCACCGTATCCGGAGGGTCCGACAACCCCCGACGCGTGATCAGCGCGCGTACCGGACCGCGGCGCGCGCCTTCGCCTTCTCGGCCTCGATCTCACGGTCCTTGGGCGGCGCCGTGCTCACCAGGTCGTCGAGGAGGTGCCGGGTGACGTGGGCGATCTCCGCGACCGCCCGCTCGAACGCCTCGGCGTTCGCCTGCGACGGCCTGGTCGCCCCGCTGACCTTGCGGACGAACTGCAGCGCGGCGGCGTGCACCTCGTCCTCCGTGGCGGGCGGCTCGAAGTTGTGCAGCGTCCTGATGTTCCGGCACACGGCTCTCTCCCGGTCGACGGGCACCCGGCGCGGCACCCCTGCCCTCCGATGATGCCCGGAGAGCACCCCGGAGGCTCAGCGTGAGTACAGCAGGACCGCGACGCGGGTGACGAGCTCGCGCTGGGGCGCGCCGTACGCGGCGTCGAGCGGCCGGGACAGCGACTCCGGCAGCCCCTCGGGCTCGATGTACAGCACCCACAGCCGGGAATGGCCGGCGATCGCCGCCGACGGGTCCGCGACGTCCGGCTGGGCGTTGGTCGCCGGGATCGGGCTGCCCCACGGACGGGCCGGGGAGACGGGCTCGAGGACGGCCGGGTTCGCGGTCTGCTCCCAGTAGTAGGCGAAGGGCTCGCGGTGGTCCCGGGTCAGGATGATCCCGTCGCCCGGGCGGGCCTGCGCGGCGACCGACGCGACCGCGGCCCGCCAGTCGTCCTTGTCGCCACCGGAGTACCAGCCCAAGAGCGACACCACGGACGTCCCGACGAGGGCGGCGGCCACCACCCCGGTCACCAACGGCCGCCCGAACCGGACGAGCACCAGGGCGCAGCAGAGGAACACGCCGGGCATCGCCGGCAGCAGGTAGCGGCTCACGAGCATCGGCCGCACCAGCGACCCGGCCACCACGGCCAGCGGGAGCCCGATCGCCCAGAGCAGGGCGAGCAGGTTCAGGAACGACGGCCGCCGGCGCAGCACGAGCACGACGAATGCGGCGACGAGGACCCCGACGATCGCGAGCCCGACCGGACCGCTGTGCCCGGAGAGCAGGTACGCCGCCCCGGCCAGGTGGTAGGCGTCCGTCCCCGGCACCCAGTCCCACATCGACGGCGTGGGGGTGGTGAGCATCAGGAAGAGCTGCGGGCCGGCGATCACGACGGCGATCCCGACGGCCGTCAGCAGCCCGCGCCACGGGATCCGGGGCAGCGCCAGCGCCGCGGGCGCGACGGCCAGGGCCGCCACCACCGACATCGGATGGGTGTAGACCGTGAGGCCGGCGACGACGCCGTAGCCCACCCACCGCCCGAACCCGCCGTTCTGCACGGCGCGGACCAGCAGCAGCACCGCGACGGACACACCCAGGACGCCGAACGCGTAGGGCCGCGCCTCCTGCTGGTACTGGACGAGCGTGGTGCTGACCGCGAGCAGGCCCGCCGCGAGCGCGGCCACCCGCGGCCCGGCCAGCCGGCTCGCGATCAGCCACAGCACACCGACCGCGAGGGCGCCGGCGAGCGCCGACGGCAGCCGCAGCCACCACTCACCGGACCCGCCGATGCCCGTCCAGATCTTGAGGAACCCGTTGTAGGCGAACATGTGCGGGTCGCGGGTCGTGCTCAGCGTCCACAGCTCACCCCACGACAGGCGGGCGGCCATCGCGGAGAAGGCCTCGTCGTCCCAGAGGGGCTTGCCGCCCAGCGTGACCAGGCCGAGGACGAGGGACAGCAGCGTCAGGGCGACCGGGACCAGCCGGGCCCGGGGGGACGGGTCGTCCGCCCGGCGCAGCCCGCCGTCGCCCGGAGACGCCGACGACAGGGTCGGCGACGGCGCGATCTGCTCAGATCCGGGCAAGCCCCTCATCCCTCCGACTGCTGGCCCCGACGACTCCGCCACCCGCGACCGGAGCGGTTACGGGCGGTGTGTCACGGCACGCCCGATTGGGCGCCATTCGAGACGGGAGGCTACAGCCGGTACGCGGACCGGACGCAGCCGCGTACCTCGCCGGGGACGCCGCCGTGGTGTCAGTCCACCGGATCCGGCCCGGTGAGGGGCGCGACACCCAGCACCAGCTTGGACACGTGGAACGCCTCTGCGTAGCGGGCGTGGCACTGCACGCCACGGATCCGCGCGAGCCCCGCGAACGTCTCGTGGTCGAACCACGTCCGGTCCCGCTGGCTGCCGTAGTGCTCGTGCAGCTTCGCGATCTTCTCCCGCAGCACCGGCTCCGCCAGCGGGAGGAACGCCGACGGCTGCGCCAGGTCGCCCTCCCACTTCAGGATCTCGTAGCCCAGCGACAGGTGGTCGCGGAAGACCGTCGGGATGATCGTCGCCAGGGCCCGGTGGTCCTGGTGGGCGTCGTGCGGGGAGGGGCCCAGCACCAGGTCCGGCTCGCCGGCCCGGCGCAGGTCCTCGACCGACTGCTTGACCCGCTCCCACCGCACCGCGACCGACCCGTCCGGCAGGTCGTGCACGATCACCTCGAGCTTCGCGCCGGGGCAGAACGCCGTCAGCGCGGCCCGCTCCTCCTCCTCGCGCAGCGATCCCCCGCCGGTGAGGACCATGGCGGTGACCGTGACACCGGGATGTGCCCGGCACAGCTCGAGCAGCGTGCCGCCCGCACCGATCGCGATGTCGTTGCAGTGCGCGCCGATCAGCGTCATCCGGTCCAGGCGCTCGGGCAGCAGGCTCAGCACCGGGGGCCACCGTTCCGCCCGAGCACACGGTCGTTCCCGGAGTGGTTGAGCGGTCTGAGCACGCCGCCAGTCTTCCATGGACGGAGCCGGATCACCCCGACGTGTGCCGAGAGCGTCGCCGATCGGCGGGACTCCGCCCACCCGCGGCGCCGGCGGGCGGCTCCGGGCGCTCGGCGGCGACCCTCACATGTCAGGATGGAGGCACGATCCGCCGTGGTGTAACGGCAGCACCTCAGATTTTGGTTCTGATGGTCCAGGTTCGAATCCTGGCGGCGGAGCTGATCGGCGCTGCTACTGCTCGAGCGCCGCGTCCAGGGTGATCTCGACGCCCGTCAGGGCCTTGCTCACCGGGCAGCCCGCCTTCGCGTCCTGCGCCGCCTTCTCGAAACCGGCCGCGTCGAGACCGGTGACCTCGCCGCGGACGGTGAGGGCGATGCCGGTGAGCCGGAAGCCGCCCGCGGGATCCGGGCCGAGGCTCACGTCCGCCTTCACGTCCAGGGACTCCGTCGTGCCGCCTGCCTGGCCGATCAGGGCCGAGAGCTGCATCGCGTAGCAGGCGGAGTGGGCGGCCGCGATCAGCTCCTCGGGGCTGGTGGTGCCGCCCGCGTCGTCGGCCGCCCGCTTGGGGAAGCTGACGTCGTAGGTGCCGACCTTGCTGCTGGAGAGCTCGACCTGCCCGGAGCCCTCCTCGAGGGAGCCGTTCCAGGCGGTGCGTGCGGTACGAGTGGGCATGCGTGGCTCCCGGCGTCGTCGGATGGGTGCTCCGGGTGCAAGGAAGCCACTCGTGACCGGGCAGCACACCCGACCTCCGGGCCGGGTCGCCGACCGGTCGTCCCGGACCGGCGAACGGCGGTGGGACCCGTTCGGGTGCCCACGCCGTAGGATTCCGGTCCGGACGGCCGCGGGTGGCCCCGTCCCGCCCCGGACGTCGGACCCCGCTCGCGCAGAACCTCTCGAGGGAGCTCGCCCCATGCCCGACCGACACGCCCCGCTGGGCCGTCCTCCGCGCCCGGCGGCCTCGGTGGTGCTGGCCGCGGGTGAGGGCACCCGGATGCGCTCGGCGACACCGAAGGTGCTCCACGAGATCGGCGGCCGCAGCCTGCTGGGACACGCCGTGCACGCCGTCGCGGAGCTCGAGCCCGAGCACCTCGCGGTGGTCGTCGGGCACGGGCGCGAGGAGGTCACCGCGGCCCTGCTCGGCCTCGCCGACGAGGTGGCCCGCGAGGTGCACATCGCGGTCCAGGAGCAGCAGAACGGCACCGGGGACGCGGTGCGCTGCGGCCTCGCCGCGCTGCCGGGCGGGCTGACCGGCACCGTGCTCGTCACCTACGGGGACGTGCCCCTGCTCGACACCGCGACGCTGCGCGAGGTGCTCTCGTCCGGCGCGGCCGTCACCCTGCTCACCACCGACCTCGACGACCCGACCGGCTACGGCCGGATCGTGCGGTCCGAGAAGGGCGCCGACGGCGCCGCCCGGGTGACCGCCATCGTCGAGCAGAAGGACGCCTCGCCGGAGCAGCGCGCGATCACCGAGGTCAACTCGGGTGTCTACGCGTTCGACGCGGAGTTCCTCGCCGCGGGGCTGGGCAGGCTCGGCACGGACAACGCCCAGGGCGAGCTGTACCTGACCGACCTCGTCGCCCTCGCGGTGGCGGACGGGCTCGCGGTCGAGGCCGTGCGCACGGACGACCCCTGGCTCGTCGCCGGGGTGAACGACCGGGTCCAGCTCGCCGAGGTCCGCGCCGAGCTGAACCGCCGCGTGCTGCGCCGGCACATGCTGGCCGGGACCACGATCGTCGATCCGGCCTCGACCTGGGTGGACGTGCAGGTCCGGCTCGGCCGGGACGTCCTCGTCGAGCCGGGGACGCAGCTGCGCGGACGCACCACGGTCGCGGACGGCGCCGTGGTCGGCCCGGACACCACGCTCGTCGACGTCGAGATCGGCGAGGGCGCCTCGGTCGTCCGCACGCACGGATCGTCCGCGGTGATCGGCGCGGGGGCCAGCGTGGGGCCGTTCGCCTACCTGCGGCCCGGGGCGCGGCTCGGTGCGAAGGGCAAGATCGGCACCTTCGTCGAGGTGAAGAACGCGGACATCGGCGCGGGCTCGAAGGTGCCGCATCTCACCTACGTCGGCGACGCGTCGATCGGTGAGCAGAGCAACATCGGGGCGTCGTCGGTGTTCGTGAACTACGACGGCGTCCGCAAGCAGCGGACCGTCATCGGTTCGCACGTCAGGACCGGGTCGGACACGATGTTCATCGCCCCGGTGCAGGTCGGCGACGGGGCCTACACGGGCGCCGGCACCGTCCTCCGCGAGGACGTCCCACCGGGGGCGCTGGCGGTGTCGGGTGGGCCACAGCGCACCATCGAGGGGTGGGTCGTACGGAAGCGACCCGGCACGCCGGCGGCCGAGGCCGCCGAGCGGGCGACCGATGCAGCAGGCCAGGGAGGCTCAGCGCAGTGAGTGCCATGTCGGGTCAGCCGAAGAAGAACCTCATGTTCTTCGCCGGGAGGACGCACCCCGAGCTGGCCGAGCAGGTCGCCAAGCATCTGGACGTGACGGTCACCCCGCAGTCCGCCTACTCCTTCGCGAACGGCGAGATCTTCGTCCGGTTCGAGGAGTCGGTGCGCGGGTGCGACGCGTTCGTCCTGCAGGCCCACTCGGCACCGATCAACGACGCGATCATGGAGCAGCTGATCATGGTCGACGCGCTCAAGCGCGCCTCGGCCAAGCGGATCACCGTGGTCATGCCGTTCTGGGGCTACGCACGGCAGGACAAGAAGCACCGCGGCCGCGAGCCCATCACGGCGCGCCTGGTGGCGGACCTGTTCAAGACGGCGGGCGCGGACCGGATCATGACGGTCGACCTGCACACGTCCCAGATCCAGGGCTTCTTCGACGGCCCGGTGGACCACCTGTTCGCCCTCCCCGTGCTCGCCACGCACATCAAGGAGCACTACTCGGGCGAGGACCTCGCGGTCGTCTCGCCGGACTCCGGCCGTGTGCGACTGGCCGAGCGCTGGGCGGAGACCCTCGGCAACACCCCGCTGGCCTTCATCCACAAGACGCGCGACCCCCTCAAGCCCAACGAGGCGGTCGCGAACCGGGTGGTCGGCGAGATCCAGGGCCGCACCTGCGTGGTGATCGACGACATGATCGACACCGGTGGCACGGTCGCGAAGGCCGTCGAGGTGCTGCTGAAGGAGGGCGCGAAGGACGTGATCATCGCGGCCACCCACGGCGTCCTCTCCGGCCCGGCGGTGGAGCGGCTGTCGACCTGCGGGGCGCGCGAGGTGATCTTCACGGACACCCTGCCGATCCCCGACGACAAGCGCTTCCCGTCCATGACTGTGCTCTCGATCGCCCCCCTGCTCGCCGAGGCGATCCACCAGGTCTTCGACGACGGCTCGGTCACCAGCCTCTTCGACGGCAACGCGTAGTCATCTCCGCGCCACCCCGCGACACCCTCCGCGGTGATCATCAGGACCTCACCGCGAATTCTTCATGATCGAACAGCAGTCGGGCCCTGGTGATCACCTCTCGTGGTGATCACCAGGGCCCGAGTGCGTCCGTCAGACCTTCGTCCAGGTGCAGCCGCCGGAGAGCTTGGCGAACTCGCCCTGCTTGACGGTCACCGAGCCCGGGCCCTGCACGATCTCGTTGGCGATGATCGCGTCGAACTGGCCCGAGTCGTTCTTGTCGCGCTCCCAGTAGCACATCTTCATGATGCTGTCGGCGGGCGGACCGGCGGTCTTGTAGCGGCCGGCGGCCAGGTCGACGCCCACCTCGTAGGTGCCGTCGGAGGCCTCGGTCGCCGGGCCGGCCGGGGCCGCGGCCCGGGCGGCAGGGGCTGCGGCCTGCGCGGGCTCAGCCGGGCCCGCGGCCGCGCCGGCCGGCGTGGACGCCGCCGGCGCGGCGGTGGTGGCCGCCGTGGTGGTGCTGCCGGAGCCGGCGTGGCCGACGAGGAAGCCGATCAGGAAGCCGACGGCGACACCGGCGGCGACCAGCGGCCAGCGGCGGCGCTTCTTCCCGGCGTTGCCCTGCTCGGCGGACCCGGCGTGACGGCCCTGCATCGTCGAGGGCCACGGCTGCGCGGAGCCGGCCCCGGCACGGCCCGCGGCGGCGACCGCGGGGCGGGCCCCGGATCGGGCATCGGCGGCGGGACGGGCCGCCCCCGTCCCGGGCGCGGCGTCGAAGAGCGGCGCCGCGACCGGCACGGACGGGGACCACGTCCCCTGGCGCGACCATGCCGCGGCCGGCTCGGCGGCCCGCTGGGTGGGGACCACCGGGAAGATCTCGGTCACCGGCTCGATGTCGTCCTGCTGCGTGGTCATGGCGTTCCCCCGAATGCGCTGTCGTCGTGCGGACATTCGGCTCATCGCGCCGAGGCGGGAGGCCCATTAGCCACGCTCACGACCTTTCATCGATTCTGACGAGAATCGATCTCCGAGACCTCGAGCAGCAGCGCCTGGTCCGGGTGCAGCACCGGGCTCGCGAGGCCCGCGTGCTCCAGCGCCGCGCCCGTCACCACCACGCCCTCCGCGGCCCATCCCGGCAGGCCCGCGGGCGCATCGCCGATCACCAGCGGCCGCACCCGGTAGGACCGCTCCGGATCGAGCCCCCGGAAGCGCAGCGGCGGCGTGTGCGCGGTCGCCGAGGTGGCGGTCCGCACCAGCGCGATCAGGGCCCGAGACCGGTCCGGCGCGACCACGCCGTGGACCAGCAGGTCGTCGCCCGCCACGTCCATCCGCACCAGGTCCCCGCCCAGCAGCAACTCCCGATTGGCCTTCCACCAGGCGATCCACTCCTGCAGCCCGGCGAGCTCGGCCTCCGGCACCGCGGCCAGGTCCTGCTCGATCCCGAGGTGTCCGAACACCGCCGTCGCCGCGCGGAAGCCCAGATCGTGGACCCGGCCCGTCGAGTGGGAGCGCGCCGCGCCGATGTGGCTGCCGAGGTACTCGGGCGGGAGGAGCTGCGCGGTCCAGCGCAGCATCCGCTGACGCTCGTGCGGGTCGAGCTGGTCCGAGACCCACACCCGGTCCGTGCGCTCCAGGATCCCGAGGTCCACGCGCGCTCCGCCGGACGAGCACGACTCGATCCCCAGGCCCGGGTGCGCCGCGCGCAGCTCGTCGAGCAGCCGGTACAGCGCGAGCGTCTGGGCGTGCACCCCGGGCCGGCCGCCGGTCCCGCCCGCCTCCACGAGGTCGCGGTTGTGGTCCCACTTCAGGTACCCGATGTCGTACTCCGCGAGCAGGGCGAACAGCGCGTCCCGGATGTGGACGTACGCCCGGTCGAGGTCCAGGACCTGCTGGAACCGCGACTCCGGGGGCAGCTCGGAGCGCGCCGCCATGATCCACTCCGGGTGGACGCGGGCGAGGTCGGAGTCCGGGTTGACCATCTCCGGCTCCACCCACAGCCCGAACTCCATCCCGAGCGAGCGAACCCGGTCGACGAGCGGATGCAGCCCGTCCGGCCAGACCTCGGGGGACACCGTCCAGTCCCCCAGCCCGGCCCGGTCGTCCCGCCGTGCGCCGAACCAGCCGTCGTCCAGCACGAAGCGTTCGACGCCGAGCGCCGCCGCCCGCTCCGCGAGGTCGACCAGCCGGGCGGGATCGTGGTCGAACCAGACCGCCTCCCACACGTTGAGCGTGACCGGGCGGGGACGGCCGGTGCGCAGGTGCCGGTGGAAACGCGCGGCGAGCTCGTCGAGCCCGGTCCCGCAGGAGCCGTACAGCCAGGGCGAGGTGTAGGCCTCGCCGCGGCCGAGCCGGATCTCCCCCGGCAGCAGCAGCTCCCCGCCGCCGAGCACGCGCTCGCCGGAAGCGGCCTGCTCGGCGAGGTGTACGTGGTTGCCACTCCACGCCGTGTGGACGGCGAACACCTCGCCGCGGGCGAACCCGAAGCCGGGCGTCCCGGCGTGCAGCAGGAATGCGCTGTCCGCCCCGGTGCGGCCGCGCCGGTTCTCCCGCAGGTGCGTGCCGACGGTGAACGCGCGCCGCTGCGGAACCCGTTCGTGCTCGTGCCGCCCGGCGAAGTCGAGCAGCTCCGCGGCCTCGGCCGGGACGGGCAGGGCGAGCAGCAGCCCGCCCAGCTCATACGGCTCGTCGGCCAGGTTGGTCAGCGTGGCCCGGCAGCGCAGCAAGCCGCCCGCCAGCAGCTCGACGACGACGTCGAGGCCGAGGGCTGCGTCGTCGTCCCTGCTCTCGACGTCGAGGCGGCCCGCACCGGTGACGGCCTCGGTCACCTCGATCCCGTCGAGCAGCACCCGCCGGGGGGTGAACCGCGGCGCCCAGCCCCGCCCGGCCCGCGAGCCGAGGACGCCGGGCCGACCCGTCCAGCCGTCGTGCGGCTCCGGGAGCAGGGCGAGGCGCAGCGGGCGGTCCGGGGCGTTCGTGCCCGGCACCGGACGGCGGGCGTCGCGGAGCGCAGCGGGAGCGGTTCCGGCCAGGTCCGGTCCCCAATGGACGATCGCGGGGAGACCACCGTCGACGTCGACGACGACCGTCACCCCGCCCGCGGACAACACGATCACGGGTTCCTCCTGGCAGGATCGGGCCGGTGCTGCGGTTGGCGGACCACTGGATCTGGGACGCCTGGGCGGCCGACGACGGCGAGCGTCACCACCTGTTCTTCCTGCAGGCCCCGCGCTCGCTCGGCGATCCGGAGCGCCGCCACCTGCACGCCCGGGTCGGCCACGCCAGCTCGGCGGACCTGGTCCGCTGGGAGTACCACGGCGAGTGCCTCACGCCCGCGGTCACCGGTTTCGACGACCGCGCGATCTGGACCGGCTCGGTCGTGCGTGCCGCGGACCGCTGGTGGATGTTCTACTCGGCGATCTCGTGGGCGGGGCCGCGGATCGGCCAGCGCATCGGCGCGGCGACCTCCACGGACCTGCACACCTGGGAACGGCTGCCCGAGCCGCTCGTCACCCCGGATCCCCGCTGGTACGCGGGCGACGGCGACTCCTCGCCGACGTGGCGGGATCCCTTCGTCCTGCCCGGCCCGGAGGGCGGCTGGCACATGCTGCTGACCGCCGCCGCGGCCGGCACCGATCCGGCCGGGGCCGGGGTGATCGGCCATGCCACCAGCCCGGACCTGCGCACCTGGCGGGCGCAGCCGCCCCTGTCGGCGCCCGCCGGGTTCCGTCATCTCGAGGTCGCCCAGTCCGTCGTCGTCGGCGGACGACCGGTGCTCACCTTCACCTGCCATCCCGACGAGCAGGTGGCCCCACGGCCGTGGTGCACGTGGTCGGTCCCCGCCGACGGCCCGCTCGGGCCGTGGGACGTCGCCGCCGCGCGCCCCTTCGAGGCCGATCCGTGGCTCTTCGCGGCGCCGGTGGTCAGCGGCCGGGACGGCCGCGCGGTGATCCTCGGCTTCCGCAACCGCGAGGACGGCCTGCAGATCCACGACCCGATCGCGGTCACGCTCGACCGGGCGGGATACCTGGCGGCGCGCTGACCGAGCCGCGGGCGACGACGTCGCAGCTCAGCAGGGTCCTGGGCGGCAACGGCTCGCCGCCCAGCAGGCTGCGGACCGCCCACCGGCCCATGTCCTCGTACGGGAGCCGGACGGTGGCGAGCCCGGCCTCGGCGGCGAGCTCCGGCTCGTCGTCGTACCCCATGATCGAGACGTCGTGGGGCACCCGGAGTCCGGCCTCCGCGGCGGCGAGGCGCGCCCCCAGAGCCATCCGGTCGTTGCCGCAGAGCAGGCCGGTCGCGCCCTTGGCCAGCAGGTCGCGGGCCAGGGTCCGGCCGCTGCCGAGCCGGTAGTCGCCGTAGCGGACCATGCCCTCGTCGACCTCGACGCCGGCCTCGCGCATGGCGCGGCGGAAGCCCGCGACCCGCTCGGTGGTCGCCCACATCCCGCGCACCCCGGCGAGGACGCCGATCCGGCGGTGGCCGTGGTCGAGGAGGTTCCGGGCCGCGGCGTGGCCGCCGCCCTGCTCGTCCGGCAGCACGCAGGGCGGGCCGGAGACCACCGGGAAGCAGTTGACGAGCAGGATCGGCGTGCCGTCGCGGACCTCGGGCAGCGCGACGCGCCGGGTCCCCGAGACGGCGACGACGATCGCGTCGACCTGCCGCCCGAGCAGCTCGTCGAACGCGAGCCGGAAGCCACCGCGGGTCCCGTACGCGTTCGTGACCAGCAACGACTGGCCGAGGGCCTGCGCCTCGGCGTGCGCCCCGGCCATGGTCCCGACCGGCGGCGGGGTGCGCGGGACCTCCCCCAGGACGAGCCCGATGATCCCGTTGCGGTCCGAACGCAGCGCCCGGGCGGCGCTGTTCGGGCGGTAGCCCAGCTCGGCGGCGGCCTCCCGGACCCGGCGCGCGGTGTCCGGCGCGACGCCCGGCCGCCCGTTGAGCACGTACGAGGCCGCTGCCCCGGACACGCCGGCCAGCCGGCCGACGTCCTGCAGGGTCGGTCGCGAACGCCGGATTTGTCCGGATCCTTCCACAGCACCACCGTATCGCCGCGCAACTTCAGCTTGACGGTCCTCACTCCGACGAGGATCGTCCCGAGCTTAAGCGTAAAAGTGAATGGGGTCACACCCGCAAAGGGGCGGAGGCAGCTCGTGACCGCGAACGTCATGGTCATCGTCGAGAGACAGTTCGACTTCCCGCGACCGGAGGTCTTCCGCGCCTGGACCGAGCCCGCGGAGATGGCCGCGTGGCGCGGCAGCCCGGGCTGGCACGTCGAACAGGAGTCGGTGACCTCCGAGCTGCAGCTCGGGGGGCGCCACCACCACGTCAAGGTCCGGGACAACGACCCGTCGACCCGGGTCACCACGGACGCGGTGTTCACCGAATGGTTCGAGCCGGACGTCTTCGTGGCCCGCCAGCGGATCACCGGCGATCCCGGCATCGACCCCGATCAGCCCCTGGAGCTGCGTGTGGAGTTCACGAGGATGGGCCGCGAGGGAACGCTGGTCCGGATCATCCAGGGCCCCTACGACGCGGAGGTCGCCGGCTACCACTCGCGGGGCTGGGAGCTCGAGCTCGAACGGCTGCAGGACTTCATGACGAGGACGAGCGCATGAACACCGCCGAGATCAAGGCGGCGGTCGTGCACGCCGCCGTCGTGCGCGAGAAGCCGCTGATGAACATGCGGCAGATCCTGCTGATGAACCTGGGGTTCTTCGGGATCCAGTACAGCTTCGGGATGCAGCAGACCGCGGTCAACCCGATCTACAGCTTCCTCGGGGCCAGCCCGGACAGCCTGCCGCTGCTCAACCTGGCGGGCCCGATCACCGGCCTGCTGATCCAGCCGCTGATCGGCGCGATGTCCGACCGGACCTGGAGCTCGCGGTTCGGCCGCCGCAAGCCGTTCTTCCTGGTCGGCGCGATCGGCTGCAGCATCTGCCTGTTCTTCTTCCCGTTCGTGGCGGCGGTCTGGATGGCCGTGCTGCTGATGTGGCTGCTCGATGCCAGCAACAACACCGCGATGGAGCCCTACCGGGCGTTCATCGCCGACCGCCTGCCGCCCTCGCAGCTGGCCAAGGGCTTCCTGGCGCAGAGCTTCTTCACCGGGCTCGGCATCACCCTCGCCAACATCTCACTGTTCGTCTTCCAGACGCTGATCACCGGCGCCACCACCGCCGGCATCCCGTACTGGGTCGTCGGCTCGTTCATCCTCGGCGCGATCTGCTCGATCGGCACGGTGCTCGTCTCGGTGATCAGCACCAAGGAGCTGCCGCCGAGCGACGAGGAGCTGGCCCGGTTGCGGGCGAAGAAGACCGAGCGGGGCGGGGCGCTCAAGGAGATCTGGGAAGCGATCGTCGAGATGCCGCCGGAGCTGCGCAAGCTCGCGTTGGTCTACCTCTTCCAGTGGTACGCCATGGCCTGCTACTGGCAGTACATCTCGCTGTCCATCGCGAAGTCGATCTATAACGTGACCTCGGAGGACCCGGGCTACGACGAGGCCGTGTCGTGGACCGGCCTGGTCAACGGCTGGTACAACATCGTCACGTTCCTGGTGGCGTTCCCGCTGGTGGCGATCGCTCGCCGGCGCGGGGCCAAGTGGGTGCACATCGGCGCGCTGCTCTGCGCCACCGTCGGGCTGCTGATCTTCCCGCACCTGACGAACAAGTACCTGCTGTTCATCCCGATCATCGGGCTCGGCATCGCGTGGGCGTCGATCATGGGGGTGCCGTACATCATGGCCGTGCGCATGATCCCGTCGTCGCGCTACGGCGTCTACATGGGCATCATCAACATGATGATCGTCGTCCCGATGCTCATCCAGACGCTCACCTTCGGGCCGATCTTCAAGCACGTGCTGGGCGACGACCCGAACAACGCCATCACCTTCTCCGCGATCTTCCTGGGGCTCGCCGCCGTGGCGATGCTCTGGATTCGGGAGCCCCGCATAGTCCGGGACGTCGACGCCGTCCTCGAGATGCCCGCCGGGGCCACGTCATGACGGGCGACTACCGCACGATCGTCGTCGGCACCGACGGCTCGCTGCTGGCGGCCCCGACGGTGGCCCGGGCCGCCCGGATCGCCGTGCACGACGGCGCCGGCCTGGTGGTCGTCTGCGCGTACGGCGAGCTGAGCCGGCGGCAGGAGGCCCGCAACGTCGCCACCCTGGGCGGGGACACCCGCATCGGGTTGGTGACGGGCCGGGGCGCGGCCGACGAGGCCGTCGCGGCAGCCGTGGAGGTGGCCCGGGAACAACGGGCGACGGTCACCGCGGCGCTGCTGGTCGAGGGCGAGCCGGCGGCCGCGCTGCTGGAGACGGCGCGGGAGCGGGCGGCGGACCTCATCGTCGTCGGGGCGCTGCGGGACACGAGCATCGCGGACCGGCTGCTCGGGACCGTCGCGGGCGAGGTGGTGCGGCGGGCGGCGTGCGAGGTGCTCGTCGTCCGGCCGGGCACCGGCTGAACGGACCCGGCGCGGCCAGGCCCGGGGGCTCGCGTACCCTTGGACCATTCCGCGGCGAGGGCGGGTGCACGACTGGCCCGCCGTCATCGACGCAGGACGGCCCTCCCGGCTGCCTCCTCGCCGCGCGCAGGGAAACCGCAGTTCCGAGGAGAGAGACCCACCGTGGCCCAGTCCAAGATCGCCGCCGAGACCCGGACCGAGTTCGGCAAGGGCGCCGCGCGCCGCACCCGCCGCGCGGGCAAGATCCCCGCCGTCCTGTACGGGCACGGCACCGACCCGCAGCACCTCTCGCTGCCGTCGCTCGAGTTCGCCGCCGTCGTCCGTGAGCAGGGCCGCAACGCGATCCTCGAGATCGACATCGCCGGCAAGCCGCAGCTCGCGCTGACCAAGACCGTCACCTTCCACCCGCTGCGCCCGTACGTGGAGCACGTGGACCTGCTGGTGATCCGCCGCGGCGAGAAGGTCGTCGTCGAGATCCAGGTGATCGTCGAGGGCGACGCCCAGCCGGGCTCGCTGGTCACCCAGGAGCTCAACACGATCGAGGTCGAGGCGGATGCGCTGAACATCCCCGAGAACGTGGTCGTCTCCGTCGAGGGCATCGCGATCGGCACCCAGATCCTCGCGAGCGACGTCGTCCTCCCCGAGGGCGTCGAGCTGCGCACGGAGCCGGAGTACCTGGTCGCCAACGTCGTCCCGGCCCCGACCGAGGCCGACATCGAGGCCACCGAGGACGCCGAGGGCGCCGGTGTGGTCGAGGACGCCCCGGAGAGCGCCGAGGAGCCCGCCGCCGAGGCGGAGACCTCCTCCGAGGACTGACCGATGGCACCGGGTGCCGGGACCGCCCTCGTGGTCGGGCTCGGCAATCCCGGGCCCGGCTACGCCGACACCCGGCACAACATCGGGTTCGGCGTCGTCGAGCTGCTGGCGGCGCGGGCCGGGGCCCGGTTCTCGCTGCACAAGCGGTCCAACTCCGAGATCGCCGAGGGCCGGCTCGCCGGCCGCAAGATCGTGCTGGCCAAGCCCCGCACGTACATGAACGAGTCCGGCGGCCCCGTCGCCGGGCTCGTCCGGTACTTCTCGGTCCCGGTCGAGGACCTGATCGTCGCCCACGACGACCTGGACCTCGGCTTCGGCGTGATCCGGCTGAAGCGGGGCGGGGGCGAGGGCGGGCACAACGGCCTGCGCTCGATCACCCGCTCGCTCGGCAGCAAGGAGTACCTGCGGGTCCGCTTCGGCATCGGCCGCCCGCCCGGCCGTCAGGATCCCGCGGACTACGTGCTCAAGAACTTCTCGGGCGCGGAGCGCAAGGAGCTGGAGTTCGGGATCGACCTGGCCGCGGACGCCACCGAGGCGCTCCTGGACGTGGGCCTCGAACCGACCCAGAACCGCTTCCACGCCCTCTCCGGCTGACCCGGCGAACGGCACTCTCGCTCACACCTACTGAGCGAGAGTGCCGTTCGTGCATTCGGGGCCGGTGTGAGCGAGCGGCGCGCCGGCTCACCAGGTATGAGCGACGGTGCCGTTCGCTCAGGTCTGCAGGAGGGCCGCGGTGGCGGCGCGGCGGAGCTTGCCCGAAGGGGTCTTCGGGAGGGTGCCGGGTGGGAACACCTCGACCCTGGCCGGCCGGACCCCGACCGCCGAGACGACCCGGCTGGTCACGTCCTTGCGGATCACCGCGGCCTCCGCCTCGTCGTCGGCCTTGCGGGACTCGACGGCCACCGCGAACGACTCGCGCCGCTGCCGCTGCCCCGCCATCAGCCGGACGGCGACGGCGTTGCCCGCGCGCACCCCGTCGGCCTCCGCGGCGGCCCGCTCGATGTCCGTCGGGTAGATGTTGCGGCCGCCCATGATGATCACGTCCTTGGTGCGCCCGCACACCACCACCTGGCCGTCCTCCACCAGGTAGCCCTCGTCGCCGGTGTCGAACCAGCCGTCCGCGTCCTGTGTGGACACCGGGCCGTCGACGGTGAGGTAGCCGGGCGTCACGGACTCGCCGCGCAGCTGGATCGCGCCCACCCCGCGCATCCCGAGCACCTGGCCGTCGTCGCCGACGATCCGGGCCTCGATGCCCGGCAGCGGCGGGCCGAGCAGCGGGAAGGACCGGCCGGAACCGGGGACGGCGCGGCGGCCGGACTCCAGCTCGTCCGGGTCGATGTCGTCCACGGCCAGTCCGGTCTCGACCGGCGCGAACGCCACGCCGAGCGCCGTCTCGGCCATGCCGTAGGCACAGAGGACGGACTCGGGGCGCAGCCCGAACTGGGCTCCGGCGTCGAGAAAGGACTGCACCGCAACGGGATCGACGGGCTCGGCGCCGTTCAAAGCGATGCGCAGCGTGGACAGGTCGAGATCCGTGGCGCGCGCGAGCTGCCGGGCGAGGACGGCGTAGGCGAAGTTGGGTGCGGCCGTGACGGTCCCGCCGTGCCGGCTGATCAGCTCGGCCCAGACCAGTGGGCGGGACAGGAAGTCCAGCGGCGTGACGATCACGCACTCCAGCCCGGAGACCATCGGGATGGTCAGGAAGCCGACCATGCCCATGTCGTGGAAGAGCGGCAGCCACGAGATCATCACGTCCTGCCCGACCACCAGGCGAGCCGCCTCGCGCATCGCGGTGATGTTCGCGTGCAGGTTGCCGTGGGTGATTCGCACGGCCTTGGGCTCGGCGGTCGATCCGCTCGTGAGCTGCAGCAACGCGGTGTCGTCCTCGCCCGCCACGCTCGCGTCCGCGGTCACCGCCGCGGGATCGCCGGCGAGCTGTTCGACGATCCGGAACGGGATGCCGCGCTCGGTGAGCACCGGTGCGAGACCGTCGAAGGGGGCACCGAGGAGCACCATCCGGGCGTCGATCATGCCGAGGACCGTGACGGTCTCCTCGGCCCAGTGCATCAGGTCGGTGCGCGCGGTCGGCTGGTGCAGCATCGTCACGCTGGCCCCGGTGAGCCACACGCCCTGCGCCAGCGGGGCGATCGAGGCGGGCGCCCCGGCGAGCACCCCGACCGCGTCCCCCGGGCGGAGCCCCGGCACGGCCCCGTCCGGGCGACGGAGCGCGTCGGCGAACCCGCGGGCCCTCTCGTGCACCTCCGCCCAGGTGTGGTGCTCCGGCGCGGTCGGATCGCCCGTCGACATGCCGCGGGCGGTGGTGACGGATTCCAGCAGCGTCGCGAGGAACCGGGACATACCGCCACCCTACGCAGACCGCACGATCACCCCGCGAGTCGGCACTTTCAGGCCCGCGAGTCGGCACTTTCCGGAGGCTGAATGTGACGCCGGCGACGTCGCAGATGTGTGTTTCGGCCTACCGATAGTGCCGACTCGCGGGGGTGAGGGCGGGCGGCTCGCCGGGATCGGGGGCGGGCGTCCGGGAGTACGGTGGCGGCCGTGACCTCCTCCCGTGACTCGATCGCCGCGGCCGTCGAGGCCGTGATCCCGGGCGCCCGCGCCGACCTCGAGCGGCTGGTGCGGATCCCCAGCATCTGGGCCGATCCGGCGCACGCCGCGGACACCGAGGCGAGTGCCGCCGCCGTGGCCGAGCTCGCCGGGGCGCTGAACCCCGCGTCCGTGCAGATCATCCGGGCGGATGGTGGGGCGCCCGCCGTCGTCGCGCAGTGGCCCGCGCCCGAGGGTCAGCCGACCGTGCTGCTCTACGCGCACCACGACGTCCAGCCCACGGGTGGGGACGAGCAGTGGACCAGCCCGCCGTTCGAGCCCACCGGGCGCGACGGCCGGCTCTACGGCCGCGGCGCCGCGGACGACAAGGCCGGCGTGATGACCCACCTCGCGGTGCTGCGCGCCTACGAGGGGAGGCCGCCGGTCGGCGTCACGCTGTTCGTCGAGGGCGAGGAGGAGTCCGGCTCCCCCACCCTGCCGGCGCTGCTGGCCGAGCATCACGAGCTGCTCGCCGCGGACGTCATCGTGATCGCGGACTCCGCCAACCCGGCCGTCGACGTCCCCGCGTTGACCACGAGCCTGCGCGGGCTGGTGGACGTGGTCGTCGAGGTGTCGCTGCTCGAGCGCCCGCTGCACTCCGGCGTGTTCGGCGGCCCGGTCGGGGACGCGCTCACCGCGCTCACCCATGCCCTGGCCAGCCTGCACGACGAGAAGGGCGAGGTCGCTGTCGACGGCCTGCAGCGCAACGAGGGCACCGACGCGGCCGCGGTGACGATGCCCGAGGAGGCCTTCCGCGCGGAGGCCGGGCTCGTCGAGGGCGCGGAGCTGCTGGGCACCGGCACGCTGGCCGAGCGCGTGTGGCACAAGCCCGCGATCGCCGTCCTCGGGATCGACGCGCCGTCGGTCGCCGAGTCCGCGAACGTGCTGCTCCCGAAGGCCCGCGCGATGGTCAGCATGCGGCTCGCCCCCGGCGAGGACACCCTCGGCGCCCGCGAGAAGCTGTCCGCGCACCTGCGCGCGCACGTGCCGTGGGGTGCGAAGGTCGACATCACGCCGGGCAGCGGGGTGGCCGAACCCGTCGCACTCGACGCCACCGGCAGCGCCTACGACGCCGCCCGGCGCGCGTTCACGGAGGCCTACGGGAACACCACCGTCGAGACCGGGATCGGCGGCTCGATCCCCTTCATCGCCGAGTTCGCCCGGACCTTCCCCGGTGCCGCGGTGCTGGTCACGGGGGTCGGGGACCCGTCGAGCCGCTGGCACGGGATCGACGAGAGCCTGTCGCTGTCGATGTTCGCGACCGGTGTCCGGGCCGAGGCGTTCTTCCTCGAGGAGCTGCGCGTCACCGATATGTGACGATATATCGGTGGATGGTTCCGTCGCGACACGGCAGACTGGACCGATGCGGATCGGCGTGCTGGGACCGGTGGCGGCGTGGGATGCCACCGGGGCCGACGTCGCGCCCACCGGCCTGCGCCTGCGCGGCCTGCTGGCGCGGCTCGCCCTGAGCCCCGGCCGGACCGTGCCCGCGGACACCCTGGTCGACGACCTGTGGGGCGACGAGCCACCCGACGGCGCGGGCAACGCGCTGCAGTCCCTGGTCTCGCGGCTGCGCCGGGCGCTCGGGCCTGAGCTCGTGGCCACCGTGCCCGGCGGGTACCGGCTCCAGGTCGCCCCGGACGACGTCGACGCCGTCTGCGCCGAGCGCCGGCTCGCCGAGGCCCGCGCGGCCGATCCCACGACCGCCCGCCGGCTGGTCGGCGAGGCGCTGGCGCTGTGGCGCGGGCCCGCTCTGTCCGACGTCCGGCGGCTGCCCTTCGCCGACGCCGCGGCGGCGCGGCTCACCGACCAGCGGTCCGGCGCGATCGTGCGCGCGGCCGAGCTCGACCTCGCCGCCGGCCGGACCGGCCCGATCGGCCCGCTCACGGCCCTGCTCGACGAGCAGCCCCTCAACGAGAACGCCGCCGCGGCGCTCGCCCGGAGCCTGCACGCCGCGGGCCGGCAGGCGGACGCGCTGGCCGTCCTGGACCGGACCCGGGACCGGCTGGTCGACGAGCTGGGCGTGGATCCCGGCGAGGAGCTGCAAACCGCGCGGCTCGACGTCCTGCGCACCGCCCCCGCGCGCCCGGCCCGCGCGGGCGCACCGCACTCGTTGACCAGCTTCGTGGGCCGGGACGCGGACGTCACCCGGCTCCGCCAGGCCGTGGACGACGCCCGACTGGTCACCCTGGTCGGCCCAGGAGGGGCGGGGAAGACCCGGCTCGCCCGCGAGGCCGTCGGCGAGGTGCGGTACCCGGTCGTCGTCGCCGAGCTGGCGCCCCTCACGGGCGCCGAGCAGCTCGCGGACACCGTGCTCGCGGCCGTCGGCACGCCGGAGCTGCTGATCCGCACCGAGGACCGGGTCCAGGACGGGACCGAACGCCTCGCCGGTGCGATCGGGCGGCGCGAGCTGCTGGTCGTGCTGGACAACTGCGAGCACCTGATCGACGCCGCCGCCACGCTCGCCGCGACCCTGCTGGACCGCTGCCCCCACCTGCGGGTGATCGCCACCAGCCGCGAGCCGCTGTCCGTGCCCGGCGAGCGGCTTCATCCCGTCCAGGCACTCGACGACGTCGCCGCCGTGCGGTTGTTCACGGACCGCGCGGTGGCCGTCGATCCCACCTTCACGTCGGACGACGAGGTCCTGCGCGAGATCTGTCGCCGCCTCGACGGCCAGCCGCTGCCGATCGAGCTCGCCGCCGCCCGGCTGCGCACGCTCTCGCCCGAGGAGATCCTCGCCCGGCTCGACGACCGGTTCCGGCTGCTCACCACGGGTGCCCGCACCGTCCTGCCGCGACATCAGACCCTGCGCGCGGTCGTCGACTGGAGCTGGGACCTGCTCGACGAGGGCGAACGCGCGATCGCCCGCCGGCTCGCCACGTTCTCCGGCGGCGCCACCCTCGCCGCGGCCGAGGAGGTGTGCGGCGCGGGTGACCTGGACGTGTTCGAGCTGCTCACCGGGCTCGTCGACAAGTCGCTCGTGGTCGCCGTCCCCCAGCCGGACGGCGCGCCCACCCGCTACCGGATGCTGGAGACGATCCGCGAGTACGCGACCGAGCGGCTCGCGGAGTCCGGCGAGCGGGCGGCGACGGTCGCCGCGCATGCCGCCTGGGTCGTCGCGCTGGTGGAGGAGGCCGAGCCGAAGCTGAGGACGGTAGACCAGCTGCGGGCGGTGGGCGTCCTGCGGGCCGAGGCCGGCAACATCACCGGCGCCCTGCGCCGCGCGATCACCGAGGAGGACGTCGACACCGCCTACCGGGTCGCGGCCGGGATGTTCTGGTCCTGGCTGATCCGCGGGGCCGTCGACGAGTCCGTGACGTGGATCCGCGAGGTCGCACGCCTGGAGGGACCGGCGCCGCGGGACCCGCTGGCGAGGGTCACCGCGTTCCGGGCCCTCGAAGCCGTCGGGCGCGGGAGCGTCGAGGACGCGATCCGGCACGTCGCGGCCGCCCTCGAGCTCGCCGAGACGCTCCCGCGGCCGCGTCATCCGATCCTGGAGCTGATCGGGCCGGTCAGCGAGGCCTTCACCGTGGAGAACGACGGCCCGATGGTCGACGTGTCCGAGCACCACCCGGATCCCTGGGTGCGGGCCTTCGCCCTGCAGGTGCGCAGCGCGATCGCCGAGAACCTGGGCGAGATCGAGGCGCAGCGCAGCCACCTGCGCCGGGCCCACGCGCTGTTCTCGACGCTCGGCGACCGCTTCGGCCTCGGCGTCGCCCTGAACTCACTCGGCGAGCTGGAGGCCCTCGGGGGCAACTCCGAGGCCGCGATCACCGCCTACGAGGAGGCCATCGCCCTGGCCACCGAGCTCGCCAACGACGACGACCTGCCCCAGTTCATGATCCAGCGCGGCGGCCTCGCGATGCGCCTCGGCGACCTGGCGCTGGCCCGCAAGCTCCTCACCGAGGCGCTCGGGATGGTGCGCGAGGGAACCTTCGAGTCCGTCGAGATGGTGCACGTGTCGCTGGCGGAGCTGGAGCGGCGCGAGGGCGACCTCGACGCGGCCCGGCGGCGGCTGTCCCGGGTGGACCCGGTGCGCGGCGGCGGGATGGCGATCCCGCAACGCAAGGCGTTCTGCCTGGTGCAGCAGGCCCAGGTCGAGCTCGACGCCGGCGACCCGGCCGCGGCGTCGAAGTACCTGATGGACGCGGTGCGGTTCGCCGGCGAGAGCCGCGACGGCCCGGTCATCGGGGCGGTCGCGGAGGTCGCGGCCCGCTACCTGCTCCTCACCGGCGACGTGCCGGGGGCGGCGCGCGCCCTGGCCGTCGCCGAGGACCGGCGGGGGACCCTCGACCTGGGGAACCCGGACGTCGTCAGCACCGTGGAGACGGTCGGTGCGCTGCCCGCGCGGCCGGACCGGGACCGCCGGGCCGCGGAGCTCGACTGGCTGCTCGACGCCGTGACGCACGGGGCCGCGCCCGTCGGGTGACGGGCGCGGCCGGTATGCAGACGGACGAGTGCGGGTACTCCGTGCGGGGCGCCGGTGGCGTCCACCGCCCGCCGCCGGCCCCCACCTCCTCCTAGGTCCGGCGGCGGTACAGGAACACGGCGAGCGGGGCGAAGACCAGCGTGATCACCGCGGCGGAGATCAACGCCGTCAGCGCCGGGCCCGCGACCGGGCCGCCGAGCAGCAGCCCGCGCACGGCGTCGGCCGTCTTCGAGACGGGGTTGATGTTGACCCAGCCCCGCAGCCAGCCCGGCATGGTGCTGGCCGGCACGAACACGTTGCTGCCGAAGGTCAGCGGCAGCGAGATCATCGCGCCGATGCCCTGCACCGAACGGGGCTCCTTGACGACCATCGCCAGCGCCGTGAACACCCAGCAGAGGGCGAACGCGAAGGCCATCACCAGCAGCAGCGAGGCGACGATGGCGAGCGGACCCGCCGACGTCCGGAAACCCAGGATCGCGCCGAAGCCGAGCATGATCAGCCCGGAGGTGGCGTAGCGGGAGATGTCCGCGCCGATCGCGCCGATCAGCGGGGCCGACCGGGAGATCGGGAGGCTGCGGAAGCGGTCGAAGATGCCGGTGTGCAGGTCGTCGGCCAGCCCGGTGCCGGTGCCCGCCGAGGCGAAGATGACGGTCTGCACGAGCACGCCGGGCAGCGCGAACTGCAGGTAGGCGGAGGTGTCGCCGGCGATCGCGCCGCCGAATACGTACACGAACAGCAGCAGGAAGATGACCGGCTGCAGGGTGACGTCGATCAGGGCCTCGGGCGAGTGGATCGTCTTGACGATGCCGCGCCAGGCCAGCGTGAGGCCGTGGCGCAGGGTCGACGGCCCGTGCCTGGCTCCGGTTCTCGGAGCGGGTTCGGGCAGGGAGCTGGGGGCGGGAGCGGTGGTCGTGGTGGTGGCGGTCATGCCGCGACCTCCTCTTCTTCTGCGGGGCGGCCGGTGAGGGTGAGGAAGACGTCGTCGAGGCTGGGCAGGCGCAGCCCGAGCTCGGCGACGGGGATGCCGGCCTCGACCAGCCCATTGCCCAGGCCGTTGAGCAGCAGGGGATCGCCGGCGACGGTCAGCTCGCCGGTCGGGTCGATCGCCGGGGCCTCGGCCGTGAACTGGGTGAGCAGGGTCGCGACGGCGGCGACATCGGTCCGGTGCAGCGGCCGGACGTGCAGCAGCTGCCCGCCGATCTCGGCCTTCAGCGACGCCGGGGTCCCCGAGGCGATGATCCGGCCGTGGTCGAGGACGGTCAGGTCCTCGGCGAGCTGGTCGGCCTCCTCGAGGTACTGCGTGGTGAGCAGCACGGTGGTGCCCTCGGCGGCGAGCTCGCGGACCTGCTCCCACACCTCGTTGCGGTGCCGCGGGTCCAGGCCGGTGGTCGGCTCGTCGAGGAACAGCACCTCGGGGCGCCCGACGAGGCTCGCCGCCAGGTCGAGCCGGCGCCGCATGCCGCCGGAGTAGGTCTTGACCCGGCGCGACGCCGCCTCGGCGAGGCCGAAGCGCTCGATCAGCTCGTCGGCGCGGGCCTTGGCGTCGCGGCGCGAGAGGTCGAGGAGCCGGGCGATCAGCCGCAGGTTCTCGATGCCGGTCAGGGCGTCGTCGACGGCGGCGTACTGGCCGGTCAGCCCGATCAGGCCGCGGACCGAGGACGCGTCGGAGACGACGTCGTGCCCCAGCACCTCGGCCTTCCCGCCGTCGGGGCGGAGCAGGGTCGCGAGGATGCGGACGGTGGTGGTCTTGCCGGAGCCGTTGGGCCCCAGCAGGCCGAGGACGGATCCCCGGCGGACGGCCAGGTCGATCCCGGCCAGCGCGGTCGTGGAGCCGAAGGTCTTCACCAGACCCTCGACCCGGATGACGGTGTCGTTCATGCTGCCGAGACTGCAGGCCCCCGCTGCCATCGGGCTGACAGCGCCCTGTCATCCCTGTGCGCCCCCTGTCAGAGCGCTGTCACCGACCCCCAACTCGGGGTCAGGCCTCGGCGCGTTGGGCCGCCTCGAGCCACTCCAGTTCGACGGTTCCCTGTTCGGCCTCGACGCTCTTCAGCTCGGCGCCCAGCTCCATCAGCTTCGCCGGGTCGGTCGCGGCCTCGAGGAGCTTGGCGTGCAGCTGCTCGGCGCGCTTGGTCAGCTGCGTCATCTTCCGCTCGAGGCGGGACGCCTCCTTCTGGGCGGCCCGCTGGTCGGCCGCGCTGACCGTCTTCGGGGCCGGGCCGACCTGCGGCGCGCTGGTGTCCACGCCCGCGGCCGCCCGGCGGCGCAGGTACTCCTCGATCCCGCCGGGCAGGTGCGTGATCCTGCCGTCGCCGAAGAGCGCGACAACCGTGTCGCACACCCGCTCCGTGAGGTACCGGTCGTGGCTGACCACGATCAGCGTGCCCGGCCAGCCGTCGAGCAGGTCCTCGAGGTTGGTGAGGGTGTCGACGTCGAGATCGTTCGTCGGCTCGTCGAGCAGCAGGACGTTCGGCTCGGCCATGAGCAGCCGGGTGAGCTGCAGCCGGCGGCGCTCGCCACCCGAGAGCCGGCCGACGGGAGTCCACTGCCGCGCGGGCGGGAAGCCGAGGCGCTCGGCGACCTGCGAGGCCGTCATCTCCTCCTTGCCGAACCGCACGTACTTGGCCACGGCCTCGACCGCCTCCAGGACGCGCATGTCCTTGGGGAGGTCCACCAGGTCCTGGGTCAGCTGCGCGAGCTGCACCGTGGTGCCCTGCACGCGCTTCCCACCGTCGAGCGGGCGCTCGCCGGTCAGAGCCCGCAGCAGCGTGGTCTTCCCGGAACCGTTCACCCCGACGATCCCGATCCGGTCGCCCGGGCCGAGCCGCCAGGTCTGGTGGTCCAGCAGCGTGCGGTCCGCGATCGTGACGGTCGCGTCCTCGAGCTCCAGGACGGTGCGGCCCAACCGGTTCGTGGCGAAGTTCAACAGCTCGACGGAGTTCCGCGGCGGCGGCACGTCCGCGATCAGGGCCTCTGCGGCCTCGATCCGGTACCGGGGCTTCGACGTCCGGGCGGGCGGCCCGCGGCGCAGCCAGGCCAGCTCCTTGCGCGCCAGGTTCCGACGACGGGCCTCCGCCGCGTCGGCCTGCTTGGTGCGCTCCGCGCGGGCGTACACCCAGTCCTGGTAGCCGCCGAGGTAGCTCTCCACCTGCCCGTTCGCGACCTCCCAGGTCCGGGTGCAGACGGAGTCGAGGAACCAGCGGTCGTGCGTGACGACCACGACGCCGCAGCGCCGGGCGATCAGGTGCTCCGCGAGCCAGGTGACGCCCTCGATGTCGAGATGGTTCGTGGGCTCGTCGAGCACCACGAGATCGGGCTCGCCGAGCAGCGCGCGGGCCAGCGCGACCCGGCGCTTCTCCCCGCCGGACAGCCCGTCCGTCGACCGCTCCAGGTCCCGGATGCCCAAGCCGCCCAACACGTCCCGCGCCTTCGCGTCCGACGCCCACTCGTGGTCCGCCTCGTAGTGGGCGAGCACGATGTCGCGCACCGTGGAGCCGGGCGGGAAGTCGTCCCCCTGCGTGAGGTAGGCGAGCTTCAGGCCGCCGAGGCGGGAGACGCGGCCGTCGTTCGGCGCGCGGCGCCCGGACAGCACCTCCAGCAGCGTGGTCTTGCCGCCACCGTTGAGCCCCACGACGCCGACGCGCTCGCCGCGCTCCACACCGAGCGACACGGCGTCGAGCAGTACGCGCGACGCGTCCCCCGGCACGTGCGCGGTGACGCTCTCGAGGTTGACGAGGTTCTGGCCGGCCATCAGGACTCCACCTTCATGCTCGGGCAGGGGGCCAGGAGGATCCACCGGGCGCCGGTGGCGCGGGTGGCGGTTCGTCCGCGTCGACCACCCGCGCGCCGGGGACCGGGCCGTGGGCCACCCGGACCGTTCGGCAGACGCCGACGCCGGCGAGCTCGGCCGCGACCTCGACCGCGGACTCCGCGTCCGGGCAGAGGAACGCGCAGGTCGGCCCCGATCCGGAGACGATCCCGGCGAGCGCCCCGGCGTTGACCCCGGCGCGCAGGGTGCGGCGGAGGTCCGGCGCGAGGCTCACGGCGGCGGCCTGCAGGTCGTTGCCCAGCGACAGCGCGAGCTGGCGCGGATCGCCCTGGGCGAGCGCGCCGAGCACCGGCTCGACGGGCCGCTCGGGCGGCTCCTCGTCTCCCCGCAGCCGGTCGAGCTCGCCGAAGACGGTGGGGGTGGACAGCCCGCGGCGGGCCAGCGCGATCACCCAGTGCAGCGGGTGCCGGGAGAGCACCGGGACGATCTGCTCGCCCCGGCCCGTGCCCAGCGCCGTGCCGCCGTGGAGCGCGAACGTGACGTCGCTGCCCAGCTGCGCGGCCATCTCGCCGAGCTCGTCCCGGGAGAGGTCGAGCTTCCACAGCGTGGACAGCGCGACCAACGTGCCCGCGGCGTCGGCGCTGCCGCCGGCCATCCCGCCCGCGACCGGGATCCCCTTGCGCAGCACCACCCGGACGTCCGGATCGTGGCCGGAGTGCCGGGCCAGCAGGTCGACGGCGCGCCAGGCCAGGTTGGTGTCGTCGACGGGCACCTCGGAGACGCCCTCGCCGTGCACCTCCAGCCCCGGCTCGTCCGAGGCCGACACCGCCACCTCGTCGAACAGGCTCACCGCGTGGAAGACCGTGACCAGGTCGTGGAAGCCGTCCGGGCGCACGCCGCCGACCGCCAGATGGAGGTTGATCTTGGCGGGCACGCGGACGGTGACCGGGGGCCGGACGGCGGAGAGCACCACCCAACCCTACTGACCGCGATCGGGCCTCAGACTCACGGTGAAGGTGAGGGCCGCCACGAACCCGATGAGCAGCACCCCCGCGGGCAGCAGCAAGGCCTGCGACATCGCGGTGGTGAACTGGCCGTGCAGCGCGGGCGGGATGGACGAGATGGTCTCCCCGGCCGGTGCGCCGGCCCCTCCCCCGAGCTCCGCGGTGATCCGCGACTGCATGAGCACCGCGATCCCGGCGCTGCCCAGTACCGCACCAATCTGGCGGGTGGTGTTGTAGATGCCGGCGCCCCCGCCCGCCTGCTGGGGCGGCAAGTTGCGGTTGGCCGTGGTCGCCAGCGGGCCCCAGACGAACGCGCTGCCGATGCCGAGCAGCGCGATCGGCAGCTCGAGGGTCCAGATCGCGGCACTCGGCTTCATCACGGCGGCCAGCCACACCAGGGACACGGCCCACGCGAGCAGGCCGAAGCCCGCGATCCACCGGGGGTGCGCCCGGTCGGTCAGCCGGCCGACGAAGGGCGCCAGGATCCCGGAGAACACCGCCATCGGGATCAGCAGCAGCGCCGAGCGGGTGGGGGTGAGCCCGAGCACGCCCTGCGAGTAGAAGGTGATCGGGAAGGACATGGCGGTCACGCTGAACCCGACCGTCGTGATCGCGATGTTGGACAGGCTGAAGTTGCGGTCCCGGAACAGCGACAGGGACATCAGCGGCTCGACCCGGTTGCGCTTCTGCCACCACACGAAGGCGGCGAGCACCAGGACGCCGGCGGCGATCATCGCCCACACCCCGACGGCCCAGTCGTAGCTCTGCCCCTCCTGGATGCCGAAGACCAGCAGGAACATGCCGACCGCGGACAGCCCCACGCCGATCCAGTCGAACCGCCGCACGTGCGTCGGCAGGGCCGGCACGAGCCGCAGCGCCAGCACGAAGGCGATCACGCCGATGGGGACGTTGATGAAGAAGATCCACTCCCAGCCGAGCCCGTCGACCAGGACACCGCCCAGGATCGGGCCCACCAGCGTGGCGACGCCCGCGACCGCGCCCCACAGGCTCATCGCCTGGCCGCGCTTGTTCGGCGGGAACGTCCGGGTGATCACGGCCATGGTCTGCGGCGTCATCATCGAGGCGCCGAGGCCCTGCACCGCGCGGGCGGCGACCAGCATCCCGATCGACGTGGTCAGCCCGCACCACAGCGAGGCGAGGGTGAACACCGTGAGCCCGACGAGGTAGATCCGCAGCGGGCCGAACCGGTCCCCGAGCCGGCCGGTGATCAGCAGCGGCACGGCGTAGGCCAGCAGGTACGCGCTGGTCACCCACACCACGGAGTCGACGCTCGCGCCCAGGTCCGCCTGGATGGCCGGCGTGGCGATGGACACGATCGTCATGTCGATGAGGATCATGAAGAAGCCCACCACCAGCGCCCAGAGCGCGGGCCAGGGACTGGGGGTGGACGTCTCCGTCCGGATGCCGCTCTCGCTGACGGCCATGAGTCACCTCATCGGGTTCGGTTCGCCGCGAAAGCGTAAGCCCGACCCCCGACAGTTTCCGCCCGGGTTGTCTACGGGCGCGCGGCCGCGATCCGCGCGAACGCCCCGACGTCGATCGTCTCCGCCCGCGCCATCGGGTCCACCCCGGCCGCGCGCAGGGTCTCCTCGGCGGCCGCGGCGGAGCCCGCCCAGCCCGCCAACGCCGGGCGCAGCGCCTTGCGCCGCTGCGCGAAGGCCGCGTCGACCAGCGCGAACACCGCGGCCCGGTCCGCGCCCGGTGGTGGTTCGCGGCGGGTGAAGGCGAGCAGCCCGGAGTCCACGTTCGGGACCGGCCAGAACACCGCACGCGGCACCGGCCCTGCCTTGCGGGCGGCGGCGAACCAGGCGAGCTTGACGCTCGGCACCCCGTAGGTCTTGCTCCCGGGCCCCGCGGCGAGGCGGTCGACGACCTCCTGCTGCATCATCACGAGCCCCTTCTCCAGGCTCGGCAGGGCCGTGAGCAGGCTCAACAGCACCGGGACGCCGACGTTGTACGGCAGGTTGGCCACGACGGCGGTGGGCGCGGGATCCAGGCTCGCGACCTTCATCGCGTCCAGGTTGGTGACGGTCAGCCGGTCGGTGAGCGCCGGCGCGAACTCCGCCACCGTGCCGGGCAGGGCCGCGGCCAGCGCCGGGTCGATCTCCACCGCGTGCACGTGCGCGGCCACGGGCAGCAGGGCCAGCGTGAGCGAGCCCAGGCCCGGCCCGACCTCCACCACCACGTCGTCCGGGGTGAGATCGGCGGCCTTCACGATCCGCCGGACGGTGTTGGGGTCGTGCACGAAGTTCTGCCCGAGCCGCTTGGTCGGGCGGATCCCGAACCGCTCGGCCAGCGCCCGAACCTCGGCGGGACCGAGGAGGCGGGAGGTTTCGGGCGTGCTCACGCCCACATCATCCCCGCTGGTCTCGACGCCACCCCCGGCACCCGGTAATACGGATGCATGAACGAGCGGACGGCCGTGATCTTCGACTTCGGCGGCGTGGTCACCACGTCGCCGTTCGAGGCCTTCAACCGGATGGAGGCCGAGCGCGGCCTGCCCCACGACCTCGTCCGCCGGATCAACACCCTGAACCCGGACGGCAACGCCTGGGCCCTGTTCGAGCGGGCCGAGATCGACGCGGACACCTTCGACGTCGTGTTCGCCGAGGAGGCCCGCGCCCTCGGCTACGAGCTCCCCGGCCGGGACGTGCTCGCCCTGCTCTCCGGCGACCTCCGGCCGCGCGTGGTCGAGGCGATCGACCGGCTGCGCGCCGACGGCTATCGGCTCGGCTGCATCACCAACAACATGCCGACCGGGCACGGCGCCCAGATGTCCGCCACCGCCGCGAAGGCGCAGGCGATCGCGGACGTCATCGCACGGTTCGACCACGTCGTGGAGAGCAGCAAGGTCGGCGTGCGCAAGCCCGATCCGCGGATCTACGGCCTGGCGTGCGACGGCCTGGGCGTCCGGCCCGAGCAGTGCGTCTACCTCGACGACCTGGGCATCAACTGCAAGCCCGCCGCCGCGCTGGGCATGAGGGCGATCAAGGTGACCGGCGAGGACCAGCTGCTGCGGGACCTCGCCGCGGCCCTGACCTAACGCGGCAGGCCGAGCTTGCGCGCACAGGCGGGCCAGGCGCCGTAGCCGCCGCCCCGCGCGTCCCGCATCTTGGTCGCGACCGCGATCTGCTGCTCCCGGGTGGCCTGGTGCGGCAGCGGCGCGTACTGCGTGCCGCCGTAGGCCCGCCAGGTGGAGGCGTCGAACTGGATGCCGCCGTAGTAGCCGTTGCCGGTGTTGATGGCCCAGTTCCCGCCGGACTCGCACTGCGCGAGCTTGTCCCAGACCGCGCCGTCGGAGATCGCCGGGACCTCGGGCTTGGTGTCGTTCGTACCGATCTTGACGATCTTCGGCTTCGGCGGGGTGCTGACGCCGGCGCGGATCTGCTCCCGCCGGACCTCCTGGCCGTTCTGCACGTGCACCCGCATGATCACGGTCTGCTCGCCGGGCTTGCCCGGGTCCACGACCTGCTTCTGCCCACGGGGCAGGTCCGGGTCCTCGATCTCCTGCACCGGCGCGTCGGTCTTGCGGACCTCGACGACCTCGCCGACGCCGTTGCGCACGATCTGGACGGCCAGGCCGTCCGTGACGGGGGTGTCGCTGCTCGGCACGGACACGTCGTTCGGGCCGAGCGAGATGCCCTTGTCCGCGAGCAGGCCCGCAACCGTCCCGGCGTTGGTGGTCAGCTGTTGCGGGGCGCCGGTGCCGTCCGTGAGCGTGACGGCGCGGGTGACCTCGATGCGCACGTCCAGCCCGTTCATCGGGATGGCGGTGTCCGGCGCGAGCGACATCTGGATCGGCTTGACGTTCACGCCGAGGCCGGCGAGCGCGTCCTGCACCGACGACGCGGTGGTCCAGACGTTGCGGGTCTGGTCGCCCTCGGTGAGCGTCAGCATCCGGGCCCGGTTGACGATCACCTGGTCGCCGCTGGCCAGCCGGGTCGCCGGAGCGGGCTCGACGCGGTCCTGCGGCGAGGTCGAGACGCCGGCGGCCGCGAGGACGCCCTGCACGTCGCCCGCGAAGGTGTGCAGCGTGCGGTCGTGCCCGTCGACGGTCACGGTGATCGACTTGTCCATCGCGAGCGCGGAGGCGCTGCCGCCCACCAGGACGAGGAGCACCGCGAGGACGAGGGCCCGGCCGCCGACGCCGCCGGACCGGCGGGTGGTGGCCCTGCGGGGCTCGGGGAGCCGCCGGGCCGGCTTCGCGACCGGCTCGGCGATCGACTCGGCGGCCTCGGGCTGCCCGGCGAGTCCCGCGGGAACGTCGGGGACGTCGGGGAGGACCGGGATCGCCTCGGTCTCCGGCTCCACCAGGTCGACGACCGGGGCCGGGGCGGGAGCAGCAGCCGGGACGACGGGAAGGGCGCCGGTCTCCGGCTCGTCCACGGCGGGCAGGGCCACGACGGGAGCCGCGACGTCCGGGGCGGAGATCCGGCCGGTGTTCTCGGTGATCCGCGGCAGGTCACCGGTGGGGGTCTCGTCGAACCAGCGGCCCGGCTCCAGCGTCGGCGGGTCGAGCGCCGGGCGCTCCACCGGACCTGCGGGGTTCAGCCCGGTCCGGTCCAGCACCCAACGGTTCGCCGACGCCCGGTCGAGGGCCGCCCGGCCGGAGGCCGCGCCGTCGAGTGCCGCCCCGAGCCCAGTGCGCGTGAGGTCCCGCGGGACCTCACGCGGCACGACCGGCAGGGGCGCGGTGAAGGGCTCACCGGGGAGCGCCGGATCCGGCCCCTGCTCGCGGAGCTGCGCCTCGGCGTCCTCCCACCAGGAGCCCGGGACGTACTCCGCGGCCTCGTCCGACGCGTCGTCGGTGGCCTCGTCGTACTCGAGCCAGGGTCCCGCGGGAGCCCCGTCGACGGCCTCGGGCCGGTCGACGGGCTCCAGTCCGAGGCGCACTCGGACCGCGCGGCGTCGCGCGCGCGCAGAAACGTCGACCACTGGCATCCAGACGCTCGTCGGACCGGGCAGGAGGTGACGTCGCGACGGTGACCGTGCATCGGGGAGCACACGGTCACACGTCGCGCCGCCGATGCTGGGGAGCGGCCCCATCCCGGCTGGGCGATCACGGAACCGTAACGGGCTGCGACGTTCGGGGACGGCTCACGACACGCGGCCAGCGCCGAACGGCGCCGTCCCTACGCCGAGCGTGATCTCGTTCCGCCGGATGCGGGACGCGGATCGACGGGCGGTAGGCCCGAGAGGCCGAACACGCGCTCCGCGTTGCGCTCCGTGACCGACGCGAGCGTGTCCGCGTCCGACCCGCGGAGCTCCGCGAGCCCCCGCACCGTCCACGGCAGGCAGTACGGCTCGTTGGCGCGGCCCCGGTTCGGGTGCGGGGTGAGGAACGGCGCGTCCGTCTCGACCAGCACCAGCTCGTCCGGCGGCACCACGGCGGCCTCCCGCAGCGCCCGGGAGTTCTTGAACGTGACGGGCCCGGCGAAGGACAGCACGTAGCCGGCGTCGGCACACTCCCGGGCCATCGCGGCGTCGCCGGAGAAGCAGTGGAACACCACCGTCTCCGGGGCGCCCTCCTCGCGCAGGATCCGCAGGACGTCCGCGTGGGCGTCCCGGTCGTGGATCATCAGCGGCTTGCCGAGCCGCTTGGCGAGGTCGATGTGCCAGCGGAACGCGGCCTGCTGGGGTTCGGGCGGCGAGTAGTCCCAGTAGTAGTCCAGCCCGGTCTCCCCGACCGCCACCACGCGGGGATCGGCGGCGAGCCGCTCGATCTCGGCGAAATCGTCCTCGGTGACGGCGGCGGTGCGGGTCGGGTGCAGGGCGACGGCGGCGACCACGCGGGCGTCCCAGTGCGCCGCCTGCACGACCCAGCGGGCGGCCGGGAGGTCGTCGGCGACGGTGACCGCGCGGGTGACCCCGACGGCGGCGGCCCGGTCCATCGCCGCGGCCACATCGGACGCGTCGGTGCACCCGCACGCGTCGAGATGGGTGTGCGCGTCCACAGTGGGCGAACCCAGCGGCTCGGGCGGCTCCGGCCGCTCCCGCCGCGTCATACCCTCCCCCACCCACGCGTCATGGATCCATGACGCGCGAATCGGGGACCGGAAATCGCGTTATGGATCCATGACGCGAGCAGGGTGGCGCTCACTTCTGGATGGGGGCCCACTCCGGGCCGTCCTCGCCGAGGCTCGGGTCGAGCTTGGCGAACAGCGGGCTGGGCTTGCGCAGGGGCTTGCCCACGTCGATGGGACGGGACTCCCACACGGCCTGCTGCTCCGTGTAGTCGCCGGTCAGGACCGTGTAGTCCGGGCCGTCGCCCAGGTCCTCGACGGACTTGAGCTCCGGCTGCGCGGACCAGACACCCTCGCCGCCCAGCGCCTCGTGCACCTGCTGCGAGGCGTGCGGGAGGAACGGGGTGAGCAGCGTGTTCGCGTCGGACACCACCTGCAGCGCGGTGTGCAGGATCGTGTCCCGGCGGTCCGGGTCGTCCTTGCGCTTCCACGGCTCCTGATCGGAGATGTACTTGTTGGCGGCACCCACGACCCGCATGGCCTCGCTGATCGCCTGCTTGAACCGGTTGCGGCGCAACAGGTCCCCGACGGTGTCGAAGCTCGCCCGGGAGATTGCGAGCAGCGCGGCGTCGTCCGCGTGCGGCGCCACCGGCTTCGGGATCGCCCCGACGTTCTTGTGCGCCATGGAGACCGAGCGGTTCACCAGGTTGCCCCACTCGTTGGCCAGCTCGAAGTTCGTGCGCCGCACGAACTCCTCCCAGGTGAAGTCCGTGTCCTGGTTCTCCGGCCCGGCGACGGCGATGAAGTAGCGCAGCGCGTCCGGCCCGAACTCGCGCAGGAAGTCCCCCACGTAGATCACGGTGCCGCGCGAGGTGGAGAACTTCGAGCCGCTCATCGTGAGGTACTCCGACGACACGATCTCGTTGGGCAGGTTCAGCGTGCCGTAGGTGCCGGGCTCGCCGCCACGGTCGCCCTGACCGTTGTGCCCCAACAGGATCGCCGGCCACATCACCGAGTGGAAGGTGATGTTGTCCTTGCCCATGAAGTAGTAGCCCTGGGCGGCGGGATCGGTCCACCACTCCTTCCAGGCGTCCGGGTCCGGGCCGCGGCGCGCCCACTCGACCGACGCCGAGAGGTAGCCGATCACCGCGTCGAACCACACGTAGATGCGCTTGAGCGGATTGTCCGACCACCCGTCGAGCGGCACCGGGACGCCCCAGTCCAGGTCGCGGGTGATGGCGCGGGGCTTGAGGTCGTCGATCAGGTTCGCCGAGAACTTGAGGACGTTCGGCCGCCAGTCCGTGCGCGTGGACAGCCACTGCCCCAACGACTCCGAGAACGCCGGCAGGTCGAGGAAGAAGTGCTCGGTCTCGACGAACTTCGGCGTCTCGCCGTTGATGCGCGACCTCGGGTTGATCAGGTCCGCGGGGTCGAGCTGGTTGCCGCAGTTGTCGCACTGGTCGCCGCGCGCGCCGTCGTACCCGCAGATGGGGCAGGTGCCCTCGACGTAGCGGTCCGGCAGGGTGCGGCCGGTCGACGGGCTGATCGCGCCCATCTGCGTCTTCGAGACGATGTACCCGTTCTTGTACAGCGACCGGAAGATGTTCTGCGTGACCTCGTAGTGGTTCGTGGTCGTGGTGCGCGTGAACAGGTCGTAGGACAGGCCGAGCCCCTGCAGGTCCCGGGTGATCACGCCGTTGTACTTGTCCGCGAGCTGGCGCGGGGTGAGACCCTCGGCGTCCGCCTGCACCTGGATCGGCGTGCCGTGCTCGTCCGTGCCGCTGACCATGAGCACCCGGTCGCCCGTCATTCGCCGGAAGCGGCTGAAGACGTCGGAGGGCACACCGAAGCCGGAGACGTGGCCGATGTGCCGGGGGCCGTTGGCGTAGGGCCACGCCACGGCGGTCAGCACGGAGGAACTCATGTGACCAGCGTAGGCCGCGAGCGGAACGGGGTTTCCCCCGCCCGGGATGCTCCGTCCGGTCTACCGTGTCCCCCCATGGATCGAAGGGCGGCGCTGCTCGACGCCGGGCTGCAGCTGTGGGCGGACACCGGCTGGGCCGCCGTCACCGTCCCGGCGCTGTGCGCGGCCAGCGGACTGTCCGCGGACGACGTCACGGCCGAGTTCGACTCCGCCGAGGACCTCCTCTGCGAGGTCTTCGACGACGGCACGGAGGAGCGCGCCGCCGAGGTGCTCACGGCGATGGAGGCGGCCGGGACGAACCGGTTCGCGCAGATCAGGGCCGCGCTCGAGGCCGTCGCGACCTGCCTGGACCGGGACCCGCGGCACGCCGTCGTGCTGGTCGAGGCCGTCGGCTGCCCCGCCCTGCGGGCCCGGCGCCGGGCCGCCAACCGCGGGTTCGCCGCCGTGATCGGCGCCGAGACGCTGAGACTGCACAACCCGCCGTCGCCGGAGGAGGTCAGCGCCGCCGCGCAGTTCTGCCTGGGCGGCCTCGCCGAACTCGTCCTCGCCTGGCAGGACGCGGGCTCGCCCGTCGACCGCGAGCTGCTCGTGGAGCACGGCGCCAAGCTCTTCGAGGCCTCCCTGCTCGCCCGCTGACCGGCGCGCTCACGCGCCGGATTCGTCCGGGTTACCGTGGTCGGGTGAACGTGGAGGTCACTCCCCTGCCGGGGATCGGTGTGCGTAAGGACTTCGCGCTGCGCAACGGGCGGCGCATCGGCGTCGTGACGCATCGCGACGGCCGCACCGATCTCATCGTGTCCAAGTCCGACGACCCGGACGCCTGCCTCGCCGAGCTGCCGCTCACGGCGGACGAGGCCTCGGCGCTGGCCAACCTGCTCGGGGCCCCGCAGCTCGTGGCGCGGCTCGACGAGGAGCTCCCCGGGGTGCGCACCAAGCAGCTCCCGGTGCTCGAGGGCAGCCCCTACGACGGCCGCACGCTGGGCGACACCGCCCTGCGCACCCGGACGAGCGTGTCGGTGGTCGCGGTGATGCGCGCCGGCCACGCCCATCCGTCCCCCACGCCCGACTTCACCCTGACCGCCGGGGACCTGCTGGTCACCGTCGGCACGTCCGAGGGGCTCGACAACGCCGTCAAGATCCTCAAGAACGGATAGCCCGTGGACCACACCGCGCTCGAACTCCTCGAGCTCGGCGCCGTCTTCTTCGGGCTCGGCCTGCTGGGCAGGTTGGCGGGGCGGATCGGGCTCTCCCCGATCCCGCTGTACCTGATCGGTGGCCTCTGCTTCGGGCAGGGCGGGCTGATCCCGCTCGGCGACATCGGCGAGTTCACCTCGCTGGCCAGCGAGGTCGGCGTCGTCCTGCTGCTGTTGCTGCTCGGGCTGGAGTACTCGGCCGCCGAGCTGCTCACCGGGCTGAAGCGCTCGTGGATGGGCGGCATCGTCGACATCGTGCTCAACGCCGCACCCGGCGTGGCGGTGGCGCTGATCCTCGGCTGGGGTCCGGTCGGCGCGATGGTGATGGGCGGCGTGACGTACATCAGCTCGTCCGGGATCGTCGCCAAGGTGCTGTCCGACCTGGGCCGCCTCGGCAACCGCGAGACGCCGGTCGTGCTGTCGATCCTCGTGTTCGAGGACCTCGTGATGGCCCTCTACCTGCCCATCCTCACCGCGCTGCTGATCGGCGTGACGTTCCTCGGTGGGCTCGAGGCGGTCGGGATCTCGCTCGCGGTGATCGCCGTCGTCCTGGTCGTGGCGCTGCGCTACGGCCGGTACGTGTCGATGATCGTCGACTCGCCGGACCGCGAGGTCTTCCTGCTCAAGGTGCTCGGCGCGGCACTGCTGGTGGCCGGGTTCGCCTCGGCCCTGCAGGTGTCCGCGGCGGTCGGGGCCTTCCTGCTCGGCATCGCGATCTCCGGCTCCACCGCCCACAACGCGACCCGGCTCCTGGAGCCGCTGCGGGACCTGTTCGCGGCGGTGTTCTTCGTGGTCTTCGGGCTGAACACGGACCCCCGCGAGATCCCGCCGGTGCTGGCCTGGGCGGTCGTCCTGGCCCTGACCACCACCCTGACCAAGATCGCGACGGGCTGGTGGTCGGCGAAGCGGCAGGGCATCGGGAAGCTGGGCCGGGCCCGGGCCGGTGCGGCGCTGATCGCGCGCGGGGAGTTCTCCATCGTCATCGCCGGGCTGGCGGTGTCCTACGCGGCGGTGCCGGACGAGCTCGCCGCCCTGGCCACGGCCTACGTGCTGCTCATGGCGGTGCTCGGGCCGATCGCGGCGCGGTACGTCGAACCCGTGGCACGGGCCCTGCAACGCAGAACGGCCCCCAGCCCCGCAACCAGCTGACCCGTGAGTGGCGATAGTCGCCATAGCGATGATCGCCACTCACGACACGCTTCGCGAACGGTGTACGCTAAATAGGCGAACGCTGATCGCGAAGGAGGGACCATGTACGCGTCGAACGGTGCGGTGGAGATCGCCTACGACGACCTCGGGGGTGCCGGCGGCGAGCCGTTGCTGCTGGTCATGGGCCTGGGCGCCTCCCGGGTCTGGTGGCCGGCGGGGTTCGTGTCGGCGCTGGTGGCCGGCGGGTTCCATGTCGTCGCCTACGACCAGCGGGACTCGGGCGAGTCGACCCACTTCACGGACGCCCCGACCGTCAGCCCCCTCGCCGGACTGTTCCGGCGCAGGGCCGTCGCCTACACCGCCGAGGACATGACGGACGACGCGATCGCGGTCATGGACGCGGTCGGCTGGGACTCCGCGCACCTCTTCGGCCACTCGCTCGGCGGCCTGCTCACCCAGCGGATCGCGCTGCGGCACCCGGCCCGGGTTCGGACGATCACGGTGTCGGCCTCGATGCCGAGCGACACCCGGGGCCTCGCGCAGCTGCGGTACGTGCAGCTCAGGTTCGTGAAGTTCGCGGCGGGACTGGGCACGGAGGACCACGTGGCCTCGGGCGTCGCGCTGTCGCGGTACATCTCGTCGCCGGGCTATCCGTTCGACGAGGAGCACGCCCGGCAGGCCGTCGAGCGGGAGATCGCCGTGTCCGCCGGGATCCAGGACGCCGGGGCGCAGGGCCGGCAGACGGGGGCACCGTGGAGCGGGGGCCGGCTCCGCGAGATCGCGGCGCCGACGCTGGTCCTGCACGGGGAGCAGGATCCCGTGGTGCAGGCGTCGGCGGCCCGCACGACCGCCGCCGCGATCCCGGGAGCGAGGCTCGTGACCTTTCCCGGGGTGGGCCACGACCTCCCGGCCGCCCTCTGGCCGAGGATCACCGAGGAGATGAAGGCCCTGGTCAACACTCGTGAGTGGCAATAGTCGCCAGAGCGACCATTGCCACTCACGGGGACTGGAGGACGGCGTTGTACAGCTCCCGGGTGGAGACGCCCGCCGCCTTGGCCACCTCCGCGGCGGCGGCCTTGAGGCGCTCCCCGTCCGCGACCCGCTCCTGCACCGCCCCGACCAGCGACTCCAGGGACGGTGCGCCCGTGGACGCCGCGCCCGCCAGCACCACCGTGATCTCGCCCTTCACGCCGGCGTCCGCCCAGTCGGCCAGCTCCGGGAGGGAGCCCCGGCGGACCTCCTCGTAGGTCTTGGTCAGCTCCCGGCACACCGCCGCGGCGCGGTCGGGGCCCAGGATCTCGGCGCCGATCCGCAGTGTGTCGGCCAGCCGGTGCGGGGACTCGAAGAACACCGCCGTGCGTGGCTCGGCGGCGAGCTGGGTGAAGAACCGGCGCCGCTCGCCGTCCTTGCGCGGGGCGAAGCCCTCGAAGCAGAACCGGTCGCAGGGCAGTCCCGAGAGGACGAGCGCGGTGGTCACCGCGGACGGGCCCGGCAGGCACGTCATCGGCAGGTCCTCCGCGGCCGCGGCCGCCGCCAGCCGGAACCCGGGATCGGAGACCGACGGCATGCCCGCGTCCGTGACCACCAGGACCGTGCCGCCTTCGCGCACGGTTTCGAGCAGGCGGGGCATCCGGGCGATCTCGACCGAGTCGAAGTGGCTGACGATCTTCCCGGTGATGGTGACGTCCAGGGCGGCGGCGAGCGCACGGATCCGCCGGGTGTCCTCGGCGGCCACGACGTCCGCGGTGGCCAGCGCCTCGCGCAGCCGGGGTGAGGCGTCGCGGGCGTCGCCGAGCGGGGTGGCGGCGAGAACGAGCATGGGGCTGAGCCTACGATCGACCGGTGACCGTGCGGCGGGCCGACCGGATCGTGACCGACGAGGCGGACGTCCCGGGTACCGCCACCGTCGGCATCCCGCCGCCGCTGCAGCCCCCCGTGCCCGATCCCGTCGTCCGGCTCGGGCCGCCGATGCCCGCGGACCGGGCGCGCGGCTGGATCCTCGCGATCACCCTGGCCGTCCTCGGCGGGGTCCTGCGCTTCGCCGGCCTCGGCTACCCCACGGACTCGGGCACCCCGGTCTTCGACGAGAAGCACTACGTCCCGCAGGCCTGGCAGATGCTGCGCAACGGCGGCGTCGAGGACAACCCGGGGTACGAGCTCGTCGCCCATCCGCCGCTGGGCAAGCAGCTCATCGCGCTCGGCGAGTGGATCTTCGGCTACGACTCGGTCGGCTGGCGGGTGGCCGCGGCGCTCTGCGGCACGCTGATGATCCTGATGATCGTCCGGGTCGCGCGCCGGCTCACCCGCTCCACGCTGCTCGGCGGCATCGCCGGGGTGCTCCTGATCTGCGACGGCGTGTCGCACGTGCAGTCGCGCATCGGGATGCTGGACATCTTCCAGGCCTTCTTCGTGCTCGCCGCGTTCTGCACGCTCGTCCGGGACCGCGACGACGTGCGGGACCGGCTCGCGGGCGCGCTCGACCGGATCGGCGAGTCGCCCTTCGGGCCGCGTCTCGGCGTCCGCTGGTGGCGGCTGGGCACCGGCGTGCTGCTCGGCATGGCGTGCGGGGTCAAGTGGTCCGGCATCTACTGGGTCGCGTTCTTCGGCGTCCTCGTGCTGGTCTGGGACGCGACGGCGCGCAAGGCCGCGGGCGTGGAACGGCCCTGGGTCGGGGCGCTGCGCCGCGACCTGCTCCCCGCGCTGTGGGCGCTGCTCCTCGTGCCCGTCCTGACCTACTTCGCCTGCCTGTGGGCGTGGTTCGGCAGCGAGGTGGGGATCGACCGGCACGCCGTCGGCAACCAGGTCGGGACGGGCGGGAGCTGGTCCTTCATCCCCCCGGCACTGCGCTCGCTCTGGTACTTCAGCGGCCACGTGCTCGCGTTCCACGAGAGCCTGGACACCCCGGTCGGGCACCCGCACCCGTGGGAGTCGAAGCCCTGGACCTGGCCGATGGGCCTGCGCCCGATGCTATACTACTACGAGTCGAACGCGTCGGTGGGCGGCTGCGGCAGCTCCGAGTGCACCAGCGCGGTGATGCTGGTCGGCACCCCGGCGCTCTGGTGGCCGGCGATCCCGGTCCTCGCCTGGGGGATCTGGCGGGCGGTCACGAAGCTGGACTGGCGCTACGCCGCCGTGCTCGTCGGCTACGCCGCGGGCTTCCTGCCGTGGTTCGTCAACATCAACCGGCAGATGTACTTCTTCTACATGACGCCGGTGGCGCCGTTCCTCGTGCTGGGCACCGTGCTCGTCATGGGGGACGTGCTGGGACGCGCGCGGCGGGCCTCGTCCGAACGGCGGCGGACCGGCCTGCTGGTGGTGGGGCTGTGGGTGGGGCTGGTCGTCGCCAACTTCGCCTGGCTGTGGCCGATCCTCGTGGGCCTGCCCATCACCCCGGCCCACTGGCAGGCCGAGCTCTGGCTCCCGTCCTGGCGGTGAGCCTCAGGCGCTCATGGCCACACTCGCGCCGACGGCCATCACGACGCTCGCCAGCTGCACCGGGCTGAGCCTCTCGCGCAGGACCATCCGGGCGAGCAGGACCACCGCGACCGGGTAGAGCGAGACGATCACGGCGGTGACCCCCAGCGACCCGCTCCGCGTCGCCAGCAGGAAGAACACGTTCGCCGCCGAGTCGAGCACGCCGCTCACGATCATCAGCCAGGGGCGGCCGGGCAGCCCGGGCCGACGGATCGCCGCGAGCAGCAGCAGGAGGGCGACGGATCCGACCCGGCCTGCGACCAGCGGCCACAGGCCCGAGTCGGCCGGCGTCAGGTCCAGCAGCACGAAGAACAGCCCGAACCCGCAGCCCGAGGCGAGCCCGAACAGCACGCCCGACAACGCCGCCCGTTCGCGGCGGGACCCGCCGGTGGCCAGCACGATCGCCAGCAGCGCGACGACCATCCCGGCGATCGTCAGCGGACCCGGACGACTCCCGCGCACGACGTCGACCAGCAACGGGAGCCCCGCGGCGACCACCGCGGACAGCGGCGCCACCGCGCCCATCGGGCCGACGGACAGGCCGCGGAAGTACAGCAGCAGGCCGGAGGCACCGGCCAGCCCGGCGAGCACCCCGACGCCCGCCGCGCCCGCGCTGAACGTCCCCGGCAGCAGCAGGACCGCGGGGACCAGGACGGTCAACCCGGAGAGCTGGGCGACGGCCGTGACCGTGAGGACCGGGGCGCGCCGGGCGGCGAGCCCGCCCGCGAAGTCGGCGAGACCGTAGGTCGCCGCGGAGGGCAGGGCGAAACCGGCGGACATCAGCGAGGTCCAGCAGAATGGACGAGCAGGATCACGTCAGTGGACTGTACGGAGCGTCCAACAGAATGTCCATCGAGGTACGGCATGATGGACCTCATGCAGTCCCCCGACGCCGTCGCCACCGCGATCGGCCGCAACGTCCGCGCCCTGCGCCGGCAACGGCGCATGACGATCGAGGCGCTCGCCGCCGCCGCCGGCGTCAGCCGGGGGACCGTGATCCAGATCGAGACGGCGCGCGGCAACCCGTCGATCGGCACGCTGGTCCACCTGGCCGAGGCCCTGCGGGTCGGCGTCACCTCCCTCGTGGACGGCGATGCCTCACCCCGCGTCGTCGTCCGCCGGGCCGAGCAGGCCGTGCCGCTGTGGAGCAACGAGACCGGGAGCACCGCGGTGTTCCGGATCGGGACGGACCCGCCGGACGTCGTCGAGCTGTGGGAGTGGACGCTGCAGCCGGGCGACGCCTTCGACGGCGAGGCCCACGCGACCGGCACCACGGAGGTGCTGTCCGTCCTCTCCGGCCGCCTGGGACTGCGGGTCGGGTCGACGGAGCACGAGCTGGCCGAGGGCGACACGGTGATGTTCCAGGCCCACGCCCCCCACCGCTACGCCGGCGCCGGCCCCGATCCCGTCCGCTTCACGATGGTCGTCCTGCAACCGGGGGACGCCGGTCTGGTCCCGCCCAGCGCGATCGCGCCCGCGGAGCCGGATCCCCCGAACTGACGAAGTCCGCGCTCCCGCGCAACGCTCCATCCGGCCCCGCCGACAGTCCTGGCGTGCGGCCGGACGGCCGTAGCCAGAACGGCCACAAGGAGCAGCGACGATGGCGCGACGGACCGACCGGACGCTCGCGGCGCTCGCGATGGGCGCTGTGGTCGCCGGCCTCGTCACGACCGTGCCGGGCGCCGCGGCCTCCGCGGCCGGAGCGGCACCGGCCGTCGTCGGCCACGTGCTGGCGCCGGCGGATCCGCAGGTCGGCGGCTTCGACGTGGCGGCCCCGCTCAGCGCGGCGGTCGTGGCCGCGAGGAGCCGGGCCACGGTCGTCGCCACGCCGCGGCCGGCTCCCCGCCCGCGCGTGCCGACCACGGTCCGGGCTCAGCGGGACTCCGTGGGCGAGGCCGCTCTCCGTGCCTGCACGGCCCAGACCGGCATGACCCGCGCCGAGTGCATCGCCGACGCGAAGGCCGGCAACGCGAGCTAGGAGCGCGCGGAGATGCTCCGGCCGAAGCGAGCGACGTCCTGGTGGGGGCCTCGCGCAACGCCGCGAGGGCGCCGGCTGGGCGGCGCGCAGTATGCCCGAGCTTCGGCACGCACTTAGCAGCCGTCGAGGCGCAGGGGGCGGTGGACCGGGTCGACCGCGAGGGTCACCGGGCTCACCGTCGAGCGGTAGCCGCAGCCACCGCTCCCGATCACCTCGACCGTCGTGTCGCCGGCGAAGCGGACGTCCCGCGGCGCGGCGCCCTCGCTCAGCCCGACCCACACCGGCGAGTCCTGGGTGAGCAGGCCCGAGCCCGCCCGCAGCCGCACCGAGTAGGTGGGGCCGTCCACCGCGATCGTCTGCACCTCGACGATCGCCAGCCGCAGCCGCGAGCCCGGCGGGCCGGGAACCTCCCGGATCACCGACAGCCCCGGCGAGATCACGATGGACGCCCAGGTGAAGGCGCCCCACACCAGCACCACGAGCCCGCCGGCGACGGCGACCAGCGCCCGCGCGAGCCGCCTGGTGATCGCGAGCGCGATCCAGACGGTCAGGAGCACGACCCCCAGCCCGACCGTGATCCCCGCGAACCACGGCGCGACGAGCAGGTGGAACGGGTCGACGACGGCGAACGCCGCCACGGCGGCCACCACGAGGGTCACGACGGCGAGGGTGGGGTGGCGGATCACGCCCTCAGTCTCCGACGGGTTCCGCCTGCGGCCGCGGGCCGGGGTGCTTGCGCCAGACCAGTGCGTACCGCCACATCGGCAGCAGCCGCCATCGCGCACCCGGCAGCTCCGCCAGCGCAACCCGCTTGACCTGGGCATACGTGTGCGCCGGCGGCCAGATCATCGGCGCGGTGTGCTCCCAGAACGTGTGCCGCCGCCTCAGGTACCGGTGCTGCACGGCCCCGACGACCTGCATCAGCGCCTCGGGTGGGCGGGAAATCCGGGCGACCCCGATCGTCACGACGACGCCACCCGGCGCGGTCAGCTCGGCGAAGCGCCGGAACGCCTGGGCGAGATCCGGCAGGTGGTGGACGGTGGCCACGGAGGCGACGACGTCGAACGATCCCGGCGCGAGATCCTGGGTCAGGACGTCGCCCTGCACCCAGTGGACGGCCGGGTCCTCGCGCCGCGCTCCACGGAGAACGTCCGCGTCGCGGTCGATGCCCGTGACCTCGGGAACGATCTTCCTCAGGTCCACGGCGAGCAGCCCGTTCCCCGTGCCCACGTCCAGGGCGGTGCGGGCGCCGACGGGGACGGCGTCGAGCACCACCCGGTGATAGTGGATGTTGTGGTTCCAGCGCTCCACTAGAGCGCGGCCGCCGCGGGATCGGTCGGGAGCAGCGAGTACATCACCACGTCGATCCGCTCACCCCGCACGAGGAGCCGCTGCCGCAACGTCCCCTCCGCGGTGAAACCGGCCGCCTCGGCCACCCACGCCGACGCCCGGTTCCCCGGGTCCACCACCAGCTCGACCCGGGCCACCCCGGCCTCGCGCAGGCACCAGCGGACGACCGTGCGGAGCGCATCGCTGGTCAGCCCCCGACCGCGGGCCGCCGCACCCGTCCAGTACCCGATGTGGGCCACGCCGTCGCGGACCCCGTGGGCGCCGATGCACCCCACCGGCTCGCCCCCACCCCCGTCGAGCACCGCGAACACCGGATCACCCTTCGCCCAGGCCTCGGGTACGAACTTCCCGACGAAGGCCTCGGCGTCCTCGTGCCGGTAGGGCGACGGAAGCGTGGTCCACCGCTGGATCTCGGGATCCTGACAGAGCGCGAAGACGGTCTCGACGTCGTCGGACGCCCACGGCCGGAGCCGGACCCGGGCACCCTGCAGAGTCGGCTGGCTCACGAGAACAGTCTGCCCGAGAACACGAACGGCCCGGCACCCACGAGGGGAACCGGGCCGGCACCATGCCGAAGTAGCCGACCACTGCGTTGGGGTCCCGGCGCTCCGGCGCCTGGCCGACGACGTCGATCTCGTCGTTCTGCCGATCGACCGCTCCTGTCGTTCCTGGCACTGCTGCTGATAGCGGTACTTCGCCTGCTCGAACCGCCGGAGCCGCTGCTGCTCACGACCAGCCTTCTGACGAGGAAGCGGCGACAAGTCAGTTCTGGTCTCGCTGGGGTAGATGCGCCTGCGGTCTCAGGGGCGGAAGGTCATGTCCCCCGGCGCCAGGGATTGATCAGGTCGACCCCGGTACCGTCGAAGTCCTTGGTGTTGCGAGTGGCGAGTCGGTGTCCTCGAGCCAGGCAGATGGCGGCGATCTGGGCGTCGGCCATCGCGATGGGGCGACCGAGCCGTTCCCGGCCAACCACGATCTCCGCATATCGCGTGGAGGCGTCCGAGTCGAAGGGCTCGACGCGTCCCGCCAGGTCCTCACCCAACACACCTTCGATCGCCCCGACGAGCATCGTCCGGCGCTGACCCGTGGGCAGCCGCGCGACGCCGTATCGCAGTTCCGCGGCGGTGACGGCTGTTGTGGCGAGCTCCGATGCCGGTGTCGTGTCCAGCCAGGCCAGGACGACGGGATCCGGATCCGCCCTCATCAGCTCCGAGAGGACATTGGTGTCGAGCACGATCATGTGTCGAGGTCGGCAGCGCGGGGTCGGTCGGGAGCCCGCGCGAACTCGACGTCGTCACCAGCGATGTCGGCGAAGCGGGCGTGGACACGACTCCCCCAGCCGGTTGCCGCCGGCTCGGGAGCTCGGAGCTGCTCCTCCAGGATGGCCCGTACCTCGGCTTCCATCGAGCGGCCATGACGGGCCGCCCTGATACGCAACAGGGCGTGCAGATCAGCCGCCAGGCCGCGCACGGTCAATGTCGCCACGAGCCCTCCTCAAAGCAGTGCAAGCAATGCTAGCACTGCCAGCGCCAGGCGCGCGCATACCAACCGCTGCTCACACCAAACGGCCCGGCACCCACGAGGGGAACCGGGCCGGGTGACGAGGAGTGGAGCTGAGGGGAATCGAACCCCTGACCTTCTCGATGCGAACGAGACGCGCTACCAACTGCGCTACAGCCCCAGGCCTGCAGGCCTTCCGGCCGTGCAGGAGGAACCTTATCAGCCGCTATTCGCCCACCGCACGGCGGTAGGCGGTTGCCGGCCTGCCGGTCCCGACGGCGAGCTCGTCCTCGTCCTCGTCGACGTCCACCAGCTGCGTTCCCGCAGGCAGCGGAGGTGGCGGGGCCGGCTCGAGGCGGGGTAGCGCGGGCTCGAAGGAGTCGTCGGGCGCCTCCCCCACGGTGCGGCGGCGGGCCGGGAGCACGCCGATCGGCTCGCCGGTGCCGCGGACCCGCTCGGGTTCGCCGTCGTCGGCGGTCCAGTCCTCGGGATCGTCGGCGTCGGACTCGTCGGAGTACTCGTCGTCGTACTCCAGCTCGTCGGCCTCGTACGCGCCGGCCTCCTGGCCCTTCCGGGCCCACTCGTCCAGCTCGGGATCGTCCGCGGCCGAGGCACGCCGGGTGCCGGCCATCCGGGCGGCCCGCCGGGCGCGGATCGACTCCTCCATCCGCACCTGGCGGCGCAGGTAGGCCAGATATCCGACGAGCGCGAGGTCGACCAGGCCGTGCACCCACCAGAAGGCGGCCGAGGCGAACAGCGCCACGCCGGCGGTGACCACGGCCAGGACCAGCAGCCCGACCACCACACGCTGACGGAACCCGTAGCGCGCGCGGGCGGCCAGCGCGGCGGCCTCGGCGTCGAACCCGCCGCGGCCGGGACGGAAGGCCGCGGGCGGCCGCTCCCAGCGGCGCTCCTCCGCGACCGGCCGGTCGCCCTCGTCCAGCTCGTCGATCTCGTCCAGCTCGTCGAGTGCCTCGATGTCGTCGAGGTCCTCGGCGTCGTCGACCTCGGGCTCGTCCGCGTAGTCCTCGGCCGCCTCGACATCGTCGACGTCATCGATCTCGTCGTCGCGGTCGAGGTCGTCGAGATCCGGGCGTTCGTCACGCAGCTCGGGATCGGGCCCCGAGTCTCCGTCGCGCGCCGCCGGCACGCTCGCCGTCGATCCGGTCCGGGTCGCGACGGCGCCGCCGCGCGGCTCGTCCCGCTCGTCGTCCGTGTCCATCCCGTACACCTCCAGGGTCCGGTTCCGCACCGGTCGCGCCAGCACGCGCCCGGAGAGGGCGGCCTCGCTCGGCCGCACCACCTCCTGCTGCCGGCGGGCGACCGCGGGGACGAGGATCAGCAGCCACAGCACCACCAGGCCCGCGAAGATCAACGAGCTGGGCACGGCGGCCTCCTCCCCCGAAACGGCGCAGTCCCGGGCGGAGCTCGCAGAGCCAAGATCACGCCCGGACTCCCCACGGTAGTGAGCACGAACGTGGGAATCCGACAGCGACGCGCCGTCATCACGCCGTTGCGCGTGTTTCTGCCGGGACGAGTGTGACTATCGGTGTACGGGTGAGCACACCGTGTCGATCAGGCCCGTGACGCCCTGCCTTCGGCCACCAACCGGGCCGTCAATCCACCCGGAGGGAGCTCCTCCTGGGTGAGCGCGAAGCACAGATGGTCGCGCCACTCGCCGTCGACATCGAGATAGCGACGGAACAGCCCCTCCTCGCGGAACCCGAGCTTCGCGAGCACCCGCAGGCTGGGCCCGTTCTCCGGCCGGACGGTCGCCTCCAGCCGGTGCAGGCCGACCGGCCCGAAACAGTGGTCGACGGCGAGGGCGACCGCCGCCGTCGTCACCCCGAGTCCGTTGAGCCGCGCGTCGCACCAGTAGCCGACGTACGCCGACAGCAGCGGCTCCCGGATCACGTTGCCGATCATGACCTGGCCGGCGAGCCTGCCGTCCACGGTGATCGCGAACGGCAGCGCCGCCCCGCGCCGGGCGGCGCCGCGCAGCAGCCACCAGCGACCGGGCCACTCGGCCGGCGAGTTGCGGCGGGCCCAGCCACCCGGCGTCGAGGGCTCCCAGGGGATGAGGTTCTTCTCGTCCCGGATCCGGATGTCCGACCACGCCCCGCCGTCGCCGAGCTTGACCGGGCGCAGCTCGACCTGCCGCCCGGAGACGGTCAGCGGCCCGAGCCGCGTCGGCCAGCCGGGATGGCGCCCGGCGTACTCGGGCAGCGAATGGGCCACCTCTACCGGCGTGCGGACAGCAGCGCCACGTCGACCTGCTCGTCGACGGTGACGTCCGTGGCGCCCTCGGGCACCGTGATCATGGCGTTCGCCTCGGCCAGCGTGGCCAGCAGGTGGGTGCCACCGGTGGCCAGCGGCTGCACGAGGTAGTCCCCGGAGGAGACCTCGCGCAGCAGCCGTCCCCGCAGGTAGGAGCGCCGACCCTCCGGGGAGGAGACGGGCGAGGTGAGCCGCGCGGACACGGTCCGGCGGTGCGGCTCGGTGATGCCCAGGCCGAGCCGGATCAACGGCCGGACCAGCACCTCGAACAACACCAGCGCTGTCGCCGGGCTCGACGGGAACAGGAAGGTGGGCACCGAGTCGCGCCCCAGCCGTCCGAACGCCTGCGAGGAGCCGGGGGACATCGCGACGCGCGTGGCGTCGACCTCGCCGAGCCCGGCGAACGCGGCCTTGGCCTCGGCACCCGAGCTGCCGCCCGCGGCCCCGCAGATCACCACGAGCTCGCTGAACGGCAGCAGGTCCTCGACGGCCGAACGCAGCTCCCGGGCGTCGCTGCGCACGAGCCGGGGCGGGCGGGGGATCTCGGCGCCGGCCTCCCGGGCGGCGGCCGCGATCGCGTACGAACAGACGTCCGGGACGTGGCCGGCCGAGGCCGCGCGCGAGACGTCGACCAGCTCGTCCCCCATGGAGACGACGGACAGCCGCGGCCGCGGATGGACCAGCACCTTGTCCCGGCCGGCGGCGGCGAGCAGCGCGATCTGCGCGGCGCCGATCACCGTGTCCCGGTGGACGGCGACGTCGCCGGGCTGCACGTCCTCGCCGATCCGGCGGACGAAGGCCGCCGACGGCACGCCGCGGTCCACCCGCAGCCGCGCCGAGCCGCCGTCCGTGAAACCGGCGGGCAGCACCGCGTCCGCGAGGGTGGGCAGCGGCGCGCCGGCCGAGACCTTGACCGCCTGGCCGGGCTGCAGCCGCAGCGGCTGCCGGGACCCCGCGGGGATCTCACCGACGACCGGCAGGTCGGGCGGGCCCTCACCGTTCCCGGCGACGTCGACGCTGCGCACCGCGTAGCCGTCGATCGCCGCCTGGTCGAAACCGGGCAGCGCCCGGGAGGCCACGACCTCCTCCGCGCTGCGCAGGCCCTGGGCGTCGGAGATCGCGACCCGGACCGGCGCCGGACGCACGGCGATCTCCAGCACCCGCTTGAGCTGCTCGTCGACACTGCGCACGGGCGTCAGTTTTCCAGGCGTTCGGCCAGCCAGGTGCGCAGCGACGCGCCGTAGTCCGGGTGCTGGAGGGCGAAGTCCACGAACGCGCGCACGTATCCACCCGGGTTGCCGAGGTCGTGCCGGCCCCCGCGGTGGACGACGATGTGCACCGGATGCCCCTCGTCGACGAGCAGCTGCACGGCGTCCGTGAGCTGCAGCTCGCCGCCGGCACCGGGGGTGATCCGGCGCAGCGCGTCGAAGATCGCCCGGTCCAGGACGTACCGCCCGGCCGCCGCGAACGTCGAGGGCGCGTCCTCGGCGGAGGGCTTCTCCACCATGCCGTGGACCTGCTTGACGTCCGGGTCGTCCGTGTCGCTGACGTCGAACACCCCGTACGGCGAGATCTCGGCCTTGGGGATGTCGAAGGCGCACAGCACGCTGCCGCCCTTCTCCGCGCGGACCGCGATCATGCGGTTCAGCACGCCGGTGGGTAGCACGATGTCGTCCGGCAGCAGGACCGCGAACGCGTCCTCGTCCGCGTCGAGCGCCGACTCGGCCTGCGCGACGGCGTGCCCGAGGCCCTTGGGCTCGTACTGGTAGACGGTCCGCACGTCGAGCAGGCCGGGGCCGCGGCGGACCTTGGCCAGCAGCGCGTCCTTGCCGCGGGCCTCGAGCGTCTTCTCCAGGTCCGGCGAGGCCTCGAAGTAGCCGGCCACGGACTCCTTGCCCGGCGACGTGACGATCAGCAGCTGGCGCGCACCGGCCTCGGCGGCCTCGGCGGCGATCAGCTCGACCCCCGGGGTGTCGACGACGGGCAGCAGCTCCTTGGGCACGGCCTTCGTGGTCGGGAGGAAACGGGTGCCCAGACCGGCGGCGGGGACCACGGCCGAGCGCAGGACGGAGGGCTGCGTCATCGGGCGAGCCTATCGGCGCCGGTAGCGTGCCCCGCGTGCAGCCGGACGAAGTACCCGGGACGGGCGCCCGCCATGACCGGATCCCCGCGCACGGGAAGGACGCGCTGCGGGCCCGGATCATCGCCGCGCGCCGCGCGCTGACGCCGGTCGCGCGCGCCGAGGCCGCGGAGTCCCTGCGCGGACACGTCCTGGAGCTCGCCGCCGACCTCGAGGACGGTCCGGTGTGCGCCTACCTCCCGATCGGCACCGAACCCGGTTCGGTGGAGCTCCTGGACTCGCTGCGGGCGACCGGCCGGTCGGTGCTGCTCCCGGTGGTACCCGCCCGGCCCGGCCCGCTGGACTGGGCGCCCTACCTCGGTGCGGGTGCCGTGGGGCCCGGGCCGCACCGCCTCCTCGAGCCGACGACCGCGCGGTTGGGACCGGCCGCGCTGCGAACCGCCGTGCTGGTCCTGGTGCCCGCGCTGGCCGTGGACCGCCGCGGCAACCGGCTCGGCCGGGGCGCCGGCTACTACGACCGGACGCTCGGTGCCGCGACCCGCGGCACGCTGCTGGCCGCGCTGCTGCACGACGGCGAGCTGCTCGACGACCTGCCCGCGGATCCGCACGACCGGCCGGTCGCGGCCGTGGTGCAGCCCTCGTCCGGCACCCTTGCGCTGGGGAACAACTCGCGGCCGTGACGGGTTATGCTGGCACTCGCTCACCCAGAGTGCCAGTTCGCGGAGGATCACGTGCCGACCTACCAGTACGCCTGTACCGAGTGCGACCACCGGTTCGAGGCAGTGCAGTCGTTCTCGGAGGACGCTCTCACCGAGTGCCCCGCTTGTGGCGGCAAGCTGCGCAAGGTCTTCTCCTCCGTGGGCATCGTGTTCAAGGGCAGCGGCTTCTACCGCACGGACAGCCGTTCGGGCTCGAGCAGCGTCACCTCGGCCAACGGCTCGTCGGAGGGCTCCTCGTCGACCTCCTCCTCGGACTCGGGTTCCTCGAGCACCAAGACCGAGTCGAGCAGCAGCTCCTCGAGCTCGTCCTCCGGATCCTCGTCCTCGTCATCCTCCTCCAGCGCGCCGGCGGCCGCGGCTTCCTGAGGCCGCCGGGGCGGGAGTTGTCCACACCCCGCCCGATCCATCCACAGGTTCGAGATGCACCGGTCCGGGAGCGCCGCGGTCGCCTAGCGTCCGCCGCATGACGACCACGCGACCGGCCGGCGCCGCCTCTACCGACGAGCGCACGCCCGGGCTCCAGGGCGCACTCGGCGCGGTGCTGGGCCGGGCCCGATGGCGGCGCGGGCTCCTGCTGCGCCGAGCCGGTGCCCTCGCACTGCTCCTCCTCGCCGCCGTCCTCGCGGTCCGGCCCTCCGCCTCCGACGCGGTCGAGGTGGTCGTCGCCGCGCGTGACCTCGCGCCGGGCCGGGTGATCGCGCCGGGCGACCTGACGGTCCGGACCTGGCCGAGTGACGTGGTCCCGTCGGGTGCCGTCGCCACCGGGGTGGCCGAGGGCCGTGTCCTCGCCGGCGCGCTGCGAGCCGGGGAGCCGGTCACCGACCTGAGGCTCGCCGGACCCGCGCTCGCCGCGGCCGCCGCGGGCGTCCCGGATGCCGCGGGCGTCCCCGTGCGGCTCGCCGACGCGGACGTCGCCGCCCTGCTCTCCCCGGGGACCCGGGTCGACGTCGTCACGGCGGCACCCGCGGGCGGGGCACCGACCGTCCTCGCCGCGGCGGCCGTGGTGCTGACCGTGCTCGAACCCGGGGCCGGGCCCGCCGGGAGCTCCACCCGGGGGCGGTTGGCGCTGGTCGCGCTCCCGCGCGATCTCGCGACTCGCGTGGCCGCTGCCTCGCTCTCCGACCAGGTCGCCGTTACCCTGCGCTGACGTCAGCGATCTTCAGTGTCGAGATCTCCAGTGCCGAAAGGGCCGTGCCCGGCCACAGAGGGGGAACCGTGCTCAAGGGTTTCAAGGACTTCATCCTGCGCGGGAACGTGGTCGACCTCGCGGTCGCGGTCGTCATCGGCGCCGCGTTCACCGCCATCGTCACGGCGTTCACCGGCGGCATCATCGAGCCCCTGCTCAACGCGATCACGCCACCGGACGTGCCCGCCCTCGGCATCCAGCTGCAGGACGGCAAGCCCAGTACACTGATCAACTTCTCGACCGTCATCACCGCGGCGATCAACTTCGTCATCGTCGCGGCGATCGTCTACTTCGTCTTCGTGCTCCCCATCCAGACGATCAAGAACCGGCGCAAGCGCGGCGAGGAGCCGGGCCCGTCGGAGCCGACGGACGTCGAGCTTCTGTCCGAGATCCGGGACCTGCTCAAGGCGCAGGCCGCCGGACAGGGCGACGGCAAGCACCAGGCCTGACCGGCCGTCAGTCGTCCCGGTCGTGGTGGGGCGGCCGGTTCGTGCGGTACCACTCCTCGTCCCGGCCGCCGCCCTCACCGGCGCGGGCGGGTTCGTCGAGCTCGTCGCTGGTCACGTCCGGCATCGTGTCGCCGAAGATCTCGGCCAGCCGTCGACGCTCCCGCTCCGTGGGTCCCGGCCCGCTCTCCGCCATCCCCCCATGGTGCACCAGCCTGTGCCCGGCCGACGTCAGGGCCGGATCGGTGCCACCATGGAGGCTTCGTCGGGTGACCACACCGGAGGAACGGGGACCTCATGACCTGGCAGGACACCATCAAGGATCTCGTCGACAAGGCGAAGCCCTACATCGACGAGGTCGAGAAGAAGGCCGGCCCGTACCTGGACAAGGCGCAGGAGAAGGCCGGGCCGTACGTCGACCAGGCGCGCGAGAAGGCCGGCCCGCTGCTGGAGAAGGCCGCCCGGAAGGTCGACGAGGCCACCGGCGGCAAGTACAGCGACCAGATCGGCTCGGTGACGAGCAAGGTCGGTGAGGCGCTGAGGAAGGACGAGCCGACCCCGCCCCCGGCGCCCGGACCGACGGGGGCCGGACCCTCGAGCACCGGGCCGACCCACGCCGGGCCGACATCTGCCCCACCCACGCCGCCTGCTCCGCCCACAGCGACCGGAGAGCCCACCACCCCGGCGCCGCCGAAGCCCACGCCGCCGAGCACCGCCCCCGACCCGGACGAGCCCGGTCCCACGCCGTCGTCGGGCACCGCACCGGGAGCCTGACCCGGGGTCGGCTGCCGGACGGCGCACGGGTTCGACCCGACCCCCGGGGCCGGACCTGCGGGCCCGGCCCGGGGAGGGCTCAGCCGGCCTCGAGGCCGGAGAGCTCGCCGATCACGTGCGCGACCAGCGGCGACAGCGTGGCCATCCCGTCGCGCACCGCGGAGCGTGAGGACGCCAGGTTGACCACCAGGGTGCTCCCCGAGATGCCGACCAGGCCTCGGGAGAGCCCGGCGTCGACCGCGCCCGCGGCGAGCCCGGAGGCCCGCAGCGCCTCGGCGATGCCCGGGATCGGACGGTCCAGCACGCCGGCGGTCGCGTCCGCGGTGACGTCCCGCGGGGACACGCCGGTCCCCCCGACCGTGATCACGAGGTCGACGCCGCCGATCACGGCGGTGTTGAGCGCGTTGCGGATGGCCACCGCCTCGCCCGGGACGGTGATCGCGCCGTCCACGACGAACCCGGCCTCCTGGAGGAGCTCCGCCACGAGCGGGCCGGTGCGGTCCTCGACTTCGCCGTGGTTCACCCGGTCGTCCACGATCACCACGAGGGCACGGCCGAGTTCCGGGTTCGCCATCTCCATGGGCTCACCGTAGTCGGGCCATCACCGACGATCTCCTCGGGTGGGCCTCGCCCGGGAGGCGGGTCCGCGCCGGCACTGGGAGGGGGTGCCGGCACCGACGCGGGCCCTGTTCCGCGCCACGGGGCACCGCGGCGCAGACCCCCACTATGTCCCCGGAGAGCGACCCCCGCCGACCGGGAGCGCGCCCTCCGCCGGACGTACGAGAACGTCACCGCAAGCGGGTCAAGAGGGCTCCCCCGCGAGGACGACGGTCACCTGGCGATCGCCCAGCGTGACTCGAACCCGGTCGCCCGGGGCATGGGCCCGGACGGCGGCGATCAGCTCGTTCCCGTCGGCCACCAACCGCTCGTCGAGCGCCCGGACGACGTCGCCCGGCCGGACCCCGGCCTGGGCTGCCGGACCGCCGGGCGTCACCTGTCCCACGACCGCGCCGCCGGACGCCGGGCGCCCCGCCGAGATCGGGGCCAGGCCCAGCACGGCGTGGGTCGCACGGCCGGTGCGGGCCAGCTCGTCCGCCACCCGGCGGGCCTGGTTCACCGGGATCGAGAAGCCGACCCCGATGGACCCGCCCTGCGCCGAGCCGGTGCTGGCGATGGCGGAGTTGACGGCGACGACCCGGCCCTGCAGGTCGACGAGCGGGCCGCCGGAGTTGCCGGGGTTGATCGGGGCGTCGTGCTGCACGGCGTCGAGGACCGTGGACTGCCCACCGCCCTGCGGCCCGCCGACGTTCACCGCGCGGTCGAGCGCGCTGACGATGCCGGTCGTCACGGTGCCGTCGAGGCCCAGGGGTGCCCCGACCGCGACGACCTGCTGGCCCACCCGCAGCGAGGCCGAGTCGCCGAGCTCGGCCGCGGTCAGGCCGGTGGCGCCGTCGAGGCGGACGACGGCGAGGTCCGAGCCGGAGTCGCGGCCGACGATGCGGGCGGGGAGCGAGCGGCCGTCGTGCAGCTCGGCCGTGATCGTGCCGCCGGTGGCCGCGGGCGCGACGACGTGGTCGTTGGTGAGGACGAGCCCGTCGGCGCTCAGCACGATGCCGGAGCCCTCGTCCTCCCCCGGCCCGCCGCCCTCGACCCGCAGCTGCACCACGCTCGGCAGCACCTTCGCGGCGACCGCCTCGACCGGTGTGAGCGGGCCCGTCGCGGGATCGACGGCGGGCATCGGCGCGGACACCGCCCCGGGCACGGGACGGTCGGGGGTCGCCAGCGAGTGCCCGATCCATCCGCCGACCCCTCCCGCGACCAGGGCGATCACGAGCGCCGCGGCGAGCAACGGCAACGACCGGCGGAGTCCGGTGCCCCACGGCGAGCGCTCCGCGGGCGCGTGGGCGCTCGGCGAACCGGCGGCAGGCGGGCCCGCGCCGTGCTGCGCGGATCGTCCCGGATCGGCGGTCCCGGCGGTCAACCCCTGCCCGCCAGGGGATGCCTCCTCGCCCCCGAAAGCGTGCTGCGGCGCAGCCTCCACCGGCCGTGACGGCACCGGATCGGCGATCACCGGGGCAGCCCGCGGCTCCACCAGGGCGTGACGACCGGTGTCCGACAGGGGATCCGGCGCCGGAAGGCCCTCCATGACGGGCGTCCCGGCCGGGGGTGTGGGCACTGTGGGGTCCACGGCCGCCGGCCCCTCGGCGGGGATGCCCGACGCCGGCGTCCGGGAGTCGACGGACGGGGTCGCGACACCCACGCCTGCCTCCGACACGGTCGGCGGCTCGGCACCACCGTCGGATCCCTCGCCCCCCGCCGACCCGACCGACGCTCCCGGGGCGCTCGCCCAGCCCCCACCCGGCAGGCCCGAACCACTTCCGGTCCAGGCCCTCCCGCCACCCGGCAGGGCCGCCTCGCCACCCGGCACGGCTGTGCCTGCCCCCGGTAGGGCCGTACCCCCACCCGGCAAGGCCGTGCCCGCGCCCGGTAGGGCCATGCCCCCACCCTGCACGGCTCCCTCGCCGGGCAAGGCCGGCTCCTCATCAGGCAGACCCACCGTTGCGCCCGGCAAGGCCGGCTCCTCACCAGGCAGACCCGGTGTTCCGCCCGGCGAAGCCGCACCCCCGCCCGGCAGGGCCGTCTCGCCCTCGAGGAGGCCCGTCCCCTCACTCGGCAGGCCCGTCCCGTCCCCCTGCGGCTCCGGCCCGCCGCTCGCCGGTGGACCGTCCTCGGAGCGCTCGTGCTGCGTCATGCCCTCACCCGTGTGTGGCCGGCCGGTCGGGTGCGAAGGCTAGGGGGTCCGCCGGCCGCCCGCTCCCCGACCCACCGACAACAAACACATTCTTGACAGGACTTGTTGTCGGTGGGACCGTCGCCCCGTGACGAACCGGACAGCGGTGATCGAGGACCATGCCGCGGCCGCCGTGGCGCTGGACCCCGTCCGCGCCCGGCTCCTGGCCGCGCTGCGGGAGCCGAGATCCGCCACCACGCTGGCCGCCGAACTGGGCCTGACCAGGCAGAAGGTGAACTACCACCTGCGCGCCCTGGAGGCCCATGGCCTCGTCGAGCTGGTCGAGGAGCGGCGCAAGGGCAACATGACCGAGCGGGTCCTGCGGGCGAGCGCGGACGCCTTCGTCATCAGCCCCCAGGCGTGGGCCCTGGTCGCTCCCGATCCGGAGAGGCAGCCGGACAAGCTCTCCGCGCAGTGGTTGCTGGCGCTCGCGGCGCGGCTGCTGCGCGAGGTGGGCTCGCTCGTCGTCGCCAGGAGACGGGTGGCCACCTTCGCGATCGACGGCGAGATCCGGTTCGCCTCCGCCGCGGACCGGGCGGCGTTCGCGCGGGAGCTGGGCGAGGCCGTCACCGATCTGGTCGCCCGCCACCACACCGCGAACGGCCGGCCGCACCGGCTCGTCGTGGCCCTGCACCCCACCCCGACCGAGGAGACCTGAGTTGAGCAAGAGGTTCGAGATCCGCCGAGAGGTCACGTTGGCCGCCACCCCCGAGGAGGTGTGGCGCGCGATCGCGACCCGCGAGGGCCAGGCCGGCTGGTTCATGACGTTCGAGGAGGAGCCGCCCGGCGCCGAGATCGAGATGGACGAGCCGCACCGCCTCGAGCAGCGCTTCGGCACCCAGGCGATCGAGTACGTCGTCGAGGCGCGCGACGGCGCGAGCACCGTGCTGCGGTTCGTCCACAGCGGAATCCTCGAGGAGGAGTGGGGCGACGAGTTCGAGACGATGACGGCCGCCGGCTGGGACCTCTACCTGGCCACCCTCGGGGAGTACCTGCGCCACTTCCCCGGCCGCCCCGCCGTGTACGCGGAGGCCGAGGCTCCGTCCACACCGGACGCCTGGAAGCGGGTCCTGGCGGCGCTCGGCGACCCCGCGGAGGGCGACGAGGTGGGCGGCCCGTTCCCCGGCGTGGTCGACGTGCGCCACGAGCACTACCTCGGCATCCGCACCCCCGATGCCCTGGTGCGTTTCCACGAGCGTTCCCTGATCGGCATGCCCGTCGCCGTCGGCCACCACGAGATGACGGCGGACGCGGACCCCAAGGCCCTCGCGGACACCTGGCGCACCTGGCTGGCCGACCCCACGAGCTGAGCGTCTCCGCAGGTCAACCCGGGTCGTGAGTCCTCAGAGGGGGTCGGGGCGACCGGGGAGGCGGAGGGACAGCAGGGCGCCGCCCTCGGGGGCCTTGTCCGCCCAGACCGCGCCGCCGTGGCGGACCGCGACCTGGCGGACGATGGCGAGGCCCAGGCCGGAGCCGGGCATCGTGCGGGAGGTGTCGGCGCGGTAGAAGCGGTCGAAGACGTGCGGGCGGTCCGCCTCGTCGATCCCGGGGCCGGAGTCGGCGACCTCGATCACGACCGTCCACTCGTCGATCGGGACCATGCGCAGCCGCACGTGGCCACCGGGCGGACTCCATTTCACGGCGTTGTCCAGCAGGTTCAGCACCGCGCGCTCCAGCGCCGGGGCCTCGCCGACCAGCGTCCACGGGACGAGAGTGACGTCGAACCCGACGTCCGGCCCGGCCCGCCGGCGGACCCGCTCCAGGGCCCGCTCCACGACGTCGACCAGCTCGACCGGGCCGCGCTGGGCGTTGGGGGCGTCGTCGCGGGCGAGCTCGGTGAGGTCCCCGATCAGCTGGGTGAGCTCCTCGACCTGCGCCCTGACGTCGGTCAGCATCTCCTCGCGGTCCTCGCGCGGCAGGATCGGGGCGCCCGGCTTCTCGGCCGCGGCGAGCAGCTCGAGATTGGTGCGCAGCGAGGTCAGCGGGGTGCGCAGCTCGTGGCCGGCGTCCGCGACGAGGCGCCGCTGCTGTTCCTGGGAGGCCGCGAGCCCGCCGAGCATCTCGTTGAAGCTCTGGGTGAGCCGGGCCAGCTCGTCGGAACCGCTGACCCGGATCGGGGTCAGCTCACCCGTGGCCGTCACGCGCTCGGTGGCCGCGGTCAGCCGCTGCACGGGCCGCAGGCCCGCCCGCGCGACCGCGACGCCGGCGAACCCGGCCAGCACCACGCCGATGCCGCCGATCACGGGCAGGGCGGTGGCCAGCTGCGACAGCACGGCCTGGGTCGAGTCCATCTTCTGCGCGATCACCAGGGCCCGCCCGGCACCGGCCTGCACGGCCACCACCCGGTAGCCCGCGGCCGTGCGGAACGACTCCTCCGACTCCCCGCGCGCGACCGAGAGCTCCTCGTCCGAGAGCGGCGGCGCGGAGGCGGCCCCCTCCGCGGACTGCGCGAAGCCGGAGGCGTACACCAGCGCGAGCCGGATGTCCCCGGCCCCGAACACCTCGGTGGGCACGCTGGCCAACAGCTCCGGCTTGGCGAGCTCGCTCTGGGCCGCGGCGGTCGCGCGCTGGGAGAGGTTGTCGTCGAGGGTCTGCAGGATGCTCTCGCGCACGATCAGGAAGGCCGCGAGCGACACGAGCACCACCACCGCGGCGGCCACGGCGGCGGCCAGGATGCCGATGCGCGCGCGGAGGCTGACCCGGTCGAGACGCGGATACCGGCCCGCGAGAGTGCTCTGGTCGACCTCGGTCACGGGGGTGTCTCGCGCAGGACGTACCCGACGCCGCGCACGGTGTGGATCAGCCGCGGCTCGCCCTCGGCCTCGGTCTTGCGCCGTAGGTAGCCGATGTAGACCTCGAGCGCGTTGCCGGTGGTCGGGAAGTCGTAGCCCCACACCTGCTCGAGGATGTTCGCGCGGGTGAGCACGCGGCGCGGGTTCGACAGCAGCAGCTCCAGCAGCGAGAACTCGGTGCGCGTGAGCGAGATCGGCCGCTCCCCGCGCCGGACGTCCCGGGTCTCCGGATCCAGCGACAGGTCCGAGAACTCCAGGGCCGGCACGTGCCCGGCGGCCGCCGCGATGTCGTCGATCGTGCGGCGGCGCAGCAGCGCGCGCAGCCGGGCGAGCAGCTCCTCCAGCGCGAAGGGCTTGGGCAGGTAGTCGTCCGCCCCCGCGTCCAGGCCGGCGACCCGGTCGGACACGGCGTCCCGCGCGGTGAGCACGAGGATCGGCAGCTCGTCGCCCGCCGCGCGCATGCGCCGGCAGACCTCGAGCCCGTCGAGCCGGGGCATCATCACGTCGAGGACCATGGCGTCGGGACGCTGCGCGTCGACCGCCTCGAGCGCCGCGAACCCGTCGGAGGCCAGATCGACCTGGTAGCCGTTGAACGCGAGCGAGCGGCGCAGGGACTCCCGCACGGACCGGTCGTCGTCCACGACGAGGATTCGCATGGCTGCAGTCTCGCGCGCGGTTCTGAGAAGCGCATGAGAGCCCCCTGATATCCGACCGAACTGTGACGCGTGTCCGTTCTGGTTGGATCGAGCCGTGGGTTTCGCCCTGGGCATGATCGCCCTGCTGCTGCTCGTGCACCTCTACCTCTACAAGCGGGTGGTGCACGACGTCGTGTCGTCCCGTCGCGGACGGATCCTCGGCGGCGCGGTGCTCACCCTGCTCGGCCTCACCGTCACGGCCGTGTTCCTCACCCGCCGCGTGCTCACGGCACAGCAGGCGGAGGCGCTGAACTACGTCGGCTACTTCTGGTTCGCGCTCGCCCTCTACGCCGGGCTCGTCCTGCTGGTCGGCGAGCTGGTGCGGCTCGCCCTGCGCCGCACCATGAACCCGGAACGACGGCGCTTCCTGTCCCGGGTGATCGCCGGCACCGCGGGGGTGGTCGCGATCGGCACCGTCGGGTACGGCGCGATCGAGGCGCGCCGGCCGCGGGTGGAGCGGCGCGAGATCACCCTCGACCGCCTGTCCCCCGCCTTCGACGGCTTCACCATCGCCGCCGTGTCCGACATCCACCTCGGACCGCTGGTCGACGGCGCCGACCTACGGGGGTTCGTCGCCACGATCAACGCCGCGCGGCCGGACGCCGTCGCCGTCGTCGGGGACCTGGTCGACGGGTCGGTGGCCGACCTGGGCCCCTACGCCGCACCCCTGCGCGATCTCGACGCGGACACGTTCTTCGTCACCGGCAACCACGAGTACTACTCGGGCGCCGCCGAGTGGGTCGAGTTCCTGCCCACGCTCGGGATCCGGGTGCTGCGCAACGAGCGCGTGACGCTGCGCCGCGGGACCGACGTCCTTCACCTCGCCGGCTGCGACGACCGCACCGCCGCGGCCTCGGGCGTCCCCGGGCACGGCTTCGACCTGGACCGGGCGCTGACCGGCCGAGGACCCGACGAACCCGTCGTCCTGCTCGCGCACCAGCCGGTGATGGTCGACCAGGCCGCGCGGGCCGGCGTCGACCTGCAGATCTCCGGTCACACGCACGGCGGCCAGCTGACGCCGTTGACGCACGTGGCGCTGTTCGACCAGCCGGTTCTCGCGGGTCTGACGAAAATCGGCGGGACCTGGCTCTACGTCACCCGTGGCATCGGGTTCTGGGGACCACCGGTCCGCGTCGGGTCACCGCCGGAGATCACGGTGCTGACGCTACGGGCTCCCTGACCGGCGCGCGCCGCTCGACCACCAGCGCGATCGTGGCCACCACCAGGCCCGCGGCCGCGACGATCGCCGCGACGACGTTCGGCGAGGTCAGCCCGAAGCCCCAGGCGATGGCGAGCCCGCCGAGGTAGGCGCCCAGCGCGTTGGCCAGGTTGAACGCCGCGTGCATCGAGCCGGCAGCCATGTTCGGGGCGCCCGCCGCGCCGTCGATGATCCGCAGCTGGGCGCTCGGGATCAGCGAGAACGTGGTCACGGCGAAGAGGAACAGCACGATCGCGGCGCTGACCGGGTTGTGCAGCGCGGGCACCATCGCGAGCGCGACGACGACGTCCGCCGCCAGCACGAGCTGGATCGACCGCAGGGGGTTCCAGTCCGCCAGCCGCGCCCCGATGACGTTGCCGACCGTCATCCCGACGCCGAACATCGCGAGCAGCAGCGTGATCGCGCCGCCGGGGAAGCCGGCGACGTCCGTGAGCATCGGCGCGACGTAGCTGTAGCTCGCGAAGAGCGTGGCGCCGCCGAGGACGGCGATCAGCAGGGTCAGCCAGACCTGACGGCGGCCGAGCGCGCGGAACTCGTCGGTCAGGCGGATCCGGACCTCGGTCCGGTCGTCGGGCACGAACAGCCGCACCGCCACCGCGGTGACGAACGCGATCGCCGCGACCGCCACGAGCGTCCAGCGCCAGCCGACCTCCTGACCCAGCCAGGTGGCGGCCGGCACGCCGATGATGTTGGCGACGGTCAGGCCGGCGAACATCTGCGCCATCGCCCTGGCGCGACGGTCCGGGGCGGCCATCGCGGCCGCGGCGACCGCGGCCACCCCGAAGTACGCACCGTGCGGCAGCCCCGAGACGAACCGCCCGACGATCACCAAGGGGTAGCTGGGCGCGAGGGCCGTGAGAACGTGGCCGATGCCGTAGAGCGTGATGAAGAGGATCAGCGCCCACCGCCGGGGCAGCTTCGTGGCCGCCGCGATCAGCAGAGGTGCTCCCACGACGACGCCGAGCGCGTAGGCGGACACGATGTGCCCCGCCTCGGGGATGGTGACCGACAATCCGTCCGCCACCTGGGGCAACAGCCCCATCACGGTGAACTCGCCGGTGCCGAGGGCGAACGCACCCAGGGCCAGCGACAGCAGCGCGAGCCGGACGGAACGCACGAACCCCCCTTAGGTACAACGAATGCAGAACTACCACCCTACGCCGAGTGTCGGACCTCCACCGGTGACCGCGGTCTCATTGCACTGAGTGCAACGGACTCCCTAGTCTCGCGGACCGTGGTCGCCGACACCGGAACGAGGGACGCCCGAAAGGCGCGCACCCATCGTGCGTTGCTCGACGCGGCGTTGTCCCTCACCCGCCAGCGCGGCCCCGGCGGGCTCACCGTCGACGCGGTGGCCGAGCTGGCCGGCGTCTCGCGGCGGACGGTCTTCTACCACTTCGCCACCCTCGACGAGATCGTCCTGGCCGCCTGCACCGAGGTCCTCGACGTGCTGGTCGACGGGTTCCTGGCGGAGACCGCGGCCGTCCCGCCCGGGGAGCCGAGCCCGGCCGCGGCGTTCGACGACGTCGTCTGGGCCCTGCGCGCGACCGACCTCGTCGGCCCGATGGCCTACCTCACCAACGCGCTCTGCGAGCACGACCCGCAGGACGCCCGCGCCCGCGCCTTCGTCGACACCGCCTTCGGCCGCTGCACCACCCACCTGCTCGCCGAGGTCACCCGCCGCTACCCCGCCGTCGACCCGTTCGATCTCGAGCTGGCCGTGTCGTCCCTGCTCTCCGGCGTGCTCGTGATCCACGGCCGCTGGTGGGAGCGCACCGGCGCCACGGCGGACGCGGCCTCCCGCGAGGTATGGGCGGAACTGCTCGACCGGCTCGTCACCACCCTGCGTTCCGGCTTCGGCCGCTGATCCGTTCCTGGAGAACCCCGACATGGCAGAACTGCTCCATCGCCTCGGCGCGACCGCGGCCCGGCGGGCCTGGCGCGTGGTCGCCGGCTGGCTCGTGGCGCTGGCGGCGGTCGTCGTCGCGTTCGTGCTGGCCGGGGGCTCACTGAGCTCCGCCATCACGATCCCCGGCACCCCGACCGACGAGGTGTCGAAGCGGCTCGCGGCGGAGCTCCCCGCCGCGGGCGGGGGCGTCGGTCTGGTCGTGCTCCACAACCCGGACGGGACGCCGTTCACCCCTGCCCAGCAGACCGCGATCACGGCGGCGCTGCAGAAGGCCGGTGCGGTGAGCGGAGTGCGCCAGGTCGTCGACCCGTTCGCGGTCGCCGCCCAGAAGGCGCAGGCGGAGCAGCAGATCGCCGGTGGCCGCGCCCAGCTCGACGCCGCCCGCGCCCAGCTCGCGCAGGGCCAGGCTCAGCTGGACGCCGCTCGCGCCGCCGGCCTGCCCGTGGACGCGCAGCAGGCCCGGCTCGACCAGGGCCGCGCCCAGCTCGACGCCCAGGCCACCCAGCTCCAGGCGGGCGAGACCCAGCTCCGGCTCGCCGCCGGGATCCGCACGGTCTCCGAGGACCGCAGCGCCGCCGTCGCGACGATCGTATTCGACCGCCCGCAGATGGAGGTCGCCCCCGCGACCAAGACCGCGCTGATCGACGCCGTCCGCGGCGCGCCGCTCGACGGCGTGCAGGCCGACTTCTCCGCCGAGCTCACCCAGAGCGTCGACGGCCTCGCCGGACCCGGCGAGATCATCGGCGTGGTGATCGCGGCGATCGTGCTGATGGTCATGCTCGGCACGCTGGTCGCGGCCGGGCTGCCGCTGCTCACCGCGCTGATCGGCGTCGGGGTCGGGGTGGCGGGCGCGATGGCCCTGTCCGGCGTCATCTCCATGACGTCCGTGACGCCGATCCTCGGCCTCATGCTCGGCCTGGCCGTGGGCATCGACTACTCGCTGTTCATCCTCAACCGGCACCGCCGCCAGCTGCGCTCGGGCATGGCGGTGCGGGAGTCGATCGCGCTGGCCAACGGCACGTCCGGCAACGCGGTGGTGTTCGCCGGGGCGACGGTCGTCATCGCGCTGGTGGCGCTCAACGTCACCGGCATCCCGTTCCTCGGCCTGATGGGCTCGGTCGGCGCGGCATGCGTGGCGGTGGCCGTGCTGGTCGCGATCACGCTGACGCCCGCCCTGCTCTCGCTGCTCGGGCAGCGGGTGCTGCCGTCGCGGCTGCGCGGGAAACCGCCCGTCGTCAAGCCCGCCCGTCCGATGTCGACGGTCTCGGCCGTCCTGCGGGCCGTCGGCGGGATCGCGCTGCTCGTGGTCGTCGCCCTCCCCGCGCTCTCGCTGCGCCTCGGCCTTCCGGACGGCTCCTCCGAGCCGCAGGACTCCACGCAGTACCGCGCCTACTCGGTCGTCGCCGACAAGTTCGGGGCCGGACAGAACGGGCCGCTGGTCGTCGTCGCCGATCTCGCGGACCGGGCCGCCGCGCCGCGGATCGCCGAGGCGATCGGACAGGTGCCCGGGGTGTCGGCGGTGGCGTCGGTCGCCACGACCCCGACCATCGCCGTCTACCAGGTGATCCCGGTCGGCGGACCCACCAGCGAGGCCACCGAGGCGCTCGTCCACACCCTGCGGTCGACCACCGCTCCGGGCGCCACCGGCACCCTCGCCGTCGCCGGGGTCCCGTCGGGCAACATCGACATCTCCGACAAGCTCGCCTCCGCGCTGCCGCTCTACCTCGGCGTCGTCGTCGGGCTGTCGCTGCTCATCATGATCGTGGTGTTCCGCTCGATCCTGGTCCCCGTGTCCGCGACGGTCGGCTTCGTGCTCTCGTACTTCGCCGCGATGGGCGCCGTGGTCGCGATCTACCAGTGGGGCTGGGCCGGCGCGGTCTTCGGCGTCCACGATCCCGGCCCGGTGCTGAACTTCCTGCCCACGATCCTGGTCGGGATCCTCTTCGGACTCGCGATGGACTACCAGCTGTTCCTGGTGTCCGGCATGCGCGAGGCGTTCGTCCACGGGTCGCCCGCCCGCCGCGCCGTCACCGAGGGCCTGCACGCCGGCCGCGCCGTGGTCACCGCCGCCGCGATCATCATGATCTCCGTCTTCGGCGGGTTCGTGTTCTCCCACCTCGCGATGGTCCGGCCCATCGGCTTCGGCCTGGCCTTCGGCGTCCTCATCGACGCCTTCGTGGTCCGGATGCTGATCATCCCCGCGGTCATGCACCTGGCCGGCGACGCGGCGTGGTGGCTCCCCCGCTGGCTCGACCGCATCCTCCCGGATGTCGACGTCGAGGGCGCCGCCCTGGAGAAGAGCCACCCCGCCCACGTCCCGGCCCAGCGGGAGGAGCCCGCGGCCCGCGTCACCACCTGACGGTCAGGGCACCAGCACGATCTTCCCGCGGGCGTGCCGGGTCTCGCTCAGCTCGTGCGCGGCGGCCGCCTCCTCCAGGGGGTAGGTCGCCGCGACGGGGACGTGCAGCAGGCCCTGCCCGGCGAGCTCGACCGCGATCCGCAGGCCGTGCACCGCAAGGGGATCGGCGGCGGAGCCGACGGCGTCACCGGTCTCGTCCGCCGGTGCCCCGTGGGACATGTGGACGCCGTGGGCCCCTGCCTCGAAGTCGGCGATCGTCACCACGCGGGCGGGGTCGCCGGTGATCTCCAGGAGGTCGGGCAACGCACCGCCGGCGCAGTCGAACACGGTGTCGACGCCGCCCAGCGCCCGGACCCGGCCGGGCAGTCCCGGCCCGTAGGTCGTGGGCTCGGCGCCCAGCGACCGCAGGAAGTCGTGATTGGACTCGCTCGCCGTCCCGATCACGGTGGCGCCGCGGGCGATCGCGAGCTGGACGGCGACCGCACCCACTCCACCGGCCGCGCCGTGGACGAGCACCCGGTCACCCGCGCCGACGCCGAGCCGGTCGAGCACGCGCGTCCCCGTCTCGACGCTGCCGGCCGCGCCACCCGCCTCCTCCCAGCTCCACGCCTCCGGCTTCGGCGCCCACTCCGCGAGGACCGCGAACTCGGCGTTCGCCCCGCGGGCCGTCACCGTGGCCATCCCGAACACCTCGTCGCCGACCCGCACGCCGGTCACCCCGGCCCCGATCTCGTCGACCACACCGGCGGCGTCGAAGCCCGTCCGGTAAGGCAGGACCATGGGCACCAGGTCGCGCAGCCGGCCGGACCGGATCAACGTCTCCCCCGGTGAGAGCCCGGTCGCCCGGACGGCGACGCGGACCGTCCCCGACCCGGCGTGTGGCTCCTCCACCTCGGCGACGTGCACGACGGCCGGTGGTCCGTACTCGGTGAACTGCACTGCTCTCATGTGGCGGAACGTAACGGAACACCCCGTCCGTTTGGCTAGAGTGAGAGTGGTGACGGGTGAAGTGATCCAGCGTTCCGATGCACGCGACAACCGGCTCCGCATCCTCGCCGTGGCGCGCGCCGCCTTCGCGACCGACGGTCTCGACGTCCCGATCCGCGAGATCGCGCGCCGCACCGGGGTCGGCCCCGCCACCGTCTACCGGCACTTCCCGACCAAGGAGGCGCTGTTCGCGGAGGCCTTCGCCGAGTCGATGACCCTCTGCTCCCAGATCGTCGAGGACGGCCTGGCCGACCCGGACCCCTGGCGCGGCTTCAGCGCGGTGGTCGAGCGGCTGCTGGAGATGCACTCCGTCGACCGAGGGTTCTCCCGCGCCTTCACCTCGCGCTTCCCCGAGGCGGCCGCCTACTTCACCTCGGACCGCGACCGGACGCTCCGCTCGATGGTCCGGCTCATCCGCAAGGCCCAGGACGCCGGGGACCTGCGCCCGGACTTCGTCCTCGAGGACGTCATCCTCGCGATGATGGCCAACGAGGGCATCCGCGCCGACTCCGTCCCCGCCCGCACGGCCGCCACCCGCCGCCTCGCCGCGTTCCTGCTGCAGTCCTTCCGCGCCGAACCGAGCGCGGCTCCGCTGCCGCCCGCGGCCCGTCTCCCGATCTCGGCCCGCTGAGCCGAACTGTCGGTGCCGGCTGCTATCCCTGCCCCATGTCTCTCCCGGGGTCGCGCCCCCAGCCTGTGTCCCGCCCCGCCGACCTCGACACGGTCCGCGACTCCTACGACCGCGTGGCGGACAACTACGTCGACATGATCGCCGCGACGGACCTCGGCGACATCCGCCTCCAGCCCTGGCTCCGCGCCGCGATGGACGTGTTCGCCGACGCGGTGAAGGACCTCGGCCCGGTCCTCGACGTCGGCTGCGGCCCGGGCACGATCACCGCCTACCTGGCCGAACGCGGACTCGACGTCTCCGGCGTGGACCTCTCGCCCCGCATGATCTCCCACGCCCGCCGCCTCCACCCGCAGTGCCGGTTCGAGGTCTCCTCCTCCACCGAGCTCGACCTGGAAGACGCGTCGTACGGCGGCCTGATGGGCTGGTGGTCCCTGTTCAACCTGCCGAGAGACGTTCTGCCCCAGGTCCTCTCGTCCTTCGCCCGAGCGCTGGTCCCAGGCGGCCAGGTGATCGTCGCGACCCACGTGGGCGACGGCGAGCGGATCCGCACCGAGGCCTACGGCGGGGTCCCGGTCCGGTGGACCACCCACCTCTGGCGCCCCGAACAGCTCGTGACACTGCTCGACGAAGCCGGCCTCGCAGTCTCGGCCGAACTCCGCCTACCGGGCTGGGGCGAGATCGGCCCCGGAGTCGTCCTCGTCGCCCAGCGCTGAGCTGCTCCGCCGAGCGCAGCGCCTGGACCCGGCACATCGCCGGTCGCCGCAACGACACCGAGGCCCCCGGGTAGGCTTCCCCCAGGCCCTCGTAGCTCAGGGGATAGAGCACCGCTCTCCTAAAGCGGGTGCCGCAGGTTCGAATCCTGCCGGGGGCACAAGGTCGGAGACGTGTTGAGCGATCTCTGACCTGCCACATGGAGCCATTCGTGGAGCGAGTCCGTCTACCATAGCTCCATGGCTCCAGGCGGGACTGCCCCGAAGCGGCGAGAGCGCGGCGAGATCGAGGCCCTGCCCAGTGGATCACTGCGAGTCCGCGTCTATGCCGGAGTTGACTCTCTGAGCGGCAAGCGGAACTACCTCGTCGAGACTGTCCCGGCCGGCCCGAAGGCCGCCGCCGAAGCAGAGAAGGTCCGCCGGCGGCTGGTCCACGAGGTCGACGAGCAGCGCAGCCCGCGAACGAAGGCGACCGTCAACCAGCTCATGGACCGGTACCTAGAGCTCGTCGACGTCGACGAGACGACACTGATCCGGTACGAGCAAGTCATCCGAGTCCACATCCGTCCGCTCCTGGGGCACCTGCCGGTCAGCAAGCTCAACGGCGAGACCCTCGACGCCCACCAAGCGCTCCTCCGCCGATGCCGCAGTCACTGCGATGGCCGACCGTTCATTGAGCACTTCACCGAGCAGCCGCATGAATGCAACGCGCGCTGCGGGACCCACCTCTGCCATCCCTTGGCTGTCTCCACGATCCGCAAGGCCTACTTCTGCCTCAGCGGCGCGCTGACGCGGGCCGTCCGCTGGCGGTGGATCACCGTCAACCCGATGGACCAAGCCGAGCCACCGCGCGGCGCGAAGTCCGACCCGGACCCGCCTTCCGCAGAGCAAGCTGCCGCGATCCTCAACGCGGCCTTCAAGGACGTCTGGTGGGGAGTCTTTCTCTGGGTCGCCATGACAACGGGCGCTCGACGCGGCGAACTCTGTGCGCTCCAGTGGGACCGCCTCGACCTGGATCGAGCCACCGCCACGATCCGAACCGCTATCGCTCAACAGAACACCCGGACTTGGGAGAAGGACACCAAGACCCACCAACAGCGGCGGCTGGCGCTCGACTCCAGCACTGTCGGGCTCCTGCGGGCCTACAAGCAACGGTGCATAGAGGAAGCTTCCGCCCTCGGCCTCGAGCTCGCGCCAGACAGCCGTGTCTTCTCCGCGGCTGTCGACCACAGCACTTGGCGGCGACCTTCCTCAATCACCAATCGGTACGTACGGATGTGCAAGCGGCTGGGATGGGACATGCACCCCCACCAGCTTAGGCACTACTCCGCCACGGAGCTCATCGCTGCGGGTGTCGACGTTCGGACGGTCGCTGGTCGACTAGGACACGGCGGGGGCGGTTCGACAACCCTGCGTGCCTACACAGCTTGGGTAGCCGAGGCAGACCAGCGAGCGGTTAAAAACCTCGGCGTGCGCATGCCCGAGCCGCCGATCCGCCTCGAGGAGAGCAGCGCAACGGCGGCCGCGGCCGCTACCGTCGACAGTCCTTACCAGAAGATCGCCGCAGACCTTAGAGCGGCGATTACTTGCGGCGCTCTGCTCCCCGGCGACTTCCTGCCGACCGTTGAGATGCTCAAAGAGCGCTATCAGGTGTCGGCCGGAACGGCTAATCGAGCAATCGCGGTGCTCAAAATTGAGGGAGCCGTCAGCGCCAGCCGAGGCAAGCGCGCAATCGTCGCCAACGGCGCAACGAGGCGCCAGACAGAGGCGAGCTGATCAACTTCGGCGGGGCGCTAGTACGGCGTGATCTGGCCAAGAACCGGCGAGTTGGACTGACGGGTTACCTCGTCACGGTGTGGCAACGATAGGGTTGACCACCTGATTACAAGACGACTCGTAGACGATCGCTAGCTCGTCTAGCTGCCGATTCGTTTGTCGGAACCACTGGACTGGCAGTCTGAGATGGAGATCTTGCCTCCAATTCGCACCATGTTTGATCCCACGGCAAGGTGCCACAGGCCCGCGACACGTGGCGCGTGCCGAACCGCCGGGCGCGCTAGTACTGCAACAGCGGTTGATCAGTCCGGTGGTCGCTCGGGTCTGCCCAGGGTCCAATTGACCCCTTGTCGGGTAGGTGGTCAGGCCGCGTGAGCGGCTGGCTGTAGGAGTGTCTCGAACTCGACGGGGGTGAGCCTTCCGAGGGTGTCTTGGCGTCGTCGGCGGTGGTAGGTGGCCTCGATCCAGGACACCACCGCCGAGCGGAGCTCGGCCCGAGTGGCCCATCGTCGACCGGTTGAGCACGTTCTTCTGCAGCAGGCTGAAGAACGACTCCATGGCGGCGTTGTCCGCGCGTTTTCCGACGCGGCCCATGGACCCGCGGAGCTGCGCTTCGCGGAGAACCCGCTGGTAGGTGTGTGATCGGAACTGGCTGCCTCTGTCGGAGTGCACGATCGCCGTTGAGTCCGGGGCGCGGAGGGTGATGGCGTTGCGCAGCGCGTCCACGGCGAGCTGTGAGGTCATTGCGGGCGTCGATGGAGTAGCCCACGATCCGCTTCGAGCAGGCGTCCTTGACCGCGCAGAGGTAGAGCTTGCCCTCTCCGGTGGGGTGCTCGGTGATGTCGGTGAACCACAACAGGTTCGGTGCCTGCGCGGTGAACTCGCGGCCCACGAGGTCGTCGTGGACCGGAGGTCCTGGCCGGCGCTGTGTGCCGCGTTTGCGGGCGTGGACCGACCAGAGCTTCTGCATCGTGCAGAGTCGGTTCACGCGGTTGCGCGACGCCTTCCAGCCCTTGCCGCTGAGTTCGTCGGTGATGAAGCGGTAGCCGAACTCGGGGTCGTCGTGGTGGACGTCGATGGCGGCGTTGATCAGGTGGGCGTCGTCGTAGTCGCGGTCGGAGACGGGCTTGGCCCGCCATTTGTAGAAGGCCTGCTTCGAGAAGCCCAGCACCTGGCAGGTCACCGTGACGGGGATCTTGTCGGCGGCGAGGTCGAGGACCAGCGGGTACATCATTTTGGGAGCACGTCGCGGGCGAAGTAGGCGGTGGCGCGGCGCAGGATCTCGTTCTCCTGCTCGAGCTGCTTGGCCCGCTTCCGCAGCTCGCGGTTCTCTGCCTCGAGGTCGCTCTCGCCGGGCTTGGCCGGCGGTGCGCGGCCTGCCGGCCATGGCCTCGCGCTCGTTGCATCCGAACTCTGAAGATCAGACGGCGCTCGTGCAGGCCTGCCTGCACGAGCGCCGTCGATGGACGAGAGTTCAGTCTGCAGCGCTTAGCCTAATTTGCTGTGGCGGCTCGACGCACCGAGGCTCCGTACTGATCAGTCGCCTTGAAAACCTCAGGAGTAGATTCTGGAGCAGCCCAGATAGCGATCTGATATACCTCCGTTCCTGAACGGGCGAGGTCCGTAGCCTCGTCCCTACCTCGCGCATGGACGCGAAGGCGGTACCAGCCCGGTCCCGCTGGAGCAAGATTGGCAAGCTCCTTTGTGAGGAAGCCGAAGAGGCTGGTTACGAGCAGATGGTCGCCCGGAACCTCTACTGAAACTCTGCCACCTCGTCCCAGTCGCCTACGTCAGGGGAGGCTGGGGCGGCGTCTCTAACCTCGACTGTCACAGAGACTTCGCCGGATGCGACTCCTGTCTGGACTACTACAGCGCCAGGGACGGACTGCTCGACTAGGCCGTTTGCCGGAATCACGCCTTCGCCGATGCCTGCCGGCGACGAGCGGTCAACTAGCCAGAACGCGTGATAGTCGGCGGGCACCATTCCGGTTTCAGTCAACGGCTCCGTCATTCGGGTCCTCCTTTCGCCTACTGGATCCACACGCGGAACGGGTCCGCATCGATGACCCTGTTATTGTTGTAGAACGTCGCCAGGTCGCTCCCCGCGCCGGTGTTCTGGGATCCATTGATCATACAGATACTGTACCCCGTAGGACCAGTGGCGGTAGGAATCTGCGGGAGGTCGCAGTTCACGCCGGGGATGTTCGTGTGAGTACGTGGACTACCTCCGCCCGTGAATGCGCCCTGGTAGGTCGACCGAAACGGGTATTCGTCGCACTGCTCGCCGGGCGGACGGGTGTAGTTGCCCTTACAGGCGGTGTCGCCATTCTTCTGGCGAAGAGTCTGATCGGTTAGCCGTGTAAGCGGGCGCCGTTCGGGTACGCTCCTGCGAGGCCAGATACCTGTGCAGCCTTGACATGCGCAGCAAACTCGGGTCGAAGGCCGTTGACCGGGTAAATGATGGCAGGCGTAAACCCACCAAAGACACACCCTGCCGAACGTCCGGGAAGCGCGTTGTCACAGCGGAGCGGCCCTGGCGGCGTGGCGGAGGTGTAGAGTTGATTGTCCCAAGCCGGGTTCGTAAGCGTCAGGTTCCAAACATTCTTGGTGAACCCGAATGCTCCTGAAGCGATGGAGTTGGCCGCGAAAGATGACTCCCCGCGTGCAGGGAAGTTCGGGTTCAACGGGGCGCTCGGTCCGAATGTGTTTGCGCCGATCCCCGTACAAGGGGACACCGGCATGCCGGGATTCGGAGCGGCGCAATACGCCACCCCCGTTACTTGGGTTCCGTACCCGGTAGCGTAGGCGCCGATCAACCCAAGGTCTACCTGGTAGCTCCAGTTAGTTTGGTTGCCGTTGGCGTACACGAAGAAGGTCCGCCAGAACTCTAGCCAGCCAGTCCGAACCCCTTGGGAATTGATAACGTCCAGACCCACCTCCTGATCGAGGCATTCCTGGGTTCGGCTCCACTGCCAGCCACTATTGCACCAGTCCGGTGGCGGCTCGTAAGATTGAGTGGATGCACCGGACTTCGCAGCGGTCCGCGAGGCGTCCCGGGCCGCCTTGCCTTTTGCGCTCAGTCCATTCTTTACCCAGGCTTCGCATACGATCGATTTTTGTCCCTTGCTTGTAAGGGCGGCTAGGTTCTTCTTGACGGCGTCGCAGGAAGCGTCGCCCCCTAAGCCGTCCTTGCCGAGGCGGGCCGAGGAGATGGAATTCCCGCCAGGCGCAGGGACTGCGGGTCCACCGGGAGGTGGTGTCCGCGTCCGAGGCCGAAGCCACCTGAGTCGCGGCAGATTCTGCTCCTTGCGCCGCACTCGGCGCGAACACTAGCGCCAAGGTGGTAAGGGCCACCACTGCGGTTATCGCTTTTCGAGCACCGAACATTGCACTCCGTTCAAGTGGAAGGACATGCAGTCTCGGCCTGACACCCCGAATGCCAGGGAACCCCGCAAGGAGCATGAAGGCGCCAGGACCGACTATGTGGATTCGCAGGGTAAGAGCCGCGATAGCCCTACTTCGGCCGTTGCGGATCACAACGGCTGGCCAACCGTAATTGTATTACCACGAACTGGTCAAGGAGTGTTCAAGATCACTCAATGGCGCTGAGTAGGCGGCGAGTTCGAGGCCTTCTCCATCGCGGGCAGGTGGTCGGAATGTTACATCTGTGTCACCTGGCAAGTACTTATTGCCCGAATGGCTCAAGTCTCAAGTGGTGGATTCAGACGCGCGCGGGCAGCTGCTCGGCCGGATGGCATAGCTAACTGTTGGGGCGGTCAACACTATGCGCCTGAGGGGGTGATTGCAGAGAGTGAGCTGTCACTCCCCGTGATTTCCCGCTCGGCATCACGCCAGCCAGAGAGAGTGGTTGGCGGGCTTAGGCTTCTAGTGATCCGATTGGCCCATCGGCGCCGGTCGATCGCGGCGTGTTTGTCGCTGAGGTTGTTGCGTCTGGCATGCACGGCGGAGCATTGAGCCCTTTCCAACCTGGCGAGGTACGGGCTCGGCACTCTGCGGCGTGGCGGCACCGGAATGAGTGAAGCTCCTGGTAGATGGGCAATTGACTAGATCGCCAGACCGTCGCGCCCGCGGACACCACGCTGCGCGACCTGGTCCGGGTCGCTGGCGCGCGCTGGGCGATCGAGGAGTGCTTCCAGACCGCGAAGAACGAGGCCGGGCTCGACCACTACCAAGTCCGCTCCTGGCGGGCCTGGCACGCCCACATCACCCTCGCGATGCTCGCCGCCGCCTACCTCGCCGTCACCCGCGCACCCGAACATGGCCGCGAGGTCGAAAAGGGGGGATCCTGCGCGGGTCGGCGCACGCTGATCCGGTTGTCGGCAACGAGATCCGCCGCCTCCTCGCCACGCTCGTCCTCGCCCCGGTCACCTGCCTCGACCACGTCTCCACTGGTCGCTGGGCCGAGCCGACGTGCTCGATTTCCACGACCTCGCCGCGGTCCTTCGCCACCAGCTGGACCGCGACCGCGCCCGAGGCCGTCCGCACCCGACGCACGAACCACGAGCTCACCGCCGAGAGGCCACCTACTCACCCGACCGGATCCCCGCCGCTCACCCCGACAACGACCAGGTCAGCACACCACCCGAGCTCGACTCCCGCCCCGCTGTCCCGAGTCAGGCCTGACAGGAGGCGCGTACCCACGCCAAGATGATCAGAGCCGCCGTGCGTGGTGCGCCGGACAATTGGATTCTCCGATAGGGGCAGGCTCATACGCAGAATTGCGTACGCCCCGGAGCGAATTCGTCCGTCTGGCCGCTTGTCACTGCGGTCAAGATCATTGGATGGTCGACGCCGTGGGCTGTGAGTGGGCCGCGGAAATGCGCCACGGCAATCATCGGCCGGCGTAGGAGCGGCTCGGGCCACGCCGGACGGGATCAGTTCGTCCGAGCGCCGGCTGATGGAGCGGTGCGTCCTCGCGTCACGAAAGGCCGGGAGTGACCACGGTGTCAGCGTGCCGCGTGTGGACGATTCTTCTGGTTGTCCTTGCGCTGTGCGCGACACAGGCCGTCGCCGGAGAAGCTGCGCACGCATCTCCGCCGGCCGCGGTCCCGCCCCCTCCGGCGTCAGGGGGGCCGGCCGCGCCACCCGAAGGTGCCATTACCAGGAGCGGCGCCCTGGCGACGATGAACGCGGGAAACAGCTCCGGCGCCTTCACGACCTCGGTACCGATCATCATTCCGCCATTCCACGGCCACCAGCCGGGCATCGAGCTGCAGTACAACTCGGCGCAGGGCAACGACTGGCGCGGCGTCGGCTGGAGGGTCTCGGGACCGTCGACGATTCTTCGGCTCTCGAAGGACCACGGCGTCCCGAATCTCGCCGACAATGACGTCTTCCAGCTCGACGGCCGGGACCTCCGCCCCTGCAACCGCCCTGCGGAACGTCCGGACCACTTCGAAGCCGGATGCACGATCCCACCACCGGAACCCACGCCGGTAGGCTCCGCTCCACCGGTTGGCTGTTCGGCCGCGTCCAGCGGTGTTCACCAATACTTCACGACCGGCGAGGAGTCCGGGCAGCTCATCTGCCGCACCACGTCGCCGGGCGATCTCGCCGTCGACCTCTGTGGGCATCACCGACTCCGACGGGCTGCGCGCCGACCTCGTCCCCGTACTGCGCAGCCCTCGTGGCGCGGTGCGGTACTCCACGGCTCGGACACGTGATCTTGCCGGCCATGAAGTCACATACGAGTGGAGCGCACCACGGCAGGGGGGCGTCCCGACCCTCGAGGAGATCGCCTACAACGGCACCCGGGTCCGGTTTCTCTCCGACACCCGACCGGACGATGTCGACATCTTGGTCCCAGGTACGGACGCGGTGCTGAAGGACCGGCTCGCCGCGATCGGGGTGTACTCGAGAGACCAGCTCATCCGGGCGTACACGTTGCAGTACCAGGAGAGCCCGGCCAACGGGCGTTCCGTCCTGACCCAGGTGCAGGCGGACGGCGCCGACGCGCACCTGAATCTGCTGGGTCAGGTCACGGGTACGGCACTTCCTGCTCAGACCTTCCGGACGGCGTCGGAAAGCTCCGCGCCGTTGAGGTCGGACACAAACGGTGCGGTGACCGGTGGCCTTACCCGGCCCCCGACTCCAGCGAAAGGACCGACGGGTTCACGTAGCGCTGTCGGCCTGCAGGACTACTCGGGTGAGTTCCGGACAGGCACGCTGATCAACGGCGGCGGCACCGGCACGGCCCTGCTTCGGGCCGTCGGAGACTGCGCCGTAGGAGTGGTCATCGCTGTCCGAGCGGGCGGACCGACGACCTTCCGCGCTTCCCTCGACTCGCGCGTTCACCCCTACGGACCTCTGTGCCTGCGCAAGAACCGCTGGTGGCTCGCCGACCTCGACGGGGACGGGGCGGACGACCTCACCTTCGTCGCCACCTCCCCGGCGCAGGGGACGGCGAGGAAGTCCCAACATGTCGTCGTCTATCGCAACCGGGGGGACGGGTCCTTCGAGTCCGCCGGGCGCGCGGTGGGCACCGCCCTGACCTATCGAGCGGGCGAGACCGACTGCGCGGTCGGGGACATCCAGGGCACGCGACGCATCTCCGTGGTGTGCGCGCTCCCGCTGCTCGAGGACCCCCTGGCTCAGGATCAGGAGTTCGAACTCGCCAGCTACAGCCTCGGTCCGTCCGCCCTAGACGACACCACACAGACCACGCGCAGTGCCCGGATCAGGTTTCCCGGAGCGACCTTCCCCGGTCCGTTGATGCTGGGTGACGTCGACGGCGTCGGGCTGGCCGACGCCGTGATGGTCGGGTTGAGCGGGTCTTTCGGCGGGAACGTCATCGGTAACGACATCGCGACCATGACCAGCGCCGGGCGGGGCGCCTTCGACCCACCCCTCCACACGGACTGGCTGCGGGAAGAGAACTGGGGCAACTGGTTCCTGAATCCACAGTTGATGCTGGGAGACGTCAACGGCGACGGACTCGCCGACGTCATCAGCTCCGTCAAGGTCGTCGTCACCAGCGGCGACTCCTACGGCTGTTGACACATCACAGGGCGACGAACCGACCTGAAGCTGGTATGCAACCCAGAGAGTCGCGTAAGCTCACCTCGAAGCTGAAACAGCACTACGTGTATCCAATGTGCGGCAGTTCTCGGAGGCGAGATTGCGAAGGCCTGGAATATTTCTTAGCTACGCACATACAGACAAAGTACTAGCCGAGGCAGTTCGCATAGAGATTGAGAAGGCAGGCTTCACAGTTTGGCAGGACTCCGAGCAGCTTCTAGCAGGAGATTCTTTCGAGTCCGATATTCGCGCAATACTGAACTCATCTGACGCATATGTCGTCTTGATTACACCTGCGTCGCTTGCCAGCGCTTGGGTATTGATGGAGATCGGGGGCGCCTGGATCGGCGGCCTCAAGATCTACCCGCTCATTAATGGGGTCAGTCCGACTGACCTCCCAGGCCCGCTTCGCCAACTTAGCTGCTGCACGGTTCCAGAACTGAAGAGCAAGCTTCTACCCGCATTGGAGAAGCTTGAGGCTTCATTCACGATATCCGAGCCGACAGTGCGCTCACAATCGGAGCTTAGAGCACTAGCGTCAAGCGTCTGCGTCGAGATTACGATCACTTCATCAGTGAACGCCTTGTCAGACGTAATTGCCGATGCCCTATCCGGCGAAAGAAGCACACGGCGGCTGGCACATACAGCCATTCAAGGTTCTTCTTGGCAGTTTCGTCTAGACTTTCTCGCAGTAATGAAGCGTCTCACCGGCGACGCCGACGACAGGATCCGTGGTGAAGCGTACTACTGCCTTGGGTACATTCACATATCCCCAACAGAACGCGCCTGCAGTGAGGAGTTCTTGGCGCAAGGCCTAGAAGACGAGAGCATATTTGTCAGAGCATGCTGCGCTAATGCTCTGAGTCAGTTCACTCCCTTACTAGAAAGCACACTTGCTAAACTCCAAGAAACACTCAGCCTATACGCGTACCGGACACAGACGAGTGAACAGGTCACCCAACTTGTGTACTACTCCTCCAACACCATCCGTCAGAATTTGATCGGGTCAGACCGGTAACCTCCATGCATCCCGATGACTATGCAAAAGACTCTTCCTTAATTAGGGAGCGACTGTCGAATCCCGAAGTACTGTCACCTAGTTGCGTTCTTATTCATGCGACCGACAAATGTAATCATAAATGCAAATGGTGCTGGTTTGAAAGAGGACCGACTGAGATTGACGTCGAGGGATTGCGGCTAACACTGGGATCAATGCCGCGGCTCAGCCCGGAAGAGTTTCTCGTATCGGGTGGCGGTGAGCCGATGCTCCATCGCAACTTCAGTGGCTTGTGCGGACTGTTGTCCAGCAAGCAATGGGCTCGACGGTCGCTCTACACGAACGGTTCACTAATTGGACACTACTTCGAAGAGATTCGGGTCGCATTCGATCGAGTTCGCATCAGTATCGATGCAGGCACGGCGGACACGTACGCCAAGATCCACGGAGTGCACTCTAGAACATTCGGTCGAATTCTTAAGTCAGTCGAACGCCTGGCTCATCTAGGACGGGAAGTCGACCTCTCGATGGTTGCAACTCACGAAAGCATCGATGAGATTCCGGACCTTATCCGAGTCGCAAAGGGTCACGGAGCTCGGGCTGTCCTTATCAAACCGGTCTTGGAGGACAACTTTCCTTCGCAAACGCCAGCTCTGCCCACTCTCCACGACTTGCCGTCGAAGACGAACAGCGTCAACTTCCTTTCAAGGGTCCCGGCACATCCCGCTGAATATCGATCCATGCCCGCGCTACCGGTAACCGTCGCGGCCTTTACTATCGGGGCAATGCCTGACGGTTCCCTCACGCCCTGCTGTCACCGCGTCTCGCAAGAGTGGCAGATCGGAAAGGTAGGCGAATCACTCGACCGCGCCTTCCGAGCCAGCCACGAACGGGTGCTACGGCGTTACGTTACCGAGGTACACTCATGTAGAGTGTTTGAGGCTTGGAGATGGTACACGCGTGAGGATGCCCGCACATGAGCAACGAAATCGTTCGACAGCTCGCCAAAGCTGGCCATCCCCCCTTGGTATCGGTCGCTTCGAGAATCGCGTCCGGACTAGTCGATCTAGCTCGGGGCCAGGTCGTCGGCGTCACGGGGCCCAGTTCAGTTGGCAAATCGACATTCTCTCAAGCCATCCGCGAAGAGGTGCTGCGCAGAGGCTTAACAGTCGAGGTTGTCGGTGCGGACCATTTTCTTCGCCCAGAGCTCCGCGGAGAAACACATTATCGCGAAGGTCAAGACACACCACTCACACCTGAAGACTTCGATTTTGATGCGCTTAGTCGCCTCATTGCGGCACTCCGCGCTGGGTGCTCGGTAGACTTCGATACCTACGATCGAGGGCTTGGCTGGCGAGGTATCGACCGCCACCTCGAACCGGTAGAAATACTGCTTGTTGAAGGCCTCTTTCTAGACTCCGTGCAAGCAGCTAGGGCGATAGACTTCGATCTTGTTATCTTACTGGAGGCGCCTTGGGACACAATCGCTTCATCTCGGCGACACAGAGACGAGCAGTTCAGGCAGACTGGATCGGGATCATTCAGATCGAGGCAAGAGACAGAAGAGGAGATCCGCAGGACTCAAGAATCCTACCTGAAATATGAACGTTCCAAGCTGCCGAGAAGGCGGCTAGCGATGCGCTTTGACTCCGATTTACACCTTGCCGATGTGCGATAGCTCCGTTATCATCTTCGCGGTCTCCGACCGTCCAGAGTGATGCAATACGGCGAGGAGCGCCACGAGCATCTGTGGCGTGAGGCGCTGGAGAAGCTCAGTAGGTTCGGCGGCGTGGCCCTCGGCGGCAACACGGACCTCATTGCCCTTCGCACTATGCCTAGCTGCATGGCTGTCTATGCAGCGAGCCTGGGTGCGGTCTTCCGTCGGCGGTGGGACAACTTCCGGGTCGTGACCATAGACGCGGTCGCCGAGGACTACCGGGAACGCCGAAACATGGTCGACGATGCCCACCCCTAGCGACCCTTCAACAAGGAACCGACGAACGCAGCCTTGGCCTGCCGGAACTTCGGCAGGATCGACCGTGGACAGGAGCTCTTTACCAACACGGCACGACGCAACGCGCCTGCATCTGAGTACCTAGCCCTGTGCTTGGAGCAGTCTTTCCGGGAGATCTTTTCAGCAGACCAGGAAGACCTCCAGCGAGCGTTTGACCGCACCGAGGTATACCTCCGCATGATCGCAACCGACGCCGCCATTCACGCGCCGGAGACGGTGCACCAAGCGGGCGCCTTCTCCGGGTTATTTGTCTACCGTAGCGGCCGGCCGTGGGAAGACACCAGCAAGCGGCTCGAACGCCAGATTATGAGTGAGATGGTTAGAGCCGAGGAGGAGTGGCCTCTCGTTAAGGCTGGACTCTTTGGTAGATCATACCAGCGTGCTGAGAACTCTGTGGACAAGTATGTGGGGCAGCTCGACGCAGCCCGTAGCGATCGCTGGTAGACCCGTGACCCGGTTTAGTCGTTCTTTTGCTTCTCTCTGCCTTGCCGGACGCCCTGTTGGTAGCTACTGAGCCTTCTTTTGATCGCGTCCGCGTCTCGCTCAACCTTGTCCGCCCCGTGAGTGGCCGGATAGCTGCCCGGGCGTCTGCGGGCCTTCGGCACACGGACAGGAAGATCGGCCCCTGGCCTCTGCGTTGACTCAGGCTCGAGCGGCGCGGGTGCAAAGGCAGGTAGCTGGACCCAGGTGCCCCAGCCCGCTTCGCGGCCAGTGCGGCATTCTCGAATATCAGGTCAGAGGCTTTCGGTACAGCGGGGGCTTTACTACTCGCCTTCCTGATAGCGGTGACGATCGACTCAGAGTCCTTGGGGAAAGAGACGTGATCCAGCGTCATGCCGTTGCGACGGCTCAGCGAGCGGATGTTCTGTGGGAGGGTGCTAGCGCGAGGCATGCGTGCACCATCGAGCAGGACAGGGATAACTCGTAAGCCGGACGCCAGCGCCTGGTTCACCTCGATGCGCACGAGGTCGTCTTCATCGTCTATACGGCGGGTGTCGTCGACTCTAGTGCCATCCCATCGCGTACCGATCATGGCAAGACACACGGTGCTCGATGCGAGGGCGCTCTGGACAACGTCGACGAAGTCCAGCCCCGGTTCGATGCTCTCTACGTCCATGAAGACGGAGTCCGCACCAAACGTGGCACGCAGGCGATCGCCCAGCCGAGCAGCCGCGTGCTGAGTGTCCTCACGCCGGTAGCTTAGGAAGATCCGGACGGGCCCGTCCGAGCCAGCTGGGCGTTCCTGGCTCATTTAGCGATGTCCTGCAATGCCGCGCTTCTCACCCTGCTAGATGACCGTGACGCGCTAGCCACATCGTGTGCTCCCGTGAGATGGCTTCTTCGGATTCAGCCACGAACTGCGGCCAATCATGGTCTGACACCTGGTCGATGGTATCACGGATGATGATTAGCTCGCGCGCAGTCACAGCGTAAGCAGTCGCCTGGTTCCGGTGTTGGTTGAGCTGGTTCCATGCAATAGCGGACGAGGCGAACGCAGCGAATACTCCGAGCAGGTCGACCTCAATAGAGAAGAACTTGAAGCCAGCGGCCAGGATGCCCAAGGCGCTGAAGACCATTGCCGTACCAAGCCAAGACTTAGCCGACTTTTTATGTTCACCGCTCCTGCGCTCGTACCAGCTGAGCTGGTTCTCAATGCGGTCCCGCTTGTAGACGGCGCGCTGGGTGGCTAGGTCGGCAGCACGGAGCTGCTTCATTGCAGCGGTGAGCTCTTCGTCTTCCCTGGTCGGCGGGTCGAGCTTTGAGTCGGGGAGCTGCGCGACGACCTTGCGCAGACGCCGCAGGAGGTGGACGGCGACCGCCGGCTCGTCACCGTTGGCGGCAAAGGGGTTCGAGCCCATCGCGAACTTCCAGGCGAGCGTCCGTGCTGACTCCGCCGCGGCGCGTCCCTCGTACCAGTCTTCCTCAGGCTTCGAGAGCGCCCGGGTGACCGTCGCGGACATGGCGACGATGAACGCCAGGGCCGAGACGACGGCCAGGATGTCGTACTCGCCCACACGCAGGGTCGTTACACCGGCAGCGCTAGCCACAATAAGCGCAATGAGCTCAGTGCGCACCAGGTTCTTCGTGCGCCGCTGGCCTGCGCCAGAGACCTTGTCTGCTGCCAGGTAGATGGCCGAGAGCTGGCCATCGGCCAGGGTGACAGCCGGTCCTGTTGTGGTCATCCCGCCCTCCTTGTTGGAGTGTTCGACCTTAGTTGGCGTTAGCGTAAGGTTCCCCCGCCGGCTCGGAGTGCTGGTTAGTTGATCGGGCCGAGGGCGGCCCAGGTGCCCGGTGATGCGGGTCGATCCTCCAGGACGCCGGCTGGGACACGCCAGGAAGTAGGGGCCGCATGGCCGGGTTCTGGTGCTGCCGCTGCGTACGCGGCGCGCTCGCCATCCGCGATCTCACGCCAGCCGTCGGGATCGCCGCTGACCGCATCACCCGCCACTGGCACCGCGCCAAGCCCTTACCGACTAGGTCGGTGTGGAACGGTCGAGTAGTCGACAGCCCGCGTCTACTGCCAGTAGCAGCGAGTCCTGAAGGAGCTGTTCGTCTACGCAGGTTGCTTCTTATGCATCGACGATGGCCGATCTTTCTCAGTGCAACGAGCGCGATTTCTCTAGCCTGCCGGGCCCACCAACGCCTCGCCTAGCAAACAAAATCCCGACTGGTTTCAGCGGTAACTGGATACGAGCAAGGCCTACGACAAAACGATCGCACACGTCGCGGTAGACAGCTTCGTGACCACCCGGTCTATACTCGCTTATCGCGCCGCCCTGGTTCTCCCACACGGAGATCGGCACGAAACGCTCGCGTTCTGAGGAAGCGTCTGGCCGCGTCGCCGGGCGGCGTCTCGCAGGGCGAGACTGCTGTAGAATACAGGCCATGGACAGCAGGTGCGCCTCCTCAGGTCAGATTCGTGAGGCGCTCGAAAGTATCGGGGTGGCGCTCAGCGACATCACTGAGATTGTCGATAAGATCTCCAGAAATACGTCTGGACTACTCCTCTATGGAAGTCGCGCTCGAGGAGACTACCTCCCGACATCAGACTTCGACATACTCAGACTGTCTTTCTTAGGAATGCCGACCTTCTCGGTTGGCAACGTGTCAATCAGTTCTTACACACCCGTGCAGCTGGAAAGTGCGTCCCGCACACTCTATGGCACACACATTCAGCGCGATGGCAGAGTAATCCTTGATCCGACTGGCCGCCTCCGTGAAATTGTTGAATCCCTTAACCCCGCGGATCCGGATACTCTAATAGAAACCGTTCACGCATACAGCGTCGTATTGAATCAACCCATCGAAGAGCGGCAAGCGCACCTACCTGGCCTAACAAGACTTGCGCGCTACCTGCTACGCACCGCCGTGTACGCCCGTTCCATGAAAGCTGGAAAGCCTTGCTTCTCGGTAAGAGAACTGGCATCCCGATTTAGAGATCCGGCGCTCGCAACAATCCTTGCATCAAACCCTGAGATTACCGGCCCCCCGTCCATGGAGCTACTCGAGGAACTAGTGCTACGTTTGACGAAAGAAGCCGGTGCACTCCCCAGGAATCAGCATTCCTCTCTACAGCACCTCGCGGTCGCGATGTGGGATTCAGACCGCCTTATATCTGCGCTAGCATTGCGGGCCGAAGACGAGAATACTGACGGATTCGATTATTCGGATCTACCGAAGGTACTGCTTTGAGTACCGAGATTGCAGTAGTTGGCGATGTCCACGGGAACCTCGCCGCACTGCGGGCAATACTGAGGGCTTCAGAAGACAGCCAGCCTAAACAATTCGTCTTTGTCGGAGACTACATCAACCGAGGCCCGGACTCAAATGGCGTACTTGAGGAACTCATCGAGTTGAGACGTAGACGGCCAAACACGACACTCCTCCGCGGGAACCACGACGAGGAGCTCAGTCAAGTTCTAAGCGGTACCCCTATAGGAAAATTCCTCGCAATGGGGGGCACCACAACTCTGACATCCTACGTGGGCCGACCTGGTCACGGCGACCTTGCAGCACAGCTCCGCTCAGCGGTACCGATTACGCATCGAGATTTACTCTGCAGTCTTGCACCAATGTATCGCTACGGCAAGCTTGTTGTATCGCACGGCGATAAACCAATAGAACTACGTCGTGACGATTTCCACGTTTTTGGCCACACTGTTCGACAGAATCGCTACCCTCAGATATCGAGGGGTCATGCTGCGATCGACACTGGATGCTCGACCATCCCGGGTGGCCGACTGAGTTGCCTCCTGTGGCCCTCGCTCCGCGTTATACAAGTCAGTGATCTTGGCAATCTAGTCACTGGTTAGTCGGCTACTGGTCCAGTCCTACCTGCGCCCTGAGGGAACTATTGGTGAGCCCACTGGCCAGGAACTTCGCACGTGCCAGTGCCTCGCTGGCCACTCCTTCGTTGCCATTCTTCATCTGCGCCTGCGACAGATGTAGCCTTGCCCAAGCCTCGCCGGTCGGATTCCGCATCGTCGCATAGTCGTCTGCCGCCTTCTCCAGCATTCCGGTTGCCAGATCATAGCGGTCTGTCTTAAGGTAGATCCTACCAAGCAAGTGCCGTGAAGCAGTTAGGCCTTCATGATTTGATGCCCGATCATTCTCATCGAATGACCGCTGCGCGTTCCGTTCGGCCGCTGCCAGGTCTCCAAGTTCGATCAACACTCTTGAGACCTGCGTAAGGCTCAATGCCACCAGATCGGGCATCCCGAGCGACTCGTTTATCGACAACCCAGTGGAGAAAGACGCCTGGGCACCGTTCAAGTCCCCCTCAGCTTCGAGAATCTCGCCCATCGCAGCGTGCGCTGAAGCCAGTGCTGCCTTGTCGCTTCCACCGCTTAAGTGAGCGATCGCACTCTCGCACGACTCTTTTGCAGAATCAAGCTGACCTGTCCGCCTATAGAGCCGGGCGAGGTTTGTCAACGTATTAGCGGCCTGGACTGAGTCCCCCGCTCGCTCTCGGACTGCTAGGGCCTCTTCCAGGTGCTTCGCAGCCTCCTTATCGTCGCCATGGCGTCCGACCGTGATGCTGAGATTGTCGAGTGCGTAGGCGAGCGTCCCCAACAATTCAGGGCCAGCTGACCGTGCTGTCTCAACAGCTTCCCGAAGGGATGCCCGTGAGCTATTTAGGTCGCCCGTCTTTCGCTGAATTATGCCTATGTTGCATAATGTTCGCGCCCGAACTTGTGGCGAGACTTCCTCCGGCGTCGCACCCGACAGCTTATCCAGAACTTGCTGATTTACCTCTAGCGACTTTGATAGCCTACCGGTTCGCCGGAGGAACCGTGCATATCGCTCGAGATTCTGAGTATCCCCGTCTGCCGTCGCTCTCACGAATGCAGCATCTGCCTGCACTGTCAAGCCTTGCGATGCATACTTCTCGGCGATCTCTATCGAATCCTCTGCGATACACTCCTCTTTGACGTCCTGAAGTGTGGCCTCGCTCTCGACCTCGGTAGGCCTGATCGACTGCATGCCCCTCGAAAGCCGAGGGACCCCCGCACCTCTTTGATCCAGGGCCCAGCGTTCCAACCTGATCGTTACCTCTTTACGAAGGCCGTCAACATCATCGAATGACTTATAGAACAGCTTGCGTTCGTCGTCGAGTTTCTGGCGGAACTCAAGCACCTTCTTTAGCTGGTCGCCGGGGTCTCGGAGCTGCTCATCCGAGACCCCCTTAAAGAGAACCAGCGTATCCGCCATCGGATGATCTGGCTTCGAGAGGCAATCTTGAGCAATATGGAACTCCTCCTCCGTTCCCGACGTATATATCCCGTCGCCCGCAGGATTCGATCCCCACCGACTACCCAGCATGAGAATCATGTAGTCGCACTGTTCGATTTCCTCGTTGATTGCTGCCTGAGGCCGCCTCATACCTCCGGGGACACCCTCCCAACCGTAAGAAGAGAAGACGCATCCAAAATCGAGCATCCGAGACTCATTGAACAGGGATATCTGCTCGCGAACAATAGCCCGTTCCTGGTCCAGGCCTCCAGGCGATGCGATGAAGACTCGGTAGGCATAAATTTCACTTGGCACGCGCACAGCCTAGCGAAGGATCTCAAGACTTCAAAGTATCGCCTAGGAAGGCTGCCACTCCAGGCCCTACAGACGACATCCACCCAGCCCCCATCGACCATCTAGTAGCTACTGCACACTCAGGGATAGCGACCTCGAGACAAGCCATCCGCATGGTGTGTTCCCGTGAGATTGAGTTCTCAGAGTCGCTAACCAACTCCACCTAGACGTCCTCGAGAACAAGGTATATCTGGTTTCCGATAGTACTGAGCTCCGAGCAGCAGCTGCGTATTCTGTTCTTTGATTTCGATGCTGACTGAGTTAAATCTAGGCAATAGCGAATGGGGCGACAGCGACGGACACGCTTGGGAGGTCTACCCGACCAGCTCGTCGAGATCCTGCAGCTATTACTGCAACAGCATTCCGATCTCTCGTCAGCGGCTGACAGCCGTTGCGATCCCCGAATTGGCAAAGAGGTACCTCGGCTCCACGTAGCACCCGCCGGACTGTCGTAAGCCGGGTTATCGGCTACACGCCCACCGATTGCACGGGCCACTCCACTCCGAGCCAGCGCCGAGCTACGCATGACGAGAATTGCCGTCCACACGTTCGTGACAGGCATGATGGGCATCGGCGCAGCTCAGTGGCTCGCAATGAGCCAGCACTGGCATCGCCGGGACGAGTTGGAGGCCACGAAGGAGGCCACGGTGCCGCCCTAGCCGATCAAGCATCGATCGCCACCTACGGGCATCGCTGTTCCGTCGAGCACTCAGCCTCCTGACGTATGGACTTCGCGAGCCTCAGCTTCATCCTGGCAGCGATCGAGGTAGCGCTGCCAGAGGGCGTCCCACTCCACGTGGCCGTCTTCCCACTCCGCCCAGGTAGCCGAGAGAGTTACCGCCAATACGCCAGCGCTGAGGCCACAATCCTCCGCAAGCCAGGTGACGACGTCTTTCCAATCCGTCGGCCGAGGTGCGTACTGACGGCCCGGGTGTTGAAACCGTGAATTCTTGTCGACGGGCAAGGCGGCCTCGACGGCGAACCATCGGCTGGTCCATATCCCTTCGACCGACTCAAGTAGACCTTCCATCCCAGAGGCCTCAGAGGCCGCCATAAAGAAGGGCTCGCCCATCCGAGCACGAAAAGGAGTCTCACCGAACTCAAATCTGGCAGCACGCGCCGAGGCAAAGGCTTCGACAACAGGACGATACGGACGCCACGACGGGTCCGAGTTAATCCTCGCTATTGTCCCGCTTGGTGGCTCCAAGGTGATTGGTCCCGGAATGATGGCATATCCTGGCGACTCTGGTTCGTCTGGATGCACGGGCCAGCCCATGAAGTAGGCAGCAGTCATTCGAGGGCCACCCGCCGCTGGAATCACGGCAAGATGCTCAGCGCGGCCGCCCGAAAGGTCCGGGACATCACCAAGGATCAGTACACGACGACCTGAGTCTGTGACATAACGTGCAATCCGACTTATGTCTCGCCCGAGCGCGGAGTCGTCTCCCTTAGCCTCAACAGTCCAGCCGTCGGACGGGAGCACAAAATCAGGAAGGTAGGTCGAGCCATCCGATAGGATGAAGCCCTCTGGCTCGTAACGCCAGGTAATTCCTAGTTGATCGAAGACAACAGCCCAGCGGGCTTCAAGGCGAGATCTAAAGCGGTGGCCAGCATAGGCCGTCTGAATGGCTCGCATCATCACCGTCTGAAGTCGTCGAGTATGGTACACCTATAATTGTCCGAGGTTGGCGATTCCTGGAAGTCGATATCGATAGCCAGCCTCCACGACTGGGACCGCGTGACGCCGCCGAGAGCCCTCAGGAGAGGGCTTCCCAGGAATCGAGTCTCCATCCCAAAGACCCGCCTTTGCTAGGCGGTAGGAGCAGTTGAAGCAAGTGACCTGCGAGAACCAGTCTGCTCGACTAGCAGGGCCGAGGGCAACCCCATGGATCGACGCTCCACTCAAGCGGCAGATCGTCGTGTCGCCATCGAGAGACACATGAACTCGCTCCGGCGAACTCCCCGTCCGACGAGAGGCGCGGTCGGCACTCGACTGCGAGCGTTTCACCGGCTGACGAACCGGCTTACCCTTCTGCAAGTCGCGCTCTCTTTGATTTTCCCCTCGCCGCCATTCCGGGATAGAGTTCTGACCAGTTGGCGCGTAGACCCACCGCCCTCTCACGAAGACGTAGCTATGCCGTCGACTCGGCAATTTCAACTCTGGCGGTGGCGGCGAGTTGCGGTCACTCAAGGTCGGCCTAGCTGGTGATTCTCCTCGCTCAAAGCGCGCCTCTCGGGCAACAAGGTATGCGCGTTGGACTTCCACCGGCGCCGATTCGGGACGGAAGCGCTGATTCAGGTTTGCCACCGTCTGACTGCTCGCCATGATCTCAACCTGCTCAGAAGCATGCCTGGATCCTGTAAAATAGGCATCAAAGAGGCCCGCCGCACCCGAGCCCAAGTGTATTGGATATACGTCGGGATCGACGTGAGGAACACTGCCTAGGATGACCACATTCTGACCCCCCGCAGCGAATTCGTTTATCCGTCGAGCGTCTCGCTCCAAGAGTTTACTACTGCCCTTGACCTCTACGTAAAGGTCACAGCTCGGCAGGTGGAAGTCCGGCAGATACGCAGAGCTGCTCTCGAGAATATAGCCCTGCCCCTCGTATTCCCACGGAACACCGAGCCAGTCGAATGCCAATGCCCACCGAGCCTCTAAGCGCGATCGAAAGCGGCAGCCTGCATACCGCGTCTCGATCGCCCGAAGTTCACCCATACGTGAATCCTACTGCCAGCTGCCGGCCAGCGGTATTCCCTGACGATCGCAGGTCTGCCGAGAACTGGCGACCATCTATTGCCTGCTCAACGTCCCTACCCTGACGACGAGTCTGGAACGGCACCCGCGCGCAGACTCCATCGAGAGGACCTGATCGGCGGGGACCTCCGAACGCCGGACGTGCAGGGCTCAGCACCCCCGCCCAGCGTCGACAGACCCCCAACAACTCCTACATACGGCGTGCCAGATGCGGTCAAACGCAACTTCGCTGGCATCCTCGGGTCGGTGCCGACCGAGCAGGAGTACGACCGCCTCGCGGCGGCCGGCATCCTCGAGGTCCTCGACCAGGAGCATGCGGTCACTGTCGCCGAGCTCGACGCACGACTGTCTGAACGCTACTTCGAGCGGTCCTCGGGCAACATCGACCCGCACCACGTCACCAGGGCTCTGGGCACCCTCCTGGCCTCAGGGGTGCTCATCCGCGACGCCACCCCGAGCCGCGGCACACACAACGTCGACACCATCCAGCCAGCCGACAAGGGCAGACGCGCAACCAAGATCGCCCAAGCGGCGCGTCGTAAACGTCTCCTCGCCGCTCGGTACAACGGCTGGGCTCAGGGCACCCGCCGACACCCCAACGGGCTGATCGGCCCGGCAGGAGAACGTGCTGTCCGCGCCGCCATCCTCGACTCGCAGGCCCTGGTACCCGCGACGACCGGCGCCGGCGAGGTCTCCAACCTGCTCGGCGTCGAACTCCCCGGCGCCGCGGACAGCGGGGGCTTCCTCGTCCCGCTCGTCAGCGGCATCCCGGGCCCCACCGTGACCGTGCTCATTGAGGTCAAGAACATCCGCTCCTGGATATACCCCAGTGCAGCCGAGCTCTACCAGCTCCTGCACAAGGCAACGGTCCTCCAGCAAGCCCGCCCGGACAGCCCAATCGTGCCCGTGCTCGTGTGCCGTCGAGCACACCACACCACCTTCAAGATGGCCCGCCAGCTCGGGTTCTTCGTCATCCCCATGAGCAGGCAGTTCGCTGGTGAAGTCGACGAAGAGGACGTCGCCGAGATCCGGACCGAGCTTCACTTCCAGGATCTTGTGCGCGGAGCCGATGCAAGCCAGCGAGTCGCAGATCGCCTTCGGAAGACCCTGCCCGAGAACGCCACCAGCTTCGCCGCCACCTGGCGGACGACCGCGCTCGACGTCGATCTCACCACGACGTTGGGTGCCCTGCGCCGGAACGAACTCAAGCCCTGGGAACGTCAACGACTCGTCGGAGACCTGCGTGACACCGCTATGGAGCTTGGTCTCGACGGCGGCTGGTAGTCAGTCCTGCGCGTAGTGCTCAGCTACCCCGCCACTTGCCGGGCCCCTATCCCTGCCGATCACCGGATTCGTCCTGGCCACCTCGAACGGGAGCCCGCAGAGCCCACAGAGGATCGGCCCTGCGACGAATGCGGCCTTCGCAACGCGCATCTGGCGATCGCAGGGGCTCTCCACGATCGAGCGGGGATTGGGCGCCTGGACCCGCCCCGTGGTGCCTCAACCGACCGGGCCAGGCGCAACGCCTGTTCGAGCTCAATGATGGTGCCGCGTACGACCGCCGCATCTCGTTGTGGAGCGTCGTAGGCGACCAGCCGATCTTCGGGTCCTTCGTGACGGCGATCCCGAGCTCCTCGGCAAGCGCCTTGAACTTGGCGTTGTGCCACCGTCCCTGACGGCTGGTGTCCTTGATCCCCCGCACATGGGCCAGGGCGTGGGCGGCCTCGTGCAGGAGGGTCGCGAGTACGTCAGCCGGTCCGCGGGCGAGCCCCTCGCCGCCGACGAACACCTCGGGCAGCCGGTCCGGCTTTAATCCGTCCGCCGCCGTCTCGTCGGGATCTGCACCCCAGCGCATGGCGGCGAAGTGGCCGAGCTTGAGCTCTGGCCCGGTGCCGGATCCTGCGCCGACGACGATCACAACGGCAGGGATCTCAGGGTGACGGGCCCGGATGGCGGACCAGGCGCGCTCCAGCGCGCGGATCATCGTCGAACTCTCCGTTGACGTCGCGCTGTCAACGAGGTCGACGAGCTGGATCGAGGCGTCGGTCTGAACCGCCCCGGCGTGTCCGGAGACTTTGATGTGCCCCGGCTTATGTGGAGTCAGCTTCCTGGGTTCACGCGGTGGCTGGGGTGTGGAGCTTCTCGTACTCGATGGGCGTGAGCATGCCTAGGGCGCTGTGTCGGCGGCGGCGGTTGTGGAAGATCTCGAGGTACTCGAATAAGGCGTTGGCGAGCTCGATGCGGGTGCGCCAGCGGCGGCGGTTGAGTAGCTCGGTCTGCACGCGGCCCCAGAAGGACTCGATGACGGCGTTGTCATAGCAGTCGCCGATTGAGCCCATCGACGGCACGAGCCCGGACTCCTTCGCGCGACGGGTGAAGGCCCAGGACGTGAATTGCACGCCGTGGTCGGAGTGGATCACTGTGCCTGCGGGGAGCGGGGAGCGGTTGCCGATGGCCATGCTCAGCGCGTTCGTGGCCAGGGCGGCGGTCTGAGAAGAGTCGATGGACCAGCCCACTACTCGGCGGGAATGCACGTCGAGCACGACCGCGCAGTAGACCTTCCCCTCGCGGGTGGGGTGTTCGGTGATGTCGGTGACCCACAGCTGGTTCGGCGCCGGCCGGGTGAAGTTGCGATCCACGAGGTCGCTCGAAAACGCGGTCTCGTGGACGTGTCGGCGGCGTTTGCGCCCAGGAAGCCCGGCCAGTCCAGCGCGGCGCATGAGCAGCTCGACTGCGCCGTGGCCGACCAGGATGCCGTGGCCGAGGCGGAGTTCGGCGTGGACGCGGCGGGCGCCGTAGGTGCCGAAGGAGGCGGTGTGGATGGCCTGGATCTGTTCGGTGAGCCAGGCGTGGCGCAGCGCTCGCGGGGAGGCCGGACGGGAGCGCCATTCGTAGAAGCCGGACTCGGCGACGCCGAGGACCCGGCAGGCGTGCTGGACGGGCAGCCCTTCTGAGGCCATCACCGCGATCGCCTCAAACCGCCTTTTGGGGACACCACCTCACCGAGCAGCTCAGCGGCGCGGCGGTGGATAGCTACCTCGGCCTCGAGCTGGGCGATGCGCCGCCGGGCGGCGGTGAGCTCGGCTTGCTCAGTGCTGGTGGCCCCGGGTAGCTGTCCGCTGTCGATGAGCTCTTGGCGGCGCCACACGTAGATCGTCTGCTCGCTGTTGTCGAGATCAGAGGCAACCTGCGCGACACGACGGCCGGATGCAACGAGGTCAAGGACCTTGCGGCGGAACTCGGGTGGGTACCTCTTCGGCACGGTGCTGATGATCCTTCTCGCTCGGAGAAGCGTGATCATCCAGCAAGCCGACTCCGCGGTTTCCGGGGCACATCAAGCTCTCCGGACACGCCGGGGCGGTTCACTGGGCTGACCGCTACCGGCTCCACGGTAAGGCCGGCATGACCGACCGCTCCAGCCGCCCGCACCACAGCCCACGCCGGACCCCGACCCGGATCGAGCGACGCATCATCAAGGTCCGCGTCATCAGACGCTGGGGCCCGGCCCGGATCGCGAGCCTGCTGCGGCCGGCCGCCTCGACCGTGCACGCAGTGCTGCGCCGCTACCGGATGGCGCACCTGACCGAGCTCGACCGCGCCACCGGCGCCATCATCCGCAAGACGGTGCGCCGCTACGAACACCCCGCCCCGGGCGACCTGGTCCACGTCGACATCAAGAAACTCGGCAACATCCCCGACGGCGGCGGGCACCGCGTCCTGGGCCGCGCCGCCGGACGCCGTGACCGCCGACGCGGCGTCGGCTACGCCTACCTGCACAACGCCGTCGACGACCACTCCCGACTGGCCTACACCGAGATCCACGCCGACGAGCAGGCCATCACCGCGGTCGGGTTCTGGGCCCGAGCCCAGGCCTACTTCGACTCCTGCGGCATCGCGGCGCGTCGGGTGCTGACCGATAACGGCTCCTGCTACCGCTCTCACGTCTGGCGCGACGCCCTGACCAGCGCCGATGTCGTCCACAAACGCACCCGGCCCTACCGCCCGCAAACTAACGGGAAGGTCGAACGGTTCAACCGCACCCTGCTCGAGGAGTGGGCATACGCCCGGCCCTACCAGCGTGAGAGCGACCGCCGAGCTGATCTACCCGGGTGGCTGCACTTCTACAATCACCACCGCAGACACACCGGCATCGGCGGCCACCCACCCGCCAGCCGCGTTCCCAACCTCTCAGGGCAGTACACCTAGCCATCCATGAAGGCCCGCATGGCCCGAGGGGCGTCCTGCGCCGCTGCCGGGCAGGGTGATCGCGGTGGACTTCCGAACACGTTCCGAATACTCTGGAACTGTGGCTACGGCAGCAGACCTTCCTACCGCGACGCGGCGTTCCTCAGACCTGAGCAAGCACTCGGCCGAGGTCTTCGCCGAGGCCGAGGACCACCCCGTCATCGTGACGCGCCGCGACGGCGAGTCGCTGGTACTCATGTCCCAACGCGAGGCCGACGGTCGCGCACACCTGCTGCAGTTCGCCGCACAGCTCATCACGGTCGCCCTGGACGACAACGGCTCACTCGCCGAGCGGATGGCCAAGGTCTACCCGTGGATGCTCGCGCTCTCACCCGCGGATCGGGACACCTGCGCACTGAACCTCGTCGACGCCGCACGCGCCTCCTTCGCCACCGACCAGCCACACCTGGCGATCGCCGAGCTCACCTCCTGGAAGGAGACCGCCACCGCCATCGCCGCGGGCCTCGGGCGCGCCGAGATCCAATGGCTCGACGACGAAGCCGCCGAAACCGTGGAGCGTCCCTGATCGTGTCGGCCGCCAAGAGGGGTGAGCTGGTCCCTCGCCCACCGAAGAAGATCGAGTACGAGATCCGCTACGCCACCAAAGACGCGCAGAAGGGATGGCGAGACCTCGTCGCAACCATCCGCAATCCCATGGCCGAGACATGGGATCTCCTCACCCGCACACCTCTGACCACGACACCGACGACCTACCGACTCAAGGGTGATCTCGCCACGATCCAGCGCGACGGCGAGACCCACGAACGCTGGCAGCACAAGCCGACGGCAAGCGGGACTGCACGCATCTGGTACTACGTCCACGAGCGCACGGTCTTCCTGGAGCAGGTGCACACAAGCCACCCGAACCAGACCAAGTAGCGGATCCTCGCACCCACGACAACCTATGGACGGCTTGCGGAAAGTGATCCCCTGGGAGCCATCGTGGGAGCGAAACGCTGAGACTGAGGGGCCACCGACGCTCTCCCTGTTCCCAGGAATGGCGACGAACGCGCTGGTAGATGACCTAGCCCCGGATACTCCTCAAGCGGGTGATCACGGACGACTTGTCCCTCGGCCACACCGCAGTCGGCGGCGACACGCTGCAGCTCTGCCGGGTCGAGCACGTCAGCCGGCTCCGTGGGCGGCGAGGGCGGCGTCGAGCGCGCTACGCCGACGCTGCTGACCCGCAAGGTCCTGGAGCTGCCCGACATCTGCCCGCGGCAACAGCGCGGCGATCGCCTCCGGGACCATGCCCGGGACACCGCCGAGTCCGGGTCGGGCGATCAGGTCCAGGACCGTCTGCTCGATCGTGGTCACCCACCCCTGCCCGAGTTCCGTCCGGTGCCGCTGGACGTCGAGACGAGCCACGTCGCGACGGACGAACAGCACGTCGGCGTCACGGTCGGAGAGCCGGAGCGTCCGCCGGTGCCGCTGCACGGCGACGACGGCGACGCCGAGTGCCCTGGGGATCGCGCCGTGAACCCGCGCAGCACTCACACCCATCAGAGCGCTCTCCGCGACATGCCCTCCGGTCCCTGCCACGCCGAGCGCCACGGCCTCCAACGACGGTCGCCAGCTCGCGCCCACCCGGTCGTCGGGCACCGCCGCGTACAACCCCGCTGCGAGCCTGTGCAGAACCCCGGCACGCTCCAGACGTGCGAACTCGGCACGAGGATTGCTGTACACGTGGTCCGCGTCGACCGGCCGCAGCACTCGACCGTGCTGCAGCAGCTCGGGTGGAACCCGCGCGGCGACGTGAGCGGCCATCGCTGTCACCTCCGTAGTCCAAAAGGCTACATTCGTGCCAGTCTTGCCGCCAGCAATGGCCGTACTGGATCGCAAAGCGCCATGGCGACATGAGAGAGGTCAGGCCGCTCGGCCGCCGAGCCACGCCGGGTCCGAGCGGATGCCCGCTCTCCGGGCGATGTCCACGCCGTAGGTCGCGCTCGCCTCACGGAGGCTGGCGCCCGGGACCGACAGCGAGGAGCGTGTCCCCATGGACTACCTGGTCCGTGTCAACGACACCACGCTCCTTCGGCCCGGCTTCTCGACCTTCCTCGACCTCCCCGACCTCCTCACCGCGATCTGGCCGGTCGCCCGGACCTGGACCTGGTCCATGCAGCGGATGCCGGAGACGTCTCTCCCCGAGGGCTCGGCCTTCGGTTCCCTCGCCGAGATCGAGGCCCGGATGGAGGGCCCGCGGGGGTGGGTGATGTCCTTCGAGGAGCTCTACGACTTCAGCCGCCAGGTGGGGCAGATCGTGTGGGGCGAGTTCCTCGCCGCCGAGCGACCCGACCAGCTCCCCCGCCCCGAGGACGACGACGTCCACGTGGCCGAGCACGCCTTCGCCGGGCTGTGCGCCTTCGACAGCTCCTTCTGGTACGTCGGCGGCCCGGCCCGCATGATCCAGCAGATCGAGGCCCGTTTCGACGACGTCGAGCACGTCGGCCAGGGGCACTGGGCCCGCGCGGACCGCTGACCGCTCAGCCCACGAGCCCGTTCTCGTACGCAAAGATCACCGCGTGGACCCTGTCCCGCAGCTCCAGTTTGGACAGCACCCGCCCCACGTGCGTCTTCACCGTCGCCTCGCTCAGGAACAGGGCGGCGGCGATCTCGGGATTGCTCAGCCCCCGCCCGATCGCGACGAGCACCTCCCGCTCCCGCGGTGTCAGCACCGCGGCCGGGTCGGCGGCCCCGACAGGGAGCTTGGCGCCGAACATGTCCAGCATCAGGCGGGTGATCCGCGGGGAGATCGCGGCCTCGCCCTCCGCGAGCGCGCGGACCGCAGCGACCAGCTCCTCGGCCTTAGTGTCCTTCAGCAGGAACCCGCTGGCGCCGGCGCGCAGCGCGCCGAAGGCGTACTCGTCCAGGTCGAAGGTCGTGAGCACCAACACCTTGGTCTCCGGCAGCGAGGCGGTGATGGCGGCGGTGGCGGCGAGGCCGTCCGTGCCCGGCATCCGCACGTCCATCAGGACCACGTCGGGGCGGGTCCGGCGGGCCAGCTCGACCGCCTCGGCCCCGTTCTCGGCCTCGCCGACGACCTCGACGTCCGCCTGCCCGTCGAGCACCATCCGGAACCCGAACCGGACGAGCTGCTGGTCGTCCGCGATCGCGACCCGGATCACCGGTCGCTCCCGGCCGGGAGCGACGCGGAGACCCGCCACCCACGGGCCCGGGGCCCGGAGCGGAACTCCCCACCGAGTGCGGCGACGCGCTCGGTGAGACCGAGCAGGCCCCGCCCGGCCCCGACGGACGGCGCGTCCGCAGGCCCACGCCCGTCGTCCTCCACCGTGACGACGATCGGGTCCGCCTCGGCGTCGACCGTCACCGTGACGGCGGTGGGGGTGCGCGCGTAGCGCATGCTGTTCGTCAACGCCTCCTGGACCACGCGGTAGATCGTCAGCTGCAGGGCCGGGTCCCCCGGAGCGGTGCCGCGGACCTGCGCGGTGACCGGTAGGCCCAGGTCGGCGAACTGCCGCACCAGGGCGGGCAGCTCGGCCAGCGAGGGCTGCGGGGCCAGGCTCGCCCGTTCGTCCCCACCGAGGACGCCGAGCATGCGGCGCATGTCCGTGAGCGCCGTGCGTCCCGTGTCGGCGACCTGGCCCATCGCCATCGTCGCCCGCTCCGGGGAGGTGGCCGCCGCGACCGCGGCGCCCTCGGCCAGCGCGACCATGACCGTCAACGAGTGGGACACGACGTCGTGCATCTCCCGGGCGATCCGGGCCCGCTCCCCCGCCGCGGCGAGCAGCGCCTGCTGGTCGCGCTCGCGGGCCAGTTGGTGCGCGCGGTCGACCAGCGCGGACAGGTACCGCCGCCGGTTCCCGACGTTGGTGCCCACCAGCGTCGCCACCAGCAGTGCGAGCGTGATCGGGACGACCTCGAGCAGCAGGCCCGGGTACTGCGTGACGAGCGGGGTGTGGCGGTCGCTGAGCAGCGCCGCCGCGCACGCGAGTGCCACGGTCACCCCGGTGGCCCACCAGACCGCGGGGCCGGGCCGGCGGACCGGGATGATGTACACGGCGAACACGGCCGCCGCGAGCACGAACGCGCTCGGGGCCCAGGCCCAGGCGACGACGCCGACCCACGAGGCGCCGAGCGTGACGAACGGGCGGGTGCGGTGGAACAGCACCCCGGCCGTCGCGACCAGCACGAACGGCAGGCCCCAGAGGAACCGCGGATCGCCCCAGTCCGCGCCGTCCGGGCCGGCCGCCCCGTCGAAGCAGGTCGAGCCGATCAGGAGCACGAGCACGACGTCCGTGATCCGCGGATGCCTCGCCCAGAACCGCCGGATCACCCCCGGTGCCCGGGGCAGCCGTAGATCCCCTCCGTCCACCGCGACGGAGGGGACCTGCGTGGCTGTCCGCCTGATCACACTGCGCTCACACGTCGCGACGCTTCACCAGAACGCCGGCCAGGACAAGCACCACCGCGTCCCAGATGCCCAGGTAGCCGAGCGCGGCCCAGCGGCCGAGCCCCTCACCGGTGCCGTCGCCCATGACCCGGGTGCCGAGCGACTGCGGCAGGTACTCGCCGACGGTCTGGATCCAGGCGGCATCCGTGAGCCCCCCGAGCAGGGTGACGACGACCGGGACGACCAGCAGCAGCCCCAGCGCCGTGGCCAGCGCACCGGCCGTGTTGCGCAGGATCGCGCCGAGCCCGAACGCCAGCAGCGCGATCGTCGTCAGGTACAGGGCCGCGCCGACCAGCGGCACCACCAGCGCCTGGGAGAGCTCCACCGCCGGCGAGCCCGAGATCGCCCACGACACCACGGCCGCGATCGCCACCGAGACCAGGCCGACCACGAACGTCGTCAGCGCGAGCACGGCGCCCTTGGCTGCCAGGACCCCGGTCCGCCGGGGCACCGCGCTGAACGTGGACCGGATCTGCCCGGTGCCGTACTCCCCGGTCACGATCAGCGACCCGACGACGGCCACGACGAGCACCGTGATCATGGTGCCCGCGGTCGCGCTGCCCACCAGTGAGCCCTGGCCTGCCGGCTGATCGCTCACCGCGGCGACGACGGCGCCGACGCCGACCGTGAACAGCACGATCATGGCGTAGCACCAGAGCGTCGACCGGACGCTGCGCAGCTTGATCCACTCCGAGCGCAGGATCCCCGCGGCCGACAGCCGGGGAGCGGTGGTGACGAGATCGGGAACGGGGGCGAGGGCAGGGGCGGTCATCGGGTCAGCTCCGCGTGGTATTCGACGTCGTCGCGGGTCAGCTGCAGGTAGGCCTGCTCCAGGCTGGCGGTGAGCGGGGTCAGCTCGTACAGCACGATCCCGGCCTCCGCGGCGGCCTCCCCGACCTGCCGGGCGGACACCCCGGTCACCGTCAGGGCGCCGTCGGGGGCCTGCTCGACCGTCACGTCCGGCACGGCCAGCACGTTCACGAGCCCCTGGGGGTCCGCGCTGCGGACGAGCACCCGGTTCCCGGCGCCGGCCAGCAGCTCGGCGATCGGGGCGTCGGCGAGGACCCGGCCGCGGCCGAGCACGATCAGGTGGTCCGCGGTCTGGGCCATCTCGCTCATCAGGTGGCTCGAGAGGAACACCGTGCGGCCCTCCGCGGCGAGCGCGCGGGAGAGCCGGCGGACCCACAGCACGCCTTCGGGATCCAGGCCGTTGACCGGCTCGTCGAGGATCAGCGTCTGCGGGTCGCCCAGCAGGGCCGCCGCGATCCCCAGCCGCTGCCCCATCCCCAGCGAGAAGCCCCCGACGCGCTTGCGCGCCACGCTCTCCAGCCCGGTCATGGCGATGACGTCGAGTACGCGAGACCTCCCGATCCCGTGCGTCGCGCCCAGCGCCAGCAGGTGGTGGTAGGCGCTGCGTCCGGTGTGGATCGCCTTCGCCTCCAGCAGCGCGCCGACCTGCCGCAGCGGATCACGATGCGCCGCATACGGTTTGCCGTTCACGGTGACCGATCCGGACGTCGGGGCGTCGAGCCCCATGATCATCCGCATGGTCGTCGACTTGCCGGCCCCGTTGGGCCCGAGGAACCCGGTCACCATGCCGGGCAGCACGGTGAACGACACCTCGTCCACCGCCAGTTTCGGCCCGTAGCGCTTGCTCAGGCCCGTCAGCTCGATCATGGCACCTACGCTAGGGGCGCCGGACGGTCCACCGCGTCGGTCCGCGAGCCCATTCCCCGGACGTGCGGGTCATACCCAGGTATGACCCGGGTGCGCGACACTCGTGTCGTGCAGCAACGGCTCGGCTCCGCCAGGACCGCGGACGGCACCGCCGTGTCCTACGCCGTCGCCGGCACCGGCCGCCCGCTCGTGTACGTCATGGGCTGGCTGAGCCATCTGGAGCTGAGCTGGGAGCTCGCCGCCGAGCGGCGGTTCTACGAGGCGCTGACGCAGGGCCGCCGGCTGGTCCGCTACGACCGCGCCGGGTGCGGGCTGTCCCCGGCCGTGGCGCGGCCCGCGTCGCTGGAGTTCGAGCTCGAGCAGCTGGCGGCGGTCGCCGGGACCCTCGACGGGCCGTTCGACCTGATGGGCACCTCGATGGGTGCCCCGGTCGCGGTCGCGTGGGCGGCCGAGCACCCGGACACCGTGCGCCGCCTGGTGCTCTACGGCGGCTGGGCGCGCGGCGACGACCTGTCCGCACCGGCCGTACGCGAGCACGTGCTCGGGCTGATCGAGTCCCACTGGGGCCTCGGGTCCGACGTCCTGACCGACATCTTCGCCCCCGACGCCGACCGCGCCACCCGCGCACAGACCGCCCGCTACCAGCGCGAATGCTCCACCGCCGCGACCGCGCGGGAGCTGCTCGCGCTGAGCTACGCGCTCGACGTCACCGACGCCCTGCCCCGGGTGCGGACGCCCACGCTGGTGGTGCACCGCGCCGGGGACCGCGCCGCGCCCGTCGCCCAGGCCGAGGCGCTCTCCGCCGGCATCGACGGTGCCGAGCTGGTGGTCCTGCCCGGCCGTTCCCACCTCCCGTACGCGGGTGAGCGCGACGAGCTGGTGGCCGCGATCCGCCGCTTCCTCGGCCTGCCGGTCACCCGGCGCCGCCCGGACGAGCTGACGCCGCGGCAGCGGGAGGTCGCGGAGCTGGTGAGCCGGGGCTGCACGAACCGCGAGATCGCCACGCGGCTGGGGATCGACGAGCGCTCCGCCGAAGGCCACGTCGAACGGATCCGGCTGCGTCTCGGCTTCCGGTCCCGCGCGCAGGTCGCCGCCTGGTTCAGCGCCCGCCACGAAGTGGGGTAGTTCCCCGCCTGACCGCGCCCGGGGCCCCGGCGCAGGGTGGACGGCGTGACCGACATCGATCTGACACCGGGATTCGTCGTGCACCGCGGGCGGGGCGCCTTCAACGCCGCGTTCTTCGGCGCGATGGGCCCGGTCCTCGAGCAGAGCCTGCGCCCCCACAAGCGGCGCGTGTTCGCCGACCTGCCCACCACCGTCGTCGAGCTCGGGGCCGGGGTGGGGGCCAACCTGCGCTACCTGTCCCCGGGATCGACGCTCGTCGCCGTCGAGCCCAACGTCCCGATGCACCGCCGGCTACAGGCCGCCGCGCACCGGCACGGCATCGATCTCGACCTCCGCGAGCGGGTCGCCGAGCACACCGGCCTGCCGGACCGCAGCGTCGACTGCGTGATCTCCTCGCTGGTGCTGTGCACGGTGGCCGATCCCGCCGCCGTGCTCGCCGAGGTCCGGCGCATCCTGCGGCCCGGCGGCACCTACCGGTTCGTGGAGCACGTCGCCGCGAAGGACGGCACCCCCACCCGGTGGGTGCAGCGCGTGCTGCGCCGGCCGTGGGCGTGGACCTTCGAGGGCTGCTCCTGCGAGCGGGACCTGGCCGTCGCGCTCCGGGCCGCCGGCTTCGACCACGTCGGGATCGACCCGTTCCGGCTGCACACCCCCTTCGTGCCCTTCAACACCCAGATCGCCGGCATCGCCCGTGCCTGACCAGGTGAACCCGTCCGTGCAGGTTGACAGCTCATTCGTCAATGCTAGGTTGACGGGCACCTGATGGGAGGTGCGCCATGTCGAAGAAGAAGAAGAAGGACAAGAAGGGCAAGAAAAAGAAGAAGTGACGCCCAGGGCGGGCCGGAACCCCGGCCCGCCCGGCCGCGGGGCACGGCCGGATCGGGCACATACCCGCACGGTGGCCCGCAGGGGTGCGGACGTCGTGGTGGCGACGACGCGGACCCCGGCCGCCACGCCCGCGGACCTCGAGGAGGTCGTCGCGCAGGGCCGCCCACGGGCGGTACCGCTGGAACCCGAGGACGCGGCGAACGCCGTGCTGTACCTGGGGTCCGAGCAGCGCCGGGTGCGATCGGGCGAGTCGATCACGCAGGCGAGCGGTCCGGGCCGGCGAGCACCGTCGCCGCCAGGGCCACGCGATGGTCCTTGGCCCACGGCGGGCCGAGTGCCGCTCGCGGTCCGTGGAGCACCTCGTGGGCGCGGTCCCCGAGGACCCGGGCCGCGGCGGCCTCCACGCTCTTGGCGTCGTAGAGGTGCACGGCCCAGCCGCGGGCGCGGGCGACGTCGTCGAGGATCGTGCGGTACATGACGGAGTCGGCGCGGGCCTCGTACGGCACGCGCCGCTGGGTGGCGAGGTCCTGCGGGAAGTCCGGGTCCCAGGCGCACAGCGAGAGGGACCGGATCGGGCCCAGGGCCGCCAGCTCCTCGAGGGCCGCCGCGGAGGCCCGGTGCACCGACGCCCGCACCTCGGCGAGCAGCTCGGCGAACGCCGCGTCCGGGAGGGACTTGCCCTCGTGATGGACGGGCGCGGCCGCCATCCCGGGCTCGACCAGCTCGATGCGGCGGCGGTCGACGACCCGGTGCTCCGCCGAGGCCGTGACCGCGACGGCCCAGCCGAGATGATGAGCGATACCCACGCGCACGCCGGCAGTCTGACATCCGGGTCCCGATGGCGGGAACCATCCACCCCGGGCAGGCTGGCAAGCCGTGCCGAGTCCCGAACGGACGCCCGACGGGCGATGGATCGTGGTGAACGGGAGGCGCTGGCGCGCAACCGATCCCGAGATCCCCGAGGAGATCCGCGACGAGCTGCAGCGACACCTCGGCCGGGCGCGCTCCGCCGTACGCACCTCCCGCGACGCCGGTGACGAGGAGGCGGTGAAGGCCGCGCGGCACCGGGTCGACGCCGCCAAGCGGGGGCTCGGGGAGCGCGGGGACCCGTGGTGGGAGCAGGACTCCGCCACCCGGGAGCGGCGCTGGCGCGCGGCGATCGAGGCCCTCGCGGAGCGCTGAGCTCCTCCACCCCACCGCTCCGCGCACGAACCGCTGCCATGCGGTCCCGGGCGGGAGGTGAGCGCTCAGCCCAGCAGCCCGCTGACGATCTTCCGGAGCGCGTCGGGGAGCGGATCGCCCGGCGCCGGATCCACCCGCAGCGCCGCGAGATGCGGATGGTTCCCCTGCGCCGCGACATGACCCACGTACCGCGCACTGCGCAGTGCGTCGACCGCGGAGGCCTCCGACCGCGAGGCGGCCGCGACCACCGCGGTGAGCATCGCGAGCGCCACCAGCTTGTCCGAGTCCGGCGCCGGATGATCGGCGAGCACCGCGAGGACGTGCTCGGTGGCGTCGATCCCGTGCGGTCCCGTGACGGGCCGGGTGAGCACGAGCTCGGCCAGCCAGGGATGCCGGCGATGGATCTCCCGCGCCTGCAGGCCGAAGGCGACCAGGTCCGCCTGCCAGTCGCCCGTCGGGGGGTCGAGGTCGTACTCGGCCGCCACCTCGTCCGCCATCAGGTCCAGCAGGTCGTCGCGGTCGAGGACGTAGCGGTACAGCGTGCCCGCGCCGGTGCCCAGCTCGCCGGCGACGTTGCGCATGGAGACTCCCGCGAGCCCGTCCCGGTCCGCCAGCCGGATCGCCGCCGTGGTGATCTCCGCGCGGCTGTGCCCGGCGGGCCGCCCCGTCGCGGCCTTCTCCGGCCGCATCCAGATCAGCTCCCGTTCCACGGGGACAGTGTCCCCCGACCGCCCGACGTCCCCCGATCGCCCGACGCCGTGTCGTCCGAGGAGGGCCCGTCAGGCCGACGGCGCCGGAGCCCGATCAGGACGACCGTGGGGTCATCGGGGAACGACCCCCGCACCACGAAACGGAGTCCGCCATGATCTCCCTGCCCCGCCCCACCACGACCCAGTGGAAGGCCCTCGCCCTGGTCGCCGGGGCCGGGATCGCCATCGTGCTCGCCTCGAGCGAGCACGTCGCCGTCGCCGTCGCGCTGGCCATGCTGGCCGCCATGGCCTTCCTCCCCGGCCAAGCGAGCCGCGTCCGGCCGGCGGCCCCACGGAACGGCAGCATCCCCGCCGACCGGGACCGCGAGCGTGTCGAGCAGGAGCTGCGCGCGCACGTCTGACGGGGAGCACGGGGAACGGGGCCGGTCCGCGAGGGACCGGCCCCGTCCGGCGTGGGCGTCGAGCCGCCAGAACGATCACCCAGTATTGCCACAAACTGGCAGGAGACTAACACGGGCAGCACCGGCGGGCGCCGAGCCGCGCCTCACCGTCGCCCGCGCCGGCAGCGTCACCGTCCGACACGAAAGACCCGGCGGACCGGTCCGCTCGGCCGGCCCGCCGGGCCCGCTCCCGTGCCCTGGGAGCATCGTCCGACACGGACGCCGCCAGGTCGTCCGCGCCGGGGGTCCGTTCAGCCGGCCATGTGGTTGTTGCCGGTGGCCAGCATGTGGCTCAGCGCGGCCTGCGTCGCCGCGTCCATCGTCCCGGTCTGTGGCAGGTGCGCGTCGCGCTGCAGGTAGGTGATCGCCTGCGTGGTCTGCGCGTTCATCTGCCCGGTGACGGGGCCCTCGTAGTAGTTGAGCTGCCCGAGCTCCTGCTGCAGCGTGCCGACCGGGATGGTCGGCCGGGCCGGCGGGACGACCGGGGCGACGGGGCGCGCGGGCGACACCGGCTGGGCGGTGCGGACGACGGGAGTGAGCCCGGCGTAGCCGTGCACGGTGTGGGCCGCCGCCGAGGCCGCGGGGATCGTGGGGGCCGCGGCCGGCGCTACGGGGCCCCCGCTCAGGCCGACGATCAGCCCGGTGGCGACCGCCGCGGCGGCGACGAGCCCGCCCAGCCCGATCACCACGGCCTTCCCGCGGCCGGACCGCGGGGCGGCGGGACCGGCGTGGGTCGCGCCCATGCCGTCGCCGAACCCGTAGGTCAGGCCGGCGGGGAGGTCGGCGTAGGCGGCGATGCCGTAGGGGTTCGCCGGCCGCCCGGTGCCGTACGTGCCGGCCGACCCCTGCGACGTCGCCGGGTACTGCGGCGCCGGGTGGTCCGCGGTCGGGTACTGCGCGGTCGGGATCTGCGCGGTCGGGATCTGCGCGGTCGGGTACTGCGGGGTGCCGTGATCGGTGGGGCGGCCCTCCGGGCCTTCCGGAGCGGTGGGGGCGGAGGTGGTGGTGCTCATGGCGGGCTCTCCTGGGATCCGGGGGCGTCCGGTGTGGTGCGCTCCGACCCCTCCGACACTGCTCCCCGCAGAGCCCCCGGACCGTCGGCCCGACGGCCGATGCACCGGACGATCCCGCTGTCCCCCAACCGGTGGACCCCGAGGAGCGTCCGACGGCCCGCGCCGACGATCCCTACCGGATCCCCTCCCAGAGCAGCCGCTCCGCCCGGTTCGGGTCCGGGACCGCCTCCACCTTCTCGACGATCAGCCCCGTGATCCGACGGTCCCGGTCGTAGGCGTCCCAGCCCGGGTCGCCGCGCGTGACGAACGCCGTCCACGCCCCGTGCGCCGCCTCCGTCACCGCCGGCGACGGGTCCGGGCCGACCAGCCGGCGCGCCGTCGGCGCCTCCGCCGTCCCGAACACGAACGGGATCTCCACCGCGTGGCAGGCACCGAGCCCGCCGTTGGCCTCGGGGCCGGGGTGGTCGAAGCGGTAGACCCAGGTCCGGCCGGTGCCGGTGTCGATGCGGGCCTCGGCGTAGCGCTGCGCCGGCACCCCGAAGAACCAGTCGCTGACGAGTGCGGCGAGCACGTCGCCGTGGCTCGCGCCGGGCCGGGCCTCCCGGTAGGCCGCCACACCCTCGGGCCCCAGCCCGTAGGCCGCGGCCCCGCCGACCAGGGTCGGCTCGTCGACATGGTCGATCGCGCCGGGGGCGACCAGGAAGAGCCGGGCCTCGTCGCGGTTCCAGCCGGTCAGCATGTCGACGGGCGCGGTCCGGCCCGCGCGGGCCGCGGCCAGCGGGTCCTCCGGCAGCACTGTGCCGTCGACGACCGGGGCGAACGGCAGCAGGCTCAGCGCGAGGCTGCCCCACTTCTGCGGGTCCGGTGCGGTCTGCACCTCCACCACCAGGTCCGACGCCGCCTTCACCAGCTGCGCCAACGGCACCCCGGCGATCGCCTCCCGGGTCGGCTCCACGCCGAGCGACTCGGCGAGCAGCCGCCCGACCTTGAGCCCGAGCTCCGGGGTGAGCGTGTGCGCCCACGCCCCGGACTGGGTGATCGCCCGGGCGAACAGGCCGCGGGCCGAGGGCATGGCCGTCAGGGTGGTGACGCTCATGGCGCCCGCGGACTCGCCGGCCACCGTGACCCGCGCGGGATCGCCACCGAATGCGGAGATGTTGTCCCGCACCCATTCCAGCGCCGCGACCTGGTCCTGGAGCCCCAGGTTGGCGACCCCGTCGTTCAGGTGGAGGAAGCCCTCCGCGGCCAGCCGGTAGTTGACCGTCACGCACACCACGCCGTCGCGGGCGAACGCCGCTCCGTCGTACTCCGCGACCGAGTTCGAGCCGTTCATGAACGAGCCGCCGTGGATCCACACCAGGACCGGCAGCCCGCCCGCGCCGGGATCGGGCGTCCACACGTTGACGTTGAGGCAGTCCTCGCCCGGGATCACGACCTCGGGCAGCAGCGGCTGGTACTGGGGCGGGTAGTCGCCCTTGGGCACGGTCGGGCCCATGCTCCCGGCGTCGCGCACGCCCGCCCACGGCTCGACCGGCCGCGGCGGCGTCATCCGGTTCGCCCCGAACGGCGGTGCGGCGTAGGGGATGCCGAGGAACGCGGCGACCCCCTCGTGCCACCGCCCCTCGACGGCGCCGGCGGCGAGCGTGACCCGAGGGTTGTCCGGCATCCGTCGGCTCCTTTGCCACAGATCGGTGATCCCGCCGCACGCTGCCCGGCGCCGCTCCCGCTGTCAACGCCCCGGAGCGAGTACCTTTCGTCCTCCATGAGCGTCACCTTCCGCCGGCTGACCGCCGCCGACCTCCCACTCCTGCGCAGCTGGCTGCAGGAGCCGCACGTCGCGCGCTGGTGGAACCACGAGACGTCGCCCGAGGCGGTGGAGCGGGACTTCGGGCCCGCGGCCCGCGGCGAGGAACCGTCGGAGGACCTGGTGGTGACGGTCGACGGCGACGACATCGGGCTGGTGCAGCGGTTCCGGCTGCACGACTACCCCGAGTACGTCGCCGAGCTCACCCCCCACGTCCCCGTGCCCGTCGAGGCGGTGTCGCTGGACTACCTGATCGGCGATCCCGCGCGGATCGGCCACGGGCTCGGCCCGGTGGTGCTGCGCGAGGCCGTCGAGGACACCTGGAAGAACTATCCGCAAGCACAGGAGATCCTGATCCCGGTGGTCGCCGGGAACCAGCGGTCGTGGCGGTCGTTGGAGAAGGCCGGGGCGGACCGGATCGCCAGCTGTCACATGGAGCCGGACAACCCGATCGATCCGCCGCTGCACCACGTCTACCGCTTCGCGCGCGCCACCTGGTGAAAGAACGGAACCTTCGCTCACCTCCGCGGGGCGAACGGCACCCTCGCTCACATCTGGTGGGCGGCGGTGCCGTTCGCTCAGGTGTCAGCGGGCCGCCGGGACGCCCAGTTCGGCGTGCACGCTGCCGGCCACCTCGCTGACCCGGGCGCCGAGGCCGTTCAGGACGCCGAGCGCGGCGACGTTCCCCGCCGCCGTCTCGGCGACGACCGGGCCCTCCGCCATGTCGACGAGCGCGCGGGCGGCCGCCCGGGCGATCCCGCGGCCCCGGGCCTGCCGGGCGACCCAGATCCCGACCTCCACCGCGTCCTCGACCGGTTCCAGACGGGCGCCACCCACGACCGCCCCGTCCGCGACGATGGCGAAGGTCTGCTCGGTCGGGTCCGCGGCGCCGAGGGAGCGGCTGCGGTGGAAGGTGAGGAAGGCGGCCCGCCGGGCCTCCGTCCATCCCGGACGGCCTTCGACCGGCGGCATCACGTCGTCCGGCTCGGCGCCGGCCACAGCGGCGTCGAGCAGGGCGACGAGCAGCGGCTCGTCCAGGGGGCGGAGTTCGACGGACATCGCCGCCGAGGGTGGCCCCCACGGGCGCCCGGGTCCAGCGAATTGCTCAGCGACTCGCCGCGATCACTCCGTCGAGCACACCGCGGAGCTTCTCGAGCTCCTCGATCGGCATGCCGAGGCGCTCGACGACGGCCGGCGGGATGCGCTCGGCCTGCTCCCGCAGCGCCCGGCCCTCCGCGGTGAGCGACACCGCGAGCGTCCGCTCGTTGCCGGGTACCCGCCGTCGGTCGACGTAGCCGGCGGCCTCCAGGCGTTTGAGCAGCGGCGACAGCGTGCCGGGATCGAGCGCGAGCACCCGGGAGAGCTCGGTGACCGAGCGCGGCTCCTGCTCCCAGAGCGCGAGCATCACCAGGTACTGCGGGTGCGTGAGGCCCATCGGCTCGAGCAGCGGGCGGTACAGCGCGATGACTTTCCGGGCCGCGACCGCCAGCGCGAAACAGACCTGTCGGTCGAGGCGGAGGAGATCCTCGTCGCTTCCCTGGCGCGTCGGCACCCTCGCAGCCTACATTGTTTGTGCACCAAGAGTTGGGGTGAGAAGAATGACGGAGATCCGTCGGCCGGGGCCACTGCGCTGGCTCGCCTATGCCTTCGGCGCGGGCCTGCCGGCCCGCAACCGGGACTGGGTGCTCCACGACGTCACCTGCCGGACCTGGGCCCTGCGCCACTTCGGCCGGGCCGCCGTGCAGCTCGCGCCCTTCGCCGTGGCCCTGTACGTGGTGATCCCGGGCGAGTCCTGGGTGCGCGCCATGGCGGTCATCGGCGGCCTGCTGATCGGCTTCTTCTACTCGTTCGCGTACCTGAACGAGTCCGCCGAGCACCGGGCGATGAAGGCCGGCTGGCCCCAGGGCCACGCCGCCCTGGTCCGGAGCGAGGCCACGGCGGACGACCGCTCCGCCGCCCAGGCCCGCTACGACGAACGCTGGCGCTGACCCGTCCCGAACCCCCGCGAGTCGGCAGTTTCGGGAGGCCGAGTCGCACATCTGCGACGTCGTGAGCGTGTGACTCGGCCTCCGAAAAGTGCCGACTCGCGGGGGTGGGGGCGTCGGGCGGCAGACTGGGCGGGTGGATCTCGCCGCCGCGGTGCTCGAGCGCGCCCCGGGGCCCGGTGGGTGCCGGCTCGTGGCCGTCGACGGGTTCTCCGGATCGGGGAAGTCCGCGCTGGCCGGGGAGCTGGGACGGGCTCTCGACGCCCCCGTGATCTCGGTCGAGGAGCTCTATCCGGGCTGGTCGGGGCTGACGGCGTCGATCCCGCTGGCGCTGGAGTGGATCGGCGCCCCGCTGTTCCGGGGCGAGCCCGCCCGCTGGTGGCCCTGGGACTGGCCCCGGGAGGAGCGCTCCCCGCACCCGCGGACCCAGGCCGTCGTCCCGGTCGTCGTGCTGGAGGGGTGTGGGTCCGGGGCGGCTGCGCTGCGGCCGGTGATCAGCACCCTGATCTGGGCGGACTGCCCGCCCGGGGAGCGGGAGCGGCGGCTGCGCGCCCGACCGGACTGGCCGGGGTACGCCCCGCACCGCGCCGCCTTCGCCCACGACGAAGCGGCGCACTTCGCGGTGGATCGCACCGCGGAGCACGCCGACCTCGTCGTGGACACCCTCAGGACACCGCCACCCTGATCACCAGCGGGCCTCGGCCCCTCACCGCCCGCTGGTGATCGGAGGAGGCGTCCCGGTCGATCTCGACGGCCGCCTGCGCCCGGGCCCCCCGCCCGTCCGCCGCGACCTCCCCCGGTCGAGATCGACCGGCCGAACCTGCCCCCGACCGTGGGCTCCCCCGCCGTCACGGTCGCCCCCGCCGGGGCCGATCCCCGGGACCGGATGTCCGGTCCCGGAGATCACGGCATGGCGCGTCGCAGGAGCAGGTACCCGACCGCCGCGGCGACGGCGGCGAGGATCGCCGGGTAGCCCGCGAACAGTGCCAGCGGCGACGTGTCCGCGAAGAAGCGCCCGACGGCCGGCCAGGCGTTCTGCCAGGTGATCAGGATCGCCGCGAGGCCGCCGAGCACCAGGCCCAGGAGTCCGACGGTCCACATCCCGATCTGCCCGAACCGCTTGAAGACGGTGCCGCCGACCACGCTCAGGAAGCTGAACAGCAGGAACGGCACCGTGTAGACGAGCCACTGGGTGAACCAGTTGCCGGTGACCAGGAAGGGCACCGAGAAGAAGTGCATCTGCTGGCCCCACCCGTTCGTCGCCTCCTCCACCGCCAGGAAGAGGGTCATCAGCAGCCCCTGGACCGCGGACTGGACGACGATGAAGCCGGCGTTGCCCAGGAAGAAGTCCCGTCTGGTGACCGAGAGCCCCAGGGCGAACGGGAAGATCTGCGTCATCGTCACCAGGTGCGTGACCAGCGTGAAGATGTAGATCGTGATGATCGCGCCGGTGATCTTCGGGCTCCCGTCGTTCGGGACGAGCGCGAAGATCACGAGGTTGACGACGAACGAGAGCGCCAGGACGCCCCACGGCATGATCATCTGGACGGGGACGTTCAGGGTCTGGATCCGGGCCACCTGCAGCGGCCGCGGGAGGCGCCGGGCGGGCGCGACTGCGGTGGTCATCGTGCTGCCACCTTCCGGTTCTCGTGCAGCTCGGACGTGGCCTGCTGCGTGGTGCGGACAACGAGCTGCTGCAACGACACCGGCTCGAACTCGAGCCCCTCGCTGCGCAGCGACGGCACCGGCTCGGCACCCTGGAGCGTCACCCGCAGGAAGCCCCCCAGCTCCTCGCGGTGCAGCTCGGTGTAGCCCTCGGCCCCCCGGTCGATGTAGGCCTTGACCGCCGCCGTCGGGCCGGTGACCGTCACGGCCTGGCCGCGGAGCACGTCCGCGTCCTCGTCGATCAGGATCCGGCCCCGGTCGATCACCACGACGTGCTCGATGAGGTCGCTGACCTCGTCGATCAGGTGCGTGGACAGCACGATCGTGCGCGGGTTCTCGGCGTAGTCGGCGAGCAGCCGGTCGTAGAACAGCTGCCGGGCGACGGCGTCGAGTCCCAGGTAGGGCTCGTCGAAGAAGGTCAGCGGCGCCCGCGAGGCGAGGCCGATGATCACCCCGACCGCGGACAGCTGGCCGCGGGAGAGCTTCTTGATCGTCTGCTTGAGCCGCAGCTGGAAGTCCTCGACCAGCGAGGCCGCGAACCCGGCGTCCCAGTTCGGGAACAGCAGCGCGGCCGCGGCCAGCGCGTCGCGGACCCGGAAGGCGTCCGGGTACTTCTGCGCCTCGCGGATGAAGCAGACCTTGCCGAGCACCTCCGCGTTCTCGTACGGGTGCTCGCCGAAGACCTCGACCGTTCCCGAGGTCTCGAAGTTCTGCGCCGTCAGGATCTGCATGACGGTGGTCTTGCCGGCGCCGTTGCGGCCCAGCAGACCGTGGATGGTGTTCTCGCGGAGCTCGAGGCTCACGTCGTCCAGCGCGAGGAAGCTGCCGTAGCGCTTCGTCACCCCGCGCATCTTCACCGTGGTCATTCGTCGTCCCCCCAGACGTCGATCATCTTCTTGACGTGCTCGGCTTCCATCCCGAGCTTGCGGGCCTCCGCCAGGAGCGGGGCGATGAACTGCTTCGCGAACTCCTCGCGGCGCCGCTCCAGCAGCTGCGTGCGCGCCCCGGTACTGACGAACATCCCGATCCCCCTCCGCTTGTAGAGCACCCCGTCGGCGACGAGCTGGTTCACCCCCTTGGCCGCCGTCGCCGGGTTGATCCGGTGGAACGCGGCCAGCTCGTTGGTCGACGGGACCTGGCCCTCCTCCGGCAGCGAGCCGTCGATGATCGAGCTCTCGATCTGCTCGGCGATCTGGAGGAAGAGGGGCCTCCCGTCGTCCATCACGGCGACCGCCCCGCCCTGTCCCAGTCCGTTGGTTCGTTACTCATGTAGGTAACCATCGGACCAGCAGGGTGGTGATGTCAAGGGGGAATCCCGAAAAAGGCCTTCGACCTGTGGGAACTCAGCCTCGGCGGGCGACGGTGGAGCTCACCGCAGTGGCCACGACGGCCAGTACGAGGGCCACCAGGACCGGCACGAGCAGGGAACCCGGGTGCCCGCCGGCCTCGATCGCGCTCACCGAGGAGCCCACCGGCGGCAGCCACGGCTGCACCGCCGTGGCGATGACGACGACGAGTGCGATCAGCAGGGACCACCCGATCCGCTGCACGAGGGGCCGGGCACAGAGGAATCCCACCGCGGTGCCGGTCAGACCGGCGGCGAGATGGGCCAGCAGCGCTCCGACGAGGACGCCCGGGGGCACGGTGTAGTGCGTCGCGACCAGGGGCCAGGCGACGGAGAGCAGCGTGAGCAGCAGGTCCCCGGCGACCGCGACGAGCAGAGTGCCCGCGGCGACCGGCCCGGGCCCGCCGGCGGCGGCGACCGTGACGCTGCGCTGCACGGGATCCTCGGTGTTCGCGAGGGTGAGCGCGAGCCAGGCGGAGACGGGGTAGAGCGCGAGGATCGAGGCGGCCCAGGGCGTGGGCAGCGGGCCGGGGTCCCCACCGAACAGCACCGCCAGCACCGCGATCTGCAGGACGACGGGGATGATCACCCGCTGGGAGCGCCAGGCGTCGGAGAGCAGGTAGCGGGCCACGGCGACCGCGGTCATCGCACCGACTCCACGGACCCGCCGCGCTGCAACGCCGCCAGCAACAGACCATCCACATCGGACCCGGCAACGTCCAGCACGAGCCGGTGCCCGTCGACCCGCCCGACCACACCGAGCGCAGCAGCGAGCCCGGCGGGATCCGCGCACCGCAGCACCACGACCCGCACGGCGGGAATCGGCGCCGTCTCGGCTGAGCGAACGGCACTCTCGCTCCTACCTGGTGAGCGAGCGGCACGTTCACCGGCGCCAGCGGAAGCGCCGGCAGCTCCGGCCTCCGGTGAGCGAGCGGCACTCTCGCTCACACCTAGTGAGCGAGAGTGCCGTTCGCTCACCACGCCGGACTCGAGTGCGAGGTGGCGGGCGCCGGGGATGCGGGCGGCGCGGCCGGTGTGGTCCGTGACCAGCAGCGCCGCGTCCACCCCGGTCAGGAGCTCGACGAGCACCTCGGCGGCGTCGACGTCGAGGCCCGCCCACGGCTCGTCGAGCACGACCAGGCCCGCACCGCAGCCGAGCGCCTGCGCGAGACCGACCTTCTGGGCGTTGCCCTTCGACAGCCGCGCCATCGGCTCGCCGCGCCGACCCGTGAACCCGAGGGTCTCCAGGAGCCCCGTGTCCACCCCGACGCCGCGGATCTGCGCGAGATGGCGCAGGTAGACATCCGCGGGCATGCGGAGCTGGGCCGGAAAACGGTCCGGCAGGTACCCGACGACCCGCGGCCGACCGAGCACCCGTCCGGAGGTCGGTGCGGAGCAGCCGGCGAGGATCCGCAGCAGCGTCGACTTGCCGGAGCCGTTGGCCCCGGCGAGCACCACGGGTGCGCCCGGTTCGAGAGCGAGGTCCACCCCGGCGAGTACCGGCGGTCCGTGCCGGTACCGCTTGTGCAGCCCCTCCGCCCGAAGCACTAGTCCGGGAGCGAGAACTGCACCCGGCTGATCGACTCGAAGATCGGCGCGAAGTACTCGGCGCGGATCCGGTTGTGCTCGGGGTCCGTGTCGTAGGCCTTGTAGGCCTCGGCATCGTCCAGGTCCACGACCAGCGAGAACGAGGCGTTACCCTCCTTCAGGCCGAGGTCGCGGCCACCGGTCAGCCGCAGCGTCACGCCCTCGACGCGCAGCCCGCGCATGGCCTCCACGGCGGCGTCGACCTGCTCGTCGGTGACGCCGTCCTTGGCGCGCCCCACCACCACGTTGCGGATCATGTGACCTCCCGGAGTCGTGGGCTCCAGGCTGTCACATGCGGCCGAGGGCCCCGCGCACGCACTCCCCCAGCTCGGCCAGCCCGAACGGCTTCGGGAGGAACCGGTCGGCACCCGCCGCGGCGGCCGCGGCACGGGTGTCCGGATCGTCCCGCCCGGTCACGACGACCACCGGCACGGTCTCCCCGCGCCCGCGCAGCTCCCGGGTCAGCCCGAGGCCGTCGAGCTGTGGCATCTCCAGGTCCGTGACGACGAGGTCCGGCCGGACCGCGGGATGGGCGGCGAGCGCGGCGCGCCCGTTCTCGACCGCGGTCACGTCCATTCCGGCGGCCTGCAGCGCGTCCGTGAGCAGGCGGCGCAGCGACGGCGCGTCCTCGGCGAGCAGCACCCGTGGGCGGGCCCGGACCGGTCGGTCGAGCAGGTCGGTGGCGGTCGTGGTCATGGCGGCTCCTTCTCGTCGCCCTCCACGGTCCGCCCCGTACCTGAGACGCACCTGGCACCCGCCTGTGGTGGGGCTGGCACCACCTCCGCTCCCCCGGGCGGCCCCGCCCACGGACACCGGCTGACCGGGCTGTTCCGGGCCCCGCGAACCGAGAGGCTCGGGTGGGACCGAGGGGGGATCGAGATGGCCGTCATCGAGCGGGTGCGGGAGCGGGCGGGGACACCGCCGGGCCGGGACACCGTGCTGGACCTGGTGCGCAGCGGCGCCATCGCGCTGGTCGTCGTGCAGCACTGGCTGATGCCGGTCGTGCTGTGGAACGGCAGCGAGGTGAGCTTCGGCAATGCGCTCGCCGCCCCGGGCGCCTGGGTGTGGACGTGGATCGGGCAGGTCATGCCGCTCGTGTTCTTCGCCGCCGGCGCGGCGGGGGCGATCTCGTTGCGGCGCAGGCCCGAACCGCGGGCCTGGCTCGCCGCGCGGGTGCAGCGGCTGGTCCTCCCGGTGTTCGCGCTGATCGCGGTGTGGGTACCGCTGCCGGCGTTGCTGGTGGCCCTCGGACTGCCCGCCCAGCCCGTCGACGTCGCTGCGGCCGCGGTCCCGCAGCTGCTCTGGTTCCTCGTGGTCCAGCTGATCCTGGTGGCGCTGACCCCGCTCATGACCGCGGCGCACGCCCGCTTCGGCCTCGCGGTGCTCGTGCCGCTGGTGCTGGCCGCCGCGGCGGTCGACGGCCTGCGCTTCGCGGGGGTGCCGATGGTCGGCTACCTCAACGCGCTGTTCGTGTGGGTCGCGGTGCACCAGCTCGGGATCGCCTACGCCCACGGCACCTTCGCCCGTCTCACGGGGATGCGCGCCGGGCTCGTCGCACTGGCCGGCCTGCTCGCGACGGGTGCGCTGGTCACCTTCGGCCCCTACCCGGCCAGCATGATCGGGATGCCCGGCGCGCCCGTCTCCAACCTGAGCCCGCCGACGCTGTGCCTGGTCACGCTCGCGGTGTTCCAGCTCGGCGCCCTCCTCGCACTGCGTCCGCTGCTGGTGCGGGCCGCGGCGGCGCCGCGGGTCGCCCGGGCGGTCGCGGTGCTGGCCCCGCGGACGATGACGGTCTTCCTGTGGCACATGACCGCGCTGGTCGCGGGCCTGGGTGTGCTCACGTTGCTGCTCGGCAGCGAGACGCCGGACCCGTGGGGCCCGCTCTGGCTGGCCGGGGCGCCCCTGTGGGTGGCCGCGCTCTTCGCCGTCCTCGTCGGCCTGGTTCGGCTCTTCGGGAACCTGGAGACGCGCTCGACCGCCAAGCCCGAAGCCCCGCCCGCGCCGCTGCTGGCGATCGGCATGGTGCTCTGCGCCGGCGGCATGCTCGGCCTGGCCGCCCGCGGCTTCGACGCCTCGCTGCTCGAGCCGCTCGCCTGGTCCGCCGCGGTGGTGCTGGGCTACGCGCTGGTCACAGGTCGGCTCGGCGCGAGGCGATCAGCTCGGCGATCTGTGCGAGCTTGACGTTGAGGCCCTGCGAGGTCTTGCGCAGCACGTCGAAGGCCTCGGCCGCGGAGATCCCCCGCCGCTCCATGAGGATCCCCTTGGCCTGGCCGATCACGTCCCGGCTGCGCAGGGCCTCGCGCAGCTGCGCGGTCTGCAGCTCGGCCGCGGCGAAGGACTGGGTCGCGGCCAGCGCGGTGGAGGCATGGGCGGCCAGCACCAGCGCGATGTCGCGGTCCGCTCCGTCGAGCGAGCCGGCCTCCAGCGAGTAGAGGTTGAGCGCCCCCAACCTCGGGGTGTCGGAGACCGGGAAGAGCCCGACGGCGAGCAGCCCGCGGGCCCCGAACTCGGCGGCGGCCGGGCCGTAGCGCGGGAAGTCCACGGAGTTCGCCAGGTCCGGTGCGTGCACCAGGCCGAGCCCCTCCTTGCGGGTGGCGGCCACACAAGGGCCCTCGTCGAGGCGGTACTGCAGCTCGTCGAGGCGGGTGGCCATCGCGTCCGTCTCGACGGGGGTGTGGAACCGCCCGTCCGGGTCCCGCATGGTCACGCTCACCATGTCGGCGCCGGGGACGACCGCCCGGGCCGCGTCGACGACCAGCTGCAGGACCTCGCCGACCGTCGCGGCCCGGAAGAGCTGCTCGGACAGCACGAGGAACTCCTTGGCCAGCGGGCCGGCGTCGCCGTCGACACCCCCCTCGGCGCCCGCCGCGACGAACAGCTCGCGATCCTGCGCCCACTCCCGTTCGGTCGTCACCGCCGCCTCCTCCTGGCTCCGGCGAGGATCCTCGCCTGCGCGAGCACCCGACGGCAAACCGATCACGGACGGAGCCGGTGCCGCCCGGCTCCGGCGCCCGCCACGGAGGCCCGCCGCCGCAGCCGCCGCACCACGAGCCACGCGACGCCCAGCACGGCGATCACCAGCATCGCCGTCGACACGGGCGCCAGGTACCCCTCGACGCGCTCCCAGTTCTCCCCGAGCATCCAGCCCAGGCCGAGGAACACGCCGTTCCACACCGCGCTGCCCAGGGCCGTGAGCAGCGTGAACCGCCACAACGGCATCCGTGCCAGCCCCGCCGGAACGGACACCACGCTCCGGATCAGCGGCACGCAACGGGCGAGCAGGACGATCGCCGAGCCGTGCCGCTCGAACAGCCGGAGCCCCCGGTCGAGGTCCTTGCGGCTGCACAGGATGAACCAACGCCGGCCCGCCAGCCGGTGGAGCCGCTCGTAGCCCAGCCAGGCGCCGAGCCCGTAGAGCACGAGGGCGCCGAGCACCGAACCGGCCGTCGCGGCGGGCCAGACCCAGATGGCGTCGACCGCGCCGGTCCGGGCCCGGAACCCGGCGAGCGGCAGGATCACCTCGGACGGGATCGGCGGGACCACGTTCTCGAGGAAGATCAGGAACCCCACCCCGGCGGCTCCGAGACGGTCGACGATCGAGAACACCCAGTCGGCCACCCCGCCACGATGCCCGATTTGTCTGATAAGAACCTAAGAGGCCTCGTGAGTGGCGATAGTCGTCATAGCGACTATCGCCACTCACGGCTGCTCAGGCCGCGGCTCGCTTCCGCAGCGACTCCGGGACCTCGAAGCGCACGCCGTACTTCTGCGTGAACTCGTCGGCCCGCTTCACGAAGCCGGCGACGCCGCCCTCGTAGCCCTCGACGTACTGCACGACACCGCCGGTCCAGGCCGGGAAGCCGATGCCGAAGATCGAGCCGATGTTGGCGTCCGGGATCGTCTCCAGCACACCCTCGTCGAAGCAGCGCTGCGTCTCGATGGCCTCGATGAACAGCATCCGCTCGGACAGCTCGTGCAGGTCGACGTCGTGATTGGTCGCGTCGAACGTCGAGCGCAGGTCCTTCCACAGCCCCACGCGCCGGCCGTCCTCGTAGGAGTAGAAGCCGGCTCCGGACGACTTCCCCTTGCGCCCCAGGTCGACCAGCGTGTCCACGATGGCGTCCGCGGGGTGCGCCACCCACGCGTCGCCCGCCGCCGCCTGCGACTCCTTGCGGATCTTCTGCGGCAGCGTGAGCGTGAGCTCGTCCATCAGCTGCAGGACGGGCGCGGGGTACCCGGCCTGCGACGACGCCTGCTCGATCGTCTGCGGGTCGATGCCCTCGGCGAGCATCGCGATGCCCTCGTTGAGGAAGGTCCCGATCACCCGCGAGGTGAAGAAGCCTCTGCTGTCGTTGACGACGATCGGCGTCTTGCGGATGCCCAGGGTCACGTCGAACGCCTTGGCCAGCGTGGCGTCGGAGGTCCGCTCGCCCTTGATGATCTCGACGAGCGGCATCTTGTCGACGGGCGAGAAGAAGTGCAGCCCGACGAAGTCGCCCGGCCGGTCGATGCCCGCCGCCAGCTCGGTGATCGGCAGCGTGGAGGTGTTCGAGCAGAGAAGCGCGTCGGGCTCGATGACCTTCATGGCCTCGCGGAACACCTCCTGCTTGAGCTCCACCGACTCGAACACGGCCTCGATCACGATGTCGCAGCCCGCGAGGTCGTTGTAGTCCGCGGTGGGGGTGATCTTCTCGAGCAGGGCCTCACCCTTCTCCAGGGTCACCTTGCCGCGCTTCACACCCTTCGCGACGATGCCCTCGGAGTAGGCCTTGCCCTTCTCCGCGGCCTCGAGCGAGACGTCCTTGAGCACGACCTCCCAGCCGGCCTGCGCGCAGACGTAGGCGATGCCCGCGCCCATCATCCCGGCGCCGAGCACCGCGACCTTGTGCGGCACGTACTTCTCGTAGCCGTCCGGGCGCGACTTGCCACCGTTGATCGCCTGCAGGTCGAAGAAGAACGCCTTGGTCATGTTCTTCGAGACCTGCCCGACGACGAGGTCCACGAAGTAGCGGCCCTCGATCACCAGCGCGGTGTCGAAGTCGACCTGCGCGCCCTCGACGGCCGCCGACAGGATGTTCCGCGGCGCCGGCATGGGCGCGCCCTTGAGCTGCTTGCGCAGGTTGGCCGGGAAGGCGGGCAGGAACGCGGCGAGCTTCGGGTTGGACGGCGCGCCGCCCGGGATCTTGTAGCCGGGCTTGTCCCAGGGCTGTGCGGCGTCCGGGTTGGCGGCGATCCAGGCCTTGGCGTTGGCGATCGCCTCGTCCTTCGACGTGACCAACTCGTCGACGATCCCCAGCTCCAGGGCCTTGTCCGGCTTGTGCCGCTGGCCCTGTGCCAGGACGTTCATGAAGCCGCTCATGATCCCGAGCATCCGGGTGATGCGGGTGACGCCGCCGCCACCGGGCAGCAGCCCGAGGGTGACCTCCGGGAGCCCGTAGACGACGCCGCGGGCGTCGATCCCGATCCGGTGGTGCGTGGCGAGGCCGATCTCCAGGCCACCTCCGAGCGCGGTGCCGGTCATGGCCGCGACGACGGGCCGGCCCAGCTTCTCCAGCCGGCGGAGCTGCCCCTTGATCTCGGTGACGCTCTCGACGAGCGCCGGGGCGTCCTCGCGGCGCGCGGCGATCAGGTCGTCGAGGTTCCCGCCGGCGAAGAATGTCTTCTTGGCCGACGTGATGATCACGCCGGTGATGTCGTCCTTCGCCGCCTCGAGCTCGGTGACGACCTCACCCATGGCCTGCGTGTAGGCCGCGTTCATGGTGTTGGCACCGGCGTTCGGGTCGTCGAGGGTCACGATCGCGACGCCGTCGGAGTCCTTCTCCCAGCGGACAGCCTTCTGTGTCATGTCTCCCTCAGACCCGCTCGATGATGGTCGCGATGCCCATGCCGCCGCCGACGCACAGCGTGGCCAGGCCCCGCTGCAGGTCCCGGCGCTCCAGCTCGTCGAGCAGGGTGCCGACGATCATGGCCCCGGTCGCGCCGAGCGGGTGCCCCATGGCGATGGCCCCGCCGTTGACGTTGGTCTTGTCGGCCGAGATCCCCATGTCCCGCATGAAGCGCAGGGCCACGGCGGCGAACGCCTCGTTGATCTCGAACAGGTCGATGTCGTCGACCGTGAGCCCGGCCTTGGCCAGCGCCTTGCGGCTGGCGGGTGCGGGACCGGTCAGCATGATCGTGGGGTCCGCGCCGGAGAGCGCGGTGGCGACGATCCGGGCGCGCGGCGTGATACCCGCGGCCTTGCCCGCCGCCTCGGTGCCGATCAGGGTGAGCGCCGCGCCGTCGACGATCCCGGAGCTGTTCCCGGCGTGGTGCACGTGGTCGATCTTCTCGACCCAGTGGTAGCGCTGCAGCGCCACGGCGTCGAACCCGCCGTCCTGGCCCATCATCTCGAAGGACGGCTTGAGCCCGGCCAGGCTGTCCAGGGTGGCGCCCGCGCGAACGTGCTCGTCGCGGTCCAGGATCGTCATCCCGTTGCGGTCCTTGACCGGGACGACCGAGCGGGCGAAGTAGCCGTTGGCCCAGGCCTTGGCGGCGCGGGTCTGCGACTCCACCGCGAAGGTGTCGACGTCCGTGCGCGAGAAGCCCTCGAGGGTCGCGATCAGGTCGGCGCCGATGCCCTGCGGCACGAAGCCCGTCTCGTAGCTGGTGTCCGGGTCCATCGCCCAGGCGCCGCCGTCGGATCCCATGGGGACGCGGCTCATGGCCTCGACGCCGCCGGCGAGGACCATCTCCTCCATGCCGGAGCGGATCTTCTGCGCCGCGGTGTTCACGGCCTCGAGGCCGGACGCGCAGAAGCGGTTGAGCTGCACGCCGGCGACGGTGTACGGGAGGCCGGCGGCGATGGCCGCGGTCTTGGCGATGTCGCCGCCCTGGTCGCCGATCGGCGAGACGACGCCGAGGACGACGTCGTCGATCGTGTTCGGGTCGAGCTCGGGGAAGCGGGCCCTGATCTCGTCGATCAGACCGACGACCAGGGAGACCGGCTTGACGGAGTGGAGGGACCCGGAGGCCTTGCCCCGACCACGTGGTGTGCGGATGGCGTCGTAGATGTACGCCTCGGGGATGTCGCTCATGCGAACCCTCTCGTGGAGATGAGCAGCCTTCGACGGCCGCAGCTGACGGCGATGCGCCCTGCCCCTTTGTTACAGCAGGACTGTCACATAGGTCAACCCGTGACGTAGCCTGCCCCCATGGCCGAACCCGCGCTCCTCACCGTGGACCAGCTGGCCGAGCGCACGCGCACGTCCGTCCGCACGATCCGCTACTACGCCGGCCGGGGCCTGCTCCCGCCGCCGACGCTGCGCGGGCGTACGGGCCTGTACGGGTCGGACCACGTGGCCCGGCTGATGCTGGTCGCCGAGCTCACCGACCTGGGGTTCACCCTGGCGGCGATCGAGCGGTACCTCGAACGCCTGCCCAGCTCCGCGGGTCCCGAGGAGCTGGCCCTGCAGCTCGCCCTGCTCACCCCGTGGGCCCCCGAGCAGTTCGACGACGTGGACCGCGCCGGCCTCGAGGACCGGGCGGGCCGGACCCTCGACGACGACACCGTCGAGCGGCTGGCCGCCTCCGGCGTCGTGGAGTCGTCCGGCGACGGACGGTTCCGCGTCCCGGGCCCGATCGCACTGGCCGCCGGGCTGGACTCGCTCGATCCCGAGCTCTCCGCGGACTTCTGGCGACGCTCGCGGGAGATCATCGACCGGCACACCGCCGCACTCGCCGACGAGCTGATGTCCGTGTTCCAGGAAGAGGTCCTGCAGCCCTACCGGGACGCGGGCCGCCCGGCCGAGCAGCGCGCCCGCCTCGCCTCGGCGCTGGCCCGCCTGAAGCCGGTCACCGTCCAGGGGGTCGTCACGGCGTTCGGCCGGTCCGTCAACCGGAACATCCGGGCGCGGGCGGAAGCCACCAGGGCGGCGGCGCGCTAGGGTCTCGACGTGCAGATCGTGCGCGCGGCGGGGGTCTTCGCGGTCCCCGAGGGGGAACCGAACCAGTACCGACAACACGTGCGTGCGGCCGACCTGTCGCTCGGCACGTACTGCATCCCCGTGGGCGGGAAGGACGGCCAGCACCCCCACGGCGAGGACGAGGTCTACGTCGTGATGCGCGGCCGCGCCCGGCTGGTCGCGGAGTCCGGCGAGGCCGACATCGGGCCCGGCAGCGTGATCTTCGTGCCGGCCGGGGAGCGCCACCAGTTCACGGACGTGTCCGAGGACCTCTCCGTCCTCGTGGTGTTCGGTCCGGCGGAGGGCACGCGACCTCCGAACCGAGAGTAGACAGCACCGCTATCGGATAGCTACAGTATCGGCCATGCGCATGGCCGAGCTCAGCCGTTCCACGGGGGTCCCGGTGGCGACGGTCAAGTACTACCTCCGCGAGGGGCTCCTCCCCCGCGGCGAGGTCACGACGTCGCCCAACCAGGTCGCCTACGGGCCGGAGCACGTGCGCAGGATCGCCCTGGTCCGCTCGCTGGTCGAGGTGGGTGGACTGTCCATCGCCTCCGTCCGGGCGGTGCTCGCCGCCGTCGACGATCCGGCGGTCAGCCTGCACGACACGCTCGGCCTCACCATGGACGCCGCCTCGACGGGGGATGCCGCGACGGTCGACGATCCCGCCCACGCCGAGGCCGCGAGGCGCATCGACGAGCTGATCGCCGAGCGCGGCTGGCGACTGTCCGAGGATCCCGGGGCCCGACGGGTCGCCGTCGACGTCCTCGCCACCATGCACCAGATCACCGGCGACCGTCTCGCCGGCCTGGCATCCGTCTACGCCGAGGCGGCCGAGCGCGTCGCCGAGGCCGATCTCGACACGATCTCCGCCCTGGCCGATCCGGAGGAACGCGTCGAGACCGCACTCGTCGGCACGGTGCTCGGGGAGCGACTGCTCGCCGCGCTGCGCCGGCTCGCACAGGAGCACGTGTCCGCCACCAGGTTCCGGGAGCAGCCATGACCGCCGTCCTGCCCACCCCACACACGACCCTGCGCCGGGCCTTCGCCTGGCACCGCCCGTTGATGACGCTGGCCGTCGCGATGGCGGTGCTGCTGGTGGTCTGCGTCGTCGGCCTGATCGTCGACGACCGGGTGCTCACCGGCGTACCCATCTGGACCAAGCCCACGAAGTTCGCCCTGTCCACCCTGATCTACGCCGTGACCTGGGCCTGGCTGATCGCGCTGGTCCGCGGGCACCGCCCGGCGGCGGCCCGCTGGACCCATCGCGCCGGGACTGTCGCCGCGGTCCTGCTGGGGGTCGAGCTGGCGATCATCACGGTGCAGGTGCTGCGCGGGACCACGAGCCACTTCAACCAGACCACGCCCCTGAACGCCGCCTTGTTCCAGGTGATGGCCGTGTCGATCGTCGGGGTCTGGCTGGCGACGCTGTACACCACCGCCCAGCTGTTCCGGGTCCGCGACCTCGATCCGGCGCGCTCCCGGGCGATCCGCGCGGGGGCGGTCGTCGCCCTGGTCGGGATGGCACTCGGGTTCCTGATGACGCGCCCGTTCCCCGGCCAGATCGCGGCCGGCGGTTCGATCATCGGCGCCCACACCGTCGGGGTCGCGGACGGCGGCGCGGGCCTGCCGTTCCTCGGCTGGAGCACGGTCGGCGGCGACCTGCGGATCCCGCACTTCGTCGGGATGCACGCCCTGCAGGCACTGCCGCTGCTGCTGATCGCACTGGAGCTGCTCGCCCCGCGGATCCCGGTCCTGCGGCGGATCGCGGTACGCCGGTCGCTGCTGGGGATCGCGGCGGTCACCTACCTGCTGGTCCTGGCGCTGACGACCTGGCAGGCCCTGCGGGGCCAGTCGATCGTCGCGCCGGACGCGATCACCCTCACCGCCGGCGCGCTCATCGCGGCGGCCGCACTCACCGCCACCGCCCTCACCCTCCTCCGCCCCCACCCCCGCGAGTCGGCACTTTCGGTAGGCCGAAACCCACGCTGACGACGTCGTGAGGGTGCGACTCGGCCTACGGAGATCGCCGACTCGCGGGTGGGCCACCGGCGACCCGCGAGTCGGAGTGTGGGCTCGCCCGGGGCGAAATCGCCTGGTCGCGGGTTCACCGTGGGTGAATACGCGCCCGGCGGAGGCCGGACCTCCCTAGCGTCGGGCTGGTCAGCCCGATTCCCCTGGAGGTCACCGTGCCCTACCCGCTGCCGTCGCCGAACCGGCCGTTCCACCTGCCCACCACCCCGCTGTCCGGCGAGCTCCCGCCGGCCCGGATGAGCACGACCGTCGCCGCCGCGGGCCTCGCCGACTCGGTGTTCGAGCGCCTGCTGACCCACCGGATCGTCGTCCTCGGACAGGAGGTCGACGCGGACATCGCCAACCGGATCGCCGGCCAGATGCTCCTGCTCGCCGCGGAGGACCCGGAGGCGGACATCTCGCTCTACATCAACTCCCCCGGCGGCTCCGTGCACGACGGCCTGGCGGTGCTCGACACCATGCGGTTCATCCCGTGCGACGTCGCGACCTACGCGATGGGGCTGGCCGCGTCGATGGGCCAGGTCCTGCTCTCCGCCGGGACCCCCGGCAAGCGGTACGTGCTGCCGCACACCAAGGTGCTGATGCACCAGCCGTCGGGTGGGGTGGGCGGCAAGGAGACGGACATCCGGATCCGGGCGGAACTGTTGCGGCGCAACAAGGAGGAGATGGCCGCGCTGATCGCCTCGCACACCGGCCAGACGGCCGAGCAGATCATGAGGGACTTCGACCGCGACCGCTGGTTCGACGCCCGGGAGGCGCAGGAGTACGGGTTCGTGGACCACGTCGTCGCCCGGGCCGGGGAGGTGGCCTGATGCAGATGCGCTACACCCTGCCCTCGTTCGTCGAACGCACGAGCTACGGGGTCAAGGAGTCCAATCCGTACAACAAGCTGTTCGAGGAACGGATCGTGTTCCTCGGCGTGCAGATCGACGACGCGTCCGCCAACGACGTCATGGCCCAGCTGCTCTACCTCGAGTCCGCCGATCCCGACCGCAAGATCTCGCTCTACATCAACTCGCCGGGTGGCTCGTTCACCTCGCTGATGGCCATCTACGACACGATGCAGTTCATCCGCCCGGAGATCGAGACGGTCTGTCTCGGGCAGGCGGCCTCGGCCGCGGCGGTGGTGCTGGCGGCCGGGTCGCACGGCAGGCGCCTGGCCGTGCCCAACGCGCGGGTGCTGATCCACCAGCCCGCCACGGACGTCGTCCAGGGCCAGATCTCGGACCTGGAGATCCACGCCGCCGAGGTCGCCCGGATCCGCGCGCAGATGGAGCAGGCCCTGGCGCTGCACACCGGCCGGAGCACGGAACGGATCCACGCCGACGTCGAGCGGGACCGGATCCTCACCGCGGAGGAGGCGCGGGAGTACGGCCTGATCGACGACATCATCACGCCGCGCAAGCTGCGCGCGGTGCGGTGAGCAGGCCCGGTCGGCGCTACTCCGCGAGCAGGATCGTGTAGGCCACGGCGATCCGGCCGTCCCTGACCAGGGCGATGTCCCTGCCGCGGACGACCGGCGGCGCGCCGGCCGGGCCGAAGCTCCAGGGCAGGTGGCCGAGGTCGTGGACCACCTCCACGGGCCCCGCCGGTGAGAACACGAAGTCAGGGGCCTGGTCGAGCAGCTCCTGGGCCTTGGCGTCGAGCGCCTCGACCCCGGTGATCGCGCCCTCCGGGTCGTGCATCACCAGGTCGGGGGCGTAGAACTCGGCGATCCGCTCGCGGCGCCGCGCCCCGTCCCGCTCACCGAAGACGCCCATCAGGTGGATCTGCATGAGCTCGGCGATGTCGGCCACGCGACGTCCCTCCGTCCGGCGCCCGGGGCGGCGCCCGCCGACCGTACCCGGCTAGTCCGATTCGACCGCGGGGGACGAGGCCTGGGCCCAGTAGCGTCGCGGGATCCGGCCCGCGTGCCGCGCCGCGTGGCCCGCCTCGACGGCCAGCTTCATCGCGTGCGCCATGCGCTCGGGGTCGGCCGCCCGGGTGACCGCGGTGGCCAGGAGGACGGCGTCGCAGCCCAGCTCCATGGCCTGCGCGGCCTCGGACGCGGTGCCGATACCCGCGTCGAGCACCACGGGCACCCCCGCCTGCTCGACGATCATCGCGATGTTGTGCGGGTTCCGGATGCCCAGGCCAGTGCCGATCGGCGAGCCCAGCGGCATGACGGCGGCGCAGCCGACCACCTCCAGCTTGCGGGCCAGCACGGGATCGTCGTTGGTGTAGGGCAGGACGGTGAACCCCGCGTCGACCAGCTGTTCGGCGGCGTCGAGCAGCTCGATCGGGTCCGGGAGCAGGGTCCGCTCGTCGGCGACGACCTCGAGCTTCACCAGGTCGGTCTCGAGCGCCTCACGGCCGAGCCGGGCGGTGAGGACCGCCTCCGCCGCCGTCCGACAGCCGGCGGTGTTGGGCAGGATCTCGATGCCGAGGCGGCGCAGCAGGTCGAGGACGCCGGTGCCGGTCGTGGCGTCGATGCGGCGCATCGCCACCGTGGTCAGCGAGGTCCCGGAGGCCACCAGCGCGCGTTCCAGGATCTCCAGGTTGGCGGCGCCGCCGGTCCCGGTGATCAGCCGCGACGCGAACTTCCGGCCTCCGACGAGAAACGGATCTCCACCGATGGGTCGTTCCGCGAGCTGCTCTCCCATGGTCATCCTCCCTGCACCGCGGTCAGTACCTCGACCGCCGCGCCCTCGTGCAGCTCCGTGCTCTTCCAGTCCGCCCGCCGGACCACCTCGCCGTCCAGCGCCACGGCGACACCCCGCGCGGGGGCGTCGATCGCGTCCAGGGCGTCGGCGACGGTGGCGGGGTGGGGCAGCTCGTGGACGCTGCCGTTGATCCGGATCTTCATCGGTCCTCCCGGAACCGGGCGGGGTCGACGGCGGCGGGCGCGGGTTCGCCCGCCAGCAGGCCCGTGACCAGCTGGGCGGTGAGCGGGGCGAGCAGGATGCCGTTGCGGCTGTGCCCCGTGGCGACGAGCGTTCGCTCGTCCAGCCGACCGATGAGCGGCATGTTGTCCGGGCTCCCCGGGCGCAGCCCCGCGGCCACCTCGACCAGCGCGTACTCGGCGACGCCGGGCAGGATCCGTTCGGCGTCCCGCAGCAGGTCCCGCACCCCGCCGACCGACGGATCGGTGTCGAAGCCCTGCTCGTACTGGGTGGCCCCGACCACCAGCCCGTCGGGGCGAGGCACCAGGTAGACGGGCCGGCCGTCGACCAGTGCGCGGATGGTGCGGGTGGGGAGCGGGAAGGCGCCGCGGCGGTGCCCGAGCCGCAGGATCTCGCCCTTGACCGGCCGGACCAGCCCCGACAGTGCCGGGTGCAGCGCCGCGGAGTGGGCGCCGGCGCAGATCAGCACCGGCCCCTCGCCGGCCCAGGCGCGCTCCTCGATCACCACGCCGGCCTTCTCCGCGGCCGCCCGCAGCGCCGCGAGCAGGGCCCGGTTGTCCACCGACAGGTCGCCGGGGACCGACAGCCCGCCGCGGACGTCCGGGCCGAGGCCGGGTTCGAGCCGGCGCAGCTCGCGGCCGGTCAGCCGCTCGACCGGACGCCCAAGCGTCGCCAGATGGGCGGCCAGGGCGTCGAGCTCGGCCCGGTCCCCGCTCCCCGTGGCCGCGACGACCGTGCCCTTGGCGTGCAGCCCGGCGGCCTGCCCGGCGGCCGCGGAGAGCTCCTCGGCGAATCCCGGCCACAGCGCGAGCGCCTCGAGCCCCAGGTCGAGCAGCGCCTCCTCGCCGGGCCAGGCCTCGGTGACCGGCGCGAGCATCCCGCCCGCCACCCACGACGAGCCCGACGCGGGCGCGGGATCGCACAGGGTCACGTGCCACCCGGCCTGCGCCGCGCGCCACGCGCAGCTCAGCCCGATGACGCCGCCCCCGGCGACGACGAGCTCCTCCACCTGCAATTCCTCCCTGCGCCGGCATGACCCGGATCAGGTTCGACGGTCGGGACCGGCCAGTCCCCTCTCAGCCCGCTCGACGCGGACTCCCGTGCCCTGCGGCACCACCCTACGCTCCGGACGCGTGCCCCGACTCGACCGTGACACCGCACTGGCCCGCCTCGCCGACGCGAAGCTCTACCTCTGCACCGGAGACCGGCCGGACCTCGCCGAGTTCGCCGATGCCGCCCTCGCCGGGGGCGTCGACGTGATCCAGCTCCGGGAGAAGGGGATCGAGGCGCGCGACGAGCTCGCCGCGCTGGAGGTGCTGGCCGAGGCCTGCGCGACGCACGACCGGCTGCTCGCGGTGAACGACCGGGCGGACGTCGCCCTGGCCGCGGGCGCGGACGTCCTGCACCTGGGGCAGGACGACCTGCCGGTGGAGTGGGCCCGCCGGATCGTCGGGGACGACGTGGTGATCGGCCGCTCCTCGCACAGCGCCGAGGAGACCCTGCGCGCCGCCGACGAGCCCGGCGTCGACTACTTCTGCGTGGGCCCCTGCTGGCCCACGCCCACCAAGCCGGGCCGCCCCGCCCCCGGTCTCGACCTGGTCCGCATCGTCGCGGGACGCGCCCCGGCCCGCCCGTGGTTCGCGATCGGCGGCATCGACGGCGGGACCCTCGACGAGGTCCTGGCCGCCGGCGCCACCCGCATCGTCGTGGTGCGCGCGATCACCGAGGCCAAGGACCCCGAGCACGCCGCCCGCACCCTCCGCGCCCGTCTCCCGTAGACCGAGACCCGCGAGTCGGCACATCGGGGAGGCCGAATGTGACGCTCACGCGCGTCGTCAGCGTGTGTTTCGGCCTCCCGAAAGTGCCGACTCGCGGGTCTTGGGGTGGCTCGCGGCTTCCGGGTTACTGCTGGGGGCTCTCGCCGCCTGAGCCGTTCCCGCCCAGGAGGCCGCCGAGGCCGCCGTTCGGGGCCGTGGTGGTGCCGGTGGCGGGGGTGCTCGTGGAGCCGCCGCTGCGCGGGGTGGTCGTCGTGGTGCCGCTCGGGTTCGCGTCCCTCGTGCTGTCACCCGAGCCGTCCCGCACGCCCGGCGACGGCGTCTCCGACGTGGTCGGCGCGCTGGATCCGGTGGTGTCGGTGCTGCCGCTCTGCTGGTCACCCGACGTGTCGGCGGTGCCGGACACGACCCGGCTCACCGAGGTGCCCGAGTCCCCGCCGGAGATCGGCGAGCCCTTGATCCACTCGATGCCGGTGATCAGCAGCATCGCCGTCACGAACGCCACCACCGTCGAGATCCCGGCGATGATCAGGCGCTTGCGGGTGACCCGGGGGCGGGCCGGCTCGGCGGTCGCCGGCTCGAGCATCGTGCGGCCGTCCGGCGTGGTGCCGCGCTGCAGCGGGATCGTGGGCATCGCGTCGGCCGGGTGCACGACGGTCTCCGCGATCACCGTCTCCCCCGTGCCCGGCACCTTGATCCGCTGCAGCACCGTGTCCCGCGTCCGGTCGAGGGAGCGCTGGTAGATCGTGGTGCCGACGGTCGTGACCACCGACCCGAGCGCCGCGCCGACGACCGTTCCGGTGGCCCCGAAGAACGACCCGAAGACCGCGGTGGTGGCGGCGGCACCGGCACTCGCGATGATCTTGTTGACGGTCAGGTCCACCTTCTTGACGGCGGCCGTCTCCGCCGTCCCGCCGACCACCCGGGTCGGTTGCGAGCCCGCGCCGTGCGCCCCGGAGATCCCGGCACTGCGCGAGGCGCCGCCGTACGGACCGGACGGTGAGCCGCCGGCGGGCCCGCTCCCGTGGCGCCCCCTGCTCTCGGGCCCCCGGCCCACCGGGCCGCTGCCCTGGGGTCGGCGGGGACGCTGCGGCGCACCCGAGCCGGGGACGGGCGGCTGCCCCGGATCAGCGCCGGAGCGCTGCGAGGGGATCGGACCGGGACGACCGTTCGGGGCGGCCGCGGGTCGTTGGGGGTACGGGCGGGGGTTGTGGGGGGCCATGACTCCGTTCACACATCACGTCGACGTCAGCAGGTTCCACGTGGGTGAACGTCCGTGATCTCCGAAACGCACCTGTCGATCACGCTTCGTGAGCGGACTCACTCCTCCGTGGCAGCGCTCTCCACGGTAGGTGCTGCGCCCGGCACCCTGGGTCGCCGGATCCCCGGATGGTCCGCCGGGAGCGCCGAGCGCAGCGCCGGCCACGACAGCAGCACGCACAACGCCACGAGCGCCGGGCTGAACACCACCCTGGCCGCGCCGAGCGCGAACACCCAGTCCGCCCGGTAGAGCGGCCAGAACACCGCGACCCGCACGACGTACTGCGCCACCCACACCCAGCTCGCCCGCTGGTAGCCGCGCATCAGGTCCGGATCGCGCCGCCAGCGCGTCTTCTGGCCCAGCGCCAGCCCGACGATCACGCCGAGCAGCGGCCAGCGCACGACGATCGAGATCGCCCAGACCAGCGCGCTCGCCACGTTGCTCAGGATCTGGACCAGGAAGAAGTCCTCGGCCCGGCCGGTGTAGAGGGCCACCAGCGCGGCGACCGCGACCCCGAGCAGCCCGAACAGCACCGCGCGCGGCCGGTCGCCCCGCCGCAGCCGCACCGCGGCGACGACCGCCCCCGCGACGATGGCGGCCGCCGCGGCGATCCCGACCGGCGACCACCAGCCCGCGGCTCCGGCGATCAACCAGGCGACGACGAACGCGACGACCGGCACGGAGGCGTCGACCGCCCCGCGGCGACCGCCGAGGATGTCCCGCAGCGACTCGCCGTCCGGCTCCCGAGGTGTACCCACAACGGGTAAGGGTGCCCTACGAAGGGCCCTCCGCAACAGTCAGCACTCGACGCGGCGCTAACGAATGAGTGATCCTGTACCGATCAGTAGGTGAAGGCGTGGTGGACGCCGGGCGACGAGAAGAAGGGGGCTGGGCCGTGAACAGGTGGAACAGCTTCGTGGCCATCGGGGACAGCTTCACCGAGGGTCTGGACGATCTCTGGGACGACGGCTCCCCGCGCGGCTGGGCGGACCGGCTCGCCGAGCGGCTGGCGGCGGGACGCCCCGGCTTCACCTACGCCAACCTGGCCGTCCGCGGGAAGCTGCTCGACCAGATCGTCGCCGACCAGGTGCCGGTGGCGGAAGAGATGCGCCCGGACCTCATCTCGTTCTGTGCCGGCGGCAACGACATCATCGGCATCACGTCGGACCCGGACGACCTGGCGCAGCGCGTCGACGCGGCCACGGCCCGGCTCGTCGCCACGGGCGCGGACATCGTAATGTTCACCGGGTTCGACCTGCGCCGGATGCACATGCTGCTGCGCCGCCTGCGCGGCCGCGTGGCCACCTACAACGAGAACCTGCGGGCGATCGCGGACCGGCACGGCTGCAGGATCGTCGACCTCTGGGGCATGGACGTCCTCGCCGACCCGCGCGCGTGGGCGAGCGACCGGCTGCACCTCACCCCCGAGGCCCACGAGCGGGTCGCGCTGCGGGCCCTGGAGGTCCTGGGTGAGCCCGTGCCGAGCGACTGGCGCACCCCGTGGCCGGCGGCCGAGGCGCTCAACTGGCGCGCTCGCCAGGCCGACGACATCAAGTGGGTGAGGGAGCACGTCCTGCCCTACGCCAGCAAGCGCCTCCGCGGCCTGCACACGGGCGACGGCTACCTCCCCAAGCGCCCCACCCTGAGCCCCTACGAGCGCTCCCACCCCGCCTGACCTCGCACTATGGAACCATAACGCGCGAAAACGGGGCTCCTGAGCGCGTTATGGTTCCATGATGCGGGTCGTCAGCGGACCGGGGTGAAGTCCCGCGCCGCGATGTACTCGGGGCGGGCTCGCGGAGCGTAGTACGGCTCGCCGCACGCGTTGTCCACGCTGTTGAACACGATGAAGATGTTCGAGCGCGGGTACGGGGTGATGTTGTCCGCCGAGCCGTGCATGCAGTTGGAGTCGAAGAAGGTCGCCGAGCCGGCCTTGCCCGTGAGCATCGCGATGCCGTGCCGGTCGGCCAGGGCCGTGAGGCTGTCCTGGTCCGGGGTGCCGATCTCCTGCTCCGTGAGCGAGGAGCGGTAGTTGTCCTCGGGCGTCTCGCCCACGCAGCTGACGAACGTCCGGTGCGAGCCCGGCATGATCATCAGGCAGCCGTTGTAGGCGTAGTTCTCGGTGAGCGAGATCGAGCAGCTGACGGCGCGCGGGGTCGGCATGCCGTCCTCGGCGTGCCAGGTCTCGAAGTCCGAGTGCCAGGAGAAGCCGCCGCCGCCGAAGCCGGGCTTGTAGTTGATCCGGCTCTGGTGCACGTAGACGTCGCCGCCGAGGATCTGCCGGGCCCGGCCGACCACGCGCTCGTCGCGCACGAGGTGCGCGATCATCTCCGAGATGCGGTGGACCTCGAAGATCGAGCGCACCTCGGCCGACGCCTTCTCGACGATGCAGCGGTCGTCCGCGCGCACCAGCGGATCGTGCGCCAGCCGGTCCAGCTCGGCGGCGTAGCCCGCCACCTCGTCCGGGGTGAGCAGGTCCGGAACCCGCGAGAAGCCGTTCGTCGCGTGCCCGTGCAGCTCCTGCGCGCCATACATGCCGGCGGAGGCCTCGCTGCCCCAGACGGTCGGCTCGAGACGCTCGATCAGCGCGGGTTCGGCGGACACCCGGGTCGGGTACCGATCGTTCGTGGTCCGGGTGTCACTGCTGCTCGGGGCAGACATGCGCGCCTCTCCTCTCTCGTTCGGCGGGTGGGGAAACGTCCCTTTCGTGGGGGGATGCCGCGTCGTCGGTGGGACACGGCGCGACCGCCGGACCCCTGGGGTCCGGCGGTCGCGGAGGTGGCTCAGGCCTGGCCGGCGGGCTCCGGCGGCAGCTCGAGCAGCGGGTACACCCCGTTCTCGTCGTGCACCTCGGTGCCGATGACGGGCGGGTTGAACACGCACACGCAGGTGATGTCGGTCTTCGGCCGCACCTGGTGCTTCTCGTGGCCGTCGAGCAGGTAGATCGTGCCCGGGGCCAGCTGGTAGGTCACGTCGTTGTCCTTGTCGTACAGCTCGCCCTCACCGGAGGTGATGAAGACTGCCTCGACATGGTTGGCGTACCAGAAGTCGTTCGTCGACCCCGCCCGCAGCAGGGTCTCGCTGACGGAGAACCCGACGCGGTCGTGGGCGGTGACGATGCGGCGCGAGAACCAGCCGGGGGTGTCGACGTGGTTCTTGGTACCGGTCACATCGTCGATCTTGCGAACCTGCATCTCACCCTCCAGAGGTGACGGTCCGGACGGACTCGGCGACGACGGACAGGCCTTCGTCGAGCTCGTCGTCGGTGATGGTCAGCGGGGCCAGGATCTTCATGACCTCGCTGTCCGGGCCGGAGGTCTCCATGAGGAGTCCCCGCTCGAACGCCGCGGCACACACCTTCGCGGCCTGCTCGTGCTGGGCGAACTGCAGGCCCCGCGCCAGGCCCCGGCCCTTCGCCGTCAGCTCGGTGGCGGTGGTATCCGCGACGATCTTGTGGAACGCCTCCTCGATCCGCTCGCCCTTGCGGAGCACGTCGCGCTCGAGGGTGTCGTCGCTCCAGTACTGGTGGATCGCCTCGGTGGCGGTGACGAACGCGGGATTGTGCCCGCGGAAGGTGCCGTTGTGCTCGCCCGGGCCCCAGACGTCGTGCTCCGGCTTGATCAGGACCAGCGCCATCGGCAGCCCGTAGCCGGAGATCGACTTGGAGATCGTCACGATGTCCGGCTCGATGCCCGCGATCTCGAACGAGAAGAACGGGCCGGTGCGGCCGACGCCCATCTGGACGTCGTCCACGATCAGCAGGATGTCGTGGCGCTTGCACAGCTCGGCGAGGGCCTGCAGCCACTCGACGCGGGCGGGGTTGATGCCGCCCTCGCCCTGCACCGTCTCGACGATCACGGCGGCGGGATCGTTGAGGGACGAGCCGGAGTCCGTGAGGACCCGCTCGAACCACAGGAAGTCCGGCACCTTGCCGTCGAAGTAGTTGTCGAACGGCATCGGGGTGGAGTGCACCAGCGGGATGCCGGCGCCACCGCGCTTCATCGAGTTGCCGGTGACCGACAGCGCGCCCAGCGTCATGCCGTGGAAGGCGTTGGTGAAGTTGACCATCGCCTCCTTGCCGGTGATCTTGCGCGCCAGCTTCAGGGCGGACTCGACGGCGTTGGCGCCGGTCGGGCCGGGGAACTGGACCTTGTAGTCGAGGTTCCGCGGCGCCAGGATCTTGTCCCGGAAGGTGTTCAGGAACTCGCCCTTGGCCGTGGTGTACATGTCCAGGCCGTGCGTGATCCCGTCGCGCTGCAGGTACTCGAGCAGCTTCTGCTTCAGGGGCTCGGGGTTGTGGCCGTAGTTCAGGGCGCCCGCACCGGCGAAGAAGTCGAGGTACGTGCGGCCGTCGACGTCGGTGAGCCGGGACCCCTTGGCGGTGTCGAACACGACGGGCCAGTTGCGGCAGTAGGAGCGGACCTCGGACTCGACGTCCTCGAAGACGGTCATTTCTCGCTTCATCCTTCGTTCGGGATCGGGCCGATTCGATAGAGGAACTCCGGCTCGTGGCCATCGCCGAGCTGACGTTCGGTGAACAATTCCTTATGACTGAAGTTCGCCCCGTTGCGACGGGCGAAGGACCGGAACATCGCATTCGACGCGTCGTTGTCCGGGGTCACGGTGGTCTCCATGTGAGTCACCCCGGGCACCTGGTCGAACAGGGCGTCGAGCATGCGTCCGGCCACCCCCCGGCCGCGTGCCGCGGGGCCGACGGCGACCTGCCACACGAGCAGCGTGTCCGGTGCCTCGGGTCGCCGGAATCCCGACACGAACCCGGCCGGCTCGCCGTCCAGCGTGGCGATCACCGAGGTCGCGGCGAAGTCGCGGCACCAGATGAGGTACGCGTACCGGGTGTTGACGTCGAGTCCGCCGGCCTCGGCGGCGAGGCGGTGCAGCGCGGGACCGTCGTCCACCGTGGGGGGCGCGATCACCAGTTCGGGATCGTCACCGGAGGGGTTCGAGGTCTCCGTGGTCGCTGCCGTCATGTCGAGTAAACGTAACAGCGGTATTCGCCTGTCGCAGCAGAACGCGGTTGTCGACAACATTCTACAGAACAGTTTCGTGAGCCCCGTCACAGATACGTTTGAGGCTCGAAGAATGTGGGCACCGGGTCATCCGCGGAATTCGTCCCGCGGTTTTCGCAGGTGTACCACCGATTGCGCGGCGCAGCCAGCGCCGCCGAGGGCGCGTCGTGCGCCCCACGGGACGCCCGGCCGATCGACGACGTAACGCTCGCCACGCCCGAGCCGCCCCGGCCCTCCGGACAGGGTGCCGGAGGCCGATCCGGCCGCCGGCGAGGCCCGGACACCTCACCGAAACAAGGGCCGGATCCGGAAACACAGATGCGTTCCGGAGGACACGCGCCGGACATCGCGGGGCCGTGAACTAGGCACCGAGCCCCACTGTACGGCTCGACCCCCTGCACCGGAGCCCCTCAGGAGCCGATCCCGTGATGTCCCCGCAGCCGGACGCCCATCTGCGCGTCGTCCCCGATCCCGTCCCCGATCCCGTGCCCGATCTCGACGGCACCCACCGGTCGGTCGTGGTCGTCGGCGGCGGGCAGGCCGGCCTCTCGGTCAGCTGGTGGCTGGCCCGGCACGGCGTCGACCATCTGGTCCTCGAGGGGGAGTCGGCGGGCCACGAATGGCACGACCGCCGGTGGGACTCCTTCTGCCTGGTCACCCCGAACTGGCAATGCGCGCTGCCCGGATTCCGGTACGACGGCCAGGAGCCAGACGGGTTCATGGTCCGGGACGAGATCTCGGCCTACCTGCGCCGTTTCGTCGCCTCCTTCTCGCCGCCCCTGGTCGAGGGGGTGCGGGCCACCGGGCTGCGGGCGCGTGCGGACCGTTTCGAGCTCGGCACGGACCACGGCACGCTGACCGCCGACCAGGTCGTCATCGCCACCGGGCCGTACCAGGTGGCGCGCACGCCGCGGATGGCCGAGCGGCTCCCGGACTCCGTCGCGCAGGTGCACTCCTCGGCCTACCGCAACGCGGAGCAGCTGCCCGAGGGCGCGGTGCTCGTCGTCGGCACCGGGCAGTCCGGCTGCCAGATCGCCGAGGACCTGCACCTGGCCGGCCGCACCGTGCACCTCGCGACCGGGACGGCGCCGCGGGTCGCGCGCTTCTACCGGGGCCGGGACTGCGTGGCGTGGCTGTCGGACATGGGCACCTACACGAAGGGCATCGACCAGTTCCCGGACGTCGACGCCGTGCGGCACCGCACCAACCACTACGTGACGGGCCGCGACGGCGGCCGCGACATCGACCTGCGCCGGTTCGCCCGCGAGGGCATGCAGCTGCACGGGCGGCTGCTGGGCATCGCGAACGGCAGGCTGCGCTTCGCCGGCGACCTGCGCGCGAACCTCGACGGGGCGGACGCCGTGGCCGAGGGCATCAAGGACTCGATCGACGGCTGGATCGCGGCCCAGGGCATCGACGCCCCGGCCGAGGAGCGGCGCGCGCCGGTCTGGGAGCCCGGCCCCGAGGCCGACGATCCGGCGGAGCTCGACCTCTCGGCCGCCGGGATCACCAGCGTCATCTGGTCCACCGGCTACGGCCGCGACGACCGCTGGATCGAGCTCCCGATCTTCGACGGCCGGGGCTACCCGACCCACGACCGCGGAGTGACGAGCCAGCCCGGTCTCTACTTCATCGGCCTGCCCTGGCAGTACACCTGGGGCTCGGGCCGCTTCTCCGGGGTCGCGGCGGACGCCGAGCACCTCGTGGGCCGGATCCTGGCCGCCCGCGAGGACGCCGCGATCGCCGACGGCCTGCACTGGCTCGCCGGCACCCCCACCAGCACCTTCCCCACCGGCACGGCCGACGACCCGGACTGGGTCGCGCCCCGGTCCGCGAGCTGAGGAGCCCCATGACGACCACCCGAGTCGCGACCGTCGCGGCGCCCTTCGACCGGGATCTCGAGGCGTGCTTCGCGCGCATCGAGCGCCTGGTCGGGCAGGCGCGCGAGGCCGGCGCCCAGCTGCTCGTGCTGCCCGAGGCCGCGCTCGGCGGCTACGTCTCCGATCTCGGCGGCACGGCGGCCGCGCCGCCCGCGTTCGCCGTCGACGGGCCCGAGATCGCCCGGCTGGCCCGGATCGCCGGTGACCTCACGGTCACCGCCGGGTACTGCGAGCAGGCCCCGACCGGCCGGTACAACTCCGCGGTCTGCGTGACCGGCGACGGGGTGCTGGGCACCTACCGCAAGGTCCACCAGCCGTTGCAGGAGAGCGCGACCTACGCCGCCGGCGACGCGTTCGAGGCCTTCGACACCCCGGTCGGCCGGATCGGCATGCAGATCTGCTGGGACAAGGGCTTCCCGGAGGCGGCCCGCGCCCTGGCGATCGACGGCGCCCGGATCATCGTGTCGATGTCGGCCTGGCCGATCAGCGCCACGCACCGGCACCCGGACCCGGCGCAGGACCGCTGGACCCGCCGCTTCGACCTCTTCGACCGGGCCCGCGCCCTGGAGAACCAGGTGGTGTGGGTGGCGTCGAACCAGTTCGGGCGCTTCGGCTCCCTGCAGTTCGCCGCCAACGCCAAGATCGTCGACCCCGGCGGGGAGATCGTCGCCGCCACCGGCCAGGCCGAGGGCATGGTCACCGCGGACTTCGACCTGGCCGCCGACATCGACGCGCACCGCGCGGGCATGGGCAACCTGCGCGACCGCCGTCCCGACCTGTACGGGGCGCTCGTGCGCCCGTCCTACCTGCCCGTCTGAACCGACCCCCGCAGCTGTCCACAACCTTTGTCCACAGTGGAGGAAAACTCATGGCCGACCTGACCGACCTCGAGAAGCAGAGCCTCGAGGAGATCGCCCACCCGTCGATGCCCGAAGGCTCGTCGATCTACGGCGGTACGAAGGTCTTCCCCGACTACCAGGCCGAGAACGGCGAGGTCTACTTCACCCTCGTCCACGGCATCGCGCACGAGTCGTCGGTGAGCTTCGTGGCGATCCTGCAGGCCACCCGGGCGCTGCGGAAGGGCTTCGAGTCCGCGGTGTACTTCTACGGCCCCGGCTCGCTGAACTGCCTCGCCACGCGCGGGTTCCCGACCACCGGCAACTCGGCGTTCCCCGGCGAGCACAACATCAACAACTCGCTGAAGACCTTCATCCAGGAGGGCGGCAAGGTCTACTGCTGCCGCTTCGGCCTCTCGCTGCACGGTGCCCGCGAGGAGGACCTGATCGAGGGCGTCATCCCGACGCACCCCCTCGACGTCCAGGACGCGCTGATCCACTACGCCCGCAAGGGCGCGATCATCAACTCGACCTACCAGCTCTGACTCCCCCGTGAGTGGCGATAGTCGCCGGAGCGACTATCGCCACTCACGAGCTCGTCCTAGGGTCGCGCCATGGCCTACGGCGACTACCAGCTGGAGATCTACCTGGCCGGGACGCGGGGCCGCCAGCCCCGCTTCCCCGTCGACTTCGCCGGGCTGGAGGAGCGGGCCGCGCAGGCCCTGCCGCCGTGGGTGCTCTCCTACGTCGCCGGCGGCGCCGGGGACGAGGGCACCCAGCGGGCCAACGTCGAGGCCTTCGGCCGGTGGGGGCTGCCCCCGCGGATGCTGGTGGGCGCCACCGAGCGGGACCTGTCCGTCTCGCTGTTCGGCATCGACCTGCCGCACCCGCTGTTCCTCTGCCCCATCGGCGTGCTCGGGATCTGCTCCCAGGACCTGCACGGCGACCTCGCGACCGCCCGGGCGGCGGCGCGGGCCGGTGTCCCGATGATCGCCTCGACGCTCTCGCAGGACCCCCTCGAACAGGTCGCGGAGGCCCTCGGGGACACGCCGGGCTTCTTCCAGCTCTACACCCCCAACGACCGCGACCTCGCCGTCAGCTTCATCCAGCGGGCCGAGCGCGCCGGGTTCAGGGCGCTGGTCGTCACCCTCGACACGTGGGTGACGGGCTGGCGGCCGCGGGACCTGAACACGGCCAACTTCCCGCAGCTGCGCGGCTACTGCCTGGCCAACTACACCTCCGACGAGCACTTCCGGTCCCGGCTGAAGAGCACCGACCCGGCGGAGGCGGTGGGCCTGTTCGCCCAGACCTTCGGCTACTCCGTCACCTGGGACGACCTCGCCTGGATCCGCGAGGCCACCTCGCTGCCGATCGTGCTCAAGGGGATCTGCCATCCCGACGACGCGCGCCGCGCCGTGGACCTGGGCATCGACGGGCTGTACTGCTCCAACCACGGCGGGCGCCAGGCCAACGGCGGGATCCCCGCCCTGCAGTCGCTGCCGGCGGTGGTCGAGGCGGCCGGGAACGTGCCGGTGCTGTTCGACTCCGGCGTGCGCAGCGGATCGGACGTGGTGAAGGCGCTGGCCATGGGCGCCGCGGCCGTCGGCTCGGGGCGGCCCGCGGTCTACGCGCTCGCCGTCGGCGGTGAGGACGGTGTGGTGCACCATCTCCGCTCCTTCCTCGCCGAGGCGGACCTGCTGATGGCGGTCGACGGCTACCCGGACCTCGCCGCGCTGCGGAAGGCCGGCCTGGAGCGGGTCTTGACCTGAAGTCGGGTTCAGCTCGCACCGTGGGGGCATGACACGGACCGCGATCGTCACCGGTGCGGGACAGGGCTTCGGGCTCGCCCTCACCACCGCCCTCGCCGAGCGAGGGACCACCGTCGTCGCCTGCGCGCGGGACGGCGACCGGCTGCGACGGGCACTCGCCGGGCTGCCCGGCGTCGTCGCGTTGCCGGGCGACGTCACCGATCCGGGCTTCCGCGCCGAGCTCGTCGGGGCGGCCGGCCCGGGCCTGGACCTGCTGGTGCACAACGCCGGCGAGCTCGGCCCGTCGCCGCTGCCGCGGCTCGGCGAGTACCCGCTCGACCCGCTGCGCGGGGTGTACGAGACCGGGGTGCTGGCACCGCTGGGCATCACGCAACTCGCCCTGCCGGCGTTGCGCGCCAACGGAGGCGCGCTCGTCACCCTCAGCTCGGACGCGGCCGTGGAGGCCTACGAGGGTTGGGGCGGCTACGGCAGCGCGAAGGCCGCGCTGGACCAGCTGGCCGCCGTGCTCGGCGTCGAGGAGCCGGACCTGCACGTCTACGCGTTCGACCCGGGCGACATGCGGACGGCGATGCACCAGCGCGCCTTCCCGGGCGAGGACATCTCGGACCGGCCCGAGCCCGCGAGCGTCGTCCCGGCGTTCCTGCGGCTCCTGGACGCGTCCCCGCCGAGCGGGCGGTACCGCGCGGCCGACCTCGGGGCGGCGGCATGAGGAGCGCCGAGACTCCGCCGCCCGTCCGCGACGGCGTCCGGCTGATGGTGGCGCGTGCCGGGAAACCGATGCGGCACAGGCGGTTCACCGACCTGCCGGGCGCCCTCGAGCCCGGCGATCTCGTGGTCGTCAACACCTCGGACACCGAGCCCGCGGCCGTCGACGGGTACCGCGGCGGGACCCCGGTGGTGCTGCACGTGTCCGGGCCCGCAGCCGCGGGCTGGATGGTCGAGCTCCGCACGCCGGCCGGGGAGCGAGTGCTCGACGCCCGGGCCGGTGAGCGGATCACGCTGCCCGGCGGGGTCGTGGCGGTGCTCGCCGTGGCCCACCCGGATCCGCAGGTCCGCGCGGGCAGCCGGCTCTGGCAGGCCCGGATCCCGGTGGAGGGTGGGCTGCGCGGCTATCTCGCCGCCGCCGGGCGGCCGATCCGCTACTCCCACCTGCGGACGACACCGGCCCTCGCGGAGTACCGCACGGTGTTCGCCCGCCCGGACGGCGGTTTCGGCAGCGCCGAGATGCCCAGCGCCGGGCGGCCGTTCACCCGCGCGGTGCTCGACGGGTTGCGCGCCCGCGGCGTCGGGATCGCGGAGCTGGTGCTGCACACCGGCGTCTCGTCGTTGGAGGCCGGGGAGACGCCGCTCCCGGAGCGCTACCGCGTCCCCGCCGAGACCGCCGCGGCTGTCAACGCCTCGCGACGCGTCGTCGCCGTGGGCACGACGGTCACCCGGGCCCTGGAGACCGTGGCCGACGAGGACGGGCTCGTGCACGCCGGGGAGGGGGTGACGGACCTGGTGCTCGGCCCGGACCGGCCGGCGCGGGTGGTGAACGGCCTGGTGACGGGCTGGCACGAGCCGGAGGCCTCCCACCTGCTCCTGCTGCGGGCCGTGGCCGGGGACGAGCTCGTCGGCCGGGCGTACGCGGCGACCGCGGAGCGGGACTACCTCTGGCACGAGTTCGGCGATTCGTGCCTGTTGCTCCCGTAGGGCGGCAGCGCGGACCGGTGGACGCCGGCGGACGCCGCACTAGGCTGCGAGGGGCAGCGGAGCAGCGGGAACGGGAGTGGCGCGTGGATCTCGGAATCAGCGGGCGGACGGCGGTCGTCTGCGCCTCCACCCAGGGCCTCGGGCGGGCCTGCGCGACCGAGCTGGCCCGCGCCGGCTGCACGGTCGTCGTCAACGGGCGGTCGCCGGAGTCCACGGAGAAGGCCGCCGCGGACATCGCCGCCGAGACCGGCGCGACCGTCGTCCCCGTGGCCGGGGACCTGAACGAGGAGGCGGTGCAGGACCGGCTCGTCGCCGCCGTCGACCAGGTGGACATCCTGGTGAACAACAACGGCGGGCCGCCCTTCCGGGACTTCCGCGAGATCGACCGCGAAGCGCTGCTGACGGGCGTCGTGAGCAACATGGCGACGCCGATCCGGCTGATCCAGGGCGTCGTCGACGGGATGGTGGAGCGCCGCTTCGGCCGGATCGTGAACATCACGTCCTCCTCGGTGAAGATGCCGATCGCGGGCCTCGACCTGTCGAGCGGCGCGCGGATCGGGCTCACCGGCTTCATGGCCGGGGTCGCGCGGTCGGTCGCGCACGCGAACGTCACCGTCAACTTCCTGCTGCCCGGCCGGTTCGCCACCGGGCGCCTGCACTCGCTGTACGAGAAGGAGGCCCGGGACCGTGGGATCACCGTCGAGCAGGCCGCCGAGGCCGCCAGCGCGGACGTCCCTGCCGGGCGCCCGGGGGACCCGGCCGAGTTCGGCGCCGCCTGCGCGTTCCTGTGTTCGGCGCAGGCGGGCTACATCACCGGCCAGAGCCTGCTGATGGACGGCGGCGCCTACCCGGGTGTGCTGTAGCCGTGCGGTACCGCGCGACGGTGCGGATCGCGGCCCCGCCCGAACGGGCCTGGGAGATCCTTGCCGCGGTGACCGAGTGGCCGTCCTGGACGCCCACGGTCACCGCGGTGCAGACCGGTCCCGGGCCGCTGCGCGTCGGCCAGGTCGTCCGGGTGAGCCAGCCCGGGCGCCGGCCGACCGACTACACGGTCTCGGAGCTGACGCCCGGGCGGAGCTTCACCTGGGGTCGGGCGGGTGCCGCCGTCCGTCAGGAGGCCGGGCACGAGGTCGAGGCCGCGGACGGCGGCTGCGCCGTGCACCTGGAGTTCGCGATGGAGGGTCCGCTCGGGTCCCTGCTCGGGGCGCTGGCCGGCGGGAGGATCCGGTCCATGGTGGACACCGAGGCCGCCTCCCTCAAGGCCCGGGCGGAGGCATGACCACGCCGACCTTCCGCCCGGTCCGGGACACCGGTGCCTTCCTCGCCGAGCTGGCGATGCTCGCCGGGCTGGCCGCGGCGGGCGTCGGCCTGGGCGGCTCGACCGGCATCCGGATCGCCCTCGCCGTGGTGTTCCCGCTGGTCGCCGCGGTCCTGTGGGGCCTGTGGCTCGCACCCCGCGCGGGCCGGCGCCTGCCCCGCACCCGGCGGATCGTCGCCAAGGTCGCGCTCCTCGCGATCACCGGCGGGCTCCTCGTCGCCGCGGGCCATCCGGTCCTCGGTATCGCGGGTTTCGTGGTGACCACCGCCGTCGTCACCACGGCCGAACTCACCTCGTGAGGGGAGGGCCGGCGGGATCCACCGCGATCGCGCCGGCCGCCCCCGTCACCAGGTGATCGGCAGGGAACGGACGCCGCCCGTGAGGTGCTCGGTGCGGACGTCCAGCTCGTCGAGGCCCACGGCCAGCGTCATGCCGGGGATCCGGCGGGCCAGGGTCTCGAAGACCGCGCGGAGCTCGACGCGGGCGAGGCTCGCGCCGATGCAGAAGTGGGCGCCGTGCCCGAAGCCGAGGTGGGCGCGCTCGGCGCGGCCCGGCTCGAAGGACTCCGCCTCGGCGAAGGTCTCCGGGTCCCGGTTGGCGGCGTTGATCGAGAGGATCACGGCGTCCCCGCGGTGGATCGTCACCCCCGCGACGTCGACGTCCTCGTGCGCGTACCGGAGCAGCCCGAGATCGCCCGGGGCGCCGAGCCGCATCATCTCCTCGACCGTCGCGTCGATCCGGCCCGCGGGATCGGCGCACAGGGCGTCCCACTGGTCGCGGTTCGTCATCAGGAAGACGGTGCCGAGGCCGATCCGGTTGACGGTGGTCTCGTGGCCGGCGAACAGCAGCCCGACGGCGAGGCGGGTCATCTCGGCATAGCCGAACGACGGATCGTCCTCCTGGGCCGCCACCAGGTCGCTGAGGACGTCCTCGCCCGGCTGCACGCGCTTCCGCTCGGCGAGCCCCGCCATGTAGCGGCCGAACTCGGTGCGTGCCTCGTGCGCGTCGGCACCCGTGTAGCTGGCCATCCGGTCGGACAGGGAGCGGAAGTGGTCGCGGTCGCCCTCGGGCACACCGAGCAGCGTGCAGATCACGGCGACCGGCAGCGGGAAGCCGAGCCCGGCGTGCAGGTCGACCACCGGGTTCGTCCCGTGCTCGCGCTCCAGGGCGTCGACGTAGCCGTCGACCAGCTCCTGGACATTCTCCCCCAGCGCGCGCATCCGCCGCGCCGAGAAGGCCGGGGTGAGCAGGCGCCGCATCCGGGTGTGGTCCTCCTTCTCCGTCTCGTAGGAGCCGGTCGGACCGTCCTGCACGGCGGCTGTCGAGATCCGGGCGGCCCGCTCGGGTTCCGGGTGGGACCGGCCGAACCGGGGATCGCCGAGCAGGTCGCGGACCTCGCCGAAGCGGGTCACCAGCCAGGCGGGATCACCGGCCGGCGTGGTCACGGCGGCGACCGGGGCCTCGCGGCGGAGCACCTCGTAGATCGGGGCGATGTCCAGGACGTTGGGGCGGGCGAAGGGCAGTGCGGGTGCGCTCATGACTCTCCTTCCGGGACGGGCACGCTCGACGGTAGCCTTTCCTGGCAGTAGCTGCCATTTAAAGGAAGGGCTAGCCTCCGGCCATGTCGGACATCCGGGAGGCACCGGGCGGAACCCGCCGCGGCCGCCCGCCGCTGACCGATGCGCACCGCCGGGAACAGCGCCTGGACATCTCCCGGCAGGCGGTGCGACTGTTCCGCGCGCGGGGGGTCGCGGCGACCTCCGGCGAGGAGATCGCCCGCGCGGCCGGCGTCTCGGAGCGGACGCTGTGGCGACTGTTCCGCAGCAAGGAGAGCTGCGTCGAGCCGCTGCTGTCGCTCGCGCTCGACGCGTTCCGCGAGGTCCTGCGCTCGTGGCCGCCGGACCGGGACCTCGCCGAGCACCTGGCGGCCGAGTACGCCTTCGATCCCGGGGCCCCTCCGGAGGACGTGGAGGCCGTGCTCGCCGTGGTCCGGATGACCCGGGACGAGCCGGCCCTGCGCGCGGTGTGGCTCGTGCTGCACGAGCGCGCCGAGGACACCTTCGCCGAGGTCATCGGCGCGCGCCTCGCATTGCCCCCCGGTTCGCTGGAGGTCCGGGCCCGCGCCGCCGTGGTCAACGCGGCCCTGCGGGTGGCGACGGACGACCTCGCGCGGGCCGCCGGAGAGGAAGGTCTCACGGCGCTGACGGAGCAGAAGGGGCGGATCGGCGAGGTCATGCGCCTGCTGGCGGCCGCGGGCACCGAATCCGGCGAAAACCACACTTGACGCCGAACCGCCCGTCACGGAGGCTTTCGGCTGAACATCTCTTCAGGCGTCAACCAGGAGGATCCGCCATGGCTCAGGGTGCTGCACTGCCCGGCCGGACGGCCGTCGCGGCCGTCCCCACCGTCCCGCTCCGCGAGCTCGCGCCGTGGGCGGTCTTCGCCGGCGTCATCCTGCTCGCGCTGCTCTACCTGGTCGGCATGGACCAGGGCGCCACCTCGGTGTTCTCCGGCTCGATGCTGCACGAGTTCGTGCACGACGGCCGCCATCTGCTCGGCTTCCCCTGCCACTAGGAGTACGGACGTGGTGAGGACTCTCCTGGTCCGCGGCATGGTCGCGGGCGTGGTCGCGGCCGTCCTGGCGTGGGTGGTCGCGTACCTGATCGGCGAGCCGGCGCTCGACGGCGGCATCGCCTACGAGGACGCGCTCGCCGCGGCGGCGGGTGAGGCCGGCGGCGAGGAGCTGGTCAGCCGCGGTGTGCAGGCCACCCTCGGACTCGGCGTCGCCCTGCTGATCTACGGCGTGGCCATCGGCGGGATCTTCGCGCTGGTGTACGCCGGGGTGCAGGGGCGGCTCTCGCGGCTCGCGCCGCGGGCCACGGCGGCGGTCCTGGCCGTTGCCGGGTACGTCGTGGTGATCCTGGTGCCGTTCCTCAAGTACCCGTCGAACCCGCCGGCCTCGAGCGCGGACGACACCATCGGGCTGCGCACCGGCACGTTCGTGCTGATGGTGCTGCTGTCCGTCGTGGCCGCGGTCGCCGCGGTGGCCCTCGGCCGCCGGCTCGTCGAGCGGCTGGGCACGTGGAACGGCTCGCTGCTGGCGGGCCTGGCCTACGTCGTGGTCGTGTGGGTGATCGGGGCTCTGCTCCCGACCGTCGCCGAGACGCCGAAGGACTTCCCGGCCGTCGTGCTCTACGACTTCCGGCTGGCCACGCTCGCGATCCACCTGGTCCTGTGGGCCGCGGTGGGCCTCGTGTTCGGGGCACTCGTCGAGCGGCGCCGCACGGCCGCGACGGCCGCCGCCTGAGGGTGCTCCGCCGGTTCCTCGCCGCGCTCCTGCTCGTGCCGGTACTCCTGCCGGTGCTGGGTGGGAGGGCGGCGGCGCACAGCGGGGGTCTCGAGGCGGAGGCCGACCTACCGCGGGTGGTCGCGCTCGAGCCCGCCGTCCCTGGCCTGGTCGCCGCGGTCGTCGAGGGCGGGGCCCGGCTCTCCCTGACGAACGGCACCGCCGCGACCGTCGAGGTCGTCCCGGCCGGGGTCCGCGGCGAGGAGCCCGCCGCGATCGCGCCGGGCGAGAGCGCCCACTGGACCGACCCCCGGATCCGCGGCACCGACGGAACGGTCACGCCCTGGACGATCCCGCTGCGGGTCGGGGACCGGGACGTCGCGATCCGGGGCGAGACGACCTGGCCGCCGCCGCCCGCGACGGCAGGATGGTGGACGCTGACGGCGGTGCTCGCGGCCGGTGCGACCGCGCTCGGCGTGCTCGCGGTCCGGCGTCGCGGGGCCGCGTACGCGGTGGCCGGGCTGACCGTGGTGGCCCTCGCGGCGCACGCGGTGCACGTCCTCGGCTCGGCGTCGGTCCCCGTCGGGCTGGACTACTGGCCGACGGTGCTGGGTACGGCCGGGATCGGGCTGGTCGCCTGGGTGGCCGGACCGGTCGGGGTGGCGCTGGTGCCGCGGGTCCGGAGCTGGGGGCTGCTCTCCTGCGCGATCGCCGGGGCGGTGCTCGCGCTGGTCACGGCCCTGGACACGGGCAGCTTCGCCCGGGCCGTCCTGCCCTACGCCTGGGATCCGACGCTCGACCGGATCAGCACCGCCTGCACGGTCGGGATCGGGCTGGGGCTGTTCGTCACGGGCTTCGCGGTGCTCCGCGCGATGACCCCGGAGACCACGGAGCAGGAGCTCGCGGAGTGGAACGCGCCCGAGCGGGGCACGACAGCGCGAAACGCAGCGGCGCGAGACACGACTGGGCAGGACACGAGCGAGGAGAGCACGCGATGAGGAGCCGAGCCGGTGGGGTGCTCGCCGTCCTGGCGCTGACCGCGCTGACCCTGGCCGGGTGCGGGAGCGGGACTCCGCCGGAGGGCAGCACCACCGCGGTCGCGAACGACCAGGTCGGCTCCGGAGCGTCGGCGCGACCCGCGCCGTTGCCCAGCACGCCCGCCGCCCCCGCCGTCCGCACCATCGCCGTCTCCTTCGCCCGGGGCAAGGTCAGCGGCGAGACCGGGCGCGTCCCCGTCGCCCGCGGCGAGACCGTCGAGCTGGTCGTGACCAGCGACGTCGCGGAGGAGGCCCACCTCCATGGCTACGACAGGGCCGCGCAGATCCCCGCCGGGGGCACCGCGACCATCCGGCTGGTGGCCGACGTGCCGGGCGTCTTCGCGTTCGAGCTGCACCACTCGGGCGCGGAGCTGCTGAGCCTGCGCGTCGCGTGACCGGCTCGTGACCGTTCTGGCCCACGGCGTCGGCACTCGCGGCGACCTCCCGGTCCCCGTCGGGGCGGCTGCGCTCGCCGCGGGCCTGGTGCTCGTCGGGACCTTCCTGGTCCTCGGCCGGCTCTGGCGCACCCCCCGGCTGCGGGGTGCGGACGCCGGGCGCCCCCTCCCCGAGCCGCCGGCGCTCCTGACGGTGGCGACCCGGGCCCTGGTGCTCGTGGCGTTCGTGGCGGTGATCGTCATCGGGCTGGTGGGGCCGCCCGAGACGCCGGACAACCTCGCCCCGTGGGTGCTCTACGTCAACGTCTGGGTGGGCATCGTCCCGGTGTCGCTGCTGCTCGGGCCGGTGTGGCGGGCGGTGAACCCGTTGCGCACCCTGCACGCCGGGCTCTCCCGGCTGCTGCGGATCGACCCCGGGCGCGGCGTCGCGGATCTGTCGCCGCGGGTCGGGCTGTGGCCCGCCGCTTTCGCGCTCGGGGCGTTCGGCTGGCTCGAGCTCGCGCATCCGGAACCGGCGGATCCGCGGCTCGTGGCGTGGTGCCTGATCGGGTACGCGGTCGTGCAGACGGGCGCGGCACTCGTGTTCGGGCGCAGCTGGTTCGCCCACGGCGACGGCCTCGAGGTCTGGTCCACGCTGCTCGGGTCGCTCGCCCCCGTCGGCCGCCGCCGCGACGGCCGGCTGGTGCTGCGCAATCCTCTCGACGGCCTGGAGACCGTCCACCCGCAACCGGGCCTCGTCGCCGTCGTGCTCGTGCTGGTGGGCACCACGGCGTTCGACGGCCTCTCCCGCTCGGCACTGTGGACGGTTCCACGCGGGATCACCTGGGGCACAGTCGGTCTGCTCGGCGTGACGGCCGTGGTGGTCGTCCTCTACCTGGCCGGGACCTGGCGCGCCGATCCGGTCCGGGGCGTGGACCGCGCGCCGCTGCCGGTCGCGTTCGCGCACACGATCATCCCGATCGCGGCGGGGTACGCCATCGCGCACTACTTCTCGCTGCTGGTCTTCGACGGCCAGCAGGTCTTCCGTCTGGCCCTCGGGACCGGCCCCGTCGACTACACGCTGGTCGGCACCGCGACGATCGCCGCCGTCCAGCTCGCCGCGATCGTCCTGGGCCACATCGCCGCCGCGGTCGGCGCGCACGAACGCGCCCTGCGGCTCTTCCCGCCGAGTGTCGCGACGAGGATCCAGTACCCGATGCTCGCCGCGATGGTGGTCCTCACCTGCGGCGCGGTCGGGCTCGTGCTCGCGGCCTGACCTCGCGCCGCACGGTCCGCGAGCGTCACCTCGGTGCGGTGCCGAGAACGACACCGCCCCCCTCGGAACGATCACAGTGGGACGATCCGTGCGAGCGTCACCTCAGCGCTGGGCCCGCCGCGCTCCCGTGACGGTCACGGTGATCATCCGGGGCGCCGGTGCCGGTCGAGCACCCGCCCGAGGCCACGGTCCGGGATCGGCCGACGAGTCCCGCCGGCCGACGGCTGAGCCCCGCACCCGGAACCACCCCGGCCGAACAGCCGACGACGCCGCACCCGTTGGGGGCCGGTGCGGCTGGCGGGGACGGGGTCGCACCCGCTCGGCGAGGGTCCGCGGAACCCGGCGAAACTCGTCGGGCAACCGGCCCAGCCGGGTACGATGACCGGGTGCGCTCAGGGCCGAGGCTGTGCCTGCTCGGGCCGTTCAGCGTCGACGGCGAGCTCGCCGCACCTGTCCCGCCCGGCAAGGCGAGACTCGCGCTGGCCGTCCTCGCCGAACGGCGGGGCGAGTTCGTCACCGTCCACGCCCTGATCGACGCGCTGTGGGAGGGCGAGGCGCCCGAGCGCGCGGACCGCAACGTCGCCGCCCTGATCAGCCGCCTGCGCAAGGCACTGGGCCGTGAGCTGATCGAGGGCACCTCGGCCGGCTACCGGCTGGATCCCCGGGTCGCCGTGGACCTCCACGAGGCGGCCGAGCTCGTCGACGCCGCCGAGTTCGAGCTGGCCCACGGCCATCCCGCGCTGGCCTCGACCAGTGGCGAGCAGGCCGCCAAGCTGCTCGACACGGACACCCCGATGGGCGACGAGCGGGACGGGCCCTGGGTTCGTGACCTGCGCGAACGCGTGCGCGGACTGTTGCGGCGCGCCCGCGTGGCGTGGAGCAGCGCCGCCCTGCAGCTCGGCGCGCACGACACCGCCGTGCAGGTCGCCGGCGCCGCCGTGCAGGCGGACCCGTTCGACGAGGACGCCTGCCGCACCCTCATGCTCGCCCATCACCAGGCCGGGCGCCCGGGCGCGGCGCTGCTCGCCTACCGGGCGCTGCGCGAGACCCTGGCGCAGCACCTCGGCATCGATCCGTCGGCCGCCACCCAGACCCTCTATCTGGCCGTACTGCGCGCGGAGAGCACCGAGGACCCGGGCCCGGACGTGCTGGGCGAGGCCGTGGAGGCCCCGCTCGTGGGCCGGGACGGCGAGCTCGCACAGCTGCGCAAGGACTGGGAGGGTGCGGCCGCCGGCCGCTCCTGGCTCACCGTCGTCAGCGGCGAGGCGGGGATCGGGAAGAGCGCGCTGGTCGCCGCGTTCCTCGCCGGGCCGCTGCGCACCGGGGCGCTCGTGGTGCAGGTGTCCTGCTTCGAGGCCGAGCGCTCGCTCTACCTGCAGCCGCTGATCGAGGCGATGCGCGCGATCGTGCAGCGCACCGCGCCGCAGGAGGTGCGGGAGCTCGCGGCCACCCGGCTCGGCACCCTGACCGAGCTGATGCCCGAGCTCGCGGACGTCGTCGGGCCCGTCACCTACGAGCGGGCGGGTCCCGAGGTGGAGCACCGGCGCAGCCTCGACGCCGTCGCCGAGTTCGTCGCCCGCGCCGGGGCGCGCCGGCCGCTGCTGATCGTCGTCGAGGACATGCAGCACGCCGGACAGTCCACGGTGGAGGCGCTGCACGTGCTCGCCGGGCACTGGACCGGCAGCCGCTGCATGGTCGTGCTCACCGAGCGGACCTCGGAGGATCCCGGCGTCACGGAGGCGCTGCAGGACGTCGGCGGTCGCCTCGCGCTCGGCCCGCTCTCCCGCGAGGCGGTGGGCACGCTCGTCGAACGCTCGGGTCTCGGTCACGACCCGGAACGGCTGTGGGCCAGGGCCGGCGGCTCCCCGCTGTTCCTCACCGAGCTGCTGCGCCACCCGGAGAGCGGCGAGGTCCCGGAGTCGCTGCAGGACGCCGTCGCGGCCCGGATCACCCACGCCGGCGGCGAGGTCGCCCGGCTGCTCGCCCAGGGCGCCGTGCTGGGCACGACCTTCTCCCTCGACGACGTCGCGCTGCTCACCGGCGTGGACGTCGAGGTGGGCGCGGTCGTGGCCGAGCGCGCGCTGCGCGCCGGGCTGCTGCTCGCCCAGGGCGACAGCTTCCGGTTCGCCAACGACATCGTGCGGCAGGTCGCGTACGCGTCGGTGCCGGAGCCGGTCCGGGTCAGCCGGCACCGGCGCGCCGCGCGGCTGTTCGCCGGGCGCCCGGAGTCCGCCGCGCGCCACCTCGCCGCCTCGGGCGACTTCGCGGGGGCGGCCGAGGCCTGGCTCGCGGCCGCCGCCACCGCGCACGTCGCCTTCGCCCACCGGGACGCCGAGCGGCTCCTCGACCTCGCCGTCGACGACGCCGCACGGGCCGGAGACGGCCCGCTGACGGTCACCACCCACCTGCGGCGCGGGCAGGTCCGGTGCGATCTCGGCCGGTACGCCGCCGCGCGCGAGGACCACGAGCGGGCCCTGGAACTGGCCCGCGACCTCGACGATCCGGTGCTCGAGGCCCGCGCGCTCGAACAGCTCGGCTGGACCGCGCTCTACGCCCGGGACGCACCCGTCGCCGTCGACTTCGCGGAGCGGGCCACCCAGCTCGCCGAGTCCGCCGCCGCCGCGCCGGGCGCGTTGCCCAGCGCGGTGCTGCTGCTCGGCCGGGTCCGGCACTGGGACGGGGACTACCCGGGTGCCGCCGCCGCCTACGACGCGGTGCTCGCGGCCGATCCGCCGGAGACCACCAGCGCCCTCGCGCTCGCCTACCGCGGCGCGCTGCTGCAGCACCAGGACCACTTCGCCGAGGCCCAGCGGGTGCTGGCGCGGGCGGCGGTGCTGTGCCGGCGCACCGGCGAGTTCCGGCCGCTGCTGCAGACCCTGTTCTTCACCGCACTGGCCCGGGGCGACACCGGCGACTTCGCCGGCGCCCTGCGCGCGCTCGACCACGCCCGCAAGCTGGTCGACGCCGAGAACCTCGGCTTCTACCGCGCCGGCATCGAGTGCACGACCTCCTGGATGTGGCAGGAGCTCGGCCAGGTCGGGCGGGCCCGCGAGCACGCGGTGGCCGCCGTCGAGCTCGCCCGCCGCGGCGGCGGCACCCTGGAGCTGGAGCAGGAGCTGCACGCGCTGCTCGCCGTCGCGGACTGCGACCTGCTCGACGGCCGGGACGAGGCGGCCGGCGCCGCCGTGGAGGCCGCCGTCCCGCTGCTCGACCGCTCCCTGCCCTTCCGGCCGCGCGCGATGATGCGCCTGCTGGACATGCAGGCCCGCTTCGACGCGACGGCGGCCGAGCGGCTGCTCGTCGAGGCCCGCCGCTACTCGTCCCCCAAGTACGAGGCCCTGGCGCTGACCCATCTCGGCCGGCCCGCCGAGGCGGCCGAGCGGGCCGCCGCGACCGGCTCCGACCTGCTCGTCGCCCAGCTGGGGGTGCCCGCGCAGCGGGCCGGGGCCCGGGACCGGATCGCGGCCGCGCTGCCCGCCGACCTGCGGGCGAGCTTCACCGGGTCGGGGCGGCTGGTGCGCCCGCCGCGCCCGACACGATGAGTCCTCAGCCCTCGTCGACCGCGGCGCGGGCCGCGCGGCAGCCCTCCAGCCAGGTCTCCCGGTCCGCGAACGAGCGGCCGGTCGGTGTGCCGCCCGAGGGCAGCACGTCCAGCCGGAACGGCTCGCCGGACCAGACGTCGATCGTCGCGCGCAGCTCCGTGCCCGAGGGCAGGTGCAGGTGCAGGCATCCGGCCGGACCGCCGAACTCACCGCCCGTCAGGTCCTCCACGCGGTCGGGCCCCTGCAGCACCGCCCAGTCCGCCCCCGCGGCCCGCGCCCGGGCGACCGCCGCCGCGCGTTCCCGGCACACGCCCTCGCTGATCAGCTGCCGCTCGCGCATCCCGCAGGCCACGGCGACCAGCAGCGGCACCGGCACCCCCGGGGGCACCCGCAGCTGCTCCTCGGCGAGCAGCGGCTCGGGGTCGTCGAGCAGCGCCGCGAGCTCGGCGAGCCCCGCGCGGCGCCGCCCGAGGGCCGCCGCGATCGCACCGATCGCCTCGACGGCCTCGGCGTATGTCGAGGGATCGGCGACCAGCGTCGGGAACAGCGACTCCCCGGCGGACCGCCAGCGTGCCCGGGCGGCGGCGACCCCGGCCGCGTCCGGGTGGGAGCCCGTGGACATCTGAGCGTTCATCCCGTTCCCTCCGTCGTTCATACTCGCCTGGTCCGATCCGCTCCCCGAGGAGACACGATGCCGAGCTCCGCCCGGCCGGCCGACGTGCCGGCATCCGGCTGGGAGGCCGTCGTCGACTCGATCGGCCCCAAGGTCCACGCGCTGCGCCGCGAGCGCGGCCTCACGCTCCAGCAGCTCGCTCATCTCGCCGACGTCTCGACCGCGACGGTGCACAAGGTCGAGCGCAGCGACATGGTCCCGACCGTCACCACGCTGTTGAAGCTGGCCACGGCCCTGGACGCCCCGATCCGGCACTTCGTCGAGACCGGCGACACCGGGTCCCTGCACACCCGCTTCGCCGGGGCCGACACCACGGCCCTGACCCCGGACGATCCGGCGACGCGGCTGCGCGGCGTGGCCACCCGCGTCGAACCCGGTGCCGAGACGGCGGGCCGCAGGCCGGGCGAGACCCTCCTCCTGGTGCTCGACGGCACCGTGGAGCTGCAGGCGGGAGACGCGCGATACACCGTGGCCGGCGGGGAGGCACTGCACGTGCGCTCGGCGACGGGCGTACGGGGCACGAACCCGGGCGACGCCCCGGCCGACGTCGTCTGGGTGACGATCGCGGAAGGCTGACCGGTCACGGCGCCTCCACGACCGCACGCGCGGTCGCGACGAGGCGGGCCTCGGCCTCGTCGAAGCGCGCGCCCTGCTCCTCGGCCCGGGCCGCGAGCCCGCGCAGCCGCTCCCGCAGCGAGGTGATCATCGCGGCGAGCGCCTCCGGGGACGCCCCACCCTCCGCCCGCCGGGTGGCCACGACGGCGCGCGGATCGAGCACGCCGGACAGGTCCCGACCGGTCAGGCCCCAGTCCGCGCCGGTGTGGGCACGCGCGGCCTCGTCGACCATCGCGCCGGTGATCTCGGCGCCGGGGACCCCGCGCCGGGCCGCCTCCCGCACCGTGTTGCCGACGACGACGTAGGCGGTCCGGTAGTCCACGTCGAGCAGCTGGGTGAGGTACTCGGCCAGGTCGGTGGCCTGGCTGTACCCCCGGTCGAGCTCCTCGCGCATCCGCCGCGGATTGACCCGCAGGGTGCGCACGACGCCGCCGGTGAGCCGGGTGATCCGCAGGCTGAGATCGAGCGCCCGCGGCACCTCGCCGTAGGCGAAGATCAGGTTGTCGCTGCGCGCCGAGGGGCTCTTGGTCACCGCGAGGAAGCCGGTCAGCCGTCCGATCACCACCCCGGACGCCCCGCGGATGATCGAGAGCGCGTAGGGGTTCCGCTTCTGCGGCATGAGGATGCTGGAGCGGCTGTAGGCGTCGTCGAGGTCCGCGAAGTCGAACTCGCTGGAGGAGAAGATCTCCAGGTCCTCGGCGAGCTTGGAGAAGTTCGAGAGCAGGCTCGCCACCGTCGCCAGGACGTGGATCAGGCCGTCGACCTGCCACATCGCGTCCCGGGTGTGCGGGATGACGCCGCCGAAGCCCAGCGCCACGGCGATCGGGCCGCGGTCCTCCAGCAGCCGGGTGCCGTTCACGCAGCCCGCGCCGCCGGGGCTGGTGTTGAGCTCGTCGAGCTCGTCGAGCAGCCGCCGCGCGTCCCGGACCGTCGAGTACACGAAGGACAGGAGATAGTGCCCGAACGTCGACGGCTGGGCCTGCTGCAGGTAGGTCTGGTCCGGCAGCAGGGTGGCCGCGTGTTCCTCGGCCCGGGCGACCATGTCGGTGGCGGTCGCGACGGCCTCGGTCGCGAGCTCGACGAGCTGGCGGCGCAGGTGCAGGCGCAGCGCGACCCGGGCGGCCTCGCGGCGGGGGCGGCCGGCGTGCAGCCAGCCGGCGTCGTCGCCGATCCGGGCCACGAAGTAGCGCTCCCGGGAGTTGTACGGCTCGCCGTAGGAGGGGTCGTAGTCGAACTCCTCGGCCGGGATCTCCAGGACCTCCAGCAGCAGCCCGAGCAGCGCCTTCTCGGCGGGGCCGGGCACGATCCCCCGGCGCGCGAGATCGAGGACGTGCGCGAGGTCGGCCAGGTTGAGGCCGTGGTGGAGGAAGCCGGCGTCGGCGTTCTCCAGCGCGAACCCGGACTCGACCAGCTCCGGTGCCGGCCCGGTCTGCGGGAAGCCGTGGGCGCGGCGGATCGGGGTGTCGGTCATGGTCTCCGTCCGGAGGGGATCGGTGCGCGGTGGGCGGGCGCGGGGGATCCGATGGAGCCCTGCCGGGCGAGCCACGCCCCGGCCGGCAGCACCCCACCGGTGTGCCACCAGACGATCGGCGCCTCCGCGAGCCCCGTCCGCGAGTCGGGGCCTGGCTCCGCGCGGGTCGGGGCGCCCGCCCGGTGGAGCACCTCGGCGAAGGCCTCGGCCCCGTAGGTCGGGTCCAGCAGCAGGCCCTCGGTGCGCAGGGCGAGCAGCGCGGCCTCGGTCTCCGCGGCGCTCGCCGCCCCGAATCCCGGCCCCCGCGCGTCGACGATCTCGAGCAGCTCCGGCCGCGGCGGCGCCGTGCCGCGCAGCGCGGCGCAGCGGTCGGCGAGGTCGAGGACGGTCGCGCGGATCTCCTCGGGCGATCGGCTCACGGACACCCCGACGACGGGGATGTCGAGGCCGCCCGCCAGCAGGCCGGCGCAGCTGCCCCCGGATCCGACGGGGAGCACGATCGCCGCAGGTCGTCGGCCGGACAGCTGGGCGGCGAGCTCGTCGGCCGCGTCGGCGAATCCGAGCGCGCCCACCGGGGTCGAGCCCCCGCGCGGCACTGGATAGGCACGAGCGCCGATCTCCGCGGCCCGCTCGGCCACGAGACGGTCCACATCGGAACGTTCGGTGCCTCCGGTCGGGCGGATCCGGGCCCCGGTGGCGCGGGCCAGCTCGATCGCGGGCGCGCCCTCGGGGTCGCCCCAGATCACCAGCTCGCACTCCAGCCCCGCGGCCCGGGCCGCGACGGCCGCGGCGGCGACGAAGTTCGAGCCGGGCCCGCCCCCGGTCACCAGCACCTCGGCGCCTCCCCGCAGAGCGGCGGCGATCAGGTGCTCCAGGGGCCGGGTCTTGTTGCCCGCCACCGCGAACCCCGCGAGATCGTCCCGCTTCACGAGCACCGGCCCGAGGCCGAGGGCGGCTTCGAGGCGGTGGGCGCGGGTCAGCGGGGTCGGCCAGACACCCAGCGGGAAGCGCTCGCGGAGGTCCGAGCGCGATCCCGCGGGGCGACGAGGGTCCTCCTCGGCGCGGGTCCGGTCCGCCGCGGGGAGGCCGCGACGGCGCTCCACGCGCCCGGGTCCCGCCACCGGGCCGGTCGCCGGGCCGTTCACCGGGGACCCCGCGCCAGCACCGTGTCCACCATCGCCCCCGCCGCGGCGACCGCGTCCGCGGTGCTCCAGGCCCGGATCTCGTCCGCGGTCGCGAGCCCCCGCCCGACCAGCACCTCGACGGGGTCCGCGCCCGACCGGAAGACCTCCTGCAGCTCCTGCTGGGCCCGGTGCTTGCCGATCTTCCCGGCCAGCCCGACGAGGATCCGCTCGGACGACAGTCCCCCGGCCTTCGCCAGGTTCGCCGCCATCGCCGCGGGCCGCACCTCCAGCCCGTCGAGGAGCCGGCGGCCGAGGCTCACCGAGGCGGCCGTGAGCTGGCAGATCTCCGGCAGCGCGATCCACTCCGCCTTCCACGCCCGGCCGTCCCGCTCGTGCGCGGCGACCATGCCCTCCAGCAGCACCGCGGCGGAGGAGCGGGCGAGCCGGGCGAGAGTGTCCAGGTGCTCGGCCCCTTCGGGGTTCCGCTTGTGCGGCATGGTGATGCTGCTGACCGCGCCCGGTGGCGCGGCCTCGGCGAGCTCCCCGATCTCCGGCCGGGCCAGCTCGTAGACCTCGGTGCCGATCCGCGCGAGCGTGCCGCACACCATCGCGAGCACCCCGCCGAACTCGGCGATTCGGTCGCGCGAGGTCGTCCAGGAGATGCCCGGGTCCGCGAGCCCGACCTCCGCGCAGAACCGGGCCCGCAGCTCCGGCCCGTCGGCGCCGAAGAACGCCAGCGCCCCGACCGCCCCCGCGAGCTGCCCGACGCACCAGCGAGCCCGCCCCTCCCGCAGACGGTCCAGGTGCCGGCCCGCCTCGTCCGCCCACGAGGCGACCTTGTAGCCGAGGGTGATCGGGGAGCCCGGCTGCCCGTGCGTCCTCCCCGCCATCGGGGTGTCCCGGTGCTCCAGCGCGAGCGCCCGCAGCCGCGCCTCGATCCCGCGCAGCCCGGCCGCGACCAGCTCCCCGACGTCCCGCAGGAGGGTCCCGAACCAGGTGTCGGTGAGGTCCTGCACGGTCGCGCCCAGGTAGACCTGCTCGCGCGCACCCTCCGGCAGCACCCGCTGCAGCCCGCGGATCAGCCCGAGTGTGGAGTGCGACGTGAACCGGGTCTGCTCGGCGACGAACTCCAGGTCCAGCGCCTCGACCTTCGCGCTCCGGGTGATCGCCTCCGCGGCCTCGGGCGTGACGATTCCCAGCGAGGCCTGCGCCCGCGCGAGCGCCGCGAGGATGTCCAACCAGGACTGGAGCATCGCGCGCTCGTCGAACAGCGCGTCGGTAGCCGGGGCGCCCCACAGGTGGCTGTAGAGGGCGGACGAGCTCAGCCGGGTGCCCATGCCGGCGCCTCCCGGTCCGCGATCCGCCGCAGCGCGTCCCGCACGTGCTCCAGCGAGGCACCCCACGGCACCGCGACCCAGCCGTCGCCGGACTCGACGTGTTCTTCCTGCATGCAGCACTTCGTCAGCAGCGGTCCGGGCCCCTGCAGCTGCCTCTTCGGGCAGAAGTCGACGATCGGTGGCACGTCACCGTAGAAGCCCTCGTGGATCTGCAGGGACCGCGTGCAGCCCAGCAGCGTCCAGTCCGCCCGCTCGGGATGTTCGTCCAGATAGGACACCCGGGCGCCCGGCACCTCGCCGCCGGATCCGCGGCAGGGCAGCAGATAGTGCTCCGCCGGGCGCTGCAGCGCGAGCCGGTCCAACCGCACGAGCTCCTCGACGATCTCGACGGGTGGCAGGTCCTCGGACACCGCGACGATCCGCCGGGCCTGGTCGGCGAGCTTGGCGGGCTCCGGCGGCACCACCTCACGCACGACGATCCGGATCGGCCGCGGCTCCACGATGAAGTTGACGTGCGCGTACCGGCCCTCGACCACCACGACCCGGGCCCCGGGCGCGAGCCGCACCGCGGCCGCGGCCAGCTGCGACGGGATCCCGGTGTCGGCCTCCGGATCGCACACGTCCGCGCACTCCTGCGGCCCCGCCAGCAGCGACACCTCGGTGATCGGGGACAGCAGCGGTTCGGGCTCGGCCCGCGTCACGCGCACCACCGCCGTGCCGGCCGGGGACCGCAGCACGATGAACCGGGTGCGCCGGTAGGCGGGCCGCCCGAGCAGGTGTGCGCGCAGCGAGGCCTCGTCCAGCGGGACCTCGACGCGCGAGACGGCGACCCCGCGGTAGCGGAGCGGCACGAAGTTCACGCCGTACCCGGCCGGGGCCGGCGCGGTCACGCCGTGTCCGCGTGCGGCTCGGCCCGCACCGCCCCGGACAGATCCGCCGTGTCCGAGCGGAGCCCCAGCCGCAGCGTCTCCACGGACATCAGGTCCGTCGGCGCCACGTTGCCCAGGTTGACCTCCGGCCCGAAGCGCCGCACGAACCACGCCTGCTGGCTCGCCCGCGGGGCCTCGAAGATCACCCTGTCGACGCCGACCGCCGCGACCACGGCCTCGACCACATCCGGTCGCACCCGGCCCTGGTCGTCGTAGGTCCCGACCGTCCCGCTCTGCCGGCCCTCGGTGACGACGAGGCTCGCCCCGGCATCGAGGTCCGCGAGGCATTCCGCGGGCCAGGTCCGCCCCGCGTGCTGCTCCCCCGGCGCCTTGGACCCGACCTCGGCCACCACGGTCAGCGAGCGGGTGGCACGCGCGATCAGCGCCGCCTTCTCCGCGAGCGTCATCGCGACCGTCCCGCGCGAGACCTCCACCAGGTCGAACCCCGTGTCGCGCGCCCACGCCAGGCACTCGACGGCCTTGCCCTGTGCCCACGCGATCTCCAGCAGGGTGCCGCCGAGGCACAGCAGGAGATCGTGGCGGTGCAGCAGCGCGACCTTCTCCTCGAGCGCCGCGTCGACGTACGCGGTGCCCCACCCGACCTTCCAGATGTCGGCGTGCGCCGCCCCGCCGGCGAGCACGTCGGCGACCGCCGCCGGACCCGCGCCCGGGTCGATGACGTGCGTCAACCCCGTCGTGCGCGGTTTGACGCGACGGGGCGGCAGCGTCAGGAAATCGGGACCCGGCACCGGCCCTCCGTTTCCGATAGTGGAATTCCGTCTACTCTTCGAGACGTGCACTCAGCTCCGGACGAGATCGAGGACGGTCGCCTCGCGGCCGGCCGGCGGTGGTCCGACCCGGCGGCGCCCCACGACGTCGACGGCGAGGGCGAACGCCCAGGCGGCCCGTTCCGGGAACAGCCAGCGGTGGTTCTCGGCGAAGGTCATCCACTCCCGCGGGCCCAGCACCGGCTCGTCGGAGTAGTCCAGCTCGGTCCAGGTCACGGCCAGCTCGAACAGCTCGAGCAGGGCGTCCGGATCGGTGTCGACGGCCAGCAGCCGGTCGTGGTGGTCGCGGTGCAGCACGGCACCGCACTCGCCGCGGCAGGCCGCCACACGGGGCGGTTCGGGGACGACTGTCGTCATCGACGGCTCCCTCGGGTCTTCCGGCCGGTGCGCCGGAGGAGTCAGCACACTGTGATGCGCAGCACCGTGCCGCAGACCCGTTGCACGGGTGTTGCACCCGCGTCCACCCGCAGCAGGAGAGGACCCCGATGACGGTCAGCGAACGGAGCGTGTCCGCACGCTGGGAGGGCGGCATGCGGGCCACGGTCGACGCCGGCGGCTTCGAGGTCGGGGCCGACGAGCCGGTCGAGTACGGCGGCGCCGGCAGCGCCCCGCAGCCCACCGAGCTGCTGCTCGCCTCCATGGCGTCCTGCTTCACGCTGGCGCTCGCCTACAGCGCCCGTAAGCGGGACGTGCTCCTCGAGGACCTGACCGTGGACGTCACCGGGCACTACGACGGACCGCGGTTCGACGCCTTCCGGATCACCGTGAAGGCCGCCTCGCCGCAGGGCCCCGACCTCGAGCGGCTGGTCACCGCGGCCCGCCGGGTCTGCTACGTCACCCGGACCCTGGAGTCACCGCCCGAGATCGAGTTCGTCCTGGGCTGACTCGTGCAGGGCCGACTCGCGCAGGGCCCGGGCCGCGACCTCACGCAACGGGAGGTCGAGTGCCCGGGCCGCGCGGGCGACGTCGTCGTGCTCCGGCTTGGCCCCGTACGGCCCGTGCTTGATCCGGATCGCGTGCCCGCCGACCTGCACGGTCGTCGTGCGCCGGGGCAGCGCGCGCCGCTCGACCGCGCTGCGCCGCACCCCGAGGCTCCCCGTCTCGCGCAGCAGCAGCTCCTCGACCCCCGCGGCCCGCTCGGGCGCGACGAGGACCGACACCACCTGTCCCGGCCGCGACTTCTTCATGACGACGGGGGCGAGCCACGCGTCGGCGGCCCCGGCCTCGAGCAATGTCTCCACCAGGTGGCCGAGCACCTCGCCCGGCACGTCGTCCACAGTGGTCTCCAGCAGCGTCATCGACCGGACCTCGCCGCCCGCCGGCGCGCCGAGGAGCGCCTGCAGCACGTTGGGCCGCCCCGGCACGTCCCGCCCTCCGGCCCCGTAACCCACCGCCCGCACGGTCATGTCCGGCACCGGCCCGAACCGGGTGCCCGCGGCCAGCAGCAGGGCGATGCCCGTGGGCGTCACCGTCTCGCCGGGCAGCCCGGTCGAGGTCACGGTCGCGCCGGCGCGGGCCAGCAGTGCCGCCGTGGCCGGGGCCGGCAGCGGCAGCGTCCCGTGGCTGCCGTGCAGCGTCCCGGAGCCCAGCGCGAGCGGCCCGCACACCACGTCCGTCGCGCCGAGCAGGTGCAGCGCGGCGGCCACCCCCACCGTGTCGACGACGGTGTCCACCCCGCCGATCTCGTGCAGGTGGACCTCGCCGACCGGCACGCCGTGCAGGTCCGCCTCCACCTCGGCGATGGCGGTCACGGCCCGGAGAGCCAGTGCCGCAACGGGTTCCGGCGCGGAGCGGCCCACCATCGCCCGCAGCTCGGCCGCGGCCCGCGCGGGCACGTGCTCGTCCACCCGGACCCGGGCGTGGGTGGCGACCAGCGATCCCCGCCGCACCCGCTCGGGTTCGAGCGCCCAGCCCGTCAGCCCGGTCGAGGCCACCGCCGCGCGGATCCCGTCGAGCGGGGCGCCGAGCTCCAGCAGCGCGCCGAGCAGCATGTCGCCGGACACCCCGCTGACGGGGTTGAACCACACGATCACCCGCGGCTCCGGCTGATCCGGAACGCGGCCATGGCGGCCGAGAACCCCGAGTCGATGTTGACCACGGTGACCCCCGCCGCGCAGGAGCTGAGCATCGCGAGCAGCGCCGTGAGCCCCTCGAACGTCGCCCCGTACCCGACCGACGTCGGCACCGCGATCACCGGTTTTCCGACCAGCCCCGCGACCACGCTGGGCAACGCGCCCTCCATGCCCGCGATGCAGACGATCGCGTCCGCGCCGGCGATCCGCTCGCGCTCGGCGAGCAGCCGGTGCAGCCCGGCCACGCCGACGTCCCGGATCGTGTCGACCCCCAGCCCGACGGCGGTGGCGACGGCCCCGGCCTCGGCCGCCACCGGCCCGTCCGTGGTGCCGGCGGAGACCACAGCGAGACGGAAGTCCGTGCGCGCGGCGGGCCGCCAGGCCAGCAACCGCGCCGGCTCGTCGTAGGTACCGCCGGGCACGCCGGCCAGTACCTCGGCGGCGGCGCCCGCCTCGACCCGGGTGACCAGGACCGGACCGGTGTTGTCCGCGAGCAGGGCCCGGACGATCCCGGCGATCTCCCCCGGAGCCTTGCCCGGCCCGTAGACCACCTCGGGGAGGCCGAGCCGCGCCTCGCGATCGAGGTCCGGCCGTGCGTACCCCAGGTCCCGGAAGCCGTCGCTCACCGGGCCACCGACGGCAGACCCAGCAGCACGTTCATCCGCCCGCTCCGGAAGCCCTGCAGGTCCACCGAGCAGAAGGTGAATCCCGCGCCGCACACCGCCGCGTCGATCTCCGCCGCCACGAGCAGCGCGCGGGGCAGGTCGGCCTCGGGCAGCTCGAGGCGCGCGACGGTGCCCGCCGCGTGCGCGCGGACCCGGCAGACCGGGAAGCCGAGAGCGTGCAGCGCGGCCTCGGCCGCCTCGATCCGGGCCAGCACCTCGGCCGTCACCGGGTCCCCGTAGGCCACCCGCGACGACAGGCACGCGGCCGCGGGCTTGTCCGCGCTGTCGAGCCCGGCCCACCGGCTGACGGCCCGGACCTCGGCCTTCGACAGCCCGGCCTCGACCAGCGGGGTGACGGCGCCGCGACCGGCCGCGGCCCGCTGGCCCGGCCGGTGGTCCCCCAGGTCGTCGAGGTTCGTGCCGAGCGCGATCACGGCGCCGGACTGGGCGGCCAGCGGCTCCAGCGCGTCGAGCAGCGCGCTCTTGCAGTGGAAGCAGCGGTCCCCGGAGTTGGCCCGGTACTCGGGGCGCGACAGCTCGTCCGTGCACACCTCGACCTGGGCGAACCCGTGCCGGCGGGCGAGTGCGGCGGCCGCGGTCCGCTCGGCCGCGGGCAGGCTCGCGGACACGGCGGTGACGGCCACGGCGCCGGCCCCGAGCGCGTGGTGCGCGGCGTGGGCGAGCAGCGCCGAGTCCGCGCCCCCGGAGTAGCCGACGAGCATCCGGCCGTACGGCGCGATGCGGGCGCAGAGATCGTCGAACGCTCTCTGCGCGGTACGTCCGGTCGCGGCGTCCGCCATGGCCACTCCCCTCGTCCGCGGCCACGATAGTGCTCCGACCGCCCGCGATCGATGATCGACGACCACGGCTGGACACCGGCGCCGACCGCGTCCACTATTGTGGAAATTCGTCTCCCATCGTAAAGGACGTGGTGCGATGCCCGCGATCGCCGACCTCGGCGGGACGGACGGCTGGGGCCCGGTGCACCCGCCCGATCCCGCGGAGAAGGTCTTCGACGAGGCCTGGGAGGGCCGGGCGTTCGCGCTGGCGGTCCTGGGCATGGGCCGGATCTCCGGGCAGAACCTCGACGCCTTCCGCTACGCGCTGGGCCGCCTCGACCCGCACGCGTACTTCGAGGAGGGCTACTACGGCCGCTGGCTCAACGCCGTCGAGCTGATGTTCGTGGAGAGCGGGATCATCGCGCCGGACGCCGTGGACGCGCGGGCGCGGAACCTCTCCGGCGAGCAGGTGGAGGAGCCCCCGGCTCCCGAGCTCAGCAAGCCCGACTACGCCGCCACCGGCCCCGGCTCGCTGCGGCAGGTCGACGGGTCCCCCCGCTTCGCCGTCGGCGACCGGGTGCGCGCGGGCGAGGTGCCGCCGGCTCCGACCAAGCTCCCGGAGTACGTCAGCGGACACGTCGGCGTCGTCGAGCACGTGCAGCCCGCCCACCTGCTCCCGGACACCCACGCGGTCTTCCGGGGGGAGAACCCCCAGCACGTCTACACCGTCCGGTTCGACTCCCGCGACCTCTACGGCGCGGCGGCCGAGCCCTTCGCCCTCACCATCGAACTCTTCGACAGCTACCTGGAGCCGGCATGACCGACACGCGGCCTCCCGTCGCCCTGCGCACCGAGGCACTCGAACAGATCCTCACCGAACGCGGCCTCGTCGACCCGGCGGTGATGGACAAGTTCATCGCCACCTACGAGACGTCGGTCGGCCCGCTGAACGGGGCCAAGGTCGTCGCCAAGGCGTGGACGGACCCGGAGTACCGCGCGCGGCTGCTCGCCGACGGCACGGCCGCGATCAAGGAGCTGGGCTTCAGCGGTCCGCAGGGCGAGCACATCGTGGTCGTGGAGAACACCGCCTCGACGCACAACGTCGTGGTCTGCACGCTGTGCTCCTGCTACCCGTGGCCGGTCCTGGGCCTGCCGCCCTCCTGGTACAAGGACCCGGCCTACCGCGCCCGCGTGGTGCGCGAGCCCCGCACGGTGCTGCGCGAGATGGGCCTGGAGCTCGACGAGTCCGTGGAGATCGTCGTGCGCGACTCCAGCTCCGAGGTCCGCTGGCTCGTGCTCCCCGAACGCCCGGCCGGCACCGAGGATCTGTCCGAAGAGGACCTGACCGGGCTCGTGACGCGGGACGCGATGGTGGGCGTGGCGAAGGTGGGGGCATGACCGCACCCCTGGCCCTCAACGGCCCGGCCGCCCCGCCCCGGGACAACGGCGAGCTGGTGTTCGCCGAGCCCTGGGAGAGCCGCGCCTTCGGCATGGCGGTCACGTTGCACGACAACGGCGCCTTCGCCTGGGACACCTTCCAGTCCGCCCTGATCGCCCGCATCGCCGCCTGGGAGTCCGGGCACCCCGAGGGCGAGTGCTGGAGCTACTACCAGCAGTGGCTCGGCGCGCTGGAGGACGTCCTCACCGGCACCGGCACCCTCACCCCCGCCGAGGTCGACACCCGCGCCGAGTCCCTCACCCACCGCCCCGCCGGCCACGACCACCGCGAGGGCACCGGCCACGGCCACGGGCACGGCCACTGACCCGGCGAACGGCCCGTTCGCTCATACCTAATGAGCGAACGCGCCGCTCGCTCACTCGGGGTGCCCCGGCGGCGGCAGTGAGCGAACGGGCCCGTCGCTCACTAGATGTGAACGAGAGTGCCGTTCGCTCATCCGAGGGCGGCGTAGATCTCGCGGTGGCGGCGGGCCGTTTCCGCCCAGGTGTAGCGGGGCAGGACCGCGTCGGCGCCGGAGCGCAGCTTGTCCCTCAGGTCCGCGTCCTCGACGAGGGCGCGCATCGCCGCGGTGAGGGCCTCCTCGTCCGCCGCGGCCGGCAGCAGCGCGCTGACGCCGTCCTGCAAATACTCCCGGAACACCGGCAGGTCCGAGGCGACGACCGGGAGCCCGGCCGCCATCGCCTCCAGCACCGCCAGGCCCCAGCCCTCCTTGACCGACGGGAAGCACAGCGCGTCCGCCGCCCGGTACCAGCCGCCGAGCTCGGCGTCCGGCACGGTGCCCAGCAGGATCACGTCGCGGCCGAGCGCGAGCCCCAGCTCCGGAAGCTCGGCGAGGGCGGCTTCGCGGTAGTCGGCGTAGTCCTGGAACGAGTGCCCGCCGACCAGCGCCAGCATCGCGTCCACACCGGACTTACGCAGGCGGGCCAGCGCCCGGAAGGCGTGCAGCGTGCCCTTGCGCGGCTCGACACCGCCCACGCCGAGGAACAGGAATCGCCCGTCCGCACCGATCCGCGCGCGCATCGCGGCGAGCTCGCCTGCGGGGAGATCCGGGAAGCGGTGCGGGTCGACGCCGTTGTGCACGACGTCCGAGTCGCGGCCGTACTCCGTGCGCACGATGTCCCGCCACTGCTCCGAGACGACCAGGACGTGATCGGGTTCCAGCACCGCCTGGCGCTGGCAGTCGACCAGCGCCGGGGTGGTGAAGTCGTCCACGTGGTGCACGGTGCGCACCACCGTGACCGGCGCCCCTGCCGCACGAACGCGCACCGCGGCGCGCGCGGCGATGCAGTCCTGCGTGTGCAGCACGTCGAAGTCCCCGGCGAGCCCCGACAGCCCCTGCTCGAGCAGGTCGATCGACGCGAACACCCGCTCGGTGAGCGTGGTGCCCGCCTTCGTCGGCCCGGGGAGCAGCGTGTGCGGCACCGTGACCGGACGGAAGAGCTTCTGCCCCAACGCGAGCAGGTGCACGTCCGCACCCTGGCGGTGCAGCTCCTCGGCCAGGCTCAGCGCGTGGACGAACCCGCCGCGGGGGGTCGTCGAGTGCGAGACGATCGCGACCCTCACAGCGCGTGCACCGCGATCTCGGGCTTGCGGGAGGCCAGCGCGGCCGCCACCAGAGAGGCCTGCGCGGCGGTCTCGGTGACCAGACAGCCCGCGTCCTCGAAGGCCTTGCGCTGCTTGGCGAGCCCCTGCGGATCCTGCTCGGTGCCGAGTACGTAGACGACCACCGCGGGGCCGTCCGTGCCCGCCTCTGCGCACACCGGCGCCAGCTCCGACGCCGGGTCCGGGTGCGCGCCGTGTCCCAGTACGACGTCCATGATCACGGCGCCGACACCGGGCTCGGCCAGCGCCTCGCGCAGCAGCTCGATGCGCGCCGCCGGATCGATCATCGGGTGCGGGCGCCCCTTGGTGTACTCCTCCTCGCCCAGGTCGAGGCAGGTGTGGGCGCCGGCCGGCGCCGGCAGGCCGAGCGCCTTGTCGATCGGGGTGTTCGAGTACACGGGCCCCAGCACGTCGGCCAGGATCACCAGGGACTCGTAGCAGAGGGTGCCCCCGGAGAAGAGCCCTCGGACCAGGGTGCGGTCGGCGGGGAGCCGCTCGATCCGCTCGCGCACGCGGTCGACCACGCCCTCGGTCAGGTCCGGCACGCTGCCGCCCGCGGCGGCGACGGCGGCGGCCGCCCCGGCCTGCAGGGTCCGCGTGACCACCACGCCGTCGGGTGCCGCGAAGTCCTCGTCGACGCCGATGAGCGCGGCGACCAGCGTGGTCCCGGCCGCGGCCTCGACCACGGCGCGAGCCACCTCCGGAGCCGGAGGCTTGGACACGAGCAGGACGATGTCCGTCCCCTCGTCCGCCACCAGGGCGCGCACGGCGGAGAGCGCCATCCGCCCACCGACAGCCGCGGTGAGGTCCCGCCCGCCGAGCCCGACGACGTGCGAGACACCGACGCCCCACCGGTCGAGCAGCGCGGCGGCCTCCTGCGCCCCGGTCCCCGCCGCGGCGACGACGGCCACCCGGCCCGGGGTCACGACGTTGGCGAAGCCCAGGCAGGTGTGCCCGAGCATCGCGGTCCCCGCGCCGGGCCCCATGACCAGCCGCCCCAGTCGGTTCGCCCGGTCCTTCAGCGCGATCTCGTCCTCGACGGACACGTTGTCGCTGAACAGGAGCACGTCCAGGCCGGCGCCCAGCGCCTTGTGCGCCTCCATCGCGGCGTAGTCGCCGGGCACCGACACCACCGCGACGTTGGCACCGTCGAGCCGGCCCACGGCCTCGCCGAGGGTCCGCGCCGGCTCCTGCTGCCGCGCACCACCGGAGCGCTCCGCCACCGCGAACAGGGCCTGCTCCCCTGCCTCGCGGGCCGCCTCGACGGTGTCCGCGGAGTCCGCCCGGATGGCGATGACCAGGTCGTTCGCGCCCGCGTCGCCGGGATCGAAGCCCTCGGCCGCCAGGGTCTCGCGATTGGTCGGAGTGGCCATCGCGGCCGACGCCCAGTCGACGCCGTCGACGCTGCGCAGCGCGCGGGTGCCGGAGAGCTGGACGATCGAGTCCACATAGGTCTCTGGGTGGACGGTGAGGTCGTGGATCACGACACGGCTCCGATGCGGGTCGCCGGGACGATCCGGGTCCCCGACCCGTTCGACGGACCGAGCTCGAGCGACGCCCGCACCCGGCCCGCGTCCGTGACGACCGCGACGGTGCCGCCCTCCTCGAGGAACCCGATCGCGGCGCGGATCTTCGGCCCCATGCTGCCCTCGGGGAACTGCCCGTCGGCCTGGTGGCCGCGGGCCTCCTCGACGGTCATCTCGGCGACCTCGCGGGCGGTGTCCGTGCCGAAGTCCAGCTGGACCCGGGAGATGTCGGTGACCAGCACCAGGGCGTCCGCGTGCAGGGCCGCGGCCAGTCGCTGGGCGGCCAGGTCCTTGTCGATCACGGCGTCGACCGGGCGGTACGACGCCCCCTCGGCCAGCACCGGCACCCCGCCGCCCCCGGCGGCGACGACCACCGCACCCTGCTCGACCAGGCCCGAGATGGCGGCCAGCTCGACGATCTTCTGCGGCGCCGGCGACGGGACCAGGCGCCGGTAGCCGCGGCCGGCGTCCTCGCCGACGGTCCAGCCCAGCTCGTCCGCGACATGGGTGGCCTCGTCGAGGGTCATGAAGGGCCCCACCGGCTTCGTGGGGTTCGAGAACGCGGGATCGGCCCCGTCGACGACGACGTGGGTCACGACGGACACCACCCCGACGTCCGGGTCCGCGCGGAGCAGGGCCAGGTCGATCAGCGAGCCGAGCGCGCCCTCGGTCATGGCGACGAGCGTGGCGAGCGGCAGCGCCGGCACCCGCTCGGCGGCCTCCTGCTGCTGGATGGCGAGGTTGCCGACCTGCGGTCCGTTGCCGTGGACGACCACGACCCGCCAGCCCGCCGCCCGGAGGTCCGCGACCCCGGCCGCCAGCCGGTCGGCGTTCTCCTCCTGCTCGGCGGCGGTGCCCGCCTGCCCCTGCCGGGTGATCGCGTTGCCCCCGAGGGCGACGACGGCGGTCCTGGGCACGTGGGCCCCTTTCGGTGATCGGGCGGCGGGCACGCCGCAGGCGGCGGGGACGCGCCCCGCCGCCGCGTGCGACACCCGCCGTCGCGGAACTCTCAGAGCGTCCAGGTCTGCATCACCAGCGCCCCTTCGCGGCGCGCGGTGAGGGTGCAGTCCAGGACGTCGAGCGGATGGATCGGCTGTACGCCTTCGAGGACGTCGGTCTCGCGCATGCCGTAGAGCGCGGCCATGGCGAAGCGGCAGGCCAGGACCTTGCCGCCCTCCTTCATGAAGGTCTGCAGCTGGTTGTTGTAGGCCATGTGGCCCGGGAACGCCTCGGCGCCGACCGTCGGGAACCCGCGGGTCGCCGAGGCCATCAGGACGCCGGGCCCGTAGAGGACCAGGTGGGTGTCGAAGCCCTTCCGGTTGATCCGGGTACAGGTCAGCATGTTGACCAGGCCGACCGAGCCCTCGTAGGGCACGGTGTGCATGAAGATGTACGCCTTCTCGCCCTCGGACGCCTGGATGTCCTCGAACATCTTGGACTCGTAGTCCACGATGGCGTCGCCGACATGGGCCCGCTCTCCGACGATCTGAGCCACGGTGCTCTCCTTCTTCGGTGGGTGTGGTGGTGCTGGGGTTCAGACCGCCGGGCCCTGCGGCCGCGGCGGCGGGGCCCACGTCTGCCGGTGGCTGCCGGGCATCGTGCGCATGATCCGGCTGCGCAGCGGCCAGGGCAGCGCCGCGTAGACCGGGGCGAAGATCCGGAGCCAGAAGATCTCCTTGAGCCCCTTGGGGTCTCGCGGGGCCGGGCTGCCGGTGCGCCGCGCCAGCGAGCGGTGCGCCGCGACCAGCAGGTAGTGCTCGGAGTTGGTGCGCAGCCAGCCGGCGAAGCCGGGTGAGGTCGCCACGGCGCTCAGCCCTTCTTCTTCGCTTCGGCGAGCCCGTTGGTGGCGGCGACGACGATCGGCTCGTTCAGCGCGCCGATCGCAGGCGAGTAGACGTTCTCCATGGTGGAGAGGTCGTGGAAGGTCATCCCGAAGCGGATCGCCTGCGCGAGGAAGTCCGCCCGCTCCTTGATCCCCTCGCCGCCGCCGATCATCTGGGCGCCGATCAGCCGCAGCGAGCCCGGCTCGGCCAGCAGCTTGACCTTGATCTTCTGGACGCCCGGGTAGTAGCGGGCGCGCGAGATCCCCTCGGCGACACCGAGGACGTACGGGATGCCGAGCGCCGTCGCCGTGGCCTCGCCGAACGACGCCCCGCCGATCACCCACTTGCCCGCCGGCGTCCCCCACGGGACGTAGACGGCGCGGTAGGCGCGCTCGCCGCCACCCGCGTTGGTCCCGGCGGTCTTGCCCTGCGCGTACGCGTGGGACCCGGTCAGTCCCTGCAACGGGGTGCGGGTCAGCCCGTGCGGGATCTCGACGGCGTCGCCCGCGGCCCAGACGTCCGGGGCGGAGGTCTTCATCCGCTCGTCGACGATCAGGCCGCCGGTCGATCCGACCTTGATCCCGGCCGCCTCGGCGAGGGCGTTGTTCGGGGTCTTGTGGGTGGAGATCACCACGAGGTCGGCGGGCAGCTCACCGGTGGAGGTCCGGACGGCGCGGACCCTGCCACCCTCGCCCACGAACTCCTCGAGGGTGGTGTTGAAGTGCAGGTGAACACCCAGCTCGCGCCACGAGTCCTCGACCGGCGCCATGATGTCCGGATCGGCCATCATCGCCAGCGCGTACGGGTTCGGGTCGATCAGGTGGGTCTCGACGCCGCGGTGCGCGAGCGCGGTGACCATCTCCAGACCGAGCGGTCCGGCCTCGACGACGACCGCCCGCTTCGTCTCCCCGATGACCTTGTCCCACTCCATCGCCTTGCGGATGTTCTTGACGTAGTAGAGGCCCTCGAGATCACCGCCCGAGACGCCCGGGTCCGCGTAGTTCCAGCCGGTGGCGACGATCAGCTGGTCGTAGCGGACCGTGCCCTCGCCCTCGACGGTCACCGTGTGGGCGGCGGTGTCGATCGCGGTCACGGTGGTCTCGTACCGGACGTCGATCCCGGCGTCGACGTAGGCCTGCTTGCCGGCCAGGAACAGCCGCTCGAAGTCCGGGATCTCGCCGCCGTGCACGTAGGGGATCCCGCACGGGCTGTAGGCGACGTCCTCGTACTCGGTGTAGACGACGACGTCCGCGCCCGGGTCGGCCGCCTTCACACCGCCGGCGGACCCCAGCCCCGCGGCACCGCCCCCGATGATCACTGTCTTCCGCGGCACTGCGGGCACCTCCGAGGCATCGATCAACTATGCGAGAAGAATATCTCCTATAGTGAATGCCGCTGTCAAACCACCGGAGGAGTCCCGCGATGCCCCCAGTCGTACTGCCCGCCGAGGTCGCCGTCGTGAACGTCGGGCTGCCGATGTTCGCGGACGCGGTGCGGGAGCAGGGCACCCCCGTCGAACAGGTGGACTGGCGGATCCCCGCCGCGGGCGATCCCGCCGCCGTCCGGGCGCTGACCAGGCTCTACGCGGCCGACGGGGTCGACGGGGCGAACGCCGAGGTCGTCCGCAGGCTGGACACCGGGCAGCCGCAGCTGGTGGGCGTCGCGACGGCCGAGGACGTGGTCCCCGGGTTCGGCGGGCGCGCGCTACTGCACTCGGGCCCGTCGCTGCCGTTCGGCGAGCACTGCGATCCGCTGCGCCGCTCCATGCAGGCGGCAGTGGTCGCCGAGGGCTGGGCCGCGGACGTCGCGCAAGCCCGTGAGCTGCTGGAACGCGGCGCGGTCGCGCTCGACGCCGCCAACCACCACGACACGGTGGTGCCCATGGCGACCGCGCTGGGCCCGTCGCAACCCGTGCTCGTGGTGGAGAACCGGGACGGGGGCACGCGCGCGTTCTCCGGGATCAACCAGGGACCGGGCGAGGTGCCGTGGTTCGGGCGGGACACGGACGCGGCGATCGCCCGGCTGCGCCTGCTCGTCGACGTCGTGGGTCCCGCGGTCGGCGCGATCCTGGAGGACACCGGGCCGCTCGACGTGCTCGCCGTCGCCGCACAGGGCATCTCGATGGGCGACGACCTGCACATGCGCACCCAGGCGGCCACCAACCTGCTCACCCGCACCTGGCTGCCGCAGATCGCCGCGCTGCCCGACGGACGCCGGCGACCGTTCGCGGACTACCTCGCGGGCAACCATCTCTTCTTCCTCAACGTGGCGATGGCGGCGGCGAAGTCGCTGCAGCTCTGGGCCGAGCAGGTGCCGGGCTCCAGCATCGTCACGACCATGTCCCGCAACGGGACCACCTTCGGGATCAAGCTCGCGGGCGACCCCGGCTGGCACCTGACCGAGGCCCCGCCGGTGGGCGAGGCGCTCTACTACTCGGGCTACGGGCCGGAGGACAGCGCCCGCGACATCGGCGACAGCGCGGTCCTCGAGCTCACCGGCATGGGCGGCCCGGCGGCCGGCGGGTCCGCGGCGGTGGCCGCCTTCCTGGGCGGCACGATGGCGGACGCCGCGCGGGCGACCGAGGGCTTCCGGGCGATCTGCGCGGGCACCAGCAGCCGGTTCACGTTGCCCGCCATGGAGTTCGCGGGCACACCGCTGGGCGTCGACGTCCGCAGGGTCGTGGAGCTCGGCATCACGCCCAAGGTGACGACGGGGATCCTGCACGCGGGCGCGGGCACCGGCCAGGTCGGTGCGGGGGTGGCCGAGGCGCCGCTGGCCTGCTTCACCGAGGCGCTGCTCGCCCTGGCCGATCGGGTGGGGTGACGGGGGTCGCATCCGGGATCACCGGGGCGCGGGGGCAGAGTTGAGGGAGGTGACACCGACCCGGAGGACCTCGTGACGTCCCTGTTCGACCCGATCACGCTGCGCGGGATCACCGCGCCCAACCGTCTCTGGCTGTCCCCGATGTGCCAGTACTCCTGCGGGGCGGACGGGGTCCCCACGGACTGGCACCTCGTCCACCTCGGCGCCCGGGCGACCGGTGGGTTCGGCCTGGTCATGACCGAGGCGGCCGCCGTCACCCCCGAGGGCCGGATCTCCCCGCAGGACGCCGGGATCTGGGACGACGCGCAGGGCGAGGCCTGGGCCCGGATCGCCGCGTTCGTGCGGGCGCAGGGTGCGGTGCCGGCGACCCAGCTCGCGCACGCCGGGCGCAAGGGCTCGGTGTTCGCGCCGTGGCGGGGCACCGGCACGATCCCCGCCGCGGACGGCGGCTGGGAGGCCGTGGGCCCCGCGGACGCCGCCTTCCAGGGGTATGCCGCGCCCCGCGGTCTCACCCGGGAGGAGATCGCGGAGGTCGTCGCGGCCTTCGCGGCGGCGGCCCGGCGGGCCGACGAGGCCGGGTTCGACGTCGTCGAGCTGCACGCCGCCCACGGCTACCTGCTCCACCAGTTCCTCTCGCCCCTGGCCAACCTCCGGACCGACTCCTACGGCGGGTCCTTCGAGAACCGCATCCGGATCGTCCTGGAGACGGTCGACGCGGTGCGGGCGGTGTTCCCCGAGCGCAAGGCGCTGCTCGTGCGGCTCTCGGCCACGGACTGGGTCGAGGGCGGCTGGACCGTCGAGGAGAGCGCGGAGCTGTGCAGCCTGCTCGCGACGCGCGGGGTGGACCTCGTCGACGTCAGCTCGGGCGGGCTCGACGCCCGTCAGCAGATCGCGGTCGGCCCCGGCTACCAGGTCCCCTTCGCCCGCGACCTGCGCGCCAAGGCCGGCATCGCGACCGGCGCGGTCGGCCTGATCACCGACCCCGCGCAGGCCCAGGCCGTGCTCGACGAGGACGCCGCGGACGTCGTGTTCCTCGCCCGGGCCGCCCTCCGCGAGCCCGCCTGGCCGCAGCGCGCGGCCTTCGAGCTGGGCGCCGAGTCGACCTGTCCCGATCAGTACACCCGCGGCGCCTGGCGCTGAGCAGGAGGAGCAACGATGTCCGAACTGACGGTCAGCGCCTGGCTGGGTGCCTCCTGGTCCACCGACGACATCGTCGCGGTGGCCGGCGAGGCCGAACGGCTGGGCTACGGCGGCCTCTGGGTCGCGGACCACTTCCTGGCCAACACCGGCACCGCGGAGGTTGGGAGCGGGCCGGCGACGCGCGACTGCTTCTCGGTGCTCGCGGGCCTCGCGACGGCCGTGCCCCGGGTGCGGCTGGGCAGCCTGGTCGCGTCGATCACCTATCGGCACCCCGCCGTGCTCGCGAACATCGCGGCCACGATCGACGACCTCAGCGGCGGACGCCTGGTCCTCGGCGTGGGCGCGGGCTGGCAGCTCAACGAGCACGCGGCCTACGGGATCGCGCTCGGACCCGTCCGGGAGCGGATCGACCGGCTCGAGGAGGGCCTGCAGGTACTCGACGGCCTGCTGCGCTCGCCGAGCACCACGGTGGCCGGCGAGCACTACTCGGTGACCGGCGCCCCGGGCGTCCCCACCCGGGGGCGGATCCCGGTGCTGCTCGGCGCCAGCGGCGAGCAGCGGATGCTCGGCGTGGTCGCCCGGTACGCGGACGAGTGGAACTGCTGGTCCACGCCCGAGGTGTTCGCGCACAAGTCCGCGGTGCTCGACCAGCACTGCGAGAAGATCGGCCGGGACCCGCGCGAGATCCGTCGCTCCACCCAGGCGATCCTCGACCTCGGCGGCACCGCCCCCGCGGTCGCCGGGCCCGGTGCGGTGCTCGGGGGCTCGGTGGCCGAGGTCGTCGACATCGTCGGCCGCTGGCGCGAGGCCGGCCTCGACGAGCTCATCGTGACGGCCATCCGAGGCAGCGCGGACGAGGGCCGGGAGCTGTTCGGCCGTTTCCGGGCCGAGGTCGTCCCCCAGCTCGATTAGGCTCAGGTGACATGGGCGCGCTTCCGGTGCTGGACCTCGGGATGCTGGACCGGGGCGAGGGCGAGCGGTTCCGGGCGGAGCTGCTCGCCGCGACCCACGAGGTCGGGTTCTTCTCGCTCGTCGAGCACGGGATCGGGGAGGACGTGACGGCGCGGGCGTTCGCCGAGGCCGCGGCGTTCTTCGCGCTCCCGATCGAGGCGAAGCAGCGGGTGGAGATGCTGCGGAGCCCGCAGTTCCGCGGGTACACGCGCACCGGCGGCGAGCTGACGCAGGGGAAGGTCGACTGGCGCGAGCAGATCGACATCGGCGCCGAGCGGGCCACTGTGGACGATCCGGCCGCGCCGCCGTACATGCGCCTGGAGGGGCCCAATCCGTGGCCGCCGGAGCAGCCCTCGCTGAGGACCGTCCTCACGGACTGGGAGCGGCGGTGCGCGATGGTCGCGCGGCGCCTGATGCGGTCGTGGGCGCTCGCGCTGGGCAGCCCCGAGGACGTGTTCGACGCGATGTTCGGCGACCGCCCGTCCACGCTGGTCAAGCTGGTCCGTTACCCCGGGCGCGAGGAGCGCGGGCAGGGCGTGGGGGCACACAAGGACCCGGGCGTGCTGACACTGCTGATGATCGAGCCGGGCAAGGGCGGCCTGCAGGTCGACACCCCGGGCGGCTGGGTCGACGCACCGGTCGTGCCCGGCGCGTTCGTCGTCAACATCGGCGAGCTGATGGAGTTCGCGACGGACGGCTACCTCAAGGCCACCGTCCATCGCGTCGTCTCGCCGCCGCTCGGCGACACCCGGCTCTCGATCCCGTTCTTCTTCAACCCGGCACTGGACTCGACGGTGCCGCGGATCGCGCTGCCCCCGGAGCTCGCCCGCCACGCCCCCGGCGTGAGCCGGGACCCCGACAACGTCATCTCGGGGACCTTCGGCGAGAACATGCTCAAGGCGCGTCTGCGGGCGCACCCGGACGTCGCGGCTCGCCATCACGCCGATCTCGTGCGGTAGGGAGCACCCGGGCCACGGTCGCAGCGGCGAGCACGAGCACCGCCGCCGCCGCGAACCCGAGGGCGCCGGGGCCGCCGGTGCCGCTCGGCATGGCGGCGGTCAGCGCGCCGACGGCCCCGATGCCCGCGACCCCGCCGAGCTGGCGGACCGTCGACACCAGACCGGAGGCCTGCCCGCGCCGCTCGGCCGGGGCCGCGGAGAGCGCGGCGTTCGTCATGGGGCCCATCAGCAGACCGATCCCGACGCCGGCCGGTACCGAGCCGAGGCAGACGACCACGATCGCGTGCCCCAGGATCCCGCCGCCCGCGACGAGCAGCCCGATCGCCAGCGACAGCCCGCCGAGGACCCCGAGGCGCCGGTAGCCGACGCGCGCGGTACTGCGCCCGGCCCAGCGCGTGGCCACCAGCAGGGGCACGACCAGCGGCAACAGCGCCAGACCGGCCAGCGCGGGCGGCAGCCCGAGGGTCTCCTGCAGCGACGCGGCGCCGTAGATCGTCGCGGCGGTCATGCCGAAGCCGAGCGCGAAGAGGAGGAACGCCGCCCCGCTGAACGCGGCGATCCGGAAGAGCGAGAGGTCCAGCAGGGTGCGGCCCGGGCGACGCGGCGTGACGGGCCGCGCGCGCAGCATCAGCCCGAGGCCGACGATCCCGACGGGCACGTTCACCAGGAAGCCCCAGCGCCAGCTCAGGAACTCCGCGCACAGCCCGCCGACCAGCGGCCCGACCGTCGCGAAGCCCTGACCCACACCGGTGTAGACGGCCAGCGCGCCGGCTCGTCGGTCCTCCGGATAGACCTCGGCCAGCACCGCCAGCCCGGCCGGCACGAGCAACGCGGCCGCGCACCCGGCCACGCCCCGCCAGGCGATGATCTCGACCGCGCCCGTCGAGAGCCCGACGCCCGCGGAGGCCACGGTGAACCCCGCCATCCCGATCAGGAAGGTCCGGCCGGCGCCGAGGGCGTCGCAGAGGCGGCCGCCGAGCGGCATCAGCACCGCGAGCGTCACCAGGTAGATCGCCACCACCCAGGCCTGCGCCGCGGCGCTCAGCCCGAGCTCGGTCCGCATGCTCGGCAGCAGGACACCCGTGATCGTCGAGTCCAGGACGAGCAGGACCATGGCCGACGTCGTGGCGATCAGGGTGCTGCGCAACGGCGATTCCTCCCGGCGTCCTGGCTGCGGGACGTAATGCCCGAACCACCGCCTGCGACCCTTGACGGAGGGGCGCGATTTGTAAAGGAAGTGCGATGGTCCGGATCGTCCGTTGTCTCGGGCCGGCGCTGGCCCTCCTGCTCACCCTGGTCGCCTGTGGCTCGGGCCCGCAGGCCGCGGCGGCCGACCGGATCTCCGTCGTGACCACCGCGCCGATCGAGTCGATGTCGTACGCGGCGGAGATGGTCGCCGTGACCCACGGCGACTTCGCCCGGCACGGGCTCGACGTGGACTACCAGTCGCTGCAGGGCTCACCGCCCGCGCTGCAGGCCGTCCTCGGCGGGTCCGCGCTGCTCACCCGGCTCGGCGACATCGAGACGATGGTCGCCGCCGGGGTGCGCGGTGCGCCGCTGCGGGTGGTCGGCGCGGAGCAGGCGCTGGGGCCGATCCGGATCGTGTCGAGCACCCGCGCCCCGGCCACCACGCCGGCGGACCTCAAGGGGAAGGTCGTGGGGATCCCGTCGCAGGGCGGGACGAGCGAGTGGACGCTGAACCTCACGCTCGCGAGCGCGGGCGTCGACCCGACGACCGTGCAGCGGCAGGTCGTGGGGCTCGCGCCGGGAGTGTTCGACCTGATCGGGGCCGGGCGGATCGACGCCTTCGTCGCCCCGCTGGACACCGCGACGGTGCTGGCGAAGACCCGCCCGGAGGCGGTGATCCTGGACCCGAACCGGACGATCACGGCCGGCGCCCAGGTCTTCGTGTCCTCGGTGGACCAGCTCGCCGACCCGTTGGGCGAGGACCGGGTGCGGCGCTACCTGGCCGCGATCTCCGACGCGATGGACTTCATCTCCGCCGACGCCCCGACCGGCTACGCGGAGACGACGAAGGTGATCACCTCGCGCTACACCGTCCCGTCGCTCGCCGATCCGGCCGTGGTGCGCGCGGGCCTGGACGCCTACGTCGCCTCGTGGGGCGAGCCGCGGGTGACGATCTCGCCGCAGCGCTGGTCCTCCGCGTTCGCCGAGGTCGTGCGGCAGGGCATGGTCCCGGCCGGCCAGGACCCGGCGGCCTGGCTGCACTCGCTGGGGCCCCGATCCTGAGCGCGGCGGTCGTCTCCACCACACCGGCGCTGTCCCTCACCGGTGTCGGCCACGAGCACCCGCGCCGCCGGGCACCCGCGACCACCGCGCTCGTCGACGTCGATCTCGCCGTCGCGCCGGGCGAGTTCGTCGCCGTCGTCGGCCGCTCGGGGTGCGGCAAGTCGACGCTGCTGCGGATCTTCGCGGGACTGACCCGGCCCACCCACGGCGTCGTGCGCGTCGACGGCGCGGACCCGTGGCCCGGCGGCACCCGGGACGAGGACGTGTTCGCCGGCGTCGGGATGGTGTTCCAGGAGCCGAACCTCTTCCCCTGGTACACGGTGCGGGACAACGTCGCGCTCCCCCTGCGGCTGCTCGGCGTCGGCCGGGCGGAGCGGCGGGAGCGGGCGGAGCAGCTCTGCCGGGACCTGGGGCTGGCGGGCTTCGAGCGCGCGATGCCCCGGGAGCTCTCGGGCGGCATGCGCCAGCGCGCGGCGATCGCCAGGGCGCTGGTCCGCGGCCCGGCGATCCTGCTGATGGACGAGCCCTTCGGGGCCCTCGACGCGCTGACCCGGGACACCATGATCGCGGACCTGCAGGCCCTGCACGCCCGGACCGGCGCGACGGTGGTGTTCGTGACCCACTCGATCCCGGAGGCGGTGTCGCTGGCGGACCGGATCGTGCTGCTCACGCCGCGGCCGGGGCGGATCGCCGCGGTGGTCGACGTCGAGCTGGCGCGGCCGCGCACGGACACCAGCACCCCGGAGTTCCAGGACGTGGTCCGGCGGGTCCGGGCGGCGCTCGAGGAGGCAGACCGGTGATCGGGCTCGTCGGTGCGCTGGTCACGGTGCTCGTGCTGCTCGGGGCGTGGCTGCTGGCGGTGGCGGGCGGGGTCTCGCCCTTCGTGCTGCCCTCCCCCGGCGCGGTCGGCACCGCCTTCGGCACGCTCGTGCGGGACCCGGTGACCTGGCGGGAGCTGGGCGTCACGGCCGTGGAGGTGGTGGGCGGCTTCGGGATCGCGTTGGTGATCGGGCTCGTCGTGGGGGTACTGCTCGGGCGGCTGCGCTGGTTGGAGAAGGCGGCCCGCCCGGCGCTGGTGGCGCTGCAGGTGACCCCGAAGGTCGCGCTCGTGCCGATCTTCGTGCTGTGGTTCGGGTTCGGGCCGACGTCGAAGATCGTGCTGGCGGCGCTGCTGGCCTTCCTGCCGATCACGCTGAACGTGCTGCTCGGCGTGCGCTCGGTCGAGCCCGGGCACCGGGACGTGCTGCGCGAGCTCGGGGCCCCGCGGTGGGCCACGCTGCGCAGCCTCGACCTGCCGACGGCCGCGCCCGCCGTCCTCACCGGGGCGGAGACGGCGATCGTGTTCGCCGTGATCGGGGCGGTGGTCGGCGAGTTCCTCGGCGGCAGCGCGGGCCTGGGACACGTGGTGGTCGTGGCGATGAACGCGCTGGACACCCCGCGGCTCTTCGCCGCGATCCTGCTGCTGGCGCTGTTCGGGATCCTGCTGCACGGCGCGATCGCCGGGGTGCGACGGCTGGTGGTGCCGTGGCACGGATCGGTCACCGATGCCGCGTGACGGTGGTGGCCAGCTCCACCCGTGAGGAGAGCCCCAGCTTGCGCAGGCTGTTCGAGATGTGGGTCTGCACGGTCCGCGGCGACACGTAGAGCCTCGTCGCGATCTGCGGGCTCGTCATCCCCTGCCCGACCAGCTCCGCGACCTGCAGCTCCGTGGGCGTCAGGCTCTCCCACCCGGACGACGGCCGGCGCCGCTTCCCGGTGACGCCCAGCCGGACGGCGTGCTCGCGCAGCCGCGCGGTCAGCCGTCGTTCCACGGTGGTGGCGCCGAGCAGGCCGGCGAGGCTGGTGGCGCGGGCGGCGCAGCTGCGCGCCCGTTCCTGGTCCTTGCGCTCGGCGGCCGCGACGGCCGCCTCCTCCCAGGCCTGGAGCTCGCCGAGCAGGTTGCCGCGGCCGGCGAACCCCGAGGCGGCGGCCATCGCCCGTCCCGGGTCCCGCTCGGCGGCGGCGCGGACCAGGTCGGCGGCGGGCGCCAGCGCCGGGACCTCGTCGAGCGGGACGGCGGCGGTGTCCGCGGCGATCCGCTCGACCAGCTCCGCGTCCCCGGCCTGCAGCGCGATCCGCACGGAGTCCGGACCGGCGATCAGCGCCCACACCCGCCGCCCGGTGTCGAGCGCACCGGTCCACGTCCGGCGGGTCAGCCCCACGACCTCACCCGGCCGGCCCTGCGCCTCGCCCAGCAGCATCTCCGCGAGCCCGACCATGGGGAGCCCGTACTGCTCCGGCAGGCCGCGCACCTTCCAGCCCTCGATGGCCTCCGCGGCCCGCTCCAGCTCGCCGCGGCGCACCCGGACGCCCACCACCAGCCCCAGCGGGCGGGACAGCCAGCCGGTGCCGGTCACCGACGTGGCCTCGAGGCCGGAGTCGAGCGAGGCCAGCGCGTCGTCCCAGCGGCCGGCCAGGTAGTCGATCCAGGCCGCGACGAACAGGTGGTGCGGCATCTGCCAGCCGTTGCCGTGTTCCTGGGCCTGGCGGCGGGCGGCCACGGAGAGCCGCCGGGCGGCCTCGATCCCGTCGGCGTGCGCGGCGAACCAGGCCGGCATGATCGGCGAGGTCGGGCCGTCCGCCCAGGGTGGCGCGCCGGCGGCCTCGCGCACGGCGACGGCCTCCTCGGCCATCGCCAGCGCCTGCGTGCACCGCGCCGCCAGGAACAGGTCGACGGACGCGGGCAGCAGCGCCGCCCCGGTCCGGGCGGCCGGGACGCCGTCCCCGACGGGGCCGCGGCCCTCGAGCACCACGACCCACCGCCGCATCTGGGTCATCGCCTGCCGCGACGCGGCCGAGAGGTCGCCCGCCAGCTGCTCGTCGATCTCCGCGAGGGCTCCCGGGACGTCCGCGGTACTGACGATGTGGTGCAGCCGCAGCCGGACGAGCTGGGCGCGGACCGCCGGATCGACGGTCCGGTCCATGCCCTCGCGGGCCACCCGGAAGGCCTCCGGCATCCGCCCCGAGGCGGCCAGCACCCCGGTGCGGGCGACGGCGATCCGGTCCTCCAGGTCGCGACGCCGCGGGCCGGCGGGGAGGGCGGCGGCCTGCCCCGCCGCCGTCGCCAGCAGGTCGGCGGCCTGGGCCGGGGCGTGGGCCAGGTCCGTGGCCGCCACCTGCAGCGCGATCTCCGGATCCGATGCGTCCCCCGCCTCCGCCGACTGGTGCAGCACCTGCGACGGGATCTCCCCGCCCGCCCGCAGCTCGGCGGCGACGGCGGCGTGGAGCATCCGCCGCAGCGGCGGCTCGAGATCGGAGTAGACGACGTCCCGGTACAGGTCGTGCTGGAAGCCGAGCCGCTCGTCGGCGGTCCAGCGCGCCACCCCGGACCCGACGGCGGCCTGGATCGCCCCGAGCAGCGAGGCGGGCTTGCTGCCGGTCACCGCCGCGAGCTGCTCCGGCGCGGCCGGGCCGCCCCACACCGCCAGGACCTGCAGCAGGTCCCGGGTGGCCGGGTCGAGCAGAGCCAGGTGGGTCCGCGCCCCGGCCTGCACGGACTCGGGGGTCTCGGAGGCGTCCACCGAGCTCCGCAACAGCCCGCCCGCGGAGTCGAGCAGCCCGCGGCGCTGCAGGTCGTCGAGCAGCATGCGGGCGTGGAAGGGGTTGCCGCCGGTCACCGCGAGCAGGCCCTTCACCCGCGCGTCCGGCGGGGCGCCGTAGCGTTCGGCGACCAGGCCGTCGAGCTCGTCGGACGCCAGCCCGCCGAGCTCGGCGACATGCACGTCCGGCCGGGCCGCGAGCACGGCGAGCGCCTCCCGGACGGGCAGCGGCCGGCGGGTCAGCAGCAGGGAGAGCGGCAGGTCGCGGGTCATGTCGACCAACCAGCCGAGCAGGTCGAGCGAGTCGCCGTCCGCCTGGTGCAGGTCGTCCGCGCAGAGCAGGACGGGCCCCTCGGCGCAGAGCTTCTCGACCGCTTCCATCATCCGGTCCGCGGTGTCCGGCCGCGGCGGGTAGACGGCCTCGACCCCGAGCAGCCCCGCGACCAGCCCGAACGGGCGGGTGCGGCCCATCTCGTCCGCCTCGACCCGGTACACCGCGGTCCCGGCCCGCTCCGCCCGCTCGGCCACCCGCCCGACGGCGGTCGACTTCCCGATCCCCGGCAGCCCGCCGAGCAGCACCGCCCGGGCGCCCTCACCGGCCAGGAGCGCCGCGATCCCCTCCACGGCGTCCTCGTGCCGGTGGAGGGGATCGGTGGCCATCGGCCCAGGCTATGGCGATATCTCGTGCGCCGAATGATCCATGCGGATGATCCGTCAGTGACCCGCGGCGGCGGGCTCCCCGGCCGGCCGCACGCCCAGCTGCGCCTGGACCTGCATCGCCTCGAAGGACGACTCGTCCGGCCGCGGCCGGGACAGCACCGTGCCCGCCCAGCAGCCGAGGAAGCCCAGCGGGACCGACACCAACGTCGGGTAGACCAGCGGGTACCAGGCGTCCGGCCCCATGACCTGCGGGCCGACCAGGATCAGGACCACGGCGCTCGTCAGGCCCGCGACGATGCCGGAGATCACTCCGGTGGTGGTGAGCCGCTTCCAGAACAGCAGGAGCAGCAGCACCGGGACGTTGGCGCTCGCGGCGACGACCACCGCCATGGCGCCGAGCGAGGAGACGTTGGTGTTGTGCGCGGCCAACGAGATGACGATCGCGACGACGGCGACCGCCAGCGCGGCGATCCGGCCCGCGTAGATCTGCTCCCGCTCGCTCGCCCTGCCCTTGCGCAGGATCGAGTTGTAGAGATCGTGGGCCAGCGCGCCGGAGCCGGCGATGACCAGCCCGGCGACGACGGCGAGGATCGTCGCGAAGGTGACGGCGGCGACGATCGCGAAGAACACCGGGCCCCCGACGACGCCGGAGAGCTGCAGCGTCGTCAGGTTGCCGCCCTTGTCCGCCTGCGTGATCGCCTGCTGGCCGACGATCGACACCGCGCCGTAGCCGATGAACGGGATGACCAGGAACGCGAACCCGACGAAGACCAGCGCGAAGTTCATCGACTTCCGCGCCTCCTTGACGTCCGGCACCGTGAGGAAGCGGATCAGGATGTGCGGCAGCGCGGCCGTGCCCAGCCCCACGGCGATGGCCACCGAGAGCGTGTTCAGCCCGGACAGCGCGCCGGCGGTCGTCGCGAAGAGGTCGAACGAGCTGGCGTCGGAGGCAGCCTGCATGAGGGCCAGTGGGTTGAAGTCGTAGCGGGCCAGGACGAGCACGAACAGCAGCGCGATGCAGACCAGCACCATCACGGCCTTGACGATCTGGATCCAGCTCGTGGCGAGCATCCCGCCGACGGCGATGTAGATCGTCATCAGGATGCCGACGACGATCACCGCCACCCAGTACGGGATGCCCAGCAGCAGGCTGATCAGCGCGCCCGCGGCCACCAGCTGCGAGATCATGTAGAAGACGGTGACGAGCAGCGAGTTGACCGCCATCGAGGCGCGCACGCCCCGCGAGCGGAAGCGGCTGGCCACGACATCCGCCATGGTGAAGCGGCCCAGGTTGCGCAGCGGCTCGGCCAGCACCGTCAGCAGGATGACGAAGGCGACAAACGGCCCGACCACGTAGAACCAGGCCGAGGCGCCCTTGAGCGCCACCATGCCCACGGTGCCGAGGAAGGCCGCCGCGGACACGAGGTCACCCACGATCGCGAGGCCGTTCTGGCGGCCGGTGAGCTGGCCGCCCGCGACGTAGTGCTCGCCGGCGCCGTGGTTGCGCCGGCCCGCCCAGAACGTGATCCCCATGGTCAGGGCGATGACGGCGGCGAAGATCCCGAGGGTCAGCGGGGAGGCGCTCATCTCGCCTCCGCCTTCTCGAGCTCGGCCCGGCGGGCGGCCGCGAGGACCTCCTCGGTACGCCGGTCCCACTCGGCCGCGCGCCGCGAGTACAGCACCGCGCACACCCCGACCACCGGGAAGCCCAGCACCATCAGCAGCGTCAGCAGGTTCAGCGGGCCCACGACCGTCACGTTCAGCACGGTCGTGAAGCCGGCCAGGACGGTGATCACGACGAACCCGCCGAAGCTGACGAGGCAGGCCGGCACGGCGAAGCGCAGCCGTTCCGCGGAGAGCGTGCGCGCCGCGGCCACCAGTTCGGCACTGGGCGCGGGGTCCTCGGGGGGTGGGGTCATCTGGGGTCCTCCTGGGGGCGTCGCTGCCGTGCCGGAGAGAACGATGACTCGTTCTCGTCTCCTAGTCAAGACAGCCTTATCTCATCGGAGACATGTTGATGATGGGTACGGATCAGGGCGGCGAGCTCGGCCGGACGCTCCGTCTGGACGTTGTGGCCGGCGGCCAGCGTCTCGAGCCGGGCGTCGGGCAGGGTGGCGACGAACTCGCGGGCGTCGCGCTCGCCGAACACGGGGCTCTCCGATCCCCGGACGACGAGGGTCGGGCAGGTCACCCCGCCCAGCAGCGGCCAGAGGCCCCGGGCGGCGGCGGAGCGGTCCCCGTAGGTCTCGCGGCGGTCCGGATCCCACTTCCAGCTCCACGAACCGTCGTCGTGGGGCCGCATCGAGCGCCGGAGGCTCTCCGCGAGCGCCGCCCGGTCCCGGCCCGGCTGGAACCGCTGCGCGGCGTCGAGGGCCTCGTCGAAGGTCGGGTAGCGGTAGGTGCGCATGAACCCGCGGATCGGGTTGTCCGGGGTGCCCAGCATCCGCGGGCCCACGTCCACCAGGACCAGCGACCGGGCCTCGAACCCGTGGCAGACGGCGTGCAGGGCGGTCTGTCCGCCCAGCGACATCCCCACCAGGTGCGGGCGCTCCAACCCCAGCCCGCCGACGACGCCGCGCAGGTCCGCCGCGAGCCGCGCGAGCCCGTAGTCGGCCGTGGGCGACCAGTCGCTGTCCCCGTGGCCGCGCAGGTCGACCGCGACGCACAGGTGGTCGCGCCGCAGGTCGTCGACCACCCGCCGCCAGGTGTGGGCCGTGAGGCCGCCGCCGTGCAGGAAGACGGTGGGCGGGCCCTCGCCGTCGACGAGGAGGTTGAGCCGGAGCCCGTCGACCGTGACGGCCCGGGTCACGGGGTGACCCGCTCGAAGATCGCCGCGAGCCCCTGACCACCGCCGATGCACATGGTGACCAGCAGGTACCGGCCGTCGCGGCGGGCGAGCTCGCGCAGGCCCGTGGCCAGGATCCGGGTGCCGGTGGCGCCCACGGGATGGCCGAGCGAGATGCCGGAGCCGCGGACGTTGAGCCGGTCGAGGTCCGACTCGGCGAACTTCCACTCCCGGGTGCAGCCGAGGACCTGGGCGGCGAAGGCCTCGTTGAGCTCGATCAGGTCGATGTCGGCCATGGTGAGATCGGCGCGGCGGAGCGCGGCCTCGACCGCCGGGACCGGGCCGAGACCCATGAGCTCGGGTTCGACGCCGGCGACTCCCCACGACACCATCCGTGCCGCCACGGCGACGTTCAGGGTCGCGGCGACGTCCCGGGTCGCGACCAGGCAGGCCGCCGCGCCGTCGTTCTGCCCGGACGAGTTGCCCGCGGTGACGGTGGCGTCGGGGTCGACGCCGCGCCGCACCGCCTTGAGCCGCGCCAGGGACTCGGCGGTGGTGTCGGGGCGGGGGTGCTCGTCGCGGTCGACCACACCGCGCGCGGTCTCCACCGGCACGAGCTCGGCGGCGAACAGCCCGGACTCGTGTGCCTCGACGGCGCGTCGGTGCGAGCGGAGGGCGAGCTCGTCCTGCTCCTCGCGCGGGATGGAGTGGATCCGTCGCACGTTCTCGGCCGTCTCCAGCATCCCGCCCTCGACGACGTGGTGCCGCCCGCCGGGTGTCTGCCGGGCGCGGGCGAGCCGGTCGTGCAGCTCGATCTTCGGGCCGGGCGGACCGAAGCGCATACCGGTCGCGTAGTACTCGACCTGGCTCATGCTCTCGGCGCCGCCGGCGATCACCGCGTCCCCCGCGCCGGAGCCGACCGTGAGCACGGCGTTGATCACGGACTGCAGGCCGGAGCCGCAGCGGCGGTCCACCTGCGCGCCAGGAGTGGTGACGGGCAGCCCGGAGTCGAGCGCCACGATCCGGCCGATCGCCGGGTTCTCGCCGCCGGCGTAGCACTGGCCGAGGATCACGTCGTCGACCTGCTCCGGAGCGATGCCGACGCGGTCGATCAGCTCCCGCACCACCCGCACACCGAGGTCGACGGCGGGGACGGTCGAGAGCGCGCCGCCGAAGCGGCCGATGGGGGTCCGCAGCGGCTCGCAGACCAGCACTTCCCGGGACATGGTTCTCCTAGATCTTCAGGGTCCGCTGGTCCGCGGGGACGCCGAGCTCGTCGAACAGGGGCGCGACCACGGACTCGCACAGGTAGGCGAAGTGGTCCCGGTTCTCGGCGTCGTCCGTCCCAGGCGCCAGCCAGGTCAGCACGAGATCGGTGTAGGGGAACTCGCGGGCGAAGGGCACCAGCTGGTCCACCACGGACTTCGCGGTGCCGGTGATCGTGCGCTTCTCCGACTCCTGCTCCCGCGTGATGGCGGTGGTGACGTCCGCGCTGGTCCAGGTCGTCGCCGAGGCGTACCAGTCGAACATCGTGCTCATCCGGTCCAGCCGGGACTCCGCCCGCGCGGGGTCCTCGTCCACCGACAGGAACTTCGCCAGGGCCCAGTACCGCGGCTCGCGCACCAGCGCGGCCTGGTAGGCGGCGTTGATCCGGCTGTTGCTCTCGTGGTCCATCACCCAGGACACGTGCAGCCCGTCCGCGAGCCGGCCGGCCCGCTCCGCGGCCTTGGGGCTCTGCACCCCGAACACCAGCGTGGGCTCCTCCCGCGGCAGCGCACCGAGCCGTCCGGACACCTGGAAGTGCTTGCCGGGCTTCACGTCCTCGCCCGCCCACAGCGCCCGGCAGGTCTCGACGATCTCGGTGAACCGGCCGACCCGGTACCTCACGTCCGTGCCCGCCGCGGCGAACTCCTCCGGCCGCCAGCCCAGACCGACCACATAGGTCACGCCGCGGAGCGCGAGCCGGTCCAGCGTGACCACCTTCTCCGCCACGTCGATCGGGGAGAACAGCGGCAGCTGGATGAAGTTGCTGTTCAGGTGGGCCTCGGGCCACGCCGCGGCGACGTACCCGAGCACCGTCCACGGGTCCGCGAACTGCTGGGGGTGCGACATCCAGTGGTGCCCGGAGCCGAAGTACGTCGGGTCCACCGCCCCGTACCTCGACCAGATACCCGCCAGCTCGGCGCGCCTCGCCAGCTGCCGGTCGACGACCGCGCGGAACGTGTCGTCCGGGCCGGTCAGCATCCCCAGGCGCGCACCCGTGTCGAGCATGCGCAGGGTGACCGAAGGGAAGCTAGGCACTCAGGCCCCCGTCGACCGGGATCCAGGTCCCGGTGACGTACCGGGACTCCTCGGAGGCGAGGAACAGCGCCACCTCGGCGGTGTCCCCCGGCTCGGCCGCCCGGCGCAGCGGGATCCGTGCGGCGCGGGCGGCGACCTGCTTCTCGTACTCGTCGCCCTCGTCCATCCCCGCGCGGTCCGGGTCCACGAACGTCCGCAGCATCGGGGTGTTCGTGGGGCCGGGGCAGATCGCGTTGGCGCGGATGCCCTCCGGCCCGAGCTGCTTGGCCACGGACCGCATCAGGATCTGCGTGCCGCCCTTCGTCATCCCGTAGATCGGGCTGCTCGGCGCACCCATCAGCCCGGAGATCGACGACGTGTAGATGATCGACGCGCGCGGGGCGGCCTTGCGCAGCAACGGAAGTGCGAGCGAGGTCCCGAAGAACTGGCTCTTCAGGTTGATGTCGACGACCCGGTCGAACTGTTCCTCGGTCAGCTCCAGCCCGGGCGGACCGGGGACGCCGGCGTGGTTGAACAGCACGTTCAGCCGGCCGAACTCCTGCTCCACGTAGGAGAACATCGCGCGCAGGCTGTCGACCGAGCCGACGTCGACCTGCACGGCGCGGGAGTCCCGCCCGATCTCCTTGACCGCGGCCTCGGCCGCGGCCAGGTCCAGGTCGGCGACGACGACCGTGGCCCCCTCCTCCGCGAACCGCTGGGCCGAGGCCAGCCCCATCCCCGAGGCCCCGCCCGTGACCAGCGCGATCGAATCCTTCAAGCGGCTCATGCCAGCCCCACCGTCTTGGCGCGCAGGAACTCCTCGAGCCCGCGGCGGCCGCCCTCGCTGCCGATCCCGCTGGCGCGGAACCCCCCGAAGGGGGCGCCGGGGTTGCGGCGGTTGGCGTCGTTGACGTAGACCGTGCCGGACTTGAGCCGGTGCACCATCCGGGTGGCGGTGCGCAGGTCGCGGGTGTGCACGTAGTTCGACAGCCCGAACTTGGTGGAGTTGACCAGCTCGGTCATCGCCTCCTCGTCGGTGAAGCGGAACATCCCGAAGACCGGACCGAAGATCTCCTCCTGGCCCAGCGGGCTGGCCGGGTCGACGTCCTCGAAGACCGTCGGGTTGACGAAGTAGCCGCCTGCGAAGGGCGCGGCCAACGTGGGAGCCCCACCGCCGATCAGGATCTTCCCGTCCCCGCGGTCCCGGGCGCCCTCCACGAACCCGAGCACCCGTTCCTGCGCACCCGCGGTGATCAGCGGGCCCATCGTGGTGCCGGTGTCCTCCGGGTCCCCGACGACGACCTTCCCGATCGCCGCGTGCAGCGTGGCCTGGTACTCGGCGTAGACGGCGTCGTGGACGAAGATCCGGGAGCCGAACTTGCAGGACTGCCCCGCGTTCGACATCTCCTTCGACGCCAGCGACACGGCCAGGTCGATGTCCGCGTCGGGGAAGATGATGTACGCCGATTTGCCGCCCAGCTCGAAGCAGAACGGCTTCACCAGCGGCGCACCGGAACGCATCATCGCCGCGGCGGTGGTGAGCCCACCGGTGAACGAGATCTTCTCGACGTCCGGGTGCACCGTCAGGGCCTCACCGGCCTCCGCGCCGCCGACCACGATGTTCACCACGCCCGGCGGAATCCCCGCTTCCAGGCACGCCCGCCCGAACAGCGCCGGCGTGTACGGCGTGAGCTCCGACGGCTTGACGACGATCGTGTTGCCGGCCGCCAGCGCCGCCGGGATCTTCATGCACAGCGACAGCAGCGGCGAGTTCCAGGTGATGATGATGCCGACGACGCCGTAGGGCTCGAGCCGCGTGTACTCCAGCGACCCGTCGTCCGCCGACGCGGTGAGGTCGCCGCCGACCTTGTCCGCGTAGCCCACGTACGTGCGGATCCACTCGCAGGAGAGCTTCACGCGCCAGGCGAAGCCCTGCCGCGGCATGCCGGTCTCGGCCGAGGCGATGGCCTCGAACCGGTCCGTCCAGGACTCGACGATATCCGCGAGCCGGGCGAGCCGGTTGCGGCGCTCGACCGGGCCGAGCTTCTCCCACACCGGCAGCGCGGCCTTCGCGGCGGCGACGGCGGCCTGCACCTCGGGCGTCCCGCCGAGGGGTACCTCGCCGTTGGGCTCGCCGGTCGCGGCGTAGTGGTGGGTCAGCGACGGGCCGGAGGCGCCGGTCAGGATCTCGTCTCCGATGATCATCTCGGAGACGAGCGGGGTGGTGGCGGTGCTCATGACAGTCCTTCCAGGCTGATCGAGGAGGGCGGGGGCAGCAGCCCGGGGACGTCGACGTCGGCGGCGAGGACCGCGCCGTCGAGCTCCCCGATGGGCTCGCCCTCGTCCTGGAGGTAGGCGTAGGCGGTGGTGACGACGAGGGTCGTCAGGTCGGGGCCGGCGAACCCGGGGCAGGTCGGGTACCGCACGGGCACGGCGACCTTCTCGAGCAGCTCCCCCGCGGGCGAGTACCGGTGCAGCTGCCAGCCGCCGTAGAGCGCGACCCAGACCACGCCCTCGGCGTCGACGGCCATCCCGTCCGGCATGCCCTCGGCCTCGGGGATCTCGGCCAGCACGCGGCGCTCGCCCGGCGAGCCGGTGTCGAGGTCGTAGTCGAACGCGTCGATGCGCTGGCGGCGGCTGTCCACGAAGTACATCCGGTCCCCCGAGGGCGACCACCCGATCCCGTTGCCCAGCAACACCCCCGGGACCTGCGGCGACGCCCTGTCCGGCGCGTCGAGCCGGTAGAGCGCGCAGTGGTCCTGCCGCTGCGGCCGGTCCAGGGTGTCGAACCAGAGCCGCCCGCGCGGGTCGACCTTGCCGTCGTTGATGCTGGTCGTCGGCAGATCGCTCTCGATCGGCAGCTGCGGCTCGGCCTGACCGGAGGCCGGCAGGGATCCGAGGCCGTGGGCGACGGACACGATCGCCGAGCCGTCCGCGGCGGGCAGCACGAACGTCACGCGTTCCCCGACCTTCCGGTCCACGGTCTCCCCGGTCGCCCAGTCGGTGCGCCGGAAGAGTCCGTTGTGGACATCGACGTGCCAGAGCTCGCGGGAGTCCGGCCGCCAGGTCGGGTTCTCGCCCAGCCGGGACCGCGCGGCGCCGAGCGGTCGGAAGTCCCTCACAGCACGTTCCTCTCCCTCAGCCCCGCGATCTCCTCCGCGTCGAGGCCCAGCTCGCCGAGCACGGCCTCGGTGTCCTGGCCGCGGGAGGGTCCGGCGTGGCGGACCTCCAGGTCGTAGCCGGGCAGCTTCGGCGCGATGCCCTGCATCTTCACCCGCCCCAGCTCGACGTCCTTGACGTCGATGATGTTCTCGCGCTCGGTGAAGAAGGGGTCCTCGTAGATGGCGGCGATGTCGTACACCCGCTCGTAGACCACGCCGCCGGCGAGCAGCGCCGCGTCGATCTCGGCGTACGTCCGCTCCTTCGCCCAGGCCACCACCCGGTCGTCGGCCCGCCGGAAGAAGCCCTCCAGCGTGTCGCGGTCGTGGCTGGCCAGCGTGGTCTCGATCTCGGGGATGAGGTCCTCGGCGCTCACCGTGGTGAGGATGCGGCGGATCGTCGCGGCACCGACGGCGCTGGCGGTGAACCAGACCCCGTCCTTGGACTCGTACAGGTTGCGCAGCACCCCGTGGTCGCCGATGAAGTTGCCGGGCCTCATGGGCACCAGGCCGAGCTGGTCGTAGCCGATGACCTGCGTCGGGATGAGCCGGAACAGCGACTCGACCAGCGAGGCGTCCACGACCTGGACGCCCGCCGGCGCCACCCCGCGGAACTTGCCGGTCAGCGCGGCCATCACGCCGAGGCAGCCGAAGGTGCCCGTGACGCCGTCGGCCAGCGTGGTGGAGGGGAAGGTCGGCGGGCCGTCCGGCATGCCGGTGAGATGGGCGAACCCGCTCATGGCCTCGGCCACCGACCCGAACCCGGGACGGGTGCGGTGCCGGCCGGTCTGGCCGAACCCGCTGATCCGCAGCATCACGGCGTCGACGCCCGCGGCCTCGAGGTCCGCCGGGCCCAGCTGCCAGCGCTCGAGGGTGCCGGGCCGGAAGTTCTCGATGATCACGTCCGCCTCGCGGGCCAGCTTGAGCGCGAGCTCGCGGCCCTCGGGGTCGGAGAGCTTCAGCGTGATCGCCCGCTTGCCGCGGCCGGCGACCTTCCACCACAGCGACGTGCCGTCCTTGAGCGGCAGCATGGTGCGGACCATGTTGCCGTTCGGGTGCTCCACCGCCACGACGTCCGCGCCGAAGTCGGCCATCATGCTGCCGGCGAGCGCGCCCGCGTACTGGTGGGCGAGGTCGAGGACCTTGATCCCGGCGAGGGGACCGGCGGTCCTCCGTGCCGTCCCCTGCGGTGTGTCCTGCGGCCCGGTCATGCCGTCTCCTCCCGCCCGACGACGCCGGCCTCGACCAGCGCGTCCACGTCCTGCTCCGACTTGCCCAGCAGCCCGGTCAGGACGCGGGCGGTGTGCTCGCCGATGTGCGGCGAGGTGGTGTGCTCCCTCGTGGGCCAGGCCTTCGACCGGACCGGGTTGGCGGCGACGTGCCCGCTGCGGGTGCGCGCCGGGTCGTGCACCTCGATCGTCGTGCCCGACTCCTGCGCCTGCACGCTCGCCAGCGCCTCCGGCACGGTGTGCACGGGGGTGTGCGGCACGTCGGCCGTCTCCAGCACGGCGCACCACGCGTCGCGCGTGTCCCCCGCCAGGATGTCCTCGATCAGCGGGACGAGGACGTGCCGGTTCTCCATCCGGGCGGCGTTGGTGGCGAACCGCTCGTCGGTGATCCACTCCTCGTGGTCCAGCGCCGCGGCCAGGCGCCGCCAGAACGCCGAGGTGAAGGCGCCGATGATCACGTAGCCGCCGTCGCCGCAGCGGAACGCCTGGTAGGGCACGATCTGCGGGTGTCCGCGGCCCATCCGCGGGACCGGCTTGCCCAGGTCCTGCACGGACGGGATGTAGTTGGCCATGAGGGCGAGCGTGGCGTCGAACATCGAGACCTCGACGTGCTGTCCCTCGGGGTGCGCGGGCCGGGCGAGCAGCGCGGCGAGCACCCCGGAGAGCCCGAACAGCCCGGTGGAGAAGTCCGAGATCGGGACGCCGACGCGGACGGGATCGCCCTCCGGCTCGCCGGTGATGTCCATCATCCCGGTCACGCCCTGCATGATGATGTCGTTGGCCGGGCGGCCCCGCCACGAGCTCTCCGCGCCGAACGCCGAGAGCGAGCAGTACACGAGCCCCTCCCGCAGCGGCGCGAGATCGGCGAACCCGAGGCCCAGCTTGTCCATCACCCCGGGCCGGAAGTTCTGGACCACGATGTCGCAGTGCGCCACGAGCTCGCGGGCCAGCGCCACGCCCTCGGGGGTGTGCAGGTTCAGCGACACGCTCTGCTTGTCCGCGTTGAGCGCGACGAAGTAGTCGGAGTGCTTGGGCCCGTGCATCGGCTCGCCCATGTAGCGGGCGCCGTCGCCGCGGCCGGGCTTCTCGATCTTCACGATCTCGGCGCCCAGGTCCGCGAGCCACATCGTCGCGTACGGGCCGGCCGCGGCGTGGGTGAAGTCGAGGACCCGGTACCCCGTCAGCGGCCGGCTCCGGTCCGGAGCGGTCCCCGTCGGACCGGCCCCGGTCGGGGCGCTCACGGTGGCGCTCACTGCGGGAGCCGCTTCAGGTCGGGCGCGAGCTCGGCGAGCCGGGTCTCGAAGTCCTGCGTCCGCGCGGCCGCCGCGGCCACCGGCCGGTGCCCGTCGCGGCGCGGCAGGGCGACCAGCGCCGAGCCCGGCATGATGTCCTTGCCGTCCTGGTTGGTGCTGTGCACCTCGAGCCGGACGACGGCGTCCCCGTCGGCGTCGACGAACTTCTCGGTGACCGTGCCCGCGATCGTCGTCAGGTCGCCGAAGTAGTTCATGCCGCGGAACTGGACCGAGCACTGCTTGGTGAACGCACCGTCGCCGCCCCAGTCCGAGAGCATCTGGAACAGCCACTGGTGGCGCTGGATGCCCACGTCGTACGGCGCGGCCAGCCCCGACGACCGCGCCGCGTCCATGCTCTCGTGCACGCGGATGTTGGGCTCCAGCACGCCGAGCTGCGCGTTGCGGTGGGCCCACTTCGGGTGCCTGCGGTAGTGCTTGAGCGCCATGCCGTGCGCCGGCTGGTAGACCGGCTGCGAGCCGCCGTACCAGGCGATCATGTCCGTGGCGCAGAGCGGGCCCTTGAGCAGCTCACCGGCGGCGTCCCCGACGCAGACGTCGTCCCAGAAGCGCTCCACCCCGCCGCGGCGGGTGTAGTCCACGATCTTCTGCTCGATCGGCTCCAGCTCCTCGGGCGTCCAGACCTTCATGACCTTGCCGGACTCCTTGCCGCGCTCGCGGCTCTTCTTCCGCTCGCTGCGGATCGAGTAGGACTCCGACTGCGCGATGACCTTCCCGTCCTGGTCGGCGTAGACCGTGGTGAAGAAGACCCAGACCGAGTTCCCGGCCAGGGAGCTCTCCCGCTCCTCGATCCGGTTCAGCCAGCACGACACGCGCGGGGTGAAGCCGGTCGGGACCGGGGCGAAGAAGGTCCAGTCGGTGCCGGCGTGCAGACCGTGCACACCCGGCAGTCCGACCTGCACGTACGTCGGGTGCGTCGTGTACAGCAGTCCCTGCGGCGCAACGGGTGCGCCGTACTCGCTGGTGCGGGCGTAGTCCTCGTCGAGGTAGAGCGGGTTGTCGTCGCCGATGCCCCAGCAGTACTTGCGCACGGCGTCGTAGGTGATCTGCGTGTTGAGGATGAAGGGGCGGCGCAGCTCGACCTGCACCAGCTCCCGCATCGTCGCGACGCCCTCGGGCGTGATCAGGCCCTGGGCGAGTTCGGTGGTGGTCATCCTTCTCCTACTCAGAACACGAGGACCGTGCGGAGGCCCTCGCCGTGGTGCAGGGCCGAGACGGCGTCGTTGATGCGGTCGAGGGGCAGCTCGGCGCTGACCATGGACGCGAGGTCGAGGGAGCCGCTCTCGGCGAGGGCGGCGAGGCGGGCGAAGTCCCGCCGGGGGTGGGCGTTGCCGTACAGGGAGCCGACGACGCGCTTGGCGTCGACCATCTGCTCGTAGATCGACCAGCCGGCGGTCTCCCCGGGGCCAGACGAGCCGATCAGGACCATGGTGCCGCCGCGGCGCAGGATCTCGAACCCGTTCTGCGCCACGGACTGCCGCCCGACCGCCTCGATCACCGAGTCCACGCCGCGGCCGCCGGTGAGGTCCTTCACGGCGGCCGCGGTGGCCGGGTCGAGCGGGTCGAACGCGTGGGTGGCGCCGAACGTCAGCCCGTACTCCCGCCGCGACGGCGACGGGTCCAGCGCGACGATCGTGGTCGCGCCCAGGATCCGGGCGGCCTGGATCGCGGCCTGCCCCACGCCCCCGCAGCCGAGCACGGCGATCGAGCCCGCCGCGTCGAGGTTCGCGCAGCGCTCCACCGCGGACGCCCCGGTGGCGACCCCGCAGCTGATCAGCGCGAGCTGCGATGCGGGCAGGTCGCTGTCGATCGTCACCAGGGAGCGGTGGTCGACGAGCGCCTGCTCGGCGAAGGCGCCGAGCCCGGCGTGCCCGTAGACCGGGGTGTCGCCCCGATGCCCCTTGGGCGTCGGCGCGGTGCGAAAGCTCGTGCAGAGGTGCTGCTCGCCGCGCAGGCACCAGTAGCAGGCCTGGCAGCTGCCGACGAACGTGAACAACACCCGGTCGCCGACCCGCACCGACGTGGCGTCGGCCCCCGCCCACTCGACGGTGCCGTAGCCCTCGTGGCCGGGGATCAGCGGCCAGCCGGCCGGGGTCGTCCGGCCCTCCAGTGCGTTGAGGTCGCTGTGGCACAGGCCCGCGGCCGCCATCCGCACCACGACCTGCGTGCTCGTGGGCGCGGCGAGGGAGATCTCCTCGACGGAGAGCGGCTGATGAGCCTCGGTAGCGATTGCTGCGCGGATGGTGCACCGCCTGTCGACGACGTCGGGACCGGGGTGGCGGCGCGCCGGCTCGGGAGAGAGACCGTTGCGCCGCCCTCTCGACTGTCTCATATCAGAGACAGAATTATCTAGTAGGAGACTCAAGAGCTTGACGAGGCCGTCGCGGCCGGACGACTGTCTCTTTCGAGAGACAGTTCACTCACAGAGGAGACAAATGTCCACGCCTGAGCTCTTCATCGGCGGCGAACGGATCCCGGGCGCCGGGTCGCTCCATCCCGTCGTGAACCCGGCGACCGAGGAGACGGTGCTGCAGCTGGCCCAGGCCGATTCCGCGCAGGCCCGACGTGCGGTCGCCGCAGCCCGGGCGGCATTCGACGAGGGCCCGTGGCCGCGCCTGGGCGCCGACGAGCGCGCCGCGGTGCTGCACCGGATCGCGGACCACCTCGAGGCCCGCCACGACGAGCTCACGGCCTCCTGCGTCCGCGAGCTCGGCCAGCCGGTGACCGGTGCCCGCGGCGCCGTCGCGACCGCGATCGAGATGTGGCGGCGCTACGCCGACCTCGCCCGGACGCTGCCGCGTCAGGAGGACCGCGAGGTCGACGCGCGGCGCACGGCCCGGGTCCTGCGCGTGCCCGTGGGCGTGGTCCTGGCGATCACGCCGTGGAACAGCCCGCTCCTGCTCGCCTCGCTGAAGATCGCGCCGGCGCTCGCGGTGGGCTGCACCGTCGTCCTCAAACCGGCGTCGGAGGGTCCGTTGACCTTCGGCCCGTTGGGCGAGGCGGCGGAGGCGGCCGGCCTGCCGCCGGGCGCCCTCGGCATCGTCTACGCCGACCCGGCGACCACCGCGGGGATGGTCGCCGATGCGGACGTGGACCTGGTGTCCTTCACCGGCAGCTCGGCCGTGGGGGCCGAGGTGCTGCGCGGCGCGGCGCCGAACATCACCCGGAGCATCCTCGAGCTGGGCGGCAAGTCCGCCTCGATCGTGCTCGACGACGCGGAGCCCGCCGAGTTCGTGTCCGGTGTGGTCGCGGCGGCCGGGGTGAACCTGTGCGGCCAGCAGTGCACCTCGCGCTCGCGGATCATCGTCCCCCGCTCCCGGCACGCCGAGTGGGTCGCGGCGCTGAAGGACGCCCTGGCCGCGCTGCGCGTCGGCGACCCGACGGACCCCGCCACCCAGGTCGGCCCGCTCGCCACCGCCCGTCAGCGCGACCGCGTCGAGGCCTACGTCCGCAGCGGCCGGGAGCAGGGCGCGCGGCTCGTCCTGGGCGGCGGCCGCCCCGCGCACCTGCCGACCGGGTGGTTCGTCGAGCCCACCCTGTTCGACGAGGTCACCCCGGACATGCGGATCGCGCGCGAGGAGATCTTCGGCCCGGTCCTGACCGTCTTCGTCCACGACGGCGTGGACGACGCGATCCGGATCGCGAACGACTCGGAGTACGGCCTGGCGGGGTCGGTGTGGACGGCGGACGTCGCCCGCGGCTACGAGGTGGCCCTGCGGATCCGCACCGGTACGTTCCAGATCAACACGACGGGCCGGGCGATCGACCAGCCCGCGGGCGGCATGAAGCGGTCTGGGCTGGGCCGGGAGGGCGGCGTCGAGGGCATGGAGGCGTTCCTGGAGCTCCGCCAGATCCAGGTCCCCCTCGGGGCGGAGCTGCCGTGAGGCTGCTGGTCACCGGGGCCGGTGCCGACGGGCTGTCGTTCCTGGAGTCGGTGCGCGACATCGACACCACCGGCACGGACGCGCTGTGGGAGTCCGCCCAGTGGCCGCCCGGTGCGCTCCCGGCCGCGGCGGCAGCCTTCTACGACAACTCGCCCCCGCCCGGCGTGCTGCAGTGGAAGGTCGCGACCTTCCCGCCCGACCACGACATCCCGCCGCACTTCACCGCGAGCATCGACCTCGACTGCGTCGTCGCGGGTGCGGTCACGCTGGGCCTCACGGACGGCGCTCACGCGCTGGGGGTCGGGGACTGCGTGGTGGTGCGCGGCGTCGGGCATCGGTGGACCACCGGCCCGGAGGGCGTGACGATGCTGATCGTGCGCGTCGGCACAGCTCCCTGATCCACCGCTTGTATCGTGGGCGAGACGTTTCCCCGAGAGGTGCCCACCCATGCCGACTGCGGTTCCCGCGCTGGACCGGACGGTCCAGATCCTCGACCTGCTGGGCGACCGCCCGCTCGATCCGCTGACGCTCAGCGACGTCGCGCGGGCGACCGGCATCCACAAGGCCACCTGCGCGTCGACGCTGAACACGCTCGAGAGCTACGGGATGGTCCACCGGGACGAGTCCCGGCGCTACACGATCGGCAGCCGGTTCGTGGGCCTGTCGCACGCGTACGCCCGGCGCTACCCGGGCTTCGTCCGGGGCCGCGAGGAGATGGTCCGCCTCGCCGCCCGCAGCGGCCTGAGCTGTGCGGTGATCGTCCGGGAGGGCGAGGACCTCGTCATCCTGGACATGCTCGGCAACACCCAGCCCGCCCACCTGCAGATGCGGACCGGGCAGCGGGTGCCGCTCGTGCCGCCGGTCGGCACGATCTTCAAGGCCTGGGCGGGCCCGGAGGAGCTCGGCGACTGGATCGACCGCATGCAGGCCGGGTTCGGCGGCGACCGGGATGTCTATCTCGGCGCGGTGTCGGCGCTGCGCGCCCGCGGCTTCTCCCTCGGCGGTGAGCACGACCTGCAGCTACAGCTCGAAGAGGTCAGCCGCGCGACCGCGCGCCAGGCCGACGACCGGGTGCTCGAGGTGGCCCTGATCGTCGCCGACAAGATCCGCAACTACAGCACGGCGGCGGACGGCGACGAACCGGTCAACTCCGTGATCGGGCCCGTCTTCGGCCCGGACGGCCAGGTCACCATGACCCTGAACCTCTACGGCGAGCTCGGTTCCGTGCGCCAGCGCGACCTGGACCGGATCACGCCGCGCCTGCTGGAGACCTGTGCCCGGGTGACCCAGCTCGCCGGCGGGCGGCTGCCGGACGGCTTCGGCCTCCACCTGGTCTGAGACACGGCCCGATCCTCCGGGGTCGTCCCCTGCCCGACACTTGTCTTTTCTACGAGACGGCAGTATCACTGACACGACAATTCCTCACCGGGGCGGGCCGACGGTGCACCGCCGAAGGGAGCCATCGTGTCCGCAGGCTCGTTACCCAGCACGTCCCCCGACCCGTCCCGCACCCCGTTACCCGGGCCCCTGACCGGCCTGAAGGTCGTCGAGTTCGCCGGGCTGGGCCCCGGCCCGTTCGCCGCGATGCTGCTCGCGGACGCGGGTGCCGACGTCCTGCGGATCGACCGCCCGCGACCGCCCATCGACATCGGCGCGCTGACCCGCGGCCGCCCGCTGCACCACGTCGACCTCAAGTCCGACGAGGGCCGCGCCGAGGCACTCGCGATCATCGCCCGCGCCGACGTGCTCATCGAGGGCTACCGCCCGGGCGTGATGGAGCGCCTCGGCCTCGGCCCCGCCGACGCGCACGCGGTGAACCCGCGGCTGGTCTACGGCCGGATGACCGGCTGGGGCCAGGACGGCCCGCGCGCCCAGCAGGCCGGGCACGACATCAACTACATCGGTCTCACGGGTGCGCTGCGCTCGTTCGCCCGCGCCGGCGAGGCGCCGGTGCCGCCGGTGAACATCGTGGCGGACTACGGCGGCGGCGGGATGATGCTGGCCTTCGGCATCCTCGCCGCGCTGCGCCAGGAGCAGGGCCAGGTGGTCGACGCGGCCATGGTCGACGGCGTCGGGCTGCTCATGACGGGCCTGTGGTCGCGTCGGGCCCAGGGTCGCTGGCCGGGCGAGCCGGGCCGCAACGAGCTGGACACCGGCGCCCCGTTCTACGACGTCTACGCCTGCGCGGACGGCGAGTACATGGCCGTCGGCAGCATCGAGCCGCAGTTCTGGGCACGGTTGCTCGACGGTCTGGGTCTCGATCCGGCCGATCTCCCCGACCAGTGGGACCGTGCGCAGTGGCCGGAGATGAAGAAGACCGTGGCGCAGGCGTTCGCCCGGCGCACCCGGGCCGAGTGGACCGACGTCTTCGATCCGATGGACGCCTGTGTCACCCCCGTGCTGGGGCTGGACGAGGCCGTGGCGGACGAGCACATGCGCTCGCGGCGCTCGTTCCTCGACGCCCCGGACGGGCCCCAGCCGTCCCCGGCCCCGCGGCTCGGCCGCACCCCGTTCGGGGTGCAGGAGCCCGGATCCCCGGCAGAGACCCTCGCCCGGTGGGGCCTCCCGGCGCCCACGGCACCGTGACCGGGCTCCGCCCGGTCGGCCCGGTCGGCACCGGGATCCGCGACCAGCTCGACGGCCTGCTGCGCGAGCGGACCCCCGGCGACCGGCTCCCCGCCGAACGCACCCTCGCCGCCCGGTTCCGGGTCGGCCGCGCGCACGTCCGCCGGGCCCTGCGCGATCTCGAGGCCGAGGGCCGCATCGTGGTGCGCGCCCAGTCCGGCAGCTACGTCAGCAGTGGAGGACCGTCATGAAGCTGGAATCCGGCCAGGTCGCGGTGGTCACGGGCGCCGCGAGCGGGATCGGGCGCGCCGTGGTGGCGGCCCTGGCCGCGCGCGGGCTCACCGTCGTGGCGGCGGACGTCGAGAAGCAGGCCCTCGAGGCGCTGGGGATCCCGGGCGTGGAGACCGCCGAGGTCGACGTGCGGGACTTCGGGCAGCTGGCGTCACTCGCCGACGACGTGGTGGCCCGGCACGGCCGGGTGGACCTGGTGATGGCCAACGCCGGGGTGAACGGCCCGCGGGCCTACACCTGGGAACAGTCCGAACAGGACTGGCGGTGGATCACCGACGTCAACTATCTGGGTGCGCTGCACACCGTCCGGGCGTTCGTGCCGCACCTGGTGCAGGCCGGGCGCGGGCACGTCGTCACCACGTCGTCGGTCACCGCACTCGGTCTGCTCGGCGGCGGCATCACCCCCTACGCGGCCACCAAGCACGCGGTCCTGGGCATGTCGGAGTGGCTGGACCACGAGCTGCGCACGGTCGCTCCCGGCGTCCGCACCACGATCTTCTGCCCCGGCCCCGTCGGCACCCGGATCCGCGACGCCGGCCGCAACCGCCCCGCGCAGTACGACGGTGGATCGACCGAGGTCACCCCGCTGGACCCGGCGTTCACCGAGGACTCCCTGCCCTCGATCACCGCGGAGCAGGCCGCCGAGGAGCTGATGGCCGGAATCGAGGCCGACCGCCTCTACCTCCCCGTCGGCCCGGGCGTCGCCGACCGCGCCCGCGACCGCCTCCGGCGCATCCTGGCCGACCTGTAGACCCCGTGAGCGGCAATGGTCGCTCTGGCGCCTCCGCTCACCCGCCCCGCCGGCTGCCGTCCCCCGGCCGCCACTCACAGGGTTCAGGCGGCGGGGGCGCGGCCCAGGAGGCTGGCGCTGACCTCGGGGCGGGCGAGGAGCTCGTCGAGCGGGCCGTCGCCGATCACCCGGCCGCTGTCCATCACGACCGTGCGGTGGCAGAGCCGGCGCATGAGCTCGATGTCGTGCTCGATGACGACCACCGGCACGTCGAGCTCCGAGTGCACCTTCTCGATCGCCTCGGCGATCACGCCGCGCTCGCCCAGGTTCAGGCCGGCGGCGGGTTCGTCGAGCAACATGAGCCGCGGCCGGCCGGACACCGCCCGGGCGAGGTCGGCCAGCTTGGCCTGCCCGTAGGACAGCTCGCCGAGGCGGCGGTCCACCGGCGCCCGGAAGCCGACGAAGTCCAGGGCCTCGCGGACCCGTTCCGTGGCCTCCCGCTCGTCGCGGCGCGCCCTCGGTAGCCGCAGCGCGTGCTCGACCACGGTGGCCTTCCCGAGGAAGTCCGTCCCGAGCAGGCCGACCTGCATGGCGTCGAGCTGCCCGAACACGGCCACGGACTGGAACGTGCGGGAGACGCCGAGCCGCGTGACCTCGTACGGCTTCAGCTGCTCCACGTCCCGCCCGAGGACCTCGATGTGGCCGCGGGTGTGCCGCACGGAGCGGGACACGGCGTTGAGCAGCGTGGTCTTCCCGGCGCCGTTCTGACCGAGGAGCCCGAGGATCTCGGTGCCCCGCAGGCGGAACGACGCCCCGTTGACCGCCTTGACCGCGCCGAAGGCGACCTCGACGTCGTCGATGACAAGGGCCGTTGTCTCAGTGCCCATCCGCGTGCACCTCCGGGGAGTCGGCGTCCACGACCTCGCCGCGGACGAATCCCAGCACCCGGTCCGAGACGCGCTCGGCGACCGAGGCGGTCTGCTCCACCAGCACCACGGCCAGGTTGCGGGTGCGGAGCTCGGTGAGCGCCTCCCCCACCATCACCACGGCCGCGGGCGAGAGACCCTGGGACATCTCGTCGATCAACAGGACGGCCGGACGCCGGCACAGCGCCACCGCCATGGCGACGAGCTGCCGCTCGCCACCGGACAGCTGCGCGCCCTTGCGCTCCAGCCACCCGGCGACCCGCGGGAACGCCTCCAGCACCTCGGTGCGGGAGTTCGCCCGGTCGCCGCGCGGCAGGAAGCGCAGCGCCAGCCGCATCTGCTCGTCCACGGTGAGATCGCCGAAGACCTTGTCGCGGTCCGGGATCATCGCGATCCCGGCGCGGGCGACCTTCTCCGTGGGCAGCCCGAAGAGCTCGCGCTCGCCGAGCCGCACCGAGCCGCCCACGAGCCGGGCGGCGGTGCGCCGCTCGCGACCGGCGATCGCCTGCAGCAGCGTCGTCTTGCCGGCCCCGTTCGGCCCGACGAGGGCGACGACGGTGCCGGGCTGCGCCGAGAGCCCTGCTCCGCGGACCGCGGTGGGGCCGTTGAGGTAGGAGACGACGAGGTCGCGGACCTCGAGGCTGCGCACCCCCGTCGTGGCTTCGGTGACGGTCACGCCCGGCTCCTCTCGGCCCCGACGGGTTCGGGATCGTTGCGAGGCGGTTCGGGCACCGGCGGTCCCCCGCCGGGATCCCCGCCGCCCGAGTCGCCGCCACCCGGTCGCCGCCTGCGCGCCAGCAGCCCCCGGAGGCGGTTGCCCAGGTTCGCCAGGCCCATCGGCTCGAAGACCAGGAACGCCAGCACGATCGCGCAGTAGAGGATCGTCTGCAGGAAGGGCAGCCCGGTGCCGCCGTTGATGTCATTGAGGGCGCGGCCGACCTCGGTGTTGCCGTTGGACTGGATGACGTACGGGATGAGCCGCACCACGAGTGCGCCCAGCAGCGGACCCGCCATGCTCCCCAGCCCGCCGACGATGATCATCGCGACGAACGACGTCGACACCTCGAGGGTGAAGCTCTCGTAGGACATCGAGCCCGCGTACGCCGCGGCCAGGACCCCGCCGAAGGCGATGATCGCGGAGCCGATGGCGAAGGTCAGGATCTTCATCCACACGACGTTGATGCCGCAGACGTCCGCCGCCCGCTCGTTCTCCCGGATGGCCATCCAGGCCCGGCCGAACCGGCCGTCGACCAGCCCGGCGATGAGCAGGACGACGACGGCGAGCAGCACGGCCAGCAGGACCGTCCACGTGGTGTCGTCGAACAGGTCGACGCCGAAGAACGTCATCGGGCCGAAGGTGAAGCCCGCCAGGTACTCGCTCCCCGGCGCGAGCTGGATCTCCTGCAGGACGAAGACCACGATCGCCTGCACGGCCAGCGTCGCGAGGACGAGGTAGAAACCGTGCCAGCGCAACGCGATCGCGCCGACGATCCCGCCGGACACCAGTCCCGCGACACCACCCAGCAGGAGCGCGAGCTCGAAGCTGCCGGTCGACTCCAGGACGGACCAGCCGATGATGCCGCCGATCGCCATGAAGCCGGCGTTGCCGATCGAGGCGAGCCCGGCGTACCCGGTGATCAGGTTGAGGCCGTAGGCGCCGAACGCGGCGATCAGGACGACCGCGCCCTGGCCGAGGTAGGCCCCGTCGACCGCCCCGACGGCGGCGAGCAGCGCGTAGAGCGCGAGCACGGCGACGAGGACGAGCGACGTGCGGCGCACCGACCGGCTGGTCTGCGCGGGACGGCGCTTGAGGTTCTGCAGGATGCTCATAGCCGGCTGAACTCCGCTTTGCCGAAGAAGCCCTGCGGCCGGACGATGAGCACCAGCAGCAGGAAGATGTAGGGCGACACCGCCATCCACTCGCCGCCGAGGTACACCGCGGAGAACGACTGGACGAGCGCGAGCACGATCGAGCCCAGGATGCAGCCGCCGATGCTGTCGAGGCCGCCCAGCAGCAGGGCCGGGAACAGCGCCGCCCCGAGACCCGCGGCGCTCGCGGGCTGCAGGTCCGTCGAGGTGGCGTAGAGCAGCACGCCGAGCATGCTCACCAGCGCCGACAGCGCCCAGGTCACCGTGGCGACCTCGCGGGTGCTGATCCCGTTGAGGCGGGCCAGCCGCGGGGAGTCCGCGGCCGCCCGCATCCGCAGGCCCAGCGGTGAGCGCCTGAGGCCCACCGCCACCCCCACCACGACGGCGATCATCAGCACGAACGCGACGATCTGGAGGCTGCTGATCGTGAGCCCGCCCGCGCTCCACTGCCAGGCCGGCAGGGGGACGTCGACCGGGCGGCCCCGCGATCCCGCGAAGAACGGGACCGCGGCGATCAGGAGCTCGGCCAGGATGATCGTGCCGAGCACCACACCGACGTCCGTCGAGGCGCCGATGCTGGCCCGCGCGCCGCTGATCGGGGACAGCACCCCGAGGTAGATCAGCGCACCGAACGCGATCGCGACGACGATGCCGACGACCAGGGCCGGATAGAAGCTCCCGAAGATCGTCGAGAGCTCGTAGACCAGGTACGCGCCCACCAGGCCGATCGCCCCGGCCGCGAAGTTCAGCACCCGGGTCGCCCGGAAGATCAGCACCAGGCCGAGGCTGAGCAGGGCGTAGATCGCCGAGAGCAGCAGGACCCCGTTCAGGGCGGCTCCGAGGGTGCCCACGGGTCAGCTCGCCTGGCCCTTGTAGGTGTAGGACTCGGGCAGGAGCTTCACCTGCTGGGAGGCCTTGTCCCAGGTGTAGAACTTCTCGCTGTCCAGACCCTGGGTCGACTGCGCCGAGTAGGTGATCGGGGTGAAGGTGAAGCCGCCGGTGTCGATCGAGGTCGTCGACTTGAGCGTGTCGTTCATCTTCGCCGGGGTGCAGTCGTTGCCGCACTTCTGCAGCGCGCCCACGATGATCTTCGCCTGGAGGTAGCCGTACTGGGTGATGTGCGACTGGACGTCGGCCTGCGGGGCGTACTTCTTCACCAGGTCGCGGTACGCGGTCACGGCCGGCTCGTCACCGGTCGGGTAGACGATCTGGCGGCCGACGTAGAGGGCGGGGTAGTTCAGCTGCTGCATCTGGTCCGCGTGCGGTCCGCCCTGGTTGGCGACGAGCGGCGCGGTGACGTTCGAGGCCATGAGCGCCTTGATGAACGCGAAGTTCGACTGGTCGAACGCCCCGAAGATGATGTCGGGCTTCGCGGCGCCGATCTTGGCGGCCTGCGCGGCGAAGTCCGTGGTGCCGACCTGGTAGGACTCGACGCCGACGACGTTCCAGCCGTTCTGGGCGGCCAGCTTCTGGATGTTGTCCGCCCAGAGCTGCGACTCGGCGGAGATCTGGTAGACGAACGCGACGCGCGGGGCCTGTCCGGGCTGGATGAGCTTGGCCTTGGCGAAGTCCGCCTGCATGAACGCCTCGTCGCCGAACAGCGGCGCACCGCCGCCGTAGACGTAGTCCATCGCCGGGCGGACCATCGAGGTGACCGGCGATCCGAGGAGCACCGGGACCTTGGCCTGCTCGATCGCGGACTTGGCGTTGAGCACCGCGCTCGACGGCAGCAGACCGCCGATCACGATCGCGTCGTTCTGCTGGGAGAGCTGCTTGATGCTCTGGATGGTCTGGGCGGCGACGAGCCCGCCGTCGGCCTGGTCGAGCTGGATCTTCCTGCCCGCCACGCCACCCTTGGCGTTGACGTCCTCGAAGTAGGCGAGCATGCCGCCCGCCATGTTGGAGCCGTAGGACGCCGCGGCACCGGAGAGGATCATCGATCCCCCGACGTGCCACACGCCACCGGTCCCCGAGGTGGAGGCGGCGCCGCCACCGCCGCCGCAGGCCGCGACGGAGAGCGCCACGGCGGCGGCCCCCGCCAGGACGCGCAGGGACCGTGGTAGCGCGGACGCCCTGCCGAACTTGCCGGTCGTGTTCACCGTCGACCGCTCCTTTGCCGTCGTATGTCGTGAGTTCGTATGGGTCCGGGGTCCGGCTCGAGTTCGGCGGGACCGGAGGGGAACGGGATGGAACGTCGACCCCGACAGCGACGATCCGGGGGTAGACCGTCTCACATGAGAGACAGCATTATCTAGTGGGAGACGACAGAAAGTTGGAGGAGAACCATGACGGAGCCGTCACCGGCCACCCTGCTCGACCGCCACCCCGGCCTGGATCCGGACTTCGCCGCCCTGCTGGAGCAGGTCAGGACCTCGGGCGCGGCCCCGCTCAGCGCCCTGACCCCGGCGGAGGCGCGCGCCCGGGTCCGGGCCGGCGGAGGGGCCTGCGCTCCCGGCCCCGCGCTCGCCACCGTCGTCGACGACCCGGGCCGGGGCGGCGAGCCCCCGATCCGCCGCTACCTGCCCGCGCACGCGCGCCCGGACCTCGTCCTCGTGTGGTTCCACGGCGGCGGTTGGACGGTCGGCGACCTGGACTACCTGGATCCCTTCTGCCGGCTGCTCGCCGAGCGGCTGCACTGCGAGGTCCGCAGCGTCGACTACCGACTGGCGCCCGAGCACCCGTTCCCGGCGGCGGTCGAGGACGCCGAGCGGGCCGTACGGGGCTGCGCGGGGCGCTCCGTGATCGTGGCCGGGGACAGCGCGGGCGGGAACCTCGCCGCCGTCGTGGCCCAGCGACTCTGCCGTGACCTGGAGATCCGTGGCCAGCTGCTGGTCTATCCGGTGGTCGACCACGACTTCACGCGGGAGTCGTACCGGACCCGGGTCGGCCTGGTGCTCGGCGTCGACGAGATGGAGTTCCTGTTCCGCACGTACGGGCCCGCGGACCGCTCGGACCCCGCGGTCTCCCCGCTCCGCGCGGCGGACCTGACCGGCCTGCCGCCCGCGGTCGTCGTCGCCGCGGGCCACGATCCCCTGCACGACGAGGACGTGGCCTATGCCGAGGCACTGAGCTCCGCCGGGGTGCGGGTGCAGCTCCTCCGGTTCCCCTCGCTCGTCCACGGCTTCCTGCGCTACACCGCAGTGGTGCCGGCCGCGGCCCGGGCGACGGAGGAGGTGCTGGCCGCGGCCGCGCTGATGGCGGCGCGGTGATGACGGCGCGGTGATGACGGCGCGGTGATGACGGCCCTTGACGCAGCGGGATCGCACCCTGACACTCAGGTGTCTCGAATACGAGACTGAGAACTTTCCGAGGAGACAGATGCCCACCGCGGTTCCCGCGCTCGATCGCACCATGCAGATCCTCGAGGTGCTGCGCCGGCACACCACGGAGCCCCTGACCCTCAGCGACATCGCCCGGGCGACGGGCATCCACAAGGCCACCGTGTCCTCGACGCTGACCACGATGGCGACCTACGACCTCGTCCGCCGCGACGAGGCGCTGCGCTACTCCATCGGCGGCGGGTTCGTGCGGCTCGGGCACGCGTTCGCCCGCCAGTTCCCGCAGTTCGTCCACGGCCGCGAGGAGATCGTGAGGCTGGTCGCCGCCACCGGCCTGAGCTGCGCCGCGATCGCGCGCGACGGCGAGGACCTCGTGGTGCTCGACATGCTGGGCAACTCCCAGCCTGCGCACCTCTACATGCGCATCGGTACCCGGGTGCCGCTGGTGCCGCCGGTGGGCACGATCTTCAAGGCGTGGGCGGAGGGCGACGAGATGGACGCCTGGATCGCCGCCATGCAGGCCGAGTTCGGCGGGGACCGCTCGGACTACCTGAGCGCCCTGACGACGTTGCGCGCCAGGGGCTTCTCGCTCGGCGGCGAGCACGACCTCCATCTCGACCTGGAGTCGGCGCTGCGCCGGGCGACCCGGGACCAGCGCCACGACGGCCGGGTCATGGAGGTGGCGATGATCGTCGCCGACAAGATCCGCAACCTGCCGGCGCTGCTCGAGGACGAGGCCGCGCCCGTCAACTCCGTGATCGGCCCGGTGTTCGGCGCCGACGGCCAGGTGGCCATGTCCCTCAACCTCTACGGGGATCTCGGCTCACTGCGCCAGCGGGACCTGCCCTCGGTGGTCCCGGCTCTGTTGGAGACCTGCGCCCGGGCCACCCAGCGGGCGGGCGGGCGGCTGCCCCGGGGCTTCGCGCTCACCGTGGCCTGAGGGGCGGGGCCGGTCGGCCCCGCCCCTGTCTCAGCTCAGTCGGAAGCCGGAGTAGCCGGCCGCCGTCTCCTCGTCGCAGATCCGCCGGTACTCGGCGAAGCCGCCGGCGTAGGGCATGAAGACCTGGGGCTTGCCCGGCACGTTGGCGCCCATGTACCAGGACGCCGCCTTGGTCATCAGGGTCTGCGAGGCCACCTCGTTCACCTGGGCGACCCAGCGCTCCTGGTCGTCGAGGCGGGCCTCGCTGCGCGTCAACCCGTGGTCGCGCAGGTGGACCAGGTGCTCGGAGATCCACTCGACGTGCTGCTCGATGGACACCACGACGTTGCCCAGCACGGACGGGCTGCCGGGCCCGGTCACGGTGAACAGGTTCGGGTAGCCGTGCATCGCGAGGCCGAGGTAGGTGTGCGGGCCTGCCGACCAGTCCTCGCGCAGGCTCCGCCCGTCCGTGCCCCGCACGTCGATGCGCAGGATGCTGCCCGTCATCGCGTCGAAGCCGGTGGCGAGCACCAGGACGTCGAGCTCGTACTCGCCCTCGCTCGTCCGCAGGCCCGTGGCGGTGACGGCCTCGATCGGCTCCGCCCGCAGGTCGACGAGCGCGACGTTGTCCCGGTTGTACGTCTCGTAGTAGTCCGTGCCGATGCAGATCCGCTTGGCGCCCACCGGATAGTCCTGGGCGGTCAGCGCCGTGACGGCCTGCTCGTCGCGGACGATCTCGCGGATCTTGCCGCGCAGGAACTCCGCGAGGGTGTCGTTGGAGGCGGCGTTGACGGAGAGGTCGTCGAAGCTCTCGAAGATGGCGTTGCCGCCGAGGCGCCAGCCGCGCTCGTAGCGGGAGGCGCGCTCGTCGTCGTCGACGTCGAGGGCGGAGTCCGGCCGGACCGTGCGCAGCGTGCCGGTGGCGCTGCGGCGCTGCTGGTCCCGCAGCTGCGGGTAGCGGCCCTTGTGCTCCGCGACGGCCACGGGATCGAGCGGGGCGTTGCGCGCCGGCAGCGTGAAGTTCGGCGTGCGCTGGAACACCGTGAGGCTCTCGGCCTGCGCCGCCAGCAGCGGGATCGCCTGCACCCCCGAGGACCCGGTGCCGATCACCCCTATCCGCCTGCCCGCCAGGTCGACCGGCTCGTGCGGCCAGTCGCCGGTGTGCAGGACGGTGCCGGCGAAGTTCTCCAGGCCCGGGAAGTCCGGGGTGCGCGAGGTCGACAGGCAGCCCGTCGCCAGCACCACGTGCTGTGCCTCGACCCGCTCGCCGCTCTCCAGCTCCACCGTCCAGCCGCCGGCGTGCGAGGTCGCCGAGGCGACGGTGGCGCCGAACGTGATGTCGCGGCGCAGGTCGAACCGCTCCGCCACGTGGGAGAGGTAGCGCAGGATCTCCGGCTGCGTGGCGAAGCGCTCGCTCCACTCCCACTCCTGCTCGAGCTCGCGGGAGAAGGAGTACGAGTACTGCATGCTCTCGCTGTCGCAGCGGGCGCCCGGGTAGCGGTTCCAGAACCAGGTGCCGCCGACGTCGTCGGCCGCCTCGTACACGTGGGCCGCGAACCCGGCCTCGCGGAGCCGGTGCAGCAGGTACATCCCGGCGAACCCGGCGCCGACGATCGCGACGTCGTGCTTGGTGGTCACGTGGTGCTCCCTCAGGCCGTCAGCGCGGCACGCAGGTTGTGGTACCCCGCGGGACCCTGGGTGGCAAGGGCCTTCGCGGAGTGGGTGAGGTCGGGCAGCGTCGAGCGGTCGTAGACCGTCTCGACGTGGGCGGTGAGCAGGACCGGGCCCGGGACGGTCCGGATCCGCTCGACGTCGGTGCTGCTCAGCGCGCCGGGATCGGCGATCTCGTGCACCTCGCGGTAGTCCGCCGCGGCGGCCAGGTCGCGGATCTGCGGGCCGCCGCGGCCGGGCAGCGGCTGCCCACCGGTGATCGCGTAGCCGTCGTTGTCCACGACGACGTGCACCAGGTTCGCCGGGGCCTGGGCGCCGATGGTGACCAGCGCGCCGAGGTTCATCAGCAGCGATCCGTCGCCGTCGATCACGATGACGCGCCGGTCCGGCTGCGCCAGCGCGAGACCCAGCCCGAGCGGGCCGACGGAGCCCATCGGGGCGACGTAGCAGTAGTCGAGGTCCGAGGTGGACACCGTCGGCCACAGGAAGGCCGGGGTCATGGTCGCGAGGACGACGTCGTGCTCGCCGCGCGCGCCGGCGAGCTGGGCCAGGAAGTCGGTGAGGCTCACGGGATCTCCTAGAAGCTCTGGACGAGGAGGTAGGACGGCACGTCCGCGGTGAGCGCGGCCTGCAGCTGCTTCTCGATCACGTGCTCCGGCTCCGCCTTGTCGACGACGGCGTAGGGCTGGTCGAGGCGCTCGAGCAGCGGCTCGGTCCAGTGGCCGGCGAGCATGGCCTGGCTCGCGATGTTGCCGAAGCGGCCGTTCCAGAAGTCGACGTGGCCCTCGGCCGGGCGGGCGGTGTAGCCGACGAGCACCGGGATCGGGATGCGCGCGTCGATCGGCATGGCGCGCAACGTGTCCAGGCACTCGTACAGGCCGAAGTTCTCCATGCTGAGCAGCGCGCGGCGCCCGCCGAGGTGCAGCCCGCACGCGATCGCGACGGCCTCGCCCTCGCGACAGGCGTCGATCACGGTGAAACGCGGGTCGTCCTTGAGCCGGAAGTAGAGCGGTGCGCTCTCGCCGTTGGCCACCGACACCAGATGGTGCACCCCGGCCCTGTCCAGCGCGTCGACGAACAGGTCGATCACGAGCGTCCTCCTCAGTCGGTGGTGATGGCGCGTTCGGGACAGCCGCCCGCGCCCAGTCGCGCCCGGTCGGCGTCGCCGTCGGGCACGGTGTCGTTCTCCACGTGGGCGAAGCCCTCGTCGTCGATCAGGAACAGGTCCGGCGCGGACAGCGCGCAGTTGCCGTGGCCCTGGCAGACCTTGGGATCGACGTGCACTCGGAAGCTCATCGGCTCCTCCTCAGGTCAGGCCCCGGCCGGCGTCGACCGGGAGGCTCGCGCCGGTGATGTAGCGGGCCTCGTCCGAGGCCAGGAACACCACCGCGTTGCTCACGTCGACGGGCTCGACCCACGGCACCGGCAGGGCGTGCACCCCGCTGAACACCGGCGCGACGTCGTCCCGGGTGGGGTTCTCCAGGTCCGGGCGGTAGAGCCGCAGCGCGTCGTCGTTCAGCATCATCGGGGTGTCGACGCCGGTGGGGTGCACGCTGTTCACCCGGATCCAGTCCTCGCCGAGCTCCAGCGCCAGGTTCCGCATCAGCCCGACGAGGCCGTGCTTGGCCGCGGTGTAGTGCGCGAGGTTGCGGTAGGCGCGCAGCCCCGCGGCCGAGTTGACGATCACGACCGAGCCCCCGCCGGCGGCCCTCAGGTGCGGCACGGCGACCCGGACGGTGTGGAAGACGCCGGTGAGGTTGACGTCGAGCACGTCCCGCCACTGCTCGGCCGTCATCGCCGTCGCCGGGGCTGCCGAGGTGATGCCGGCATTGGCGCACACCACGTCCAGCCCGCCGAGCTCGGCGACGGCCGCGTCCACGGCGACGGTCAGCTGCTTCTCGTCCCGCACGTCCGCGATCGCCGTGACCACCCGGCGCCCCAGGGCCCGGACCTGCGCGGCGGTCTCCTCCAGCTCGGCCGGCGTGCCGAGGGGATAGCGCACCGAGCCGATGCCGTGCTCGAGGTCGATCGCCACGACGTCGGCACCCTCCTCGGCGAACCGCACCGCGTGGCTGCGCCCCTGCCCGCGGGCCGCGCCGGTGACCAGCGCGACCTTGCCGGCGAGCCGCGCCGTGGTGGTCGGGGCCATCAGCAGTCCCGACCCGCCATGATCGGGACCTGCATGCCGGTGATGTAGCGGGACTCGTCCGAGGCCAGGAAGGCCACCACGGCGCTGACGTCCGCCGGCTCGACCCACGGGATGCCCATCGGGTGCGTGGTCGACACGGCCTCGGCGAACTGCTCGCGCGTGGGGTTCTCGATGTGGGGCAGGTACAGCCTGTACAACGCGTCGTTCTGGATCATGTCGCTGTTGACGTTGGTCGGGCTGATCGCGTTGGCACGGATCCGGTGCGGCGCCAGCTCGATCGACAGGGTGCGCATCAGGCCGATGACGCCGGTCTTGGCCGCGACGTAGTGGCCGATGTTCTGCACCCCGTGCAGCGCCGCGCCCGACGCCGTGATGATGATCGAGCCGCCCCCGCCGCTCTCGATCAGGTGCGGGGTGGCCGCCTTCGTCGTGCGCCACACGCCGTTGAGGTTGATGTCGATCATCTCGAGCCAGGAGTCCTCGGTGAGGTCGTGGAGCTGCCCCATCGAGAGGATCCCGGCGTTGGCGCACACGATGTCCAGGCGCCCGAGCTCGGAGACGCCCTTGCCGATGGCGGTGTCGAGCTGCTCGTAGTTCCGCACGTCCGCCTTGGCGGTGACCACCCGGCGGTCCAGCTTCTCGATCTCCGCGGCCGTCTCGGCGAGATCGTCGGCCGTGGACCCCGTGTAGCTGGTGCTCGCGATGTCCTCGCACACGTCGAGGGCGATGATGTCCGCGCCCTCCGACGCCAACCGCAGCGCGTGGCTGCGGCCCTGCCCCCGGGCCGCGCCGGTGATGACGGCGACCTTGCCGGTCAACTTGCCCACTGTGGATCTCCTTGCTGGGTCAGGCGCCCTCGCGGGCACCGGGGGTGAAGGTCGCGGGGATGACGCCGAAGCCGGCGGAGCTGCCCTGCTGCGGATAGGCGACGACGCCGTCGTGGTCGATCCGGTAGTCCGGCATGCGGCGCAGCACCTCCCCGAGCAGCTGCTGCGCCATCGCGCGGCCGAGGTGCGAACCCACGCACCGGTGCACCCCGAGCCCGAACGACAGGTGCCGGTTGGGCCAGCGGTCGATGTCGAGGGTGTCCGGGTTCTCGAACTGGGCGGGATCACGGTTCGCCGACGCCCACGCCAGCAGCGCGCGATCCCCCTCCTTGAGCGTGCAGCCGTGGAAAGGCGCGTCCTTCGCGATCGTCCGGGCCAGCGCGGGGGCGGGGGCGAAGAAGCGCAGGAACTCCTCGATCGCGCGCGGCAGGAGCTCCGGCTCGTCGATCAGCCGCTGCCGGACGTCGTGGTGCCGGTCGAGCCACACCAGGGTCTGGCCGACCAGCGAGGCCGTGGTGTCGACCCCGCCGGCGAGCAGGAGATCGACGATGCCGAACACCTCGTCGTCGTCGAGCACGCGGACGGTGCCGTCCTCGGCCGGGACCTCCTGCCGCACGAACCAGGAGATGAGGTCGTCGCCGGGGTCGGCCCGCCGCTCGGCGATCGTGGCGCGGATCAGGGCGTGCAGCTCGGGGAAGTCGACCTCGGTGGCCTGCCGGTAGTTCGGGCTGCCGGCCACCTCGGCGACCACGGTGTGGTGGGCGAAGGCGAACCGCTCCCAGTGGCTCAGCGGGAGGCCGAGCCAGTCGACCGTCACCACCGCCGGGACCTTCACGAGCTGGCCGAAGTCGCACTCGCCCGCCTCGATCACGCCGTCGACGAAGCGGGTGACGTAGCCGGCGATCATCGGCTTCAGTTTCGCGACCGCGGACGGCGAGGCGATCTCGTTGACGATCCTGCGGTAGCCCCGGAACTCCGGCGGGTCCATCTCGATGGGGATGTGCCGCGGCGACGGCGTCTTCGGGATCAGGACCGACAGGCCGGTGCCACCGTGCTCCGAGCGCCGGGAGGAGAACACGGAGTCGTCCCGGGCCGCGTCGAACACGCTCGCGTAGTCCGCCAGGATCCAGTAGCCGCCGTGCGCCTCGGTGTACCCGACGGCCGCCTCGGCCCGCAGACGACGGTAGTCACCCGCAGGATCCGACGCGTGGGCGGCCGAGTTGTGGTCGAACGACACGACGGGACAGCGATCCATGGCTCCCTCTCCGTTGAAACGCCATCGGCGCAGCACCTGCTCACCGCGTGCGCTGGGTACCCGTCGAATCTGCCCCGCAGCCGTCGCGTTGTCAAGACACCCATATCGTCCAGCAGACAGCTCAGAACTCCGTGGAGTACCTCTCGGCGACGCGGAGCAGCTCCCGCCGGGAGTCGAGATCGCGCTCGGCGAGCCCGCGGGCGTCGGCGCCGAGGACCAGCACCGCGGGGGGCTCGGCGCTGCCGAGCGTCGCGAGGATCGCCGCGGCCGCGCGGGCCGGATCGCCCGGCTGGGTGCCGTGCGAGGTGTCGTTCTCCTTGCGGCGCAGACCCGCCGTGGCCGCGTAGTCGGCGATCTCGCGCGGGGCCTGGACCAGCGAGCGGCCCGCGAAGTCGGTGCGGAAGGCGCCCGGGACGACCGTCATGGCGGTGATCCCGAGCGGGGCGACCTCCGCGCGCAGGGAACTCATCATCGCGTCGACGGCGGCCTTCGTCGCCGCGTAGTAGCCGCCTCCGGGCAGGCCGGCCCGGGTGGCGATCGACGAGATGGCGACGACCGCGCCCGAGCGCCGCGCCCGCATCCCCGGCAGCACGGCCCGGACGAGGTCGACGGCCCCGAAGTAGTTCGTGTCGAACAGCCGTCGGACGTCCGCGTCGTCGCCCTCCTCGGTTGCGGCGCGGTAGCTGTAGCCCGCGTTGTTGACGAGCACGTCAACCCCGCCGAACTCGGACTCGGCCGCGGCGACGGCCGCGCGGACCTGCTCCGGCACCGTCACGTCGAGCGAGAGGGCCAGGCCGCCGAGATCCCGGACGGCGCCGGCGTCCCGGGCCGTCGCCACTACGTTGTCCCCTGTGGACAACACTGTGGACGCCAGTGCCCGGCCGAGGCCGGAGGAGCATCCCGTGATCAGCCACGTCCGCGCGCTCATCGGGCCGTGTACCCGCCGTCGACGGGGTAACAGGCGCCGGTGACGAAGCCCGCGCCCGCTCCGCAGAGGAAGGCCACCACGGCGGCGACCTCCTCCGGGGTCGCGATGCGCTGCACCGGATGCCGCTCCGCCAGGGCACCGAGGTACTCGTCGGACTGCGAGCCGAGCAGGGGCGTGCGCACGTAACCCGGGGCGACGGCGTTGATCCGGATGCCGTGCGTCGCGTAGTCGAGCGCGGCCGCCTTCGTGAGCCCGAGGACCCCGTGCTTCGCCGCGACGTACGCCGCCGACCCGGTGTGCGCGACGAGCCCCATGATCGACGCGACGGTGACGATCGCACCCCCGCCCGCCGCGAGGATCGCCGGGATCTCCGCCCGCATGCTGAAGAAGACGCCGTCGAGGTTGACCGAGCGCACCGCCGCCCAGGTCTCCGGCTCGATCTCGGCCGTCGGGGCCGTGCCGCCCGCACCCACCCCGGCACAGTTCACCGCGACGTCCAGGCTCCCGAACGCCTCGACCGCGGCGGCCACCATCCGCCGGGCCTGGTCGGGATCGGCCACGTCGGCCGCCACCGCGACGGCGTGCGGGAGGTCGCCGGCCACCTCCTCCGCCCGGGCGAGGTCGCGGTCCACCACCGCGACCCTCGCCCCCTCCGCAGCCAGGGACCGCACCACCGCGGCCCCGATCCCGGAACCCCCACCCGTCACCAAGGCGACCTTCATATCTCTCCTACAAGACATTCGTCATCGACAGGAGACAGACTCTGGGTCGTGGAGCAGGGAAGGTCAAGCGGCCCCCGCTCAGGGCTGGTCGGGCGGGGCCTGCCACAGCAGGGAGTGGAGGGAGTCGGCGCTCGGGCGGGCGACGCTGTTGTTGTGCCGCGGCGTGGCCGCCCGGCCCCAGGCGTCGTCGCCGAACCAGGCGGGGAGGCCGTAGGGGAGGTCACGCGGCGGGATCGGGGCGTAGTCGGCCTCGACGAGGGTGGCGCCGTAGTTCGCGCCGGTCACGTCGCCGTCGGGGTCCGGGGTGAGGATGTCGCGCAGTTCGGTGACGGCCCCGGCCCATTCGGTCGCGAGCCGCTCGGGATCCCGGCTCGACGGGTGCGGCACCTCGAACAGCGGCACCGCGGGGCGGCTGTCCCAGAGCGAGACCGCGTGCTGGGCCTGCGCCCCGAACGCGACGACGGCCTCCAGCGCCGGACCCGTCGCGGCGTCGACCAGCCCCGCCCACCAGGTCCGCCGCGCCGGCTCGGCGAGCAGCGGGCCCGCCTCGTCGGCCTGCGACGGGCGCAGGGCCAGGGCGAACGCGTTCACCGCGAGGTAGCTGCGGGTGAGACCGACCTTGCGCAGGAAGCCCTGGACCCGTTGTCCCGCATCGCCGACGAGGGTGCGGCAGGCGATCCGTTCGGTGGGACCGGGATCCGACGCGACGCACAGCAGCCGGGCGCTGCCGTCGAGGCGGCCGCGGTAGTGGACGGGGCCCCAGTCGTACCAGAAGAGCTCGCGATGATCGGCCCAGCTCGGCATGGTGTCGAGGTGCGCGGCGATCGCCGCGGGCGGGCCGGGATCGAACTCGGTCATGGCGTGCTCCCTGGACTCCGGAGGTCGGCGAGCAGGCCCCCGCAGAAGGCCAGCAGATCGTGGTTGTTGTGCAGGAGATCGCGGGCGGTCATCGCGTAGGTGGTGGCCGGGGTGCCCGCGACGCCGAGGTCCTCGATCGGGATCCCGTCCCCCAGCCCGGACCGGACGGCCCGGCGGATCGCGACCGTGTAGGAGGTGCCGCCGGGCAGCGCCCCCTGGTCGTGGCCGGTGCCGTCGAGGGCGCCGCGCAGCTGCGCGGCGGTCCACACGTTGGCCCCGCCCCCGCCGGTGGCCTGCCCGACCGTCACCAGCGGGCCGATCCCGTTGTCCACCCAGCCGGCGGCGAACAGGTCGCCGGACGAGTACGTGTTCGGGTCCACGACGGCGACCGCCGGTCCCGGGTAGCGGCGGCCGCGGTCGTTGCACCAGCCGACCGGGGTGAGGGGCCGGGGCTGGGCCCACAGCTCGCCGGTGGCGATCGCGTCCTCCAACGACGGCAGCCATTCGGCGCACTCGGCCTGGTTCGCGTCGCTGCGGGCCATCGCGCGGGTCAGCGGCGAGGCCAGGAACGCGAACCGGGTGGGCACGATCGGCCCGTCGCCGAAGGACTGCAGCAGCCGCTCCGCCGCCCACACCGCCCCGCCCGGGTTGCCGCGCAGGTCGACCACGAGCCCGTCGTGGGGCAGGAGGTCGAGCAGCCGGCCGACCTCGTCGAGGAAGGGGTCGATCGCCCGCAGGTTGAACGACCAGATGCGCAGGTAGCCGACCGTGCGGCGGCGGATCCGGACGACCTGCGCGGACAGGAAGTCCTGGTAGGGCGTCTCGATGGGGTCCCCGACGGCGGAGGCGGGGGCGATCGCCCGCCGGGCCGGGTCGTCGGCCCGGTCGGCCGCCCAGAGCGCGCCCGCGAACAGCAGCTTCTTCGCCCGGCGCACCGCCTCGGCGCCGGGATCCACGGCCAGCCGCAGCCCCTCGGAGGCCGCCGGGGTGACCGCTCCGGCGGCGACCTCCGGGGCGACCAGCCGCCAGTCGAGCTTCACCTCCCGCAGGGAACCGCGGCGGGTCCGGTAGCCGATGCGTACCCAGTGCTCGTCCGGCGGCGGTGCGTGGTCGAGCGCCCGGAAGGTGAGCGACTGCAGCGCCCGCGCGCGCCGGGCGTCCGGCCTGCCCCCGGTCTCGCGGTCCGCGTAGATCTCGACGGCGCGATCGAACGGCACGCCGTTCCACCAGACCGGCCGCACCCCCGCGACGAAGTCCGGATCCAGCGCCGCCACGTCGTCGGCGACCTTCGTGACCAGGTACGCCGGGCCCGACGCGTCGCGGTACTGCTCGACGAGGAAGGGCAGCGCCGCCACCTGGCCATGAGTCGGAGCGGGGCCGGTGTAGCGGGTGTGCGCATCGCGCAGCGTGCCGACGATCCCGGTGAGCGCGAGGTGGAAGTCCGCATCGGACAGCGTTCCGGCTTTGCGCCGCAGCAGGACCAGTGCCTGTACCGGATCGGTCGCGTAGGCGGCCCGCTTCGCGGGGAGGTGCGCATAGACGCCGCCGAGCACGTCGGTGAGGACGTCGACCACCTGCTGGCGCTGCGCGCCGTCGAGAGCCGGGACGGGCGGGCCGCCGGCGGAGAACGGGACGCCGCGCTGGGCCGCCGCGATCTCGCGGGGTCTCACGGCCGGTACCAGTGGTCGAGGCGGGTGAGCAGGCCGCCGTGGAAACCGCCGGCCGCGACGGCGTCGAGCCAGGCGTCGTCGTGGACCAGCGGCACGATCGCCGGGACGACCACGTGGCTCAGGTCCTCCGGAAGACCCGCCGTCGGCCCCTCGCCGGTCGGCATGTCCAGGCGCAGGCGCAACGGCGGGAATCCGCCGGGGCCTGCGGAAGCCTGGTCCGCGGCGGCGATCTCCCCCGCCGGGTCCGCGCGGACCGCCTCGAGCCGCGCCAGGACGTCCGCCCACTCCCAGCCGGTGCCCGGCTCGTCCGGGCGCACCAGACAGAGCAGCCGGTCCTGGCCGGCGACCTCGATCGGGGTCACCGGATCGGCATCGGCCGCCCGCATCCGGTCGGCGAGGCCGTAGCGGGGGCGGCCGTCGATCACCACCAGCTCCACGTCGCGCTCCGTGGCGTCGACGACCGCCGTGAACGGATCCGTGCCGGGGTCGGCACGCAGCACCAGGACGTCTCCGAGCGCGCCCTCGACCAGGCGCCCGACGGCACGCGGCCAGGAGCGGGCCAGGACGTCGCCGGGGGTGCTCGTGACCATCGCGACCAGGTCCTCGTCCGTCAGACCCCAGCCGCGGTCGTCGGAGACGACCCGCGCCACCTTGAGCTCGCCGAGCACGTGCCGGGTGCCCGACGGTGCCCAGTCGGCGCCGAGGCAGATCCCGATCCCGGCCGCGCGGGCCGCCGGCACGTCGGTGGTCTCGCCGTAGAGCCAGAGGTTGGAGAACGGCGACCAGACGATCGCGCCGGGATCCGCCCAGCCCGCGAAGTCGGCGGCCCCGATCGCGTTGGCGTGCACCGCGACGAACCCGGGCCGCAGGCAGCCGGCCGCCTTCGCGTCGGTGAACTCGCGGCGCACGAGGCTGCCCGGCGCCCCCTCGGCGCAGTGGTAGACGAAGGTCGAGCCCTGCGCCATCGCGGTCGCGCGGGAGGCGAGGGTCTGGGCGTCGAGCTGGAGCACCGAGGCGAACACGAACGACGCGCCGCCGGGGATCCCGAAGGTCTCGTCCTCGGCGTTGCGCACGAGCCAGCCGTCGAGCGGCCGGTTCTTCGGCGGTGAGCCCTGGACCGTCGTCGTGCCGCCGACGAGCGCGCCGACCTCGACCCGGGCCAGGAGCTCCTCGGGACACGCGGTGACCAGGGCCGACGCGGGCCAGGTGATCTCCGGGGCGTAGTTCGCCGCCCGCGGCCAGGAGTCGTGGTGCGCGAACGGGGTGGTCCGGCCGGGCACGGTCCACAGTGGCAGCGTGTCGTAGGCGAGATGGTTGTGCAGGTCGATCAGGCCGGGGAGCACCAGCGAGTCCCCGACGTCGACCACCGGCGCCGTGGTGAAGCCGGGCGGGCCGGGGTCGGCGCCCCGGGTCACGGCGGCGACGAGCCCGTCCTCGAGCCACACGGCACCCGGGAAGGCGCCCTGCCCGGCCGCCATCGGCAGCACCCGACCCCTGACCACCAGCTGGTTCACGTCTGGGTAGAGCGGCGGACGGGCGCCCTGCGTACACCGCCGGGCTACCCCGGGTCGTCGGCCGGTCGGCCCTCCCGCCGGACGTGGCGGCGCACCAGCAGCCACACCACCCAGCCGGTCCCGATGACGAACCCGAAGCTGATGATCCGGTACAGGACGACGGACGCGATGGCCGTCGGGGCGGGGGCGCCCGCGGCGACGAGGCCGAGGACCAGGGCGCTGTCGATGATCCCCAGCCCCGCGGGCACGATCGTCAGCGAGCCCGCGGCCATGCCGGCGCAGTAGGCCAGGAGGACCTGCTTCGGGTCGAGGGGGACGTCGGCGACGGCCCGGGCGCACATCCAGAGGCAGGCGGCGTCGAGGATCCAGTTGAGCAGGGCGTACAGCACCGCGGCGGTGCCGTGGCCCGGTGTGAGGCGGGCCGCTCCGAGCTGGTCCTCGAAGGCGTGGATGCGGTCGATGCCCTGCTCGGGTGGCTTGTGGCGCAGGCGGTTCAGCCTCGCGAGCGCGACGCCGCCCACCCGTTCGAGCGCCGCGGGATCGTGGGCGAGATGGCGCACCCCGACGACGACGAGCACCGCCACCACCGCGAGCGCGACGAGCGAGGTCCAGCCGACGGCGCCGCCGGCGGCGAACACCCCGACCGCCGTGACGATCCCCAGCGCGAGTGCCGACAGGATCGCCGACAGCGCCACGCACCAGGCGGCGACGGCCGGGCTCGCCCCGAACCGGACCATCTGCCGGAAGTTGTAGCGGGTCGAGAACGCGGGCCCGCCGGGGAGCGTCACGCTCAGCGAGTGGGCCGCGTACGCCAGCGCGAGGTGCTTGTGGAGCGGCACCCGCACCCCGGCGGAGAACAGCAGGTGACGCTGCATCCGCGCGTACGCACCCATGACGCCCAGCTCGGCCGCCACCGCGGCGGCGACCCAGTCCAGGCGCGGTGCGCGGAGCTGTTCGATCGCGGACACGAGCGACGGCCAGCCCAGCACGAGCTCGACGGTGAACAGCGCGAGCACCGCGAGCACTCCGACCCGGCGCAGCCACCGGCGGGCCCCGGCCATCGTCAGGCGACGGGGTGCGGTCGCGCGGCCCTCGCGTGCACCATCCGGTGCACGGTCCAGCCGAGGGCCACCAGCGAGACGACGGCCACGACCGCCGTGCCGACCAGCGACGACACGCTGTCCCACGCGGTGTGCAGGCCGACGGCCACGACGAACACCAGCGCGAAGCGGCCGAACGCCCGGCCGGTCCAGCCCGCCTCCGCCGCGGCGTACAGGGCGGCCGCGGCGATGCCCGTCCAGGCCATGTGGCCGGCGGGGCTCATGACGCCGCGCAGCATCAGGACGTCCACGGTGTCGGTGATGCTGCCCTTCGAGGTCAGCAGGGTGGTGAAGGCGTAGCCCATGGTCTCCAGGGCGGCGAAGCCCGCGCCGGACGCGACGCCGATCAGCAGCCCGTCCGGTCCGGTGCGGTAGCGCCGCACGACCAGCAGCAGGACGGCGGGCACGACGAGCTTGCTGAGCTCCTCGATCAGCCCGACGCCGATCATGGGCAGGACACCGAGGTCGTGCTGGGCGTCGTACTCCAGCGTGCCGGCGACGACGGTGCCGATCACCCCGCCGACCAGCGCGGCGAGGGCGACGGTGCCCGTGCCGACGTCGTAGGGCAGGCGGCGCCCGTAGACGAAGGTCAGGAACGCGACGGGGACCACGGCCGCGCCGAGCAGGATCGCCGACGGCACGAAGTTCGGGTTCTGGGTCGCGACGAGGGTGCGCTCGACGGCGACGAAGAGCACCGCGCCGACCACCAGGACGGCGATCCAGGCATGGCGCATCGCGGCCGGGACGGGTGTGGCGCCGACCGACCGGGCATGGCGGACGCTCATCGCCGGCCCTCCGGGGTGACAGTCGGACTGACCATGATCGCGCTCCTTCGGACCCGGGCTGACCTTCCGGGTCCACAATGTCGGGTCGGCGCGTTCCGGGACATCCGCCATCTCGCTCGGATACCGGGCGGGCCACTCGTGGTGGGCCGAGCGCCGGGTCTCCTCCCGGACGAGGGCCGGCATCCGGTGCTCGCCGGTCAGGGGTGTCCGGCCGGTGCGCTGGTCCAGGAGGCGAGGAGGAGCAGGGCTTCGTGGGTCGGGGTGCCGCGGTCCGCGGTCCGCGGTGAGGACCATCAGGCGTTGGAGACCGCCCGCCGGGTCGCCCCACATGTCGCAGTCCAGGGTCAGGTCGCCGACGAGGGGATGGCGGAAGTTCTTGGTGCCGCCCGACCCGGCGACGACCCGCGACGATGCCCACCACCTGCGGAAATCCGGGTGCCGGACGGACAGGTCCCCGACCAGGGCGGCCAGGCGGGCGTCGTCGGGGTCGCGGGCGGCCTCCATCCGCAGGGCCGCGACGCCGGTGGCGGCGGCGCCCTCCCAGTCCGTGTGCAGGGCCCGCACGGCGGGGTCGTCGAAGAGCAGGCGGACGTAGTTGCGGTGGCCGGCGGGAACGGCGCCGAAGTCGGTGTAGAGGGCGCTCGCGGCGGCATTCCAGGCGAGGACGTCGAGGTGCCGGCCGAGGACGAGGGCGGGGGTGATCGAGAGCTGCTCGAGGAGGCGGAGCATGGCCGGGCGCGGCTTCTCCGACGCGCGGCGCCGCGCCGGCGCGGGAACCGTCCCGGCGAGGCGGGACAGGTAGGTGCGCTGGTCCTCGTCCAGCCGCAGGGCGCGGGCGAGGGTCTCGAGGACCGAGGCGGACGCCGGGACCCGGCCCTGTTCGAGGCGCGTGTAGTAGTCGACGCTGATCGACGCGAGCTGGGCGACCTCCTCGCGGCGCAGGCCGGCGACCCGGCGCGGACCATCGCGGCCGGGCAGGCCCACCGAGTCCGGCGACAGCTCGCCCCGGCGAGCACGCAGGAAGTCCCCGACCGCGTCACCCATGCCTCCATTCTGGTCGCGGACGCGGCCGTCGTGGGGAGGCAGGATCCTTCCCCGGCACGGTTCCGGCCTGGTCGCGGCCCGGCGGAGCGGTGATCGTCGACGGCATGCGACACGACGTGACCTTCGCGAGCAACGGGATCGACCTGGCCGCCCACCTGTACCTGCCGGACGGGGACCGGCTCGCGGCCGTCGTCGTCGGTCATCCGGCCAGTGGGGTGAAGGAGCAGGCCGCCGGCCTCTACGCCGGTCTGCTCGCCGACCGCGGGTTCGCGGCGCTGACGTTCGACGCCGCCCACCAGGGCGAGAGCGGCGGCTCACGCCGCAACCTCGAGGACCCGGCGCAGCGTGTGGAGGACATCCGCGCCGCCGTCTCCTTCCTCGCGGCCCGGCCGGAGACGGGCGGCCGGATCGGCGTGCTCGGGATCTGCGCGTCCGGCGGCTACGCCGTCCCCGCCGCCGCCACGGATCCGCGGGTCCGGGCGGTCGCGACGGTCAGCGCCGTGGACATCGGCCGCGCCTTCCGCAACGGCGCCGATGACACGCAGGATCCCGCCGTCGTCCGGGGG
>NZ_BAAAQK010000005.1:0-165781 GCF_039531635.1 Pseudonocardia ailaonensis | reverse complement strand
CGCGGCGGGGCGACGGCCGAGCTGCCGATCTTCCCTGCCGACGAGGAGCAGGCCCGCGCCGGCGGGCAGCACGTGTACGACGGCTGGGAGTACTACTGCACGCCGCGCGGCTTCCACGAGCGCTCGGCGAAGACCCTGACCTGGGAGAGCATCGACCGCATCGTCGCCTTCGACGCGTTCGCGCGCGTCGACTGGGTCGCGCCGCGACCGCTGTTGATGATCGTCGGCACCGAGGCGGTCACCAGGCACATGAGCGTCGAGGCGGTCGAGCGGGCGGGCGGGACGGCCGAGCTCGTGCGGATCCCGGGAGCGACCCATGTGGACCTCTACGACGAGCCCGAGTACGTGGGTCCGGCGATCGACCGGCTGGAGGCCTTCTTCGCCCGGATCCGGTAGACGCGGATCCTCCTCGAGGAGCTCGGTGCGGCTGGTGGCTCCGTCACCGCGCCAGGTCTCGTGCCCAGGTCGTGAGTCGCGCGCCCAGGTCCGGGCGGTCCGCCAGGAGCGTCGCGTAGACCGCGGCGAACTCCTGGTAGAGGGGGACGGCGGCGGCGCCCAGCAGCGCCTCGGCCCGTTCGGGCTCGCCGTCGTCCCACTTCTCGCGCCAGCCGAGTGCGGCCCGGATCAGGTCGGCCTTCGGGCCCGGCCCGGTGGTGTCGAGGTAGTGCCGGCCCGCGGTCTCGTTCGTCGCGATCTCGTCGGGGTGGGTCGCGGTGTGGAGGAAGCGCACGGGGAACAGGGCGACCTTCGACGCCTTGCGGGGGCCGCCGGCGGCTGTGGTCGCGGGGTCGCGGATCTCGCCGACGCGGTCCGGGCGGCCGAGGATCTCGACGGCGAAGACGGCGGCCCCGGCGAGGAGGTCGCGGTGGGCCGGGGGTTCGACGAGGTGCGCGGTGGGTTCGCCCCACGCGAGGTGGCCGTGGCGGTGGAGGTCGAGGCGGTCCAGGGCGGGGAAGCGGCCGATCCCGGTCTCGCCGTTGATGCCGGGGACGTCGCCCCAGAACATCGACAGGCGGTCGCTCAGCGGCATGCCCGTCGCCCGGATCCGGGCGGTGATCGTCGTGACCGTGTCGCCGTCCGCCTCCGTGGCCGGGCCGTGCAGGACCAGCGCCACGTCGACGTCGCTGACCAGGGGCGCGAAACCGCCGTGCGCGAGGCTGCCGAGGACGTACGCCGACCTCAGGTGGTCGCCGAACTCCTCGCGTGCGGCCTCGACGGCGGCCTCGGCCACGCGCCGACCCACGTTCTCCTCGGCCACGATCTCTCCTCACGTCCGTCGAGAGAGACTAGAGATCGACAACGACGGGACGGAGCCCAGGAGTCCTCGACCCGCCCCGCTACCGTCCGCGGGATGGAGTTCGAGTTCCACACCCGTCGGCCCGGACCTGCGCTGGAGCCGTTCGTGGAAGCGGTGTGGTTCGCGCGCGGACAGATCACCTACCGGCGGGAGCGGATCGCGCCGACGGGCTCGACGGTCGCGGTGATCGTGCTCGGCTCCCCCATCCTGCAGGTCCCCCGCAACGGGGCGGGCGAGCCGCTGCTCGCCACCGAGGGGTGGCTGGCCGGGCCGCACGAGGGCCCGGTGATCAACTCGCCCACGGCGGAGACGCTCGCCGTCGGCGTGGTCTCGACGCCGGTGGGGTGCCGGGCGGTGTTCGGCGTGGACCCGGCGCCGCTGCGAGGGCGGGTGGTGGAGCTGGCGCGATGCTGGCCCGCGGCGACCGCGTTGCGGGCGGCGCTGTCGGCCCGGCTGTCGGGGTCGGCGCCGGTCGGACCCGAGGGCGCCCTCGCGCTGGTCGAGGCCGCGCTGCTCGCGACGCTGCAGCCGGAGGTGACGGGCTGGCGGCGGTGCGCCGCGGCCGTCGAGGCCCTCGAGGCCGACCCCCGCCGGCCGGTCGCCGCGATCGCCGCCGAGCTCGGCGTGAGCCACGCGCACCTCGATCGCGAGTTCGAGCGGGTGGTCGGTCTGGCCCCGAAGGAGCTCGGCCGCATCCTGCGGCTGCGCCGACTGCTCAACGGGCTCGACGTCCACGGCGACGTCCGGTGGAGCGCGGTCGCGGCCGAATGGGGATGGTTCGACCAGAGCCACTTCATCCGGGACTTCAAGCGCCACACCGGCGTCACGCCCTCCGGGTACGTCCGCGCGCAACGTGCCGCGTTCGCCGTCGGGCAGGCGGCGGGCGGCTTCGTCCCCGAGCTGTGAAATCCGTACAAGCGCTGCGGCGGCCGGGCCGTGAGGCTCTGCGTATGAAGGCGTTCGAGACCGCAGTGCAGATCGACCGGCCCGTCCCGGACGTGTGGCGGGAGCTGACCGACTGGGAGCGCGGGCCACGGTGGATGCCCGGGGTCGAGGCCGTGCGCCGCGACGGCGCGACCCTCACCTTCCGCGCCCGGGGCAAGGAGCGGACCAGCAGGATCGCCGAGGTCGTCGCCGGCTCGTCGGTCACCCTGGTGTCGGTGCAGGGCGGGGTGACCGCGCGCTACACCTACACCCTCGAGCCCTCCGGACGGGGCACCCGCGCCTCGCTGTGCGCCGACGTCGTCACCACGGGGGTGACGACGCTGTTCGGGCCGCTGATCCGGGTCGCGGTGCGGCGAACCGACTCGGTGCAGCCGGCGAGGCTGCGGACGGTGGTGGAGGGCGCGCGGCCCTAAGAGCGCGGTCCCGAGTCCGGAACGCCCTCGTAGTCCGGCAGCTCGATGCCGTTGATCGCGCGGTCGGCCAGCGCCATGATCGCGTCCATGTCGGGCTCCTCCTGCGGCATCTGCCCGAGGATCTGCTGCACGTGCAGGCGGCCGATCTCCTGGTTGGCCTCGACGAACTCGCGCATCCGGGCCTCGTACGTGGCGTACCCCTTCTCCGGGTCCCATCCGGAGGACGCCAGCTCACCGGCCAGCAGGTACGCGCCGACCAGCGCCAGCCCGGTGCCCTGCCCGGACATGGGCGACGAGCTGTACGCGGCGTCACCGATCAGGCCCACGCGTCCGCTCGACCAGCGGTCCATCACGACCTGGGCGACCTGGTCGAGGTAGAAGTCCGGGGTGTCGTCGAGATGCGCGAGGATGGCCTCGGTCTGCCAGCCGAAACCTGCCATCTGCTCGCGCAGCAGGCGCTTCTGGGCGTCGATGTCCCGGTAGTCGACGGCGAAGTCGGCCGCGGGGAACGACAGCATCGCGATCGCCTTGGTGGCGTCCTTGACCGGTCGCAGGCCGGCCGAGCGGCCCTCGGACTGGTGGTCGAGCAGCCAGCGGTCGAGGCCGAACTCGTTGGGCACGGTGTAGAAGGCCAGCACGAGCCCCAGGTGGCGGACGAACTCCTCGCGCTGCCCGAAGACCGTCGTGCGCAGGGCGGAGTGCAGGCCGTCCGCCCCGATCACCAGGTCGAAGCGCCGGCGGTCACCGCCCTCGAAGACGACGTCGACGCCGTCGTCGTCCTGGGTGAGCTCGGCGATCCGGTCACCGAAGAGGTACTCGACGCTGTCGCGGGTGTCGTCGTAGAGCACCTGGGAGAAGTCCCCGCGGAGGATCTCGATGTCCGAGATGTAGCCGTCGCCGCCGTCGTCCTCCGCGCTGTAGGTCTCGAGCACGGTGCCGTCGGCGTCCACGGTGTACGCGCCGGCGGTGTCGGTGCAGGCCGCGCGGACCTGCGCATCCAGGCCCATCCGCCGGATGACCTCCTTGGCCACCCCGCGGGCGTCGACCGCCTGGCCGCCGGGACGCAGCTCGGGGGCGCGCTCCACCACGGTCACCTCGGCGCCCCGCCGGTGGAGCCAGTGGGCCAGCGCGGGCCCCGCGATGCTCGCTCCCGCCACCAAGACCTTGGTTCCGCTCACCGTGGTGCCTCCTTCGTCGAACCCGTCGAGCCGTCGAGGGGGAGACGGTTCCGAGGCGCCAAAGTAATCGGGTCAGGTGGCGGCCCTCTCGGCGAGGTCCCGGAGGAAGCCCGGCATCCGGCCGGCGCCGAAGTCGTGGAAGCGGGCCCACTCCGGGACGATCGCGATCCGGGCCATCCGCTCGTACATCGCACGGCAGTTCCGCTCGAACTCCGCGGCCGCCTCGGCCCCCATCGACTTCCGGGCCGCGGCGACGTACTCGGGCACCAGGCCGTCGACGATCCGGATGTCGGCGTGGCCCCGGATCGACAGCGACTGCGCCGACTGCGGTGTGCCGCCGCCGTCGACGGCCAACGCGACCTCCGGGCGGGCGAGCAGGGCAGCGACCTTCGGGGCCGTGTCCGCGGTGGAGACCACGAACTCCGTGCCGGTCCAGAAGTAGCCGACGGGCACGACCCGCGGGGTGCCGTTGCGGCCGGTGTAGGCGAGATGGGCCGCGGACGTGGCGTCCAGCAGCGCGTGGGCGTCGGCGATCTCGGTCAGGACGTCCTGTCGCTCCATGGCGGTGCTCCTTCCTCCGCGCGGCCCCTGCGGCCGCGGTTCGTCCGGGAGACGGAGCCGGCCGCGGATTCTCGACACGTCAGGAGAGATCCGGGGTGAGACCGTAGACGTGGACGACGGCCCCGGTGGCGAAGACCCGGGTGTCGCGCAGCTCCACCGTGCCGGCGCTGGCGGGCCGGAACAACGGCTCGCCACCACCCTTCACGACGGGTGCGGTGCAGATCCGGTACTCGTCGAGCAGGCCTGCCGCGGCGAGCGCGTCGGTCAGCCTGCCGGTGCCCCAGACGAGGATGTCGCCGCCGTCGGCCTGCTTCAGGCGGCTGACCTCTTCGATCAGGTCGGAGCCGGGGACGACGACGGTCGGGTCCCACGCCGCGGGGTCGACCGGCCGGGACGCGACGACGTACTTGGTGATCGCGTTGACGTGGTCGGCGAAGGGATTGCCGCCGCGGGTGGGCCAGGCCTGCGCCATGCCCTCGTAGGTGACGCGGCCGAGCAGCAGTGCGTCGGCGGTGAGCGTCGTCGCGAGGAGGTACTGCTGGAGCTCCTCGTCCGCGTACCGGAGCGACCAGTCCTGCGGGGCGTCGATGAAACCGTCGAGGGTGGCGTGGGTGAACGTCATGATCTTTCGCACGACCGGGAGCCAAGCACTCGCCGGGCGGTCCGTCTTGTACCGAACCGAAGGCGGCGTCACCACGCCAGGAACGGGACGCCGGACCTCAGCTCGGCGGGGGTGTGCCCGGTCGCCCAGCGCATCGCGCGGGCGAGCTGCGGCTGGTCGTAGTAGCCGGCGGCGGCCACGACGTCGGCGATCGGCGAGCCCGCGGTGAGCAACCGCGCGGCCCGCCGGGCCCGCTCGATACTGACGAGCGTGCGGTGCGAGATCCCGACGGCCCGGCGGAACCGGGCCTGCGCGACCCGGTCGGACATGCCGCGCGGGCGTTCGCCGTGCCGGATCTCGTCGACGACGGGATCGAGGACGAGCAGGCCGGCGCGGGCCAGGCGCTCGACGAAGACGTCGACGTTCTGCTCGGTCGGCATCTCCCAGTCCTGGTCACCGAGCAGGATCCGGTGGCCCGGCACCGTGGGCAGCACGGCGTCGTGGAGGTCGGTGAGCCCGGACGGCGGGTGCAGCACTACCGACGCCCCGAGCCGGAACTCGACGCCGAAGAACTCGCTGCCGGCCGGGCAGGTCAGCGAGGTCCCCGCCGTCTCCGGCCCGCGGAGGTGCACCGCCACCCCGCCACCGGCCCTGGTCACCACGATCATGGAGGTGGGTTTGGCCGCCGAGGTGAAGCCGGTGGCCCGGTCGCAGGTCGCCGACCACACCCGCCTCACGAGCGGGAGCTCGCCGGGGAGGTCGTCGATGACCAGGCCCGAGGGACCGGTCCCGGGCCCGGCGGCCTCGCGGTCCGGACTCATCCTCGCGTCGCGTCGACGACGTGCCCGTCGTGGACGAGCAGCCGGATGCGGTTGGGGTCCAGGCTGGACTCGAGGCCGTACGGGTCGCCCAGGTGGTGGAACTCGACCTCGAAGCCCTCGGATCGGTACAGCTCGGCCACCTCCTCCGTCGCGCGACCGGCAGCGTCGTCGGGCGCGAGCGTCGGGACCGGCCAGTCGTCGCGGGGCTCCGTCGTGTGCGGCAGCCGCTCCGACAGGTCGACCGGGCCGTTGCCCGTCACGGCCACGGCGCTCCCGTGGTGGGCGTAGAGGCGCCGGACGACGTCCGTGGACGAGTCGGCGACGTGGATCACGACCGTCGCGGTGGCCGGGTCGATCCAGAGCCCGGCCGCTCGGACACCGAGCTCCTGGAAACGGGAGTGGGCACGGAGCACCTCGTCGTGGATGGCCTTCAGCTCTCGTAGCGACCGCGGGCTCTCGGCGAACACCACCTCGACGTCCTCCGCTCGGGCGGCCTCGAGCAGCGCCACGAGGCCGCCCGTCCCGGCGCACCGCGGGATCGACCACATGGACCGTCACGTGTCCCGATCCGGCGGCGGTCAGGCCCGTGAAGCGGTCCGGCTCCTGCTCGGTCAGGTCGCGGAGCGCGTTGACCACCGTGAGCTGGGCTGCCTGCCGCCGCCAGAACTCCGGTCCGGGATCGGTCACGGCCCCCACCCTCGCAGCACTCCGGCGGGGAGGACAGCGGATTCGGCGCCGGTGCGGCGGACCCCGGGGAGGTGGCCGCCGCGCGGGCATCAGCGTGCCGGGTCCCCCGGCGGGGTCATCGAGTCCGCCGACGGCAGGCTCGCCACCGACGACGTCGCGGGCGCCCGCCGCGCCCTCCTCGCCGCCGCCGGGCTCGCTGCCCAGCCCCTGCCTCGCCGGTCCGAGGGCCGCCGCGCGAACCGCTCCGCGCAGGTCGGCGCCTTCCGGGCCGCGGTGCCGCTGCTGCAGGCCGACGTCGAGATGCTCGGCGCGTCCGGCTACCGCTTCGGGACGACCGGGGCGGCCTGCGTCGCAGTCGTCCTCCCCCGGGGGTGGCCTGCCGAGGCCGGCTATTCGCGGTTCGGCGCCGCGGCCCTCGCCAACGGCCTCGACTGCCTGGTCGGCACCGACGCGGACGTGCCTCGGGACGGGCGGATCGTCGTCCTGAAGCGTGGGGCGGACGGGCGGCTCGTCGCGTGGCGTTCCGGCACGGGCCACACCGTCTACCCCCAGCTCCACACCATCGACGCCGCCATGCGGGACATCGCCGGACAGGTCGGGCGGCTCCGGCCGAGGTGAAGCCAGGATGGACCTGTCCCTGGCATGGTGGGGAGTCACGGAATGCCGCAGCGTCGGTCTCCGGTGAGCGCGCGTTGGCATGCACAACGCCTCGGCTCGGTGACGTGTCACGAGGCTTCGTCGAAGCCGGAGACGCGCAGGGTGATGTTGAGCCGTCCCCCGTGGAGCCCGATGTCCGGGACCTCACCGGTGTCCGGCAGCACGCGGGGTACGCCGTGGTAGGCGAGGCGGCTCCGGTCGCCGAACACCAGCAGGTCGCCGGAGCGCAGCTCGACGTCGGTCCAGGGGCGGCCGCGGTGCTCGGTGTTGCCGAGCCGGAACACACACGTCGCTCCGAGGGACACCGAGACGACCGGGTCCGGCGCGCGCTCGTCGCTGTCGCGGTGCATGCCCAGCCGGGCGTCGTCGGTGTAGTGGTTGACGAGAGCGATGTCGGGGGCGTAGTCGAGACCGCGGGCGGGGTCGCCGTAGGCGTCGGCGACAGCCTCGCGCCCGAGGTCACCCAGCCACGGCGGGAACGCGGTGACGGGGGACCCGTCCTGGTCGTCGCGGGTGCGTGAGTAGCGGTAGGGGATCCAGTGCCAACCCAGGCACACGGTCCGCACGCTCATCCGGGCACCGCCCGGCAGGGTGGCGGCGCGGATCCCCGGGCCCTGGGCCGCCCAGTCGCGGCAGCGCTGCACGAGGAAGCGCTGTTGTCGCAGATCGAGCCATCCGCGCACGTGCACGGCGCCGGGTGCCAGCTCGCGGCGCCCGCGCGGGATCAGCTCCAGGGTCATGCCTTCGCCCCCGCCGGGCCGTCGCCCGTGGAACGCAACCACTGGCCGTCGTGCGACCAGGTGCGCCCGTCGTGGGTCACCCCGGAGAGCCCGGCGACCGCGGCACGGCCGGCCAGCCGCGGCAACGTCGGGTCGTCGAGACCCGGGAAGGCGACGGTGCGGTCGGCGCGCCACGAGGCGGTGGCGGCCAGTCGTGGACCGATGCCCGCCCACCCGGCTGGGGTGTCGGCGACCACCCAGAGGTCGGCGCCGGCGGCGAGCCGCTCCGCCGGGCGCAGCCAGGAGGCAGCGGACGGCGGCCAGGACACGACCGCGCCGATCAGCCCGCCGCGCGCGGCCCAGGCGTCGACGAACGCCCGGGCCCGCCGGACGCTGGTCCGGTCCCGGCCGTGGCCGACGTTGACCACCCCGCCCTCCAGCCGGCCGAGGAGCCGCAGCACGGCGTCGAGCTCGACGAGGCCTTCGGTCGTGCCCGGTTCAGCGGTGGGGTTCATCGGTGGACCTGTTCCTTCCAGGCGGCGTAGCGGACAGGGAGGCAGACCGCGCAGGGTCGGTAGCCGGCCACGATGGCGGTGGCCTCGTCGGCGAAGAAGACCCGGTGGCGCACGTAGTGGCCGCGGGCGATCGCCCGGGCGGCGGACGGGCAGTCCAGTCGCCCGTACAACCGCAGGCGACGGTGCCCGCCCAGCGTTCCCGGCGTCCGCGTGCGGTGGGGGCGACCGCGGGAGTCGAGCAGGATGTAGGTCCGGCTCATGCGAACCGCCGGGACCCGGTCGAGGTCGACCGTTCCGTGGATCGAGCGTGCGTGACCTTGTAGCTGACCCAGAGGGCCAGCATCGTCGCGCTCACCACCAGATTGAACCCGTAGAGCGCCCATGCCGGCCCGATGGGGAGACTCAGGACGTAGACGGCATAGAAGAGGTTGCCGACGTTGCTGAGGATCAGATTTCCTCCGCTGTAGGAGGAGAGGTCGCGGGTACGCAACGCCTTGACGATCATCGGCATGGTCGACACCGCGAACATCGCGGTCGACAGTGCTCCCGCGAGGACGGCGACACTACTCGCCATGACGAGTCTCCTGAGGATTCCGCGAAACGTTCACGTGTCGTAGACGGCGCAGGCCACTCCGGCGTGAGACGGCCCCGGCTGTGGGTCGGCTCGACGGGAGCTCGCACCGGACCTCACGTTCCGCGTGCCCCGAGCGTCTTCCGGTCAGAGCGAACGAAGGAGACCAGGATGAACACCCGGCACACAGTCGTCGACACCAGCCTCGGGCCGATCACCGTGGTCGCCACGCGGGAGGCGATCACCGGCCTGTACTTCCGGAGTCACGTCCGTCGACCGGCGCAGGACACGTTCGGTCCCGAAGTGCTCGCGCCGACCGACGCGCTCCTGAACCGCGCCGCCGAGCAGCTGACGGCCTACCTCGCCGGCGATCGCGCCGAATTCGACCTTCCCCTGTCGCTCGAGGGCGACACGTTCCAGCGTGCCGTCTGGGATTGCGTGGCGAGCATTCCGCACGGCGAGACGACCACCTACGGCCGCATCGCCGAGCAGCTCGGCGACCGGTCGCTGGCATACCGGGTCGGCCAGGCAGTGGGAGCGAACCCGCTGTGCATCATCGTTCCCTGCCATCGCGTCGTGGGCGCCAAGGGCGCCCTGACCGGCTACGCGGGCGGGCTGAGGCGGAAGCAGACGTTGCTGGAGCTGGAGTCTGCCGAGGTCAGCGCGGCGCGGCTGTTCTGAGCGTGGATCTCACGCAGACGACCATGACGACGTCTCCACCGGGAGGGACATGAAGCAGCCGCTCGAGAAGGTGGTCGCGCAGCACGGCCCGACCGTGCTGCGCGTGTGCCGGGTGGTTCTCGGCCCGCACGACGCGGAGGACGCCTGGTCGGAGACCTTTATCGCCGCGATGCGCGCCTACCCCGACCTACCCGAGACGGCCAATGTGGAGGCCTGGCTCGTGACGATCGCGCACCGCAAGGCGATCGACGTCGTCCGGGCCGCGAAGCGCAAGCCGGTCCCGGTGGAGGAGACGCCGGACTCGCACACAACGCTCGGGATACCGGACTCCGAAGACCCCGATCTGTGGGCAGCAGTGGGCCGGCTCCCGACCAAACAACGCCAGGTCGTCGCCTATCACTATGTGGCAGGACTCGCGTACGCCGACATCGCACAGATCGTCGGCGGCACCACCGATGCCGCACGGAGAGCGGCCGCTGACGGCCTGAAGAGTCTCCGAAGGAACTATCCGGGAGCGATCGAGAAAGGAGCATCATGAACGACATCCGACACGGTGACGACGTAGCCGCCCTGCTGTCGACGCCGGTGGAGGCCGACGTCCTTCGGCGACTCCACCGCCGACTGGAGCGGGAGGCGGAGGAGGCCGGCATCGTCGATGTCGCCTACACCACCATCGACTCTCCCCTCGGGAAGCTGCTCCTTGCGGCAACTCCGAAGGGCATCGTCAGGCTCGCGTACGCGAGCGAGGACCACGACACGGTGCTCGAGAAACTGAGCGAGAGACTCAGCCCGCGCATCCTCCGCGCCCCCCAGAGGTTGGCGGTGGTCGCACGCGAGATCGACGAGTACTTCGCCAAGCAGCGGCGGACCTTCGACGTGACGCTGGACCTCTCGCTCTCGCGAGGTTTCCGCCAGCTCGTGCAGAGCCACCTTCCCGAGATCGAGTACGGACAGACCCGCAGCTACCGCGATGTCGCCGAGCTGGTCGGCAACCCGAAGGCCGTCCGTGCCGTGGGTACCGCCTGCGCCACCAACCCGCTGCCGATCATCGTTCCCTGCCACCGCGTGCTCCGCACCGACGGCAGTCTCGGCGGCTACATCGGTGGGCCCGAAGCCAAGACCACCCTCCTGGCCCTGGAGGCTGCAGCATGAAGTCGGCAACGGTCTGCGACAGGCCTGTGGAGCCGACTCGCGAGTGGTCCGCAGCGCCGGTACCTCACGGCATTCGGGCGATCGGATCCGGGGACGCTCGGCTGCACGACGCCGCCTGACCACCGTGACGACATACGTCCTTCTCGGAGCCGACGGCCGCACCTCAGTCCTGCCCAGGCATGGAGCCGGAGGTCGGGATCGAACCGACGACCTACCGCTTACAAGGCGAGTCGTGGACCGCCACTAGGCTGTCTACCTGCCGATATGTTGCCGGAGCCGATGGACTAGCTGCCTGAGATGGAGATCTTGCCTTCAGTTCGCACCACGTTTGATCCCACGGCCAGGTGCGACGGACCCGCGGCACGTGGTGCGTGCCGAACCACCGAGGGCGCTGGTAGCGGCCTCCCCCAGGCAGTCGATGGCCCTCTGATGCGCGAGGCCATGATCGGCAGCAGCCCGGGCTCGCGCCGGCGTCGACCAGTCCGTCAGCGCACCATCGCGGGATTCTCCAAGCTTGTCGGCAGGGGCCAAAGCGCACTCCGGCGCCTGGACGCACCCCGGGTGCGAACCGATGCAAGCGGCTCGTCCATCGCCTCGCGGCGAGCCGCAATCGGCTACTCGTAACGCTCCACCGACAACAACACAGCCCTAGCACTACGATGAGCACCCACGAACGCCGGCTGCGCACCAGGACTCCTGCACCCGCTGAAGGGCCGCCGCCAAGCCCGCACGGAATTGTCTAGACGATAGAACCTCACCCCGAGCCGGGGCCCGCCCTTGCCGTGAAACGCCGCGATGGAACGCGCCGCATGGCCGAGGGCGCATACACAGTGATCCAGAGATAGCTGAGCCGTCCACGACGACAGCCGGACATCTCGAGCAGGGTCTTCCTGAGGCCAGCAACGAGACTGTCGGCCCGGTCGACACGCTCCGGACGCGCAGGACTAGGTTCCCGGCACACGGCTCTGGAACGGCAGAGTACGCCGAAAGAAGTCGTATGACCCGTCAAATCGGGTAGCAGGCAGTCTGTAACGAGCGTTGGTCAGGGATCGACATGTCGGAGCAAGAGGCGCCAGGCACCCGTCCGGCCGTCTACGTAGGAGCGTCTAGGTGACCCTTGCACGTGCGAAGCGTGACCTCGACCCGAGCGTCGAGGGGTCCGCACCTGCAGTTCTCACCGAGGACGCGATCCGCGCCTCAGCGCGACTCCGAGTCTCACTCACAAGTAAATGCAACTTTCGGTGCTTTTTCTGCCATAATGAAGGTCAGTCTGAGGATGAAGGTCCATCGCTGAGCATCGCTGACTACGGGCGCATAGCGAACGCATGCTCCTTGGCCGGGATCGACAGAGTCAAGCTCACAGGCGGCGAACCCTTGATATACAAATCAGGACAGTCGACCATCGTGGACCTGGTACGAACCTTCAGAGAGGCGTATGGGCGAAACTCGTTGGACCTGTCTATCACGTCCAACGGTTGGCATCTATCGAAATATGTCGAGCAGCTCGCGGATGCTGGCCTTAACCGAGCGACTATCAGCCTCAGCAGCCTAGATCGCGCCACTCATTCAAACCTCATTCAGGGAAGAGAGGGGTCCCCCTCCCTGATCTTGCAGAATATTGAGAAAGCAGTCGCAGCCAATCTCTCACCCGTCAAGGTCAACACAGTGATCTTTGCGGACGGCGTGACCGGGCCAGGCAATCTAACCGAGTTGCCCGAAATTATTCGGCGAACACGAGATGTAGGTGTCTCCGAGCTTCGCGTCTACCCTATCATTAATTATACCCAGAAGTTGCGGCAGCACTCGAGCGAACGCTACCAGTACTGGGACCGCGAGGTAGTCGAGCTGATCAGCTCGGGTATAGAGCAATGCGCGGGAGTCGCCGATGTGGATCAAGCGCGCAATATCTTGTCAGGTGTCGTAGATGGTGATTTCGACTCCATTGCGGCTTCCTCTCGCTTCACTCTCTTCATCCCGGCTGGCGAAGGTTTTCGCATCGCGCTAAACATGATGTCGGCCTTCCGCACAACGGATGGAGGCTGCAGCGCATGCCGGGATCCGCAATCTTGCCAGGAGGGGATGTACTCCCTCCGACTCTCCACAGGGGGCGACTTTCGCGCTTGTTTGAATGCGGATCCGTACGCATCTCTTAGTGAACTTGCTTCTGGCACCATGACCGACTCTGATCTCAACGAGACTGTCGCGGCCGCGCGAGAAGAATTTGTGCGGCAGCATCAGACCGGTCTCACCATCGCGCGAGGTGCCTGACGCCCGCATGACGACATCCCCGCATCTGCAGCTCGGCCGATTCCAGAGCTCCGTTGTTTTCGCTTTAGACCTCGCCCATTTGACAAAAAAAGATCCGCGAGTACGGGGCAAGCTCCAGGAGAAGCGCGCCACCGAGGAACTCTCGCGGCAGATCTCTTCCTGCTTCACCGGAAACGCCGACACATTCAAGAACTGGGTCGACGAGCGATCACGGATCGCGGATCGTATGGATGAGTCGGACCGAAATGGCGGCAAGAAGGTCTGGACTCAGCGATTCCTGGATCGCCACACGTCAATTATCTTAACAGACCTCCAGACGCTATCAATTGATGGTCGTACAGTTCAGGTCAACAGCAGCATGCGACAGCCTGGTGGCGGATTCGCAGATGGCACGCTGTCGGCCGTCGATTATAGGATCACCCGCGAAGGCATCCTGGTAGCTACTTACACCGCCGATTTCGACGCACGAAGTCATGAGATACGAGGCGCGATCGACACGCTGGCTAAGTTCCGTAGCGCCAGCTTCCAGACATACCGGACGTGGTTGATCGAGTTCTTTAGCGATGAGAATCGTCGAAATCTTCTAGCCACAACATTGGGCCTTGCGATGCGACCCCCTTCGGAGATCGGCCAAGACGAACTCCGAGGACTTACTCATTTTCATTCCTTTATCTTAGTTGAAGGTTTCACCTCAGCCGACACTGGTCCCGCATCAGCGACAATCGAGAAAGTCTCACGATCCGCGGAGCTCGCAGAAATCCTCAATGAAGCTACCTGGTTTAGCTCATATGCGTCCCAGTACCGCCAGGAAGTGGGAGATAAGCAGATCGGATACCGCTCCGACGAGATCTATGTAACGGATAGACGCACGACCGTTGTCGTATCTGAGCGGTTCTGGGTAGACGACGATCCTCTCAAGTTCTATCGCGCGGACCTACTTCAGGTTATTGAGCACCACATTTCCCGACTAGCTCTGATGACACAGATGTCCGAATACTTCGGCGACAGCCATGAGTTGCGCCCGCTGACAGTGGAGCCGGCCGGTGCCTTGCCGCTCGTCCTCGCCGGGCGCGACAACGTGACGTTGCTACACGATTCTTTAAACTATGGACTCTTAGTTCGACATGGCTTCACTCGTCTGTTTGCGTCACAGCTTCGGGAAGAAATGGGATTTCCCGAATCCCTTGGCGTAATAGAAAAGAGAGTAGCCGATCTGAGCGAGGCGATCAGCCTCAAATCTTCGGTAACGTCAGCAAGCAATTCAGGCAAACTTGCCGCACGGGGCAACAAGCTACAGACCATATCTCTCATAACGGCCGTCATTGCGCTTCTAGCTTCCATCGCAATTGGAATTGTTACTCTCCTTCAGCCGAGAGACGCTGCAATCCCACCTCAGCCGACACCTTCAGTTAGCACTCCGACACCCGGACCCGCGGGGCCCTAGGAAGCCGCGCTCCTAGCATTCCGGATCTGGAAGTCTGCCATGCAGTACGAGTGGTCAGACCGTGTCGGAAGCACCCGATCTCCGATGATCTTCAATGACTCACTACTAAGAATGAAGTCATGTTGAGCACCCGACGGCTTAGTCGGCGATCTGAAAGCCAGCGAGAAGCTTCCCTCACCCAGACTATCGCCCAGAAGGGTCTCAGGCTCGGGATAATTTAGATCCATCGCCGCCACCGAGTTCCTCTGGCTCAGCCCGAACAGCTCGTTCCTCAACATTTGCCACACAGGCCGAAATGACGCTTTGGTCGCCGCCGTCCTGAACCGGTGCAATGGAAAGCAGTGAGCATTTAGGACATCAAGTTCTATGTCCCCTTCAAGCTGAACCCTGCTCACAATGTAGCCTTTGTCATGAAGCTTCCACGGGCGGAAATCGGGGCCAACCGCTTCAAGCTCGAAACGCGGAAACAGTCTAAACCTTGTATCCGAAATGGGGAAGCGCGAGAGCGTGGCAATTGACAGCCACGCATCATCTGCAAGGTGAGATCGACTGAGCCGTTGCGAAACGCAGTGCGCGAATCCTGCTGCTTTGGCGATTTGTATTGCCTGCCCTGGTGTCCCGTCCACGAATTCGTGGGCCTCCTGGAGGCAAAGAATATCCGGCCTCTCAGCCTCGATCAGGTCGATGTAGTAGTGGAGTGACGGCTGCCCGTTGCGTTGATGAGACTTACCAAGGATTGCCCCACCTATATTCCAAGATCCCACGGATATTTGCACCGGGCGATGCTAGATGACGGTCTTGCGAGTTTGCAGCCTGTTAGCCCATCAGAACCAACCGTGAGACAGAGTCCTGCCTAGCGTCACACGGTTGGCCGCACGCCCCGTTCGCCAGCACGCACGTGGCGGCACTTCGCAACTACGCCGAACTCGATTTACCGCATGTCGAATCACTGGGCAACGCCATCATTTGATGTTGTAGCCGTGCGCCTTTGAGTCAACCGGCAGCCCAATAGGCCAAAAGGGTGACCCAGGCCTATTGGTCCGTTCACTGCGCGTCAAGACGGTACTCTGACTCTAGCCATCAGGGGGCCCGCGTCATGTCGAAGCTGTTCAGTACTTCAGGAGATCCAGTCGGCAGCGTCACGTCGCATGGCGCCGTCTTTGACCGCAGAGGCCGGCGTCGCGGGACCGTCAGCGTACGGGGCATCGTGCTCGATGCTGAGGGCGCGCCGGTCGGCTCCGTCACATCGCGTGGCACGGTGGCAACTCGTGACGGTCAACGGGTTGGCACTGTCACGGCGCGGGGAACGGTGGCTGACAGCGCAGGGCACCGTGTCGGTTCCGTGGCCGGAGAGCCAGCAAGTGGCGGAGGAGCTGCGCTCCTCCTTCTGCTAGTCGAGGCGGATACATAGCGCACCTAGATGTGTGGCTGACGATGGTCGGTGACGGGCTGGGCCTGAGTCTTGGCTAGCAGTCTCTCGTAGGGGTCTTGACCTTGCCCCGCTTGGACGGATTCCGACCTTTGGGTCGGCGGTAGCCGGCTAGGCAGGATGTCGTTGTGCCTGCTCCTCATCCGCCGGAGTTCCGGCAGCGCGCGGTCGAGCTCGCCCGTCTCGGCGAGCGGCCGGTGCGCGAGGTCGCGCAGAGTCTCGGGATCAGCGAGTCGTGCCTGCGCAACTGGATGCGCCAGGACTAGATCGACACCGGCCAGCGGCCGGGCCTGAGCACCGACGAGCGCTCCGAGCTGACCGAGCTGCGTCGAGAGAAGCGCCGCCTCGAGCTGAAGAACGAGATCCTCAAACGAGCGGCCGCCTACTTCACCAGGGAAAACGTCCTCCCAGAATGATCTACCCGGTGGTGCGGGAGCTCGCTCGCGACGGCGTCCCGGTCACCTGCCGGGTCCTGGGTGTGTCCACCAGCGGCTACTACGACTGGCGCGACCGCCCGATGAGTGAGCGGGTGCGTTCGGACCTGCAGCTGGTCGAGATTATCCGCCAAGTTCATGACAGGTCACGGCAGACCTACGGGTCACCGCGGGTGCATGCCGAGCTGCGGCTGGGACGCGATATCCGGGTGGGGCGCAAACGCGTGGAGCGGCTCATGCGTGAGCACCACATCGTCTCGGTGCATCGCCGGACGCGGCGGGGGCTGCACCTGGCGCGACCCGGACTCAGACTCCGCGCCGGAGGACCTGGTCAACCGCCGCTTCGTCGCCGCCCGGCCAGACGCGTTGTAGGTCTCCGACATCACCCAGCACCGCACCGAGCAGGGCTGGGTCTCCTGCACGTGCAGGAGCGGCTCGCCGGGAGCGTGCGCCGGACGGACGGTAGCGTCGTCGTGGGGCCGCAGCCGCCGGCATGGAAGGGGCTGAACAAGCCGCATGGGCAGGATCGACGGTGGGCGACTGCGTGGAGTCCGGAGCAGATCTCGCACCGGTTGAAGCTCGATTTCGCGGATGATGGGTCCATGCGCATCAGCCACGAGGCGATCTACCAGTCGCTGTTCATCCAGGGCGTGGCGCTCAAACGCGAACTCGTCTCCTGCCTGGGCTGCTGAGCTTCTGAGGCTGAGACTCCGTGACCCTGGGCTCCTCACTGACGAGGAGCTAAGACGGGCTGTAGACGGCGTGGTGGTCGACAGGGAGGCCGTTGGGCCTGACTGGATGCCCCGCCTGATCCGTGCGGCCAGGGACCCCCTGGGCCTGGACTGGAAGCAACTCTCAGACCTGAGTGGCTACCCACTTCCAACGACGTTCAGCCTTGCCCGCCGGGCTCTACGTTGAAGGCCCGGCTTCGTGACGCTCCCCGTCACGCCTGAGACCTAGCGTCGACGGCGCATCGCAAGGATGGGTCCGATAAAGATCCAGAATCCGCCGGTGATTACCGTCATGAATGCGTGGAACCAGAATCCGTGGCGGCGGCGCGTACCGCCAACATTCATGGTCTGATTCATTGTAGGCGAGACCGTGACGTTGATATTTGGTGGCGCGTACATCGGCTGCGGTGCCGGGCTTTGCTGCTGCTGGTAGCCGTAAATGTAGGGCTGGCCGTCAGGAACGGCAGGACGCTGCTCATGGCGCGTCGGCTGTGGCGAGGGGCGCCACTGCTGCGGGGATGTCACTTCTAGTGGTCGGGAAGTCACAATGTTGTGTTACCGGCTGAAGAGCTTCCTCCGTCGTTTCGGCGGTGAAGCCCTGGCACGGGCGCGGTAGGTCCCGCACCTCCGAGCGGGACCGGCGGCCGATACGCCAACCGTGCGGGGCCTGCCGCGGTCGTGCTAGCCCTCGTGGGCCGGAACGATGGGGGAAGCGGGGGCTACCTCCGGAGTGAGGCCCGGGGTCTGGGGCTGGAAGCCCGGGATCTCTCTGTCGGTCCCCCACAACACCCCTGGAGCGTTCTCCAAGGTGGATACCCGGAGCTCCCCCACGCCGGCCGGTAGGGGGCGAACAACAACTCACCCCTGACAGGAGGGTTCATCAGTGGGCTGGTCTACGTCCGATCGCAAGGATCGGCTTCCCTCGGACTGGCACGCCATCCGTGCCGAATGCTTCCGGCTGAATGGTCGGCGCTGCCTCCTGGCCCTCCCTGGCGTCTGTACGGAACGGGCTACTCAGGTGGACCACATCCGGCCAAGGCCGGACCACTCTCAGGACAATCTCCGCCCCGTGTGCCCTGAGTGCCACGGCCGGAAGTCATCCGGCGAAGGGATATCGAAGCGGACAACCATGCGAGCCAGGCGGCATCGGCCCGCTGGTCGTCATCCGGGCTTCGGCTGACCGGACCAACCGCGTGGAACTGTTAGCTATCGGACGCGGCGCCGAGGGAGCCGCCGGGACGCCTTCGTGATGCGCCGTCGCCTCCAGAGCTTCACCGGGCTTGACCGCCTGAAGGCGTGCGGCCGAGTGCCGGTCAACCCCGAGGGTGGTCCCGTGCTGAGGCTGTCTGAGACGGCTGAGGGTCGCCGGGCGGGCGTGGCCGGTCTGATGGCTTGTGGATCTCCCTGGGCGTGCCCCGTGTGCGCCCGCAGGATCGCCGGTAGGCGCGCCTCCGACGTCGCTGAGGTACTGACGGCTGTAGAGCGTTCCCAGGGCAGTGCAGGGCTTCTGACACTCACGATGAGGCATTCGAGGAAGGACACGCTGAGGGACATGTGGGCGGCTCTGTCGGCCGCCTGGGGCTCGGTGACCTCTGGTCGCGGTTGGGTGAAGGATCAGGAGGTCTTCGGCATCCGGGGATGGATCAGGACGACCGAGTACACCCACAGCCCCGAGACGGGGCATCACCTAGACGTCCACGCCGTGATCGTGTTCGAGGACCGGTTGTCCCGGGACCTGATGGAGGAGGCGGGCTACCGCGCCTTCGAGCGCTGGGAACGTGCTCTCACCCGCAAGGGCTTCTCCGCCATCGCGGACAAGGGCGGGCTGGATATGCGCCCGATCGTCCTCACGGCCGACAGCATCGAGCAGGTGGCCGAGTACGTCAGCAAAGCCGCTTTCGAGGTGACCAGCACCCACACGAAGAGGGTCGAGGGAACAGCCGTTCGGCGTTCGAGATCCTGGCCGATGCCTGCCAGGGGGAGGCCGAGTCCATCGAACTGTGGTGGCTCTGGGAAGCCGCATCGCTCGGAAAAAAACGGTCACGTACAGCAGAGGGTTGAGGGAGTGGGCCGGTGTCGGCCGTGAGGAATCCGACGAAGAGATCGTGGAGACGGACATGGGTGGTGAGGATCAGCTAGCTCTTCCGGCCGAGACCTGGGAGGCCATCCGCGACGACGTCGCTGACCTTCTGGACGCCGCAGAGATCGGCGGGGTGGAGGCCGCCGAGAAGTGGCTTCAGTCCCGGGGGCTGAAGTACAGCCGGTGTAGCTCAGAGGGAGGGCTGAGTGCCCGGACCGCAGGGAGGACACGGGTCGAGAGGATCGATAGGCGGTAGGTCTTCAGACCTACCGTCCGCCCCCTCGGAAGGGGTGCGGTAGCGTTCCCCCTGGTCAGAGGGGTGTGGAGCCGGAGGTCGGGATCGAACCGACGACCTACCGCTTACAAGGCGGTTGCTCTACCACTGAGCTACACCGGCGTGGGCGTCATCCTAAAGGGCCTCCACCCCGTCCTCCGGCAGCGGCCGGGCGATGGCAGCCTGACACCGTGGTGGACGAGCTGAACCCCGCGGAGCGGCTGGCGAACCGGCTGCGGGCGACGCTGCGCCGCGATGCCCGGAAGCTGCTCTCCCCGGGGCCGCCGACGCTGCCCATGCTCATGGTCGGGCCCGAGGTGCCGGACGACGCGCGGGTGCAGGAGGTGCTCGACTTCTGCATGCGGGTCGGGGAGGTGCAGCTCTCCAGCGGGGAGAGCGTCGCCGTGGTCACCGATCTGATGTTGCGGCTCGCGGAGGCGTGCGGGTTGCCGGCGGTGGACGTCGACATCACCTTCACCTCCATCACGATCTGCTGCCACCGCGGCAACGTCGCCTCGCCCGTGACCTCGATGCGGCTGGTCCGCTACCGCACTCTGGACCTGACCAGGCTCGGGGCGGTCGACGCCGTCGTCGAGGACCTGGAGGCCGGGCGGACGGACCTGCGGCGGGCCTCGCCGAGGCTGACCGAGGCGATCGAGCGGCGCCATCCGTACCCGCGCTGGACCGCGACCGCCGGGTGGGGCCTGCTGGCCGGCGCGGTCGCGGTGCTGCTCGGCGGCGGGGCGGTCACGGCCGTCACCGCGTTCCTCGTGACCGGTGCGATCGACCGGGTGGGGCGGCTGCTGTCCCGGTGGGGCCTGCCGGCCTTCTTCCTGCAGGTCGTGGGGGGTCTGCTGGCCACGACCGTCACCATCGGGCTGTTCGCGACGGGCGTGCTGCCGCCGGGTACCCGGCCGTCGCTGGTGGTGGCGGCGAGCATCACGGTGCTGCTGTCCGGGCTGTCCGTGGTCGGCACGGTGCAGGACGCGATCTCCGGCTACTACGTGACGTCGGCGGGCCGGGTCGCGGAGGTCGCGCTGCTGTCCGCGGGGCTGCTGGTCGGCGTGGTGCTGGGGCTGAAGTTCGGGTTCACCGTGGGCGTCGCGCTCGACGTGGCGGGCACCGTGTCCGTCAGCGCGGGCCGGTTCGGGTTGTCCGTCGTCCTCGGTGCCGTGGGTGCGGCCGGATACGCGCTGGCGGGGTACGCGCCGCTGCGGTCGCTGGCCGTCGCGGCGATGGCCGGGGCGATCGGCTGGGGCGTGTACAGCGGGCTGAACTCGTACGTCGGGATCGGGGCGATCGCGGCGACGGGGATCGCGGCGATCGTCGTCGGCGCCGGGGCGGGCCTGCTGCGGCGCACGTCGCAGGTGCCGTCGCTGGTCGTGACGCTCGCCGGCATCACGCCGCTGCTGCCGGGTCTCACGGCGTACCGCGGCTTCTACCAGCTCGCCGTCGAGGGGCTCTCCGAAGGGCTCGCGACCGTGACCCTGGCCCTGGCGACGGGCCTCGCGCTGGCCGCGGGGGTGACGTTCGGCGAGTTCGTCACCGGCCCCCGGCGCCGGAGCGGGAGTGCGGCGACCGTCACCGAGGGGTCCTCGCAGCCCGCGAACCCGCCCTCCGGTCAGTAGGGTCGCGGGCAGCACCGGCGCAGGAGGATCACCCGTGACCCGCAGCAGCACGTCCGAGCTTCCCCCGCCCGATTTCGTCGTCGTGGCCAACCGGCTGCCCGTCGACCTCGAGAAGCTGCCGGACGGCGGCCGCCGCTGGAAGCGCAGCCCCGGCGGCCTGGTCACGGCGCTGGAGCCGATGCTGCGGGCCCGGGACGGCGCGTGGATCGGCTGGCCCGGCATCCCGGACGTCGACGACGTCGCCCCCCTGGTCGAGGACGGCCTGCAGCTGCACCCGGTCAACCTGACGGCGGCCGAGGTCGAGAACTACTACGAGGGCTTCTCCAACGGGACGCTCTGGCCGCTCTACCACGACGTCGTCGCCCCGCCGGCCTTCCACCGGCACTGGTGGCAGGCCTACGTGGCGGTCAACCAGCGCTTCGCCGACCACACCGCGAAGGTCGCCGCCGACGGCGCGACGGTGTGGATCCAGGACTACCAGCTGCAGCTCATGCCGGGGATGCTCCGCGAGCTGCGGCCGGACCTCAAGATCGGCTTCTTCCTGCACATCCCGTTCCCGCCCACCGAGCTGTTCATGCAGCTGCCGTGGCGGTCCGCGATCGTCGAGGGCCTGCTCGGTGCGGACGTGATCGGCTTCCACACCGCGGGCGGGGTCCGGAACTTCCGCTGGCTGGCGACGCACATCGCGAACGCCGGGCCCGTGCGCAGCCGCAACGAGCTGACCGTCGGGCGCCGCACCGTCAAGCTCGGGGCCTTCCCGATCTCCATCGACTCCGCGCAGCTCGACGCGCTCTCCCGCACCGACGAGGTCGGGAAGCGGGCCGCGCAGATCCGCGAGGACCTCGGCAACCCGAAGAAGATCATCCTGGGCGTCGACCGGCTCGACTACACCAAGGGCATCGACGTGCGGCTGCGCGCCTTCCACGAGCTGCTGACCGAGCACCGCGTGCAGGTCGAGGACGCCGTCATGATCCAGCTCGCGACGCCGAGCCGGGAGCGCGTCGAGCTCTACCAGCGGATGCGCGACGACATCGAGATGTCGGTCGGGCGGATCAACGGCGAGTACGCCCACGTCGGCCACCCGGCCGTCCACTACCTCCACCAGTCGCTGCCACGCGACGAGCTGGCGGCGTTCTTCCTGGCCGCCGACGTCATGCTGGTGACGCCGCTGCGGGACGGGATGAACCTCGTCGCCAAGGAGTACGTGGCCTGTCGGCACGACAACGGCGGCGTCCTCGTCCTGTCCGAGTTCGCCGGGGCGGCCGTCGAGCTGACCAGTGCGCTGCTGGTCAACCCGCACGACACGGACGGCGTCAAGAACACGCTCTACGCGGCGCTCACGATGGCGCCCGAGGAGGGCCGCAAACGGATGCGCACGCTGCGCAAACAGGTCATGACGCACGACGTCGACCGCTGGGCCCGGTCGTTCCTCGAGGCGCTGGGGATGGACACGTGAGCCTCGAGGAGGCCCTCGCGGGCCTCACCGGGACGCTGCTCGTGGCCCTCGACTTCGACGGCGCGCTGGCCCCGATCGTCCCCGTGCCGTCGGATGCGCGGCCGCTGCCCGAGGCCGCCGCCGCGGTCCGGGCGCTGGCCTCCGCACCGGGGACGACCGTGGTGCTGGTGTCCGGCCGCGGGCTCGCGGACCTCGCCGAGGTCTCGGGCTTCGCCGAGCCGGTGCGGATGGTGGGCAGCCACGGCGGCGAGTACGGCCCCGGCCTGGCGTCCGGCGCCGCCGACCTGCTCGACGACGAGCAGCAGGCGCTCAAGGAGAAGCTGACGCTCGCGCTCGTCGACCTGGTGGAGGGCGAGCCGGGCGTGGCGCTGGAGCACAAGCCGGCGGGGGTGGCGGTGCACGTGCGCAACGCCGCGCCGGAGGTCGGCGCCCGGGTGCTCGACGCAGTCCGCGCCGGGCCGGCGACCTGGGAGGGCGTCGACCCGACCGAGGGCAAGGCCGTGATCGACCTCGCCGTGTTGCAGGTCAGCAAGGGGATCGCGGTCGACGCGCTGCGCGAACGGCTCGGCGCGGACGCGGTGTTCTTCGCCGGGGACGACGTGACGGACGAGAGCGTGTTCACCCGGCTGCGGGAGGGGGACGTGGGGGTGAAGGTCGGCGACGGGCCGACCGCGGCCGCGTTCCACGTCGCCGATCCCGCCGCGCTCGCCCGGGTGCTCGCCTCGCTGGCCGCGGCTCGGATCGGCCCGGGCCGACCGGGGTCGTGAGTCATCCCGCCCCCGTCCGGGGCGGGGGCACTCACCAGCCCGAGAAGAAGCGCTCCACGGGGACGGCGGGGCCGCTGGTGTCGCGGACGACGAGCTCGGTGGGCAGGACGATCAGCGTGGGGCGGTTGCGTTCGCCGCGTTCGAGGAGCAGCTCGCCCGCGACCTGACCCTTGCGGCGGACGGGCTGGCGCACGGTGGTGAGGCCCACGCGCTCGGCCTCGGGGACGCCGTCGAACCCGGTGATCGTCAGCCGGCCGGGGACCTCGATCCGGGCCTCCGCCGCGTGCTGGAGGGCCCCGATGGCCAGGACGTCCGACGTGCAGACCAGGGCCGTGACCTCGGGATGGGCGGCGAGCAGCTCGGCCGCGGCGGTCGCCCCGGCCTCCGGGCTGTGGTCGTAGCGCTCGTACACCGGGACGGTGGACCAGTCCACGCCGGCCTCGGCGAACGCGTCCCGGACCCCGCCCAGCCGTTCCCGCTGCACCGGGTAGGAGCTGGCCTCCTGGCGGGGGATGTCCGCGCGGCCGTCGTAGCGGTGCGGGCCCAGGCGCATGCAGAGGACGCCGATCCGGCGGTGCCCCAGCGAGGTGAGGTGGCGGCCGAGCGCGCGCATGCCCTCCCGGTCGTCGACGCTCACGCGGTCCACGCCCTCGACGCCGACCGGCTGGTCGCACACCACGGTGGGCACCGGGCGTTCCAGCACCGCGCGGAAATGCGGGTCGTCCTCGCTCACGGAGTAGACGACGAACCCGTCCACACCGGCCTGGTGCACCGCCGCGACGTCCGCGTGCTCGGGGCTGACGGGGACGAGCAGCAGCCCCTGGCCCGCCTGCTCGCAGGCCAGGGCGAGACCTTCGAGGAAGCCGGTGGCCACCGGGTCCCGGAAGGCGTACGAGAGCGCTTCGGTGAGCAGCAGCCCCACGGCGCCCGCGCGACGGGTGCGCAGCGACCGCGCGACCGGGTCCGGGCCCGGGTAGCCGAGCCGGCGCGCGGCCTCGAGCACCTTCTCCCGCAGGGGCGCCGAGAGCTGGTCCGGCCGGTTGTACGCGTTGGAGACGGTGGTGCGGGAGACACCCAGTTCCGCCGCGAGCGACGCGAGCGTCGCCGGGCGACGCACGTGGGGCGGGCCGGTCATTCCTCGAACGGTAGCCGGATGTGACGCGACCCCGGTAGGCCGTACCCCGACCACCCGCTAGAGTGAACTGACAACGGTTTTCAATACAAATATGCGCACACGCTGATACGGAGCACGCACGCATGAACCCCCGCCTCCCGATCGCCGTCCTCGCGGGCGCGGCGACCCTGCTGCTCGCGGCCTGCTCGTCGGGCGCCACCACCACCCCGGCGGCCGCGGCCGGCGACAAGATCGCCGTCGTCGCCTCCACGGACGTCTACGGCTCGATCGTCGCCGCGGTCGGCGGCGACCGGGTGGAGGTCAGGTCGCTGATCGACGGCCCGAACGCCGACCCCCACGAGTACGAGTCCACCCCGGCCGACGCGGCGGCGGTCGCGCGGGCCACGCTCGTCGTGGTCAACGGCGGTGGGTACGACGACTTCGCCACCAAGATCGTCGACTCGACCGGGACGAAGCCCGTGGTGATCGACGCCGTCGCCCTCTCCGGGCTGCGGAAGCCCGGCGAGACCGAGTTCAACGAGCACGTCTGGTACGACCTGGGGACCGTCCGCACGGTGGCCGCGGAGATCGCGAAGGACCTCGCCGCCGCCTCCCCCGCCGACGCCGCGACCTTCACCGCCAACGCCCAGCGCTTCGGCACCGACCTCGACGGCCTGCAGCAGAAGATCGCCGCCATCAAGGCGGCCCACGACGGCCAGCGGATCGCCGTGACCGAGCCGGTGCCGCTCTACCTGACCGAGGCCGCGGGCCTGCAGAACGTGACGCCCGAGGCGTTCAGCGAGGCCGTGGAGGAGGGCAACGACCCGCCCGCGGCCGTGCTCGCCCAGACCCTCGCGATCTTCCCGGGGGTCAAGGCACTCGTCGCCAACAGCCAGACCGAGAGCCCGTCGACCACGCAGGTGGAGAACGCGGCCAAGGCCGCCGGGGTGCCCGTCGTCGCGGTGAGCGAGACCCTGCCGGCCGGCGTCACCTCCTACGTCGCCTGGCAGTCGGCGCAGCTCGACGCCCTGGCGGGAGCCCTGAACAGCGCGGCATGAAGAATGGGGCGATGACCACCACGCCTGCCGTCGCCCTGCGGGGCGCGCGGGTGGCCTTCGGGCGGCGCGTGCTGTGGGAGAGCCTGGACCTCGAGGTCGCGCCGGGCGAGTTCCTGGCGGTCCTCGGCCCCAACGGCTCGGGGAAGACGACGTTGCTGCGCGTGCTGCTCGGCCTGCAGGAGCTCGACGCCGGCGAGGCCCGGATCGGCGGCGCGCCCGTGCGGCGCGGGGCCGGGGACGTCGGGTACATCCCGCAGCAGAAGGCGCTCGCCGAGGACCTGCCGCTGCGCGGCGCCGACCTCGTCGGGCTCGGGTTCGACGGCCACCGCTACGGCCTGGGCCTGCGCGGACGCGCCGTGCGCCGGCGCCGGGTCGCCGAGGCGCTCGCCGCGGTCGGCGCGTCGGAGTTCGCGGGCGCCCCCGCCGGGCGGCTGTCGGGCGGCGAGCAGCAACGGCTGCGGGTCGCCCAGGCACTGGTCGGCGATCCCTCCGTGCTGCTCTGCGACGAGCCGCTGCTCTCCCTCGACCTCGCCCACCAGCGGACCGTCAGCCATCTGATCGACGAGCGGCGGCGCAACGCCGCGACGGCCGTGGTCTTCGTGACCCACGAGATCAACCCGATCCTGCCGCTGGTGGACCGGATCCTCTACCTCGTCGACGGCCGGTTCCGGATCGGCACCCCGGACGAGGTCATGCGCTCCGAGGTGCTCTCCGAGCTGTACCGCACGGACGTCGACGTGCTGCGGGTGCAGGACCGGCTCGTCGTCGTCGGCGTCGAGGACCAGCACGCGCACCACGAGGCGCTGGCCTGATGGACCGGATCTTCTCCTTCGCCGGCCTCGGCGACCTGCTCTCGCTGTCCTTCGTGCAGAACGCGTTCGTCGCCGCCGCGCTGCTCGGGCTGGTCGCGGGCGCGCTCGCACCGCTGATCGTGGCGCGCGGGATGGGCTTCGCCGTGCACGGCACCGCGGAGCTGGCCTTCACCGGCGGCGCCGCGGCGCTGCTCGCCGGGATCTCGGTGAGCGTCGGCGCGGTGGTCGGGGCGGTGATCGCCGGGCTGGTGTTCGGTGTACTCGGGCTGCGCCAGCGCGAGCGGGACTCCGTGATCGGCGTGGTGCTCGCCTTCGGGCTCGGCCTGGGCGTCCTGCTGCTCTCGCTGTACTCCGGGAGGGCGTCGAACAAGTTCGGGCTGCTCACGGGCTCGATCGTGTCGGTGGACAGCTCGAACATCTGGGTTCTCGTCAGCGTGACGATCGTGGTGCTGGCGACGCTCGCGGTGATCTACCGGCCGCTGCTGTTCGCCAGCGCGGACCCGGACGTCGCCTCGGCGCGGGGGGTGCCCGCGCGGGTGCTGTCGCCGCTGTTCGCCGTGCTCGTGGCGCTCACGACGGCGCTGGCCGTCCCGATCGTCGGGGCGATCCTGGTGCTGGCGGTGACGATCATCCCCGGCGCCGCCGCGGCACGGGTCACGGCGAGCCCGATGGCCGCGACCCTGCTCGCGATCGGGATCGCGGAGGTCTCGCTGCTCGGCGGCACCCTGCTCAGCCTCGCCCCGGGACTCCCGGTGTCGGGCTACGTGGCGACCATCGCGTTCGTCGCGTACCTGGTCTGCCGCGGCATCGGCCGGGCTCGGGGACAGCTACGAACCTCGTGAGTGGCAATAGTCGCCATAGCGACTATTGCCACTCACAGGGGTCAGGCCTGGAGGCGGCGGCGCCGGGCGATCTCGGCGAGCACCACGCCGGTGGCGACCGAGGCGTTGAGGGACTCGACCGGGCCGGCCATCGGGATCGACACCGTGACGTCGCAGGTCTCGCGGACGAGCCGGGACAGGCCCTTGCCCTCCGAGCCCGTGACGATCACCAGGGGGTCCGTGGCCAGGTCGAACTCGTCCAGCGAGACGTCGCCCTCGGCGTCCAGGCCCGCGATCATCAGCCCGGTCTGGGCGTACTCGCGCAGGGTCCGGGTGAGGTTGGTGGCCCGGGCGACGGGCAGCCGTGCGGCCGTACCCGCGGACGTCCGCCACGCGACGGCGGTCATGCCCGCGGAGCGCCGCTGCGGCACGACGACGCCGTGCCCGCCGAACGCGCTGACCGACCGCACGACCGCCCCGAGGTTCCGCGGGTCCGTGACGCCGTCGAGCGCGACGATCAGCGGCGGCCGGCCGGTGTCGGACGCGGCCTGGAGCAGGTCGTCCGGGTGGGCGTACTCGTAGGGCGGGATCTGCAGGGCGATGCCCTGGTGCAGCGCGCCGCCGGAGATCCGGTCCAGCTCGTTGCGCTCGACCTCGAGGATCGCCAGGCCCAGGTCCGCGGCGAGGTGCACGGACTCCGCGACCCGCTCGTCGCTCGTCGCACCGATCGCGACCCGCAGCGCCGTGGCCGGCACACCGGCCCGCAGGCACTCCACCACCGGGTTGCGGCCCAGCACGGTCTCGGGGCCGTCCCCGTCCTGCGGGCGCCGGTTCTGCCCGGCCGTGACGCGCCGGTCCTTGGCCGCGGCGCGGCGCTGCGCGGGGTGCCCCTTGCGGGCGGACGCGGGCGGGGTCGGGCCCTTGCCCTCCAGCCCGCGGCGGCGCTGGCCGCCCGAGCCCGTGACGGCGCCCTTCTTCGTGCCTTCCTTGCGCACCGCACCGCGGCGCTTGGAGTTGCCGGCCATGATCCCGTCTCAGCTAGTTGTTCTTGAGCGACCAGGTCGGGCCGTCGGCGCCGTCCTCGACGCTGATGCCCGCGGCCAGCAGCCGGTCGCGCACGGCGTCCGCCTCCGCGAAGTCCTTGGCCTTGCGCGCCGCCTGGCGACGCTCGAGCAGCTCCTGGACCAGCACGGAGAGCGCGCCGAGAGCGGCCTCGTCCCCGGCGCTCGTGCGCCAGTGCGGGTCCAGGGGGTCCACGCCCAGCACCGCGGTCATCGCGCGCACCGACTCCGCCGCGGCGAGGGCGGCCTTGCGGCTGCCCGCGTCGAGCGCCGCGTTGCCTTCGCGGACGGTGTTGTGGACGACGGCGAGCGCGCCCGGGGTGCCCAGGTCGTCGTTCATCGCGGCGGCGAACTCCGCCGGCACCTGCTCCGCGACGCCCGGTGCACCGACCCGCTCGCCGACCCGGCCGAGGAACGACTCGATCCGGCGGAACGCGGCGACCGCCTCGGACAGCGCCGCATCGGAGTACTCGATGGACGAGCGGTAGTGCGGCCCGACGAGGTAGTAGCGCAGCTCGACGCCGCGGACGCGCTGCAGCAGCGCCTCGATCGACAGCGTGTTGCCGAGCGACTTCGACATCTTCTCGCCGCCCATGGTGACCCAGGCGTTGTGCAGCCAGTACCGCGCGAACGGGTCCCCCGCCGCCATGGACTGGGCACGCTCGTTCTCGTGGTGCGGGAAGACGAGGTCCAGGCCGCCGCCGTGGAGGTCGAACTCCGGGCCGAGGTACGTCGTGGCCATGGCCGAGCACTCGAGGTGCCAGCCCGGTCGCCCCGCGCCCCACGGCGTGGGCCAGCTGGGCTCGCCCGGCTTGGCGGCCTTCCACAGCGTGAAGTCCAGCGGGTCCCGCTTGCCGGGGAGCTCGCCCTCGCCCTGTGCCACGTCGTCGACCCGCTGGCCGGACAGCTCGCCGTAGCGCGGGAAGGTGCGCACCGCGAAGTAGACGTCCCCACCCGCGGCGTACGCGTGGCCGCCCGCGATCAGCCGCTCGATGTAGGTGGTCATCTGCGTGACGTGCCCGGTCGCCCGCGGCTCGATCGACGCGGGCAGGCAGCCCAGCGCGTCGTACGCCGCGGTGAAGGCGCGCTCGTGCGTGGCCGCCCACTCCCACCACGGACGACCGGCCTCACCCGCCTTGCGGAGGATCTTGTCGTCGATGTCCGTGACGTTGCGGACGAGCGTGACGTCGAACCCCTCGCGGGTGAGCCAGCGGCGCAGCACGTCGTAGTTCAGGGAGCTGCGGACGTGCCCGATGTGCGGCAGCCCCTGGACGGTGGCGCCACAGACGTACATCGACACGGCTCCGCTGCGCAGGGGGACGAAGTCCCGCTGCTTCCTGGTCGCGGTGTCGAAGAGTCGGACGCTCACCAGCCCAGGGTACGGAAGCGCTGGTACACGGGCCGCGCAGGGGCCACGTCACATTCGTCCAAGACGCCGGGCGGTCGCCCGGGCACGCTGTGCGGCATGACAGGCATCGAGCAGCTCTACCCGAGGCTCCCCGTCCGCGGGGCCGACGAGGCGATCGAGTTCTACCGCACGGCCTTCGGCGCGGAGCTCGTCGAGCGGTACGCGACGCCGGACGGGGCCGTGGTGCACGCGCTGCTGCGCGCCGGGGAGGCCGTCTGGGCGGTCAAGGACGGCGACGAGTACGACGCCGCACCGCCGGACGGGGGCGGCTCGGCGATCCTCGCCCTCTACGTGAGCGACCCCGACGCGGTGGGCAAGGCCATGGAGGCGGGCGGCGCGACGGTCCGCTTCCCGATCGCCGACCACGACTACGGCGAGCGCGGCGGCAGACTGACGGACCCCTTCGGCCACCAGTGGATGATCGCCAAACGCGGCGACCTGACCGAGGAGGAGATCGCCGCCGCCCTCCGGTGAGCGCGTTATGGATCCATAACGCGCTCCGGAGGCCCGAAAGATCGCGTTATGGATCCATGACGCGGGGTCAGGGGTGGGTGAGGAGGGCTGTTGCGATCGCGGCGATGCCCTCGCCCCGGCCGGTGAGACCGAGGCCGTCCGTGGTGGTGCCCGAGACCGACACCGGGCCGCCCACCGCCTCGGACAGCACCTTCTGCGCCTCGTCCCGGCGGGTGCCGATCCTCGGGTGGTTGCCGATGACCTGGACGGCGGCGTTCGCGACCGTCCAGCCCTCCTCGGCGAGCAGCCGTCGGACCTCGCCGAGGAGCGCGACCCCGCTGGCCCCGGACCACTCCGGACGGCCGGTGCCGAAGACCGCGCCGAGGTCGCCCAGGCCGGCGGCGGAGAGCAGGGCGTCGCACAGCGCGTGGCTCGCGACGTCGCCGTCCGAGTGCCCGGCGCAGCCGTCGACACCCTCCCACCAGAGCCCGGCGATCCAGCAGGGCCGCCCCACCTCGACGGGATGGACGTCCGTACCGATTCCCGTTCTCACGACCCCTCCAGCAGCAGCTCGGCGATCCGCAGGTCCCACGCCGTGGTCACCTTGAAGGCCGCGGGGTCCCCGGGCACCGTGACGACCGGTTCACCGAGCCGCTCGACGAGCCCGGCGTCGTCCGTCGCCGTGTCCCCGCTGTCGCCTGCCTTCTCGTAGGCCCGGCGCAGGGTCTCGTACGCGAAGCCCTGCGGGGTCTGGACCGCGCGCAGCTCGGACCGGTCCACGGTTCGCTCGACGGCGCCCTCGCAGACCTGCTTGACGGTGTCCGCGAGCGGGAGCGCGGGCACGACGGCGGGATGCCCGGCCCGCACCGCGGCGACCACCGATGCGATCAGCGCGGGCGGGGTGAGCGGGCGGGCCGCGTCGTGCACGAGTACGACCTCGGGAGGCCCGTCACCTGCCGGGCCCGACGGTCGTTCACCGCCGTGGGAACCGCACAGGAGCTCGAGCGCGAGGCGTACCGACGCCGTGCGCTCGCCACCGCCGGCGAGCACCCGCACCGGGCGCCCCACGAACAGCTCGCGGGCACGATCCAGCAGGTCCCCGGGCACGGCGACGACGACCTCGTCGACCGCACCCGAGTCGAGCAACCCGCCGACCGCACGTACCACGATGGGCACGCCGGCCAGCGGCACGAAAGCCTTCGGGAGCGCGGCTCCGAGCCGTGTCCCCGATCCGGCGGCCGGGACGACCGCCGCGACGCTCACGCGTTGGTGGTGGCGAGCACCTCGTCGAGCAGGGCCTCGGCCCGCTCTTCGTCGGTGCCCTCGGCCAGCGCGAGCTCGCTGACCAGGATCTGGCGAGCCTTCGCCAGCATGCGCTTCTCGCCCGCGGACAGGCCGCGGTCCTTCTCGCGCCGCCAGAGGTCGCGCACGACCTCTGCGACCTTGTTGACGTCTCCCGACGCCAGCTTCTCCAGGTTCGCCTTGTACCGGCGCGACCAGTTGGTGGGCTCCTCGGTGTGCGGGGTGCGGAGCACCTCGAACACCTTGTCCAGCCCCTCCTGGCCCACGACATCGCGAACGCCCACGACCTCGGCGTTATCGGCGGGAACGCGGACCGTCAAGTCACCCTGGGCGACCTTCAGGACGAGGTACTTGCGCTCCTCGCCCTTGATCGTCCTAGTCTCGATCGCCTCGATGAGAGCGGCACCGTGGTGCGGGTAGACGACGGTCTCTCCGACCTTGAAAACCATGTGTCCTCTGGCCCCTTTCGCTGCACCCAGGTTAACACGCCCGACCCGCCGACCTCACGTCGGGCGGGACCATCGTCGCAGGTCAGTGGGTTGACAAGCAGCGGAAAACGTGCAGGCGCAGGCCCGTCGGGGCTCACGCGTGTGACGGATGCGAGCCGAGTGCACGCCTGCTGCGTGCCGCCGACTAGGCTGCACGCGGAAACCCGGCCGTCAGGAAGGACCGCACCCGTGAGTCGCGCGATCGTCACCCCCGAGCGTTCCCGCGCCCGCCGCGGGTCACGGACCGTCCGTCTGCTGGCCGCCGGTGGCGTCGCCGTCGCGGCGCTCGCCCTCGCGGGCTGCGGCGCCGGCCAGATCGCGCAGACCTCCCTGCAGGTCTCGGCCGTCGGCGGGGCCAACGGCACCACCGGCTTCGTCGCCGTCCGCAACGCGGAGATCGCCTTCCCGGCGGGCGTCACGAACTCCGGCGCGGCCTACCGCACCGGCGGCACCGCGCCGGTCGCGATGACCATCGTGAACACCGGGAACACCTCGGACCGGCTGCTCTCGGCCAGCAGCCCCGCCGGCTCGGTCACCGTGACCGGTGAGCAGAACCTGTCGCCGCAGCTCTCGCTGGTCTCGGGCGACCAGGGCTCGACGTCGGTGCCGGGCACCAAGCGGTTCACGATCGAGATCACGGGCCTGCGGGAGGACGTCCTGTCCGGCCGCACGTACCCGCTCACGCTCACGTTCGCCAACGCCGGGAACGTCCAGGTCGACCTGCCGGTCGCGCTGCCCAGCACCCCGCGTCAGGACCAGCCCGCCGAGGGCGGCGGGCACTGATCCGCACGTGACCCCGATCCGCACGTGACGCCGAGGAGCCGCACCCGCAGCTCCTACACCTGCACGGAGTGCGGGCATCGCGCCGCGCAGTGGAACGGCCGCTGCCCCGGCTGCCAGGCCTGGGGCACCCTCACCGAGCAGGCCGAACCCGCCCGCGCGACCGCGTCCCCGGGGCGGCGGGTCGCGGCCGGCGCGCCCAGCACCCCGGCCCGCCCGATCTCCGAGGTCGAGCTCGACTCGGCCAAGGCCCGCCCCTCGGGCGTCGACGAGCTGGACCGCGTCCTCGGTGGCGGCCTTGTGCCGGGCGCGGTGGTGCTGCTCGCCGGTGAGCCCGGCGTCGGCAAGTCCACGCTCCTGCTGGAGGTGGCCGCCAAGGCCGCCGTCGCCCGGACCGTCCTCTACGTGACGGGCGAGGAGTCGGCCGGGCAGGTCCGCCTGCGGGCCGAGCGCACCGGGGCCCTGCACGACAAGCTGTACCTCGCGGCCGAGTCCGACCTGTCGTCGATCCTCGGACACGTCGACGCGCTGCGCCCCGAGCTGCTGATCGTCGACTCGGTGCAGACGATGACCTCCCCCGAGGTCGACGGCTCCCCCGGCGGCGTCACGCAGACCCGGGCCGTCACGGTCGCCCTCACCGCGCTGGCCAAGGAGCGCGGCCTGCCCGTCCTGCTCGTCGGGCACGTGACGAAGGACGGCAACATCGCCGGGCCCCGCGCACTGGAGCACCTGGTCGACGTGGTGCTCGCGTTCGAGGGCGACAAGCACTCGTCGCTGCGCATGGTCCGCGGCGTGAAGAACCGCTTCGGGCCGGCGGACGAGGTGGGCTGCTTCGAGCTGCGGGACTCCGGGATCGTCGGGCTCCCCGACCCGTCCGGGCTGTTCCTCGCCCGCTTCGGCGCCACGCAGGCCTCGGTGGTGCCCGGCACCGCCGTCACCGTGGTGATGGACGGGCGGCGGCCGCTGCTCGCCGAGGTCCAGGCCCTGGTCGCCTCCTCGCACATGCCCACCCCGCGACGGGCGGTGTCCGGGCTGGACAGCTCCCGGGTGGCGATGCTGCTCGCGATCCTGGAGCGGCGCGGCGGCGTGCGGCTGCAGGACTCCGAGGTCTACACCGCGACGGTCGGCGGCATGAAGGTCACCGAGCCGGCCGCGGACCTCGCCCTGGCGATGGCGGTGGCGAGCGCGAAGAACGACGTCGCGCTCCCGCCTGATCTGATCGTGCTCGGCGAGCTCGGGCTGGCCGGCGAGGTGCGACGGGTGTCCGGTGTGGACCGCCGGCTCGCCGAGGCCGCGCGGCTGGGGTTCACGCATGCGCTGGTGCCGCCGGACAGCGACGCCGGGCACTCCGGCATGAAGATCACCGAGGTCTCGGACGTCTCCCAGGTGCTGAGCCGGATCAGGCGCTGACGCTCACGCCGGCGTGAGGGTGAAGTAGGTCGGGCCGCTGATCTTGTCGGCGACCCGGGTGAGCAGGGTGTAGTCGCCGGCGGGGATCCGGGTGCGCGGCGCCGTGCAGCCGGGCACCGACGACAGCCCCGACCAGGTCACCGCGAAGGCCACGGGCTGCCCCGGGACGAGCGTGCGCAGGTCCTGGGTGGACGGGTTCACGCAGTCGTTGCTCGACCAGAGCCGCTTCTGCACCGGCCGGTCCCACACCACGATCTCCTGCAACGCCCCGTCGAGGTCCCGCACGCACGCCTGCCCCGTGATGTTGACGACGACCAGGCGCAGCTGCGGCCGGTCCCCCACCTTGTGCGTCGGGGAGTCGATCTCGGCGGACACCGCGATCATGTCGTTGGTGCAGGCCGGCGGCCCGGTCGGCGGCGCCGCGGAGGTCGGCGGCACCGCGACGGGGACGCGCGGCGTGGTGTCCGGCTGCAGCGGGGTCTCGGGTCCGCCCTCCACCCCCGCGGAGGGTGTGCCGGAGGGGGACGTGGTGCCGGCCGGGATGCCGGTGGCCGAGAGCGCCGCCGGGTCGGACGTCCCGGAGACCGGGGTGGTCGTCCCCGCCGCCCCCGTGGCGTCCGGCGCCGGTCCGGCCGACGGCGCCGCCGACGGCACTGCCGGCCCGGCCGAGGGCACCGACGGGGTGGTGGACCCGGGAGGCAGGTCCGTCCGGTTGACCACCGGTGTGGTGGCCTCGTTCGTGGGGCCGGGGTCGGAGGGGCCGGCGGTGAGGACGGCGAGCGAGAACCCCGCGACCACGAAGAACGCGATCACGGAGGCGAGCGCGAGCCAGCGCCGTTTCCAGTAGACGTGCGCGGGCAGCGGTCCGACCGGCTCCCACATGTCACGCAGGGTAGAGCCGTGATTACTACACGTTGCGGGAACCGGCTCGGCGCGGCGCGCGCGATGTACCGGTGTGGGGGACCGTATCGGGCGATCACCCACCCGGTGGGGCGGCACGCCGCCGGGCGATGGCACGATCTCGAGGGTGACCGCCCCGCTCCGCACCGTGCCCACCTCGCCGCTCGGCGAGCGCACCGCGGACTGGTTCCGGGCCGAGGCCCGGGACCTCCCGTGGCGCCGCCCCGACACCACGCCCTGGGGCGTGCTGGTGAGCGAGTTCATGCTCCAGCAGACACCGGTGGCCCGGGTCGAACCCGTCTGGGAGCGGTGGATGGCCGAGTGGCCGGTGCCGTCGGCGCTCGCCGCCGCGAGCCGGCCCGAGGTGCTGCGCGCCTGGGGCAAGCTCGGCTACCCGCGCCGGGCGGCCCGCCTGCACGAGGCCGCCGCCGCCATCGCCGCGCAGCACGGCGACCGCGTCCCGTCCGATGTGGAGGAGCTGGAGGCTCTGCCGGGCATCGGTTCCTACACCGCCCGGGCCGTCGTCGCCTTCGGCTACGGGCGCCGCGCACCGGTCGTCGACACCAATGTGCGACGGGTGGTGGCGCGGGCCGTGCACGGTGCCGGCGACGCCGGGCCCGCCCGCGTCAAGGCCGATCTCGCCGACGTCGACGCCCTGCTGCCGCGCGACGACTCCGCGGCCGCCGTCGTCTCGGCCGCCCTGATGGAGCTCGGCGCCGTGATCTGTGTCGCACGGAACCCGCGCTGCGGCGCGTGCCCGGTGCACGCGGACTGCGCGTGGATCGCCGCGGGGCGCCCCGAGTACACGGGCCCCCGACGGCCGGTCCAGGGCTTCGCGGGCACGGATCGCCAGGTCCGCGGCAAGCTGCTCGACGTCCTACGCGCGGCCGAGGCGCCCGTGCCCAAGGCCGCACTCGACGTGGTGTGGTCCGACGGGCCGCAACGGGACCGCTGTCTGGACTCGCTGCTGGTGGACGGCCTGGCCGAACAGACCGCCGACGGGCACTTCGCCCTGGGCGGAACCACCCCCGGTACGACAGACTGACCTCAGGCGTCACGGGTACGAGGAGCTCGATGGCACAGATCGTGCGGTTCCGGCTGGACATGGCCGCGGAGGACCGGGTCGTCGAGCTGCGCGAAATCCTGCGCAAGGAGGGCATCCGCGTGCCCACCGAGCTGCCGACCGTCACCTTCGCCGCGGCCGCGCAGATCCCCGCGCTGGCCCGCGTCGAGCTCACCGAGGCGCTGATGAGCCTGAGCCTGCCGTCGCTGTGGCTGGCCACGCTCGGTTCGGTCGCCGGGCACGACGACGATCTCGTGCTCTCCGCGATCGTCGACACCGAGCTGCTCGCGGTGCACAGCGCGGTCCACGACGCGCTGGCCGGCAAGGTCAAGTCGCCCTTCGGCTCGTACCTGCCGGGCGCCTGGCTGCCGCACGTCGTGCTGGCCCACGAGCGCCCCGCCGAGGCCTTCGCGCTGCTCCACCCGATCCGCCCGGTCCGCGCCGCGATCGAGGGCGTGGAGATCGCCGACACCCGCGACGGCACGTCGGAGCCCCTCTTCGCCTGACCCCTCGTGAGTGGCGATCGTCGCCGGAGCGACTATCGCCACTCACGAGGGGACTTCAGGAACGGTTCGACGACGGCCAGGTAGGCCTCCTCGTCGGCATGGACCAGGTGGCCCGTACCCGGCAGCCGCACGTGCCGCGCGTGCGGGATCCGCCGCGCCATCTCCGCCATCTGGCCCTCCGGGACCACGGACTCCTCCGCCTCGATCAGCAGGGCCGGGCAGCCGATCGCGTCGACGTCCGCCCAGCGGGCCTCGCGGACCCACCCGGCGGCGATCGCGCTCGCGTCCCGGACCCGGGTGAGCAGGTGGAGGCCGTCCGCACGCTCGTCGACGCACTCGGCCATGTAGTCGCCGAACTCGATCCGCGGGTGCCCGAAGGCCTGGCGCACCGCCTCCCGGGACGCGAAGGGCTGCGGCATCGCCCCGAACCAGGCGGTCGCGGCGCCGACGGGATCACCCGGCAGGCCGGTGAGATCCACCCCCATGTCCTCGACGACGACGGCGCGCACGAGGTCGGGCCTGCGCGCGGCCAGGGCGAGCGCGTGCAGGCCACCCATCGAGTGCCCGACCACGACCCCGGGGCCGACCCTCGCGAGGACCTCCTCGGCGTCGCGCGCCATCCGGTCCGTCGTCCACGGGCCGGCGGCCTGCGAGCGGCCGTGGCCCCGCGCGTCGAGGCCCAGGACGCGGCCGTACGGGCGCAGCGCGCGGGCGATCGACCACCACGTCGTTGCCCGCCCCATCAGGCCGTGGAGCAGCAGGATCGGCGGCCCCTCGCCGCCGAACTCGACGACCGCGAGGTAGACCCCGTCGGACGTCCGCACCGATCTGCGCCCCTCCATCGGACGCCAGGCTAACGTTGGGGCCATGGCCGTCGTGAAGATCAACGCTATCCACGTGCCCGAGAACGCGGGCCCGGAGCTCGAGAAGCGGTTCGCGAGCCGCAAGCACGCCGTCGACAACCAGCCCGGCTTCCTCGGCTTCCAGCTGCTCCGCCCGGTGAAGGGCGAGGAGCGCTACTTCGTCGTCACGACCTGGGAGTCGGACGAGGCGTTCGAGGCCTGGCGCTCCGGCCCGGCCGTCGAGGCGCACGCCGGCTCGCGCGCCCCGGACGCGGGCGGCAGGCCGGTCGCGAGCGGCGCCGACCTGCTCGAGTTCGAGGTCGTGGAGCTCTGAGAGGAGCGTGCGGAACGAGGCGTCGGGCTCCGGGCGGAGCGAGCATCGGCTCATGAGTCTCCACGACGCCGCCGGCCTGATCCGGGACGCCGGCGCCATGCTGATCTGCGCGGGCGCCGGAATGGGTGTCGACTCCGGGCTGCCGGACTTCCGCGGCACCGAGGGTTTCTGGCGCGCCTACCCGCCCTACGAACGCCTCGGCCTGCGGTTCGAGGAGCTCGCCGATCCCGTCCATTTCGCGGACGACCCGGCCCTGGCCTGGGGTTTCTACGGCCACCGGCTCGAGCTGTACCGCCGGACGGTGCCGCACGCCGGCTTCGGGATCCTGCGGCGCTGGGCTTCCGAGAGGCCCACGCGGGTGTTCACCTCGAATGTCGACGGACAGTTCCAGAAGGCCGGCTTCGACCGGGTCGCCGAGGTGCACGGCTCCATCCACCACCTGCAGTGCCTCGCGGACTGCGGGCAGGAGATCTGGCCGGCCGGTGAGGTCCCGGCGATCGACGGGGAGACGATGCGGGCGCGCGACCCGCTGCCCGCCTGCCCCTCGTGCGGGGCCCTGGCCAGGCCGAACATCCTGATGTTCGGGGACTGGTCCTGGGACCCGTCCCGCTCCGGCCCCGACCTGCAGCGGCTGCACGAGTGGATCCGCGCGCACCGGCGCGAGCTCGCGGTGATCGAGATCGGGGCCGGCACCGCGGTCCCGACGGTCCGCAAGGAGGCCGAGCTGGCCACGGCCGCGACGGGCGCGCTGATCCGGATCAACGTCCGCGAGCCGGAGGTCCGCCACGGTCGCGGCATCGGAATAGCAGCGGGCGCCGAGTCCACCTTGCGGGAACTCGACGCCCTGGTCTCGTGAGTGGCGATAGTCGCCAGAGCGACTATCGCCACTCACGGGGTGCTACAGCTCGGACTTGAGGCGCCCGTACTCCTCGTCGGTGAACAGGCGGCTGCGGATCAGGAATCGCACGCCTTCCGGCGCCTCGACCGAGAATCCGCTCCCCCTGCCCTTCACGACGTCCACCGTGAGATGGGTGTGCTTCCAGTACTCGTACTGGCTCGCCGACATGTGGAACCCGATCGGCTTGTCCAGGCCTTCGACGGTCAGGTCGCCCAGGTGGACGTCCTGACCCCCCAGCTTGAAGTCGCCGTCGGGATAGCACATCGGCGCACTGCCGTCACAGCACCCGCCCGACTGGTGGAACATCAGCGGACCGTGGATGTCGGTCAGCTTCACCAGCAGCTCCGCCGCCGCGGGGGTCAGCGCGACCCGCTCGGTACCGGAGCCCGGGACCTCGACTGTCTCGGCGGCGGAGTCACCCATCAGAAGAAGCCCTGGGCGTTCTGCGAGTAGCTGACCAGCAGGTTCTTCGTCTGCTGGTAGTGGTCCAGCATCATCTTGTGGTTCTCGCGCCCGATGCCGGACTGCTTGTAGCCACCGAAGGCCGCGTGCGCCGGGTAGGCGTGGTAGTTGTTCACCCACACCCGACCCGCCTGGATGTCGCGGCCCGCGCGGTACGCCGTGTTGCCGTCGCGGGACCAGACCGCGGCACCCAGGCCGTACAGGGTGTCGTTGGCGATCTTGATCGCGTCGTCGTAGTCGCTGAACCGCGCGACCGAGACGACCGGCCCGAAGATCTCCTCCTGGAAGATCCGCATCGCGTTGTTGCCCTCGAACACGGTCGGGTTGATGTAGTAGCCGCCCGACAGCTCGCCGCCGAGGTCGGCCCGGTCGCCACCGGTGAGGACGCGCGCGCCCTCCTGGCGGCCGATGTCGATGTAGCTCAGGATCTTCTCGAACTGGTCGTTCGAGGCCTGGGCGCCGATCATCGTCTCGGTGTCGAGCGGGTGACCCTGCTTGATCTGCTCGGTCCGCTTGACGGCCTGCTCGAGGAACTCGTCGTAGATGCCGCCCTGGATCAGCGCGCGCGACGGGCAGGTGCAGACCTCGCCCTGGTTGAGGGCGAACATCGCGAAGCCCTCGAGCGCCTTGTCGTAGAACGCGTCGTTCTGCGCGGCCACGTCGTCGAAGAAGACGTTCGGGCTCTTGCCACCCAGCTCGAGGGTGACCGGGATCAGGTTCTCGCTGGCGTACTGCGAGATGAGCCGGCCGGTCGTGGTCTCACCGGTGAACGCGATCTTGCGGATCCGGTTGCTCGAGGCCAGCGGCTTGCCCGCCTCTACGCCGAAGCCGTTGACGATGTTCAGCACGCCCGGCGGGAGCAGGTCGGCGACCAGCTCGTTGAGCACGTGGATCGACGCCGGGGTCTGCTCCGCCGGCTTGAGGACGACCGCGTTGCCGGCCGCGAGGGCGGGCGCGAGCTTCCAGATCGCCATGAGGATCGGGAAGTTCCACGGGATGATCTGCCCGACCACGCCCAGCGGCTCGTGGAAGTGGTAGGCGACCGTGTCCTCGTCGATCTGCGAGATGCCGCCCTCCTGGGCGCGCAGGGCGCCCGCGAAGTAGCGGAGGTGGTCGATCGCGAGCGGGATGTCCGCCGCGAGGGTCTCGCGGCAGGCCTTGCCGTTCTCCCACGACTCGGCGATCGCGATGAGCTCGAGGTTCGACTCGACCCGGTCCGCGATCTTGTTCAGGATGTTCGCGCGCTCGGCGACGGAGGTCTTCCCCCACGCCGGCGCCGCGGCGTGCGCGGCGTCGAGGGCCTTCTCGACGTCCTCCGCGGTGCCCCGGGCGACCTCGGTGAACGTCTGACCCGTGACGGGCGTCGGGTTCTCGAAGTACTGCCCCTTTACGGGCGCCACGTACTCGCCGCCGATGAAGTGGTCGTACCGCGGCTTGAAGCTGACAACGCTCTCCGCGTCACCGGGATTGGCGTACTTGGCCATGTCCGTCCTTCCACACCGTTGGAGCCAGTGACCGACGACACTAGATTGCGGTTCGTTGCAGGCTCGTTGCACGCAGATGCGGACCCCTCCGAACGGGCAGGCCGATCAGGCGGAAAAGGGTGAGGGTGACCTCACCATCGGGGGAGGGGCGGGGACGCCGGACGGCCCGCCTCCCTCGCGGGAGACGGGCCGTCCGTCGTGCGCTGTGTCAGGCCGTCAGGCCGACTCCTCCGAGGTGGTGCCGCCACCGGCGACGATGTCCACCGGCGGAGCGTCCGGCACCGTGACGGCGGGCTCGCGGCGTTCCCCTCGGAAGGTGAACGTCGCCTTGTCGTCCCGGGCCGGCGAGCCCTCGGGAGCGTCCTCGTCGATGCCCTCGGCGTCGACGATCACGATCTGCCCCGGCTCGATCTCGCCGAACAGGATCTTCTCGGACAGCTGGTCCTCGATCTCCCGCTGGATGGTCCGGCGCAGGGGACGGGCACCGAGCACCGGGTCGAACCCGCGGCGGGCCAGCAGGCCCTTCGCGGCGTCCGTGAGCTCGATGGCCATGTCCTTGTTGGCCAGGGCCTTCTCCACGCGGGTGATCATCAGATCGACCATCTGGATGATCTGCGGCTGCGTGAGCTGGTGGAAGACGATGATGTCGTCGATACGGTTCAGGAACTCCGGGCGGAAGTGCTTCTTCAGCTCGTCGTTGACCTTGGTCTTCATGCGCTCGTAGTTCGACTGCTCGTCGTTGCTCTGCGCGAAGCCGAGCCCGACGGCCTTCGAGATGTCCTGGGTACCCAGGTTCGAGGTGAAGATCAGCACCGTGTTCTTGAAGTCCACCGTGCGGCCCTGGCCGTCCGTCAGGCGGCCGTCCTCCAGGACCTGCAGGAGCGTGTTGTAGATCTCCTGGTGGGCCTTCTCGATCTCGTCGAACAGCACGACCGAGAACGGCTTGCGACGCACCTTCTCGGTGAGCTGGCCGCCCTCCTCGTAGCCCACGTACCCGGGAGGGGCACCGAAGAGCCGCGAGGCGGTGTAGCGGTCGTGGAACTCGCCCATGTCGATCTGGATGAGCGCGTCGTCCTCGCCGAAGAGGAAGTTCGCCAGCGCCTTGGAGAGCTCGGTCTTACCGACACCGGACGGGCCGGCGAAGATGAACGAGCCCGAGGGGCGCTTCGGGTCCTTCAGACCGGCACGGGTCCGGCGGATCGCCTGGGCGACGGACTTGACCGCCTCCTCCTGGCCGATGATCCGCTTGTGGAGCTCGTCCTCCATCTTGAGCAGCCGAGTCGTCTCCTCCTCGGTCAGCTTGAAGACGGGGATGCCGGTCCAGTTCGCCAGGACCTCGGCGATCTGCTCGTCGTCGACCTCGGCCACGACGTCCAGGTCACCGGACTTCCACTGCTTCTCCCGCTCGCCCTTCTGGCCGAGCAGCTGCTTCTCGGAGTCCCGCAGGTGAGCGGCGCGCTCGAAATCCTGCGCGTCGATCGCGGACTCCTTGTCCCGGCGGACGTTCGCGATCTTCTCGTCGAACTCCCGCAGGTCCGGTGGCGCCGTCATCCGGCGGATGCGCATCCGGGCGCCGGCCTCGTCGATCAGGTCGATCGCCTTGTCCGGCAGGAAGCGGTCCGAGATGTAGCGGTCCGCCAGCGTGGCGGCCGCGACGAGCGCCGGGTCGGTGATGGTGACCCGGTGGTGCGCCTCGTAGCGGTCGCGGAGGCCCTTGAGGATCTCGATGGTGTGCGTGACGCTCGGCTCGCCCACCTGGATCGGCTGGAAGCGGCGCTCCAGCGCGGGGTCCTTCTCGACGTACTTGCGGTACTCGTCGAGCGTGGTGGCACCGATCGTCTGCAGCTCGCCGCGGGCCAGCATCGGCTTGAGGATGCTGGCGGCGTCGATCGCGCCCTCGGCGGCACCCGCACCCACGAGGGTGTGGATCTCGTCGATGAACAGGATGATGTCGCCGCGTGTGCGGATCTCCTTGAGCACCTTCTTGAGGCGCTCCTCGAAGTCACCGCGGTAGCGGGAACCGGCGACCAGCGAGCCCAGGTCGAGCGTGTAGAGCTGCTTGTCCTTGAGCGTCTCCGGGACCTCGCCCTTGACGATGCCCTGGGCCAGCCCCTCCACGACGGCGGTCTTGCCGACGCCGGGCTCGCCGATCAGGACGGGGTTGTTCTTGGTCCTCCGGGAGAGGACCTGCATGACCCGCTCGATCTCCTTCTCCCGGCCGATGACCGGGTCCAGCTTCCCCTCGCGGGCCTGCTGGGTGAGGTTGCGACCGAACTGGTCGAGCACGAGGGAGGACGAGGGAGTGCCCTCGCCGCGACCCGACTGGGCCTCGGCGGGCTCCTTGCCCTGGTAGCCGGACAGCAGCTGGAGGACCTGCTGGCGGACACGGTTGAGGTCGGCACCCAGCTTGACGAGCACCTGCGCCGCGACGCCCTCGCCCTCGCGGATCAGGCCGAGCAGGATGTGCTCGGTGCCGATGTAGTTGTGGCCGAGCTGCAGCGCCTCGCGCAACGACAGCTCCAGCACCTTCTTCGCCCGCGGGGTGAAGGGGATGTGCCCGGACGGGGCCTGCTGGCCCTGGCCGATGATCTCCTCGACCTGCTGACGGACGCCCTCCAGAGCGATCCCGAGCGACTCGAGCGCCTTCGCGGCGACGCCCTCGCCCTCGTGGATGAGGCCAAGGAGGATGTGCTCGGTGCCGATGTAGTTGTGGTTGAGCATCCGGGCCTCTTCTTGGGCCAGGACGACAACACGCCTTGCTCGGTCGGTGAACCTCTCGAACATTTGCACTCCTTGCCTGCTGCGCCCACACGTGCGACGCGACCAGCATCCCTGTGACGCTGCGCCGGCTTATCGACAGCGAGCGCCCCTACCACTGTATCGGGCCGACGGCCCCGGGCGCCGCTCGCGCGTCGGGCGTCACCGCCCTGCCGACACAACGGTGTGCTGTGACGTTCGATTCCCCGACGGCGCCGGTTCAGCCGAGAGTGAACCTCAGCGACCTGCGGAGACCTGTTCCTCGGCCCGGTCGGCCTCGGCCTGTTCCTGCTTGTACACGCGGAAACCCTCCTCGTCGCGGCCCCGGCGCCAGTAGCCGGAGACGGACAGGGAGTCCCGCTCGATCCCCCGTTCGCGCGTCAGGTGCCGGCGCACGTCGCGGACCTCGGCGGCCTCACCGTGCACGAAAGCGTGGACACGACCGGCCGGGAACTCGAGCCCGCGGACGGCCTCGAGGAGCTGCCCGGTCCCGTCCTCCGCCCGGTGCAGCCAGCGCAGCCGCAGGTCCGCGGGGGTGTCGAGGGGCAGCTCGTCGGCCGCCGAACCCACCTGGACCAGGACGTGCGCCGTCCGGCCGGCGGGGATGCGGGCGAGGGCGGCCCCGATCGCGGGCAGCGCGGCCTCGTCCCCGACGAGCAGGTGCCAGTCCGCCTCCGGGTCCGGCGCGTAGGCGCCGCCCGGGCCGAGCATCCGCAGCACATCACCCGGACGGGCGGTCGCGGCCCACGGACCGGCGAGGCCGGAATCGCCGTGGTGCACGAAGTCGATCGTCAGCTCGCCGCGGTCGTGGTCGAGCGCGCGCACGGTGTAGGTGCGCTGCCGCGGCCAGTCCGCGCGCGGCAGGTCGCGATGGATCATGTCCATGTCGAACGGTTCGGGGTACTCGACGCCCGGGACCGGAAACAGAATCTTCACGTAGCGGTCGGTGAACTCGGTGTCCGGGAACTGCGCGAGCTCCGGTCCACCCGCCACGACCCGCACCAGGTGCGGGGAGAGCCGCTCGGTGCGCAGGACCTCGAGCGTGGTCGTACGGCGTGCCAAGGAAACCTCCGGGGGATGCGACGTCCTCCGGCCACCGTACGCCTCGAGGTTAGGTGACCCTGAGAAGCGACGGAGGCCGACCGGGATGCACCCGGCCGGCCTCCGTCGTCCACCTACTCCTGAGCGCCGCTCAGTTCTCCTGGTGGTAGGCCTCGAGCACCTCGGCGGGAATGCGGCCGCGGTCGGAGACCTTCATGCCGCGCTTACGGGCCCAGTCCCGGATGGCCTGGTTCTGCTCGCGGTCGATGGACGGCTTGCGCACGGGCGCCGACGACCCGCTCGCCCGGCGCCGCCCGGCGGCCCGGCGGGCCGCCCCCACATAGGACGCCAGCGCGTCCCGGAGCTTTCCGGCATTCACCGTCGACAGGTCGATCTCGTAGTTCTTGCCGTCGATGCCGAACTCGACGGTCTCGTCGGCCTTCTTGCCGTCGAGGTCGTCGATCAGCTTGATCTCACGGATCTGCGCCACCGCCGCAGCCTCCACTTTCGTCAGTTTTCGGATCAATAAGGTGACGGAGGCACCCGTCCCGGGTCATTTATATCGCAATTAACCGGGTGGGTCGAGCGGGCGCGGCGACCCGAACTCCTCTGGTGACTTCCGACGCCTCCGGAGAACGTTCCGGATGCTCCGGGCTCAGCCTTCCCGGCGGACGAGGGGGAACAGAATGGTCTCGCGGATCCCCACGCCGGTGAGCGTCATCAAGAGCCGGTCCACGCCCATTCCCATGCCGCCCGTGGGAGGCATTCCGTACTCCATCGCGCGGATGAAGTCCTCGTCGAGCTGCATCGCCTCGGGATCCCCCTTGGCCGCGAGCAGCGACTGCGCGTGCAGGCGGGCCCGCTGCTCGACCGGGTCGACCAGCTCGGAGTAGGCCGTGGCCAGCTCGTGCCCGAAGACGATCAGGTCCCACGCCTCGGCGAGCCGCGCGTCGTCCCGGTGCTGTCGGGTGAGCGGCCGGACCTCGACCGGATAGTCGCGGACGAAGGTCGGTTCCTGCAGGGTGTGCTCGACGAGCTTCTCGAACAGCTCGAGCACGATCTCGCCCGCGCCCCATTCCTCCTTGAGCGCCACGTCGCGCTCCGCCGCGATCCGGCGCAGCTCCGCCACCGGAGTGTCCGGCGTCACCTCGGAGCCGACGACCTCGGCTACCGATCCGTGCAGGGTGACCGATCGCCACTCACCCCCGAGGTCGTGTTCCGACCCATCGGCGTGACGCACAACGGTCGACCCGAACACGGCGCGTACACATTCCTGGATCAGTTCCCGGGTGAGTTCCGCCATGTCGTCGTACGTGGCGTAGGCCTGGTAGGCCTCCAGCATCGCGAACTCGGGCGAATGCGTGGAGTCGATGCCCTCGTTCCGGAAGACCCGGTTGAGCTCGAAAACCCGCTCGATACCACCGACCACGGCCCGCTTCAGGAAGAGCTCCGGGGCGATCCGCAGATACAGATCCGTGTCCAGGGAGTTCGCGTGCGTGACGAACGGGCGCGCCGTGGCCCCGCCGTGCAGCAGCTGCAGCATCGGCGTCTCGACCTCGAGGTAGTCGCGCTCCTCGAACTGGCGGCGCAGCGTGCGCAGCACCGTCGACCGGGTGCGGACCATGTCCCGGGCCTGCGGCCGCATGATCAGGTCGACGTAGCGCTGGCGGACGCGGGTCTCCTCGGAGAGCTCGCTGTGCGCGTTCGGCAGCGGCCGGATGGACTTCGCGACCATTCCCCAGGAGCTCGCCATCACCGACAGCTCGCCGCGCTTGGAGGTGATCACCTCGCCGGTGACGAGCACGTGGTCGCCGAGGTCGACCTGGGCCTTCCAACGCGCCAGCTCGTCCTCACCGACGTTGGCCAGGCTGAGCATGGCCTGCAGCTCGGAGCCGTCCCCCTCCACGAGCTTGGCGAAGCAGAGCTTCCCGGTGTTGCGGAGGAACAGCACCCGGCCCACGACGCTGACGGTCTCGCCCGTCGCGGTGTCCGCGGGCAGGTCCGGATGGGCCTCCCGGACGGCACGCAGCGTGTGCGTGCGGGGCACCTGGACGGGATAGGGGTCGAGGCCCGCATCCAGCATGTCCGCCCGCTTCTTCGACCGGACCTGCATCTGCTCGGGCAGGTCGTCGACGGTCTCCACAGGCGAATCAGTCACGGGCGGTAAGGCTAGACAATGGAATCCGGGGGCGTCGCGCCGGTATCGCGCCTACCGTCGACGGCGTGCCCGATGCCACCCGCGCCCGCTCGTTCGGGGCCGTCGCCGACGACTACGCCGCCCACCGGCCCGGATACCCCGAGGAGGCCGTCGCCTGGGCGCTCGCGCCCGCTCCCGGACGTCCCCGGGTGCTCGACCTCGCCGCCGGGACCGGGAAGCTGACGGCCTCGCTGCTCGATCGGGCCGACGTCGGTGAGGTCGTCGCCGTCGAACCCGATCCGGGGATGCTGGCCCGGCTGCGGGCCGACCTCCCGGGGGTGGACGCGCGGGAGGGGACCGCCGAGCAGATCCCGTTGCCGGACGCGTCCGTCGACGCGGTGCTGGTGGGACAGGCCATCCACTGGTTCGACGAGGAGCGGGCGTATCCCGAGATCGCGCGGGTGCTGCGGCCGGGCGGGGTGTTCGCCGGCTTCTGGAACGCGGACGACTCCGAGGTCGACTGGGTGCGGGGGTACATCGACGTCCTCATGCGGGAGCGGGCCGCGCCGGGCGACCCCGCCGCCGGCGACGGGGCGACCCTCGACCTGCCCGAGCCGTTCGCGGCCGTCGAGCGGCGGGACTTCACCAATCCGGTCCCGACGACGAGCGAGGGCCTGATCGCCACCCTGTCCACCCATTCCTGGGCGTTGACGGCCGATCCGGAGCTGCGCGAGCGGGCCCTCGGCGCGCTGCGCGCCTACCTGTCCGAGCGCCCCGAGACCGCCTCGGGCGCCTTCGACTGGCCGGTGTTCACACTCGTGCTGCGGACGTTCCGCAAATAGGTGAGGCGCAGCCCGTCGAGCGTCAGGTCCGGGACGTACTCGGTGATGGTGTCCGAGATGCCCTCCATCATCGGCGCCAGCCCGCCCGTGCCGAGCACCGTCACCGGGCCCGCTGCCGGCCCGAGCTCGCCGAGGATCCGGCGGACCAGCCCGTCGACCTGCCCGGCGTAGCCGTACAGGATCCCGGACTGCAGCGCCTCCACAGTGTTCTTGCCGATGACCGAGCGAGGCGGCAGCAGCTCGACATGGCGCAGCGCGGCCGCCCGCACGGCGAGCGCGTCCATCGAGATCTCCATGCCCGGAGCGATCGCGCCGCCCAGGAACTCGCCCCGGGCCGACACGACGTCGATGTTCGTGGCGGTGCCGAAGTCCACGACGACGCAGGCCGTGTCGAAGCGGTGGTGCGCGGCGAGGGTGTTGACCACCCGGTCCGCCCCGACCTCGCGCGGGTTGTCGACGAGCAGCGGCACGCCCGTCCGCACGCCCGGACCGACCACGACGGACGGGGTGCCCGGCCGCCGTTCCAGCATCAGCCGCAGCTCGCGCAGGACCGTGGGCACGGTGGACAGCGCCGCGATCCCCTCGAGGTCCGCCGCGTAGGCGCCGAGCATCGCGACGATGGCGATGTCGAGCTCGTCGGCGGTGATCGCCGGGTCGGTGCGCATGCGCCAGTCCCGCACCAGGCGGTCGCCGGCGTAGACGCCCAGGGCGATCTGTGTGTTGCCGACATCGATGCAGAGGATCACCGCAGTGACTGGGACAGCAGGCCCGAGCCCTCCGGGGCGTGCGCCGGGTCGTCGCCCAGCTCGACGACCTTGTTCTCGCCGTCGACGAACACGACCCGCGGCGAGTAGGTGAGCAGCTCGGCCTCGTCGAGCTGGCCGTAGGCGATGAGGATGACGAGGTCGCCCGGGTGCACGAGGTGGGCGGCGGCACCGTTGATGCCGATCACGCCGCTGCCCCGCTCACCGGGGATCACGTACGTCTCGAGGCGGGCACCGTTGGTGATGTCGACGATCGCGACCTGCTCGCCCTCGAGCAGCCCCGAGGCGTCCATCAGGTCGCGGTCGACGGTCACCGAACCGACGTAGTGCAGGTCGGCCTGGGTCACCGTGGCGCGGTGGATCTTGGCGGTCATCATGGTGCGCAGCATCTTCGGCTCCCTAGAGCTGGACGGCGATGTTGTCGATGAGGCGGGTCGTGCCGAGCCTCGCGGCGACGAGCAGGCGGGCCTTCGCACCCGCGACCGGCTCGCCGAGCGTCTCGGCGTCCCGCAGCTCCAGGTACTGGACGTCGAGCCCGGCCAGCTCCTCGCGGGCCCGGTCCAGCACCGCCTGCGACCCGTACGCGGACACCGCAGCGCCGGCCTTGAGCGCCCGGGAGAGGGCGACGGCGCGCTCCCGGTCCTCCGGCGAGAGGTAGACGTTGCGGCTCGAGCGGGCCAGCCCGTCCTCCTCGCGGACGGTCGGCACCCCGACGACATCGAGCGGGAAGTCCAGGTCCCGCACCATCTTCTTCACCAGCGTGAGCTGCTGGAAGTCCTTCTCACCGAACAGCGCCACGTCCGGTGCGACGATGTGGAACAGCTTGGCGACGACGGTGAGCATCCCGTCGAAGTGCCCCGGCCGGCTCGCACCCTCCAGGTCGGACCCGAGCGGCCCGGCGGCGATACGGGTGTCCGAACCCGGCGGGTACATGTGCTCGACGGCGGGGGTGAACACCAGCTCGACCCCCTCCTCGCGCAGCGCCTCCAGGTCCGCCTCGAGCGGGCGCGGGTAGCGCTCCAGATCCTCGTTCGGCCCGAACTGCAGCGGGTTCACGAAGATGCTGACGACGGGGACGACCGCGCCGGGCACCTGCTTCGCGTGCCGGATCAGCTCGCGATGGCCCTCGTGCAGCGCACCCATGGTGGGCACCAGGACGATCTTGCGGCCGGCGCCGCGCAGCGCGCGGGTGACCGCGGTGAGCTTCGCCGGGTCGGGATGGACGGTCAGCGTGCCGCGGACGTAGCCGCCGCGCGTCGTGCCGAGGACGGGTGTGGTCACCGTGGGTCTCCGGGATTCTGGCTGGTCGGGTCGTCGAGCAGGGCGCGGATCTCCTCCGCGGCGTGCTCGGGGAGCAGGCCGCCCTCGACGGCGCGGTGCGCGGTGCGACGGGCGAGCGCGCGGTAGGTCGCGGCAATGTCCGGATCCGCCTTCTCCAGCTCGCGCAGGTGGCCGGCCACGGTGCCGGTGTCGCCGCGCGCGACCGGTCCGGTCAGGGCGCGGTCGCCGTGGCGCAGGGCGTTGTCCAGGGCCGCGGACAGCAGGGGCGCGATCAGCAGGTCGGCCGGGCGGACACCGGCCTTGTCGAGCAGCTCCACGGCGTCCCGCACGAGCGTGACCAGGTGGTTCGCGCCGTGGGAGAGGGCGGCGTGGTAGAGCGGGCGGACCTGTTCGGGGACCCGGACGGGCTCGGCGCCCAGCTCCAGGACCAGCGCCTCGCCGACACTCCAGGCGGCCTCGTCGTCCAGGCGGGCGGTGACCGAGACCGGGCAGGAGACGAGCCGCTGGACGTCCTCGGGGCGGCCGGTGAACGTCATCACGGGGTGCAGCGCGAGCGGCAGCACGCCGTGCTCGACGGCGGGCTCCAGCACGCCGACGCCGTGCGAGCCCGCGGTGTGCACCACGATCTGGCCGGGCCGGAAGGCGCCCGCGGCGGCGAGCCCGCGGACCAGGCCGGGCAGCACGTCGTCCGGCACGGTGAGCAGCGCGAGATCGGCCCGCTGCACGACCTCGTCCGGCGGGAGCAGGGGGACTCCCGGCAGCAGGGACTCGGCGCGGTGCACGGAGGCCCGGGAGACACCGGAGATCGCGACGACCCGGTGCCCGATGGCGTGCAACGCCGCACCCAGTACGGCTCCGACGCGGCCGGCGGACACCACTCCGACGGCCAGCCGGGCAGGCCGGCCAGCGTTCATCACAAGCTCCCGTCGTTCCAGTCCACCAGGGGTACCGGACGAGTCGTCGCTCCACTGTCGGCGCCGAGGGTAGGCGGCCCGGGCGGGTTCGGGGAGCCCCCGTGATCTGCTTCACCGCACGGTGCACGTCACACCCAGCCGCCCCATGATCATTCCGAGCGCCACGTGGGCGCTGTCTCGACCGCGCTGGGGTCGCACTCGCACCGATCACGCGCGGATGATCGTTCCGGGAGGTGCACACGCGCTGGTCGGGAAGCGGTGCTGTCACTCCCGCAACGATCACCTGGTGATCCGTCCGAGCATCACCGGAGCACTCCACCGGCCACACTGGGGTCACGCTCGCACCGATCACGCGCGGGTGATCGTTCCGGGAGGTGCACACGCGCTGATCGGAAAGCAGTGCTGTCACTCCCGCAACGATCACCTGGTGATCCGTCCGAGCGTCACCCCAGCGCGATCGGGGCAGCGCTCCCGTCGCTCTCGGAAGGATCGCCCGGGGGTGATCGCTGCGAGGGCGACCCCAGCGCGGTCGGTGGAGCGCCCAGGTGGTGCTCGGAACGATCGTGGTCAGCGCTGGGGCGGGACCCAGCCGGGTGGCGGCTGCTGGGGCGGCTGGCCCTGCGGGCTCTGCTGCGGGAAGGGCGGGGGCTGCGGGGGGTACTGCTGGGGCGGGAACGGCGGCGGCACCTGCGGCCGGTACGGCGACGGCGGGCCCTGGGGGGCGCCCGCGTACGGGGGCGGGGCATAGCCCGGCGGCGGGGCCTGCGGCAGCGGCGCGGAGATCGTGTGGGCCGGGGGCGGCGACCAGCCGGGCGGGTGGTCCCCGCCCCAGGCCGCAGTCAGCGCGTCCGGCATCCCGAGGGCGCGGGCCCGGGCCTTGGCGAGGCCCCGCAGCCGCTCGGCGGTGAGCTCGGCGGCACTGTCGCGCACCGAGCCGCGGGCGATCCGGCTGCGCAGGAAGGCCAGCTCGGTGACGGCGTACTGGTACTCGGTGACCGCCTTGGCCGCGTGCTTGCCCGAGCGGGCCCGCACCGCCCGCCGCCAGCCGCGACGTTTGGCGAGGTTGCCCAGCAGCGGGACCTCGCTCCACGCGATCCAGCCGGCCTGCGCGAACGACGGCAGCTGCAACGCGACCGTGCGGGCCTCGCGGCGTCGTTGCCAGACGACGACGATGGCCAGCCCGATGAACAGCGGCACCATCACCACGACGTAGACCTGCACGAAGCCGGTCCCGCCGAGGATCGACGCCGCGCCGTTCCACAGCGCGTGCAGCACCACGGCCACGAGGTAGCCGGCGAGCACCGCCAGCACCCGGATCGTGACGCTGCGGCTCGCCGCGGCGATCCCCGCCCCGATGCCCGTCATCGCGGTGAACAGCGGGTGCGCGAAGGGCGAGAACACCCCGCGCAGCAGCAGTACGGCGAGCACGCCGCCGCTCTGCCCCGCCACCGCGTCCTCGGCGAAGGCGCGGCCGATGTAGAGGATGTTCTCGGTGAACGCGAAGCCGGCGGCGACCAGCCCGGCGTAGACGATCCCGTCGACGATCCCGTCGAACTCCTTGCGCCGCCAGATCAGCAGCCCGACGAGGAACAGCCCCTTCAGCGCCTCCTCGACGAACGGCGCGATCACCACCGCGCCCAGGACGTCCCCGCTACCGCGGCCGAGGAACTCGTCCACGGCCAGTGCCGCACTGGAGTTGATCAGCAGCGCGGACAGGGCCGCGAAGCACGCTCCCCACAGGAACGCGACCAGCAGCATCCGCGGCGGCTCGGGCTCCCAGCGGTCGATCCACAGGAACGTCGCGACGACCGGCCCGACCGGCAGCAGCGCACACAGGGCGCCGACGAGCACCCCGCCGGGCCCGACCGAGTTCCCGACCAGCCCGAGCACCACGAGCCCGCAGATGCCCAGCAGGACGAGCCCGGCGACGGGCAGCAGCACGCCGCGGCGTCGCGCCGCGTGGGTGTGCCGCGCCCGCGGGTCGCCGTCCGGTGCACCGGTGGGAACGGGATACGCCATGGCGGGAGCCTACGTCCCCTCCCCCGCCCGCATTATGGAGCCACAACGCACCTTCGGAGGGCGTGGAATCGCGTTATGGAGCCACAACGCACGTTCGGAGGCGGCGAGAGGGCGTCATGGAGCCACAACGCGCCGGGTCACAGGGCGCGGAGGGCCTCGCGGACCTCGCGGGGGTTCACCATCGGGAGCTCCGCGCGGAACGACGCCCGGGCCTCCTCGACGAAGTGCGCGGGAATGTTGCCCACCAGCCACCCCGCCCGCCCCGCCCAGCGCCGGGTGCCGCGCAGGCTGCCGGGGCCCTGGAAGAGGTAGCGGGGGTCGTAGTGGTCGCCCATCAGCGCCTCCCACCGGGTGAAGCACTGCTCCGACAGCTCGATCTCGCCGAGATAGCGGTAGCAGACGGCCATCAGGCACGTGACGTGGTCGAACTCGCCCCAGATCCGCCTGTGCCGGGTCCAGGCCAGGTGCTTCGACAGGGGCCGGACGAGGATCCGCCGGTGGGCCTCCCACGCCGTCTCCAGGTGGGTCACGGCCGACCAGACCTGGGCTCGAGGGTCTCGCGCGATCCGGGACTTCTCCATCGCGTCGACCGCCGCGCCCACCGACACCTGGGCGAGCGCCTCCTCCAATGCCCCGCCTTCGACGAACGCCGCCAAGGACCGCGCCGTCTTCAGCGCCGCGAGGAGCTCCACGCAGGGTTACTCGTCCCGTACGCCCCGTTCGTCACCGGGATCGTCCGGGGTGCGACAGGAACGCTCGAGCCACAGCGCCCCGCCGACGAGCACCAGCGCGCAGACCAGGCCGACGAGCGCCGCCGTGGTGTCCGAGGCGGCGGCGGTGACCGAACCGGCGCGGGGCAGCACGTAGACGAGCAGGCCCGCCCACAGCCCGGCCACGAGCGCGCCGCCCAGCGCGGACGCCTTGGCCACCAGCACCGCCCGGGCCGCCGACAGCGGATCGACCGGGCGGGAGCCGGGGCGGCGCTCGACACGCGCCTTGAGGATCTGGCCCGCCACCGCCTCGGCCAGCCCCAGCACGCCGAGCGTGGCGCCGGCGGGGCCGGGGAACGACGGCAGGCTCCCGTAGGCCAGGCTGACCAGCAGGTGCGCGACGATCCCGGCGGCCAGGAAGGCCACCACCAGGTCGCGCAGGCGGGTGGGCCTCACAGGGCCAGCTCGTCCCGGCGCCGCATCCCGGCGGCCTCGTCGGGCGGCAGCGCGGCCAGCAGGGCCCGCACCGATCCCCGCCCCGGCAGCACGGCCCCCGGGTCGATGTCCAGCCACGGCACGAGCACGGTCGCCCGCTCCGCGGTCCCCGGGTGCGGCAGCAGCAGCTCGGGATCCGTACTGGTCACGGGGCCGTCCGGGCCGTCGACCGTCACGACGTCGACATCCAGGGTGCGGGGGCCCCAGCGGATCTCGCGGACCCGGCCGGCCGCGTTCTCGAGCTCCTGCCCGCGCCGGAGCCAGGCCCAGTGATCGCGGGCCGGATCGTCGACGACCAGGATCGCGTTGAGGAAGTCCTCCTGCTCGACCCCACCCCACGGCGGGGTCTCGTAGACCGGGGAGGCGGCCACCAGCACGTCACGAAGACCGTCGACGGCGCCGCGGAGGAAGCCGAACCGGTCCCCGAGGTTCGAGCCGAGCGAGAGCACGGCGCGGCTCATGAGCGAGCGGCCCCCTCGCTCAGTAGGTGTGAACGAGAGCGCCGTTCGCTCATCGGGGGGCGAGGGCGGCTCATGCGGGGATCACCCGGCCGCTCGGCCCGGGGTCGGCGGGGCGGGCGCGGCGGGCGACCACCGCGACGTCCGCGAAGTCCAGGGGGATGGGGGCGTGCGGCTTGTGCAGGGTGACCTCGACCGCCCGCACCCGCTCGTCCGCCATCACCGCGTCGGCGATCTCCGCGGACACCGTCTCGATCAGGTCCCGGGGCGGGCCGGCGATGATCCCGGCGGCCATCTCGGCGAGCTCGCCGTAGTGCACGGTCCGGGTGAGGTCGTCCGTCGCCGCAGCCGGGCGCAGGTCCATCCACAGCACGACGTCGACCACGAAGTCCTGCCCGTCCCGCCTCTCGTGCTCGAAGACGCCGTGGTGGCCGCGGACCCGCAGGCCGCGCAGCTCGATGCGGTCCGAGTCCCACAGGCTCACGGCTGCTCCCCCGGGGCGATGCGGGCCCGGGAGGCGCCGAGCCGGTAGGCGGCGGACACCGCGATCGAGTCCATCGTGGACTCCACGTCGTGCACCCGGACGCCCCAGGCGCCCTTCTCGGCGGCCAGGGCGCTGATGGCGGCGGTGGCGGCGTCCCGGCCCGACGGCGGGCGCGGGTGCCCGTCGGCGTCGGCGAGCAGCTGCCCGAGGAACTTCTTGCGCGAGGCCCCGACCAGCACCGGGAACCCCAGCGCGACCAGCACGTCGAGGCGGCGCAGCAGCGCCCAGTTGTGTGCAGCGGTCTTGGCGAACCCCAGGCCGGGATCGAGGATCAGCCGGTCCGGGTCCACACCGGCCATCACCGCGGCGTCCGCCCGGGCCACGAGCTCCTGGCGGACCTCGCCGATCACGTCCTCGTAGGAGGCCAGCTCCTGCATCCGGTCGCTGTGCCCGCGCCAGTGCATGAGGATGAACGGGACCTGCAGGGCCGCGACCGTGGCGGCCATCCGCCGGTCCGCGAGCCCGCCCGACACGTCGTTGACCACGACGGCGCCGGCCTCGACGGCCGCCTCGGCGACCTCGGCCCGGGTGGTGTCCACGCTGACCCGGACGCCCTCGGCGGCCAGCTCGCGCACGACGGGCACGACCCGCTCCCGCTCGATCGCCGCGTCGACCCGCCCGGCGCCCGGCCGCGTGGACTCGCCGCCGACGTCGACGAGGTCGGCGCCGGCGTCCCGCATCGCGACGCCGTGGGCGACCGCGTGCCCCCGGTCGAGATACCGGCCGCCGTCGCTGAACGAGTCCGGCGTGACGTTGAGGATGCCCATCACGACGCAGCGGCCGGGATGGGGGACCCGGCCGGCCATCACTGGCTCCGGATCAGGGAGAGCGCCTCCGCGCGTGAGGACGGGGAGGACTTGAACAGCCCTCGGACGGCGGAGGTGGTGGTGCGCGAGCCCGGCTTGCGGATACCGCGCATCGCCATGCAGAGGTGCTCGGCGTCGACCACGACGATCACGCCACGCGGATCCATCTTGGACACCAGGGCGTCCGCGATCTGGCCGGTGAGCCGTTCCTGCACCTGCGGGCGCTTGGCGTACAGGTCGACCACACGGGCGATCTTGGACAGCCCGGTGACGCGGCCGTCCTCGCTCGGGATGTACCCGACGTGCGCGACGCCGTGGAAGGGCACCAGGTGGTGCTCGCACGTCGAGAACAGCGGGATGTCCTTGACCAGGACGAGCTCGCCGTGGCCCTCGTCGAAGGTCCGCTCGAGGACGGCGCTCGGGTCCACGTAGAGACCGGCGAAGATCTCCGCGTAGGCCCGCGCCACCCGGGCCGGGGTGTCCCGCAGGCCCTCCCGGTCCGGGTCCTCGCCGACCGCGATCAGCAGCTCGCGGACGGCGGCCTCGGCCCGGGCGTGGTCCACCCCGGTCCGTGCCCGGTCCTCGGCCGACCCGGAGGACCCGGGCGACAGGGCATCGGTCGTGGTCGTGCTCAGTTCCGGCTCCCGGTGTCGGGCCCCTGCGCGTCCGGACCCTCGGGGTTCGCAGCCGGCGGCTGCTCCGGGGACACGGGCGGGCGGGGCTGGTGCTGGTGCTGCGCCGGCGGCTCGCCCTGGGGCGGTGCCCAGTTCGGCGGCGGCCAGGTCTGCCCGGCGGGCGTGGTGGCCGGGCGCCAGTCCGGCGGCGCGCCGTAGTTCGGGGCGACCGCGTACGGCGGCTGCTGCCCGTGCTGCCCGTTGCCGTGCCAGCCGTTGCCGTTGCCCCCACCCGGGGCCGCCTGCGGCACGGGCTGGGTGTGGGGCTGCGGCGGCTGGGCCTGGGCCGGGAAGCCACCCGGGTAGCCCCCGTTGGGGCCGGGGCTCGGCAGCGGGCCGGGCCCGCCGTTCGGGCCCGGGACGGGCACCTCGGCCCCGCCGCCCGGGTAGGAGCCGACGGGCGCGGGCTCGCGCTCGGTCTCCGGCGGCCAGGTCTCGCCGCGCTCGCGGGCCAGCTCGCCGCGCGTCTTGATCGGCGGCTTGTCCGAGGGCGTGCGGTCCCCGAAGTCGTTGAACGCAGTGATCCGCGGCCGCTTCTCGACGGTGCCGAAGATCCGCTCGAGGTCCTTGCGGGTGAGCGTCTCCTTGTCGAGCAGCTCGACCACCAGCTCGTCGAGCACGTCCCGGTAGGTGTTGAGGATCTCCCACGCCTCGGTGTGCGCCGCCTCGATGAGCTTGCGCACCTCCTCGTCGATCCCGTGGGCGACCTCGAGCGAGTAGTCCGCCTGGTTGCCCATCGAGCGGCCGAGGAACGGGTCGCCCTGCTCGCGGCCGTAGCGCACGGCGCCGAGCTTGGCGCTCATGCCGTACTCCGTGACCATCGCGCGGGCGATCTTGGTGGCCTGGTCGATGTCGCTGGACGCGCCGGTGGTCGGCTCGTGGAACACGAGCTCCTCGGCGCTGCGCCCACCCATCGCGAACACGAGGCGCCCGATCATCTCCGAGCGCGTCATCAGGCCCTTGTCGTCCTCGGGGACGACGAGCGCGTGCCCACCGGTGCGGCCGCGCGGCAGGATCGTGAGCTTGTACACCGGCTCCAGGTCCGGCATGGCCCACGCGGCCAGCGCGTGCCCGCCCTCGTGGTAGGCGGTGATCTTCTTCTCCTGGTCGGAGATGATCTTGCCCTTGCGCCGCGGGCCACCGACCACGCGGTCCACCGACTCCTCGAGCGCGGCGCCGTTGATCAGCGTGCCGTTCTCGCGGGCGGTGAGCAGTGCGGCCTCGTTGATCACGTTCGCCAGGTCCGCGCCGGACATGCCGACGGTCCGCTTGGCGAGGCTCAGGAAGTCCACGTCGTTCGCGAAGGGCTTGCCCTTGGAGTGCACGGCCAGGATCGCCTGGCGGCCCGCGAGGTCCGGGGCGCCGACGGGGATCTGGCGGTCGAACCGGCCCGGGCGCAGCAGCGCCGGGTCCAGGATGTCCGGCCGGTTCGTGGCGGCGATGAGGATGATGCCGCCGCGCGCGTCGAACCCGTCCATCTCGACGAGGAGCTGGTTCAGCGTCTGCTCACGCTCGTCGTGACCGCCGCCGAGGCCGGCGCCGCGCTGGCGGCCGACCGCGTCGATCTCGTCGACGAAGATGATGCAGGGCGAGTTCTGCTTGGCCTGCTCGAACAGGTCCCGCACGCGCGAGGCGCCGACACCGACGAACATCTCGACGAAGTCCGAGCCCGAGATCGTGTAGAACGGCACGCCCGCCTCGCCGGCGACCGCGCGGGCCAGCAGCGTCTTGCCGGTGCCGGGCGGGCCGTAGAGCAGCACGCCCTTGGGGATCTTCGCGCCCAGGGCCTGGTAGCGGCCCGGGTTCTGCAGGAAGTCCTTGATCTCGTACAGCTCCTCGACCGCCTCGTCGGCGCCCGCGACGTCGCCGAAGGTGGTCTTCGGCATGTCCTTGTTGAGCTGCTTGGCCTTCGACTTGCCGAAGGACATCACGCGGTTCCCGCCGCCCTGGGCGTTGTTCATCATCCAGAACAGGACGAGGAGCACCAGGCCGAGCGGGATCAGGTAGATCAGCATCGTCGTCAGGAACGAGTCCTGCCGGACCACGGTGTTGAAGTTCGCGGTGCCGCTCTGCTGGAGCTGCGTGAAGATCCCGTTCGCCGAGGCCGCCGGGTACTGGGTGATGATCTTCGAGCTGCCGTCGACAGGGGCCTTCAGGTCGATCCGGAGCCGCTGCTCCTTGTCCTCGATCGTGGCGTTCGCCACGTTCTTGGCGTCGATCTGCTGCAGCGCCACCGAGGTGGGCACCTGCGTGTAGCCACGCGTGTCGTCGAACAGGACGGAGAAGGCGAAATAGACCAGGACCACGACGAGGATCCAGGTCAGGGGGTTGCGGAGCAGGCGCTTGCGGTCCATGCAGCTTCGGCCCTTGTAGTGGCCTTCACCTTCCCGAGTGTGCTTTCCGGTCCTGGCGCCGGCGGCAGCGCGCGGACCCGGCCTGATCCGCCAGGATAGCCGCCGGAGGCCGGGGGTGCGCCACCGCGCCGGGCCGTGGACCGGCTGGTGATCGATGAGGGGGCAACGAACGGGCCGCGGGCCTGGTTCCCGCTCACGATCCGGTGTCGATCGGGGCCCCGCGTGCACCCCGGTGATCACGGGGTGGTGGGGTATCCCCGACGGCCCCCGCTCGTTGGTCGAGGGGGTCCGGGTCTCGGCCTTTTCACGGACGACGCGGCGGGGTGGCGGATGGGTTTCCGGTCGGGCAGGACGGCACTCGCCGTGGCGCTGTGGACGGCCACGACGGTGACCGCGCTGGTCGCCCTCGCGATCGCCCTGCCGTCGACCGCGACCGCGCAACCGACCCGCTCGCTGCAGGCCCCCGCCCCCGTCTGGGCGCCGCGCGAGTCCGCGGCCGTGCACCCCGGCGTCCGCACCGTCACCCAGGGCGGCGGCTCCTGCACCAGCAACTTCGTGTTCCGGGACGGCACCGGGGCCGTCTACCTCGGCCAGGCCGCGCACTGCGCGGGCACCGGCCAGGAGACCGAGATCAACGGCTGCACGTCCTCGACGATGCCCGAGGGCACCCTCGTCACGGTGCAGGGCGACGGCGGGAGGTCCTTCACCGGCCCGATGGTCTACAGCTCCTGGGTCAACATGCAGCGCCGCGGCGAGACGGACCCGGACACCTGCGCCTACAACGACTTCGCGCTCGTCCGGCTGCCCGCGGACGCCGCTGGGGCGACCAACCCGACGGTGCCCTTCTTCGGCGGGCCCACGGGCGTCTCCACCGGGGGGCTGCCGGCGGGCGCGCAGACCTTCACCTACGGCAACTCGGAGCTGCGCGGCGGGGCGGCGACGCTGAGCCCCAAGGCCGGCGTGAGCGCGGGCGACGTCGGCGGCGGCTGGGGGCACGTGGTCTACACGGTCAGCCCCGGGGTCCCCGGCGACTCGGGCAGCGCGTTCCTCGACTCCTCCGGCCGGGGGCTCGGGATGCTGTCCACCCTGAACCTCGCGCCGCTGCCCGTGAGCAACGGCGTGGTCGACCTGGCGCACGTGCTGGCCTACGCGAACACCTACGCCGGCCTCGGCGACCTCTCGATGGTCGACGGCACCGCGCCCTTCACCTCGACCCCGCCGGGGGTCGACCCGCAGGACCTGGCCCCGCCGGCCGGCCCGCCCGTCAGCGGCTGAGGATTCGGCCGGGCCTCCCTTTACGCGTAGACGCGGGGCTCGAGGGTCCCGATGTACGGCAGGTCGCGGTAGCGCTCGGCGTAGTCCAGCCCGTAGCCCACGACGAACTCGTTCGGGATGTCGAAGCCGACGTACTTGACCGGCACGTCCACCCGCACGGCGTCCGGCTTGCGCAGCAGCGTGACGACCTCGAGCGACGCCGGCCCGCGCGACTCCAGGTTCTTGAGCAGCCAGGACAGCGTGAGCCCCGAGTCGATGATGTCCTCGACGATCAGCACGTGCCGACCGGCGATGTCCCGGTCGAGGTCCTTGAGGATCCGCACCACCCCGCTCGACGAGGTGGAGGAGCCGTAGGAGCTCACCGCCATGAACTCCAGCTGCACCGGCAGCGGCATGGCGCGGGCGAAGTCGGTCATGAACATCACAGCGCCCTTGAGCACGCCGACCAGCAGCAGGTCGTTCTGGGGACCGCCGCCGGAACACAGGTCGGCGTAGTCCTTCCCGACCAGCCCCGCGAGCTCGGCGGTCTTCTCGCCGATCTGCTCCTCGGTGACCAGCACGGACGCGATGTCACCGTCGTACACGGGGTATCTCTCCTCAGCCGTCGTCGGTTCGCCCGGCCGGGCGCAGCACGAGCCTGCCATGCGTCCGGACGAGGTCCAACCCGCCGGGCACCCGCGGGCCGCCCCGCCCCCTGTCCACGACGAGTGCGTCGGCCGCGCGGAGGTGGGCGTCCGTCAGCGCGGTGACGCCCTGGTCTCCGAGCCACGCCCGCAGCACCCGCCGGCGAACGGCAGCCGGCACCTCGCCCAGCGTGGCGACGTCGAGCGTCCCCTCCTTCTCCGCCGCCCCCCGGACCGCCACGGCCCATGCGTCGAGCGCCTCGCCGTCCTCACGCAGCTGGGCCGCCGTGCGGGCGAGCGCCGGGGCCACCCCGCCCGCCAGGATGTCCTCCAGCAGCGGCAGCGCCTCGGCCCTCAGGCGGACCCGGGTGAAGCGGGGATCGGCGTTGTGGGGGTCCTCCCAGGGCGTCAGCCCGGCGGCGGTGCAGGCCGCCCGGGTCTCGGCCCGGCGGACGCCGAGGAGCGGGCGCAGCCAGGGCGCGTCCCACTCCCGCATGCCGGCGATCGAGCGGGGCCCCGAGCCGCGGGCGAGCCCGAGCAGCACGGTCTCGGCCTGGTCGTCGAGGGTGTGGCCGAGCAGGACGGGCGCGGCGGGATCGGGGCGGGCGGCGGCGAGAGCGGCGTAGCGGGCCCGCCGGGCGGCGGCCTCGAGCCCACCCGGACCCTCGACGACGACGGGGTGCACCTCGGCCGGGATCCCGCGCCCCCGCAGCATCTCCGCCAGCTCGAGCGAGCGCGCGGACGATCCCGGCTGGAGCCCGTGGTCGACGATCGCGGCGGTCACCCGGCCGAGCCGCAGCGCGTGCGCGGCGAGCAGCAGCGCCAGCGAGTCCGCACCCCCGGACACCCCGACGACGACGGGCACGTCCGCCCCGATGCGCACCATCGCCGCCGCGACCGCCGCGCGCACCCCCGTCACCACCGCATTATGGATCCACAACGCGCGCGGGAACGCCCCCCGCCCGCGTTATGGATCCATAACGCAGTCTGAGGGCCCGACAATTCGCGTTATGGATCCATAACGCGGACCCGGGGTCAGGGGACTCGGGCGAGCCACTTCTCGGGGGCGGCCAGTTCGTCTCTCGTCGGGAGGGTGTCGGGGCTGGTCCAGGCCTTGTTGAAGCCCTCCATGCCCACCTGCTCCACCACCTGGCGGGTGAAGGCCGAGCCCACGGCGTACTGCTTCACCTTGGCGTCGACGCCGAGCAGCGCGCGCAGGATCCGGTCGACCAGTCCCCCGCCGCGGCGACGCTGGGTGAAGCGGGCCCGGATCGTCGCCACGCTGGGGACGACCTCGGGGCCGGCGGCGTCCATGACGTGGTCCGCGTGCCCCTCGAGCAGGGTGGTCAGCGCGAGCAGCCGGTCCAGCACCGCCTTCTGTTCCGGGCCCTGCAGGATCTCGACGAGCGCGAGCGAGTCCCCCTTGGAGGCCTTCAGCGCCTTGACGGCCTCCGGCAGCCGTTCGAGCAGCGCCGTCCCGGAGTCCGTGCTGATCGACAGGAAGTGGCCCACCTCGTCGGCGAAGTACCGCCGCAGCCACGGCACGGCGGTGAACTGGAGCCGGTGGGTGGCCTCATGCAGGCACACCCACAGCCCGAAGTCGCCGGACGGCACGTCGAGCGCCTGCTGGGCGGCGTAGACGTTGGGGGCCACGAGCAGCAGCCGCCCGTCCTTCGCCGGCCCGCCGAAGGGGTCGTACTGGCCGAGCACCCGGGCGCCGACGAAGGCGAGCACCCCGCCGATCTGCAGGCCCGCGGTCGTCCCGGTGATCGCCCGGGCGGCCCTGGCGGTCTTCGGCAGCTGCGCCCCGGACGTCAGCTCGGCCATGCCGTCGATCGCGGCGGCGGCCCAGGCGGGCCGGTCCACGACGTCCGCGGGCAGCAGCGGCAGGCCCTCGCCCATCCCCGTGACCTCGCGGACGTGCCCCTCCGCGACCGCCGCGTCGGCCCGCAGCCGTTCGACCAGCTCCCGCGCGACCTCGGCCGAGACCGGGGGGCCTGCCGGGACCAGCCGCGCCGCGGTGCGCCGGGCGAGCGCCCAGTTCACGGGCAGGCCGGGCGTGGTGTCGGTGTCCGGGATCACGGGGGCGTTCACCCCCGCCACGCTACGCGCGGCGTCCCCCGAGCCGCAGGCTCGACGACAGGCCCAGCGCCGCAGGCTCAACGACGAGCCCAGCACCGCAGGCTCAGCGACAAGGCCCGAGGCCGCAGGCGCTCAGCGACGAGCCGAGCGCGGCTGGCTCAGCGACCTCAGCAGTTCAGCGGCACCCGCAGCGGCTCAACGCCGCCGCGATCCCGTCCAGCTTCGGCCTGCTGAGCGCGGGCGACTGCCCGTTGGACATCAGGGCGAAGACGAGCAGCCGGCCGTCCGCATCAGTGACCACGCCCGCGAGCGCGCTCACCCCGGTCAGCGTGCCGGTCTTGGCCCGCACCACCCCGCGGCCCGCGGCGGCGGCCCCGGTGGTGTCGAAGCGGTCGTCGAGGGTGCCGTCGCCCCCCGCGACCGGCAGCCCGGAGACGATGGGCCGCAGGAACTCGACGCCCTGCCCCGGCCCGGTCGGGGCGGCCGCGGCGCCGAGGATCGCGCCGAGCAGCCGCGGCGGGATCCGGTCGGAGGTCGAGAGGCCGCTGCCGTCGACCATGGTGGCGCCGGCGACGTCGAACCCGGCCTGCGAGAGCGCCGCGAGCACCTGCTGGGAGCCGCCGGCGAAGGAGGGATCGGCCTGCCGCGAGAGGGCGACGTCCCGGGCGAGGGTCTCGGCGAGGACGTTGTCGGAGGTGGTCATCAGGTGCTCCACCAGCGCGGACACCGGCGCGGACACGACCTCGGCGAGCTTCTTGGCGTTGGGCGGCGCCGTGCCCTTGGTGATCGCGGACGTGGGCACCCCGAGCTTGCGCGCGAACGCCTTGGAGGCATCCCCCGAGGGGTCGCCGACGCGGGGCCCGTCCTGCAGGGTCGGATCGGCGCGGCCGCCGTCGAGCATCAGGGGGACCATCGGCGTGATGTTGCCGGCGCCGACGTCCGCCGGGTCCCAGCCGGGGGCGAGCAGCGGGCCGGTCCACAGGCTGTTGTCCACGACGATCGAGATGATCTTCTGGTTCGGCAGCGACTTCCGGACGCCGGCGACCAGGTCGTCGAGCCGCGAGGGATCGGGGTAGGTGCCCACCTTCGGGGCGGCGAGCGCCGTCAGCGTCGGGTCCCCGCCGCCGACCAGCACCACCTGCCCGGGCTCACTCCCCGCAACCACCTTGGTGCTCAGCCGGTCCGTCGCGTCGAGGGTCAGCAGGGCCGCGGCGGAGGTGAGGACCTTCGCGGTACTGCCCGGAGCGAGAGGCTTCTCCGGTGATAGTTGCCACAGCGGCGCGGCACCGCGCTGCGCGGCGGGATCCACGACGACGCCGGCGAACTGCCCGAGGGCGCGCTCGCGGGACAGCGGATCGACCACGGAGGCGATGCCCGCGGCGCTCGGCGTGGGCGCCGTCGCCGACAGCGCGGCGAGCTGCGGGACGGGCGCCAGCATGACCGCGTCGACCGGCGACGCGCCCTTCACACCCAGTGCTGCCAGCAGTTTCGGTGACTGGAGAGCCACCGCGCCACCACCCGCGGCGGCCAGGGCGAGCACCACGAGGACGACGAGGATCGCCCGTCCCCGGCGCGTCGGGAGCCTCAACGTGTCACCGATCCGGCGGCCCAGTCCCACGTGTCCACGGCTCCCTCGTGATGTGCGGGACGGTCCGGCCGCCCGGTCCACCAGGACCGGCCGGTCACGACCGGCCGGACGCGGTCCCCCACACTAGAGGTAGCCCGCGGGGCCGGTTCACCGACCGTCACGGCCCCCGTACCGACAGCGCAGACCGACTGCGACCCAGCACTGAGGAGCACCAGTGGACTTCGACGTTCTCATCGAGATCCCCAAGGGCGGCCGGAACAAGTACGAGGTGGACCACAAGAGCGGCCGGCTCCGTCTCGACCGGACGCTCTTCACCGCCACCCAGTACCCGGCGGACTACGGCTTCATCGAGAACACCCTCGGTGAGGACGGGGACCCGCTGGATGCGCTGGTGCTCGTCCAGGAGCCCACCTTCCCCGGCTGCCTGATCCGCTCGCGCGCGATCGGCATGTTCCGCATGAAGGACGAGAAGGGCGGGGACGACAAGGTCCTCTGCGTCCCGGCGGACGACCCGCGCCAGGAGCACCTGCGCGACATCCACCACCTGCCCGAGTTCGACCGGGCGGAGATCCAGCACTTCTTCGAGATCTACAAGACCCTCGAGCCGGGCAAGAGCGTCGAGGGCGCCTCGTGGGTCGGCCGCGCCGACGCCGAGCGCGAGATCAACAACTCGTACCGGCGGGAGCAGGAGCGGCTCGCCGCCGAGGCCGCCGCGATCGAGGCCGGCGAGACCCCGGAGCACTAGGGAGTGTCGGCCGGCGGTGGTCCGTCCGACGCTTCCTAGGGCCGGATCCACTGCTCCTCGAGCGCGGTGGTGAAGCGGCCCAGCAGCCGGACGAGCGCGGTGCGCTCGTCCGGCTGCCAGTCCGCCAGCATCGAGCGGATGCGTTCGGTGCGGTGCCTCCGGTTCTCCTCGAACACCCGGCGGCCCTCGTCCGTGGCCGCGAACAACGAGGCCCGCCCGTCCTCCGGGTCCGGGGTGCGGGTCACGTAGCCCAGCTTCACCAGCTGCGCGACCTGCCGGGACACCGTGGACGGGTCCGAGTGCACGGCCTCCGCGAGCGCGGAGGGCCGCCGCGGCCCGTCCTTCACCAGGTGGACGAGCAGCAGGTACGCCGAGCGCTCGACCGCGTCCGGGTGGTCGGCCTGCGCCCGGTCCACCAGCCGGATGAGCCGCACGAGCTGGCTGCCGAGCTCGTCCGCCTCGTGCGTGGCCGCGTCCGCCACCGGAGCCGCCGTCAGACGCGTTCGAACAGGGCGGCGAGGCCCTGGCCGCCGCCGATGCACATCGTCTCCAGCCCGTACCGGGCGTCGCGGCGCACCATCTCCCGGGTCATCGTGGCCAGGATCCGGCCGCCGGTCGCCCCGACGGGGTGGCCCAGCGAGATCCCCGAGCCGTGGACGTTGGTCCGGTCGAAGTCGCTCTCCGCGAAGCCCCACTCGCGCGTGCAGGCCAGGACCTGCGCGGCGAAGGCCTCGTTCAGCTCGATCAGGTCGACGTCCTTGAGCGCCACCTCGGCGGCGTCGAGGGCCTTGGCGACGGCCGGGACCGGGCCGATGCCCATCGTCTTCGGCGCGACCCCGCCCAGGCCCCACGAGACGAGCTTCGCGAGCGGCCGCAGCCCGAGCTCGGCGGCCTTCTCCGGCGACGTGACGATGCAGATCGAGGCGCCGTCGTTCTGCCCCGACGCGTTCCCGGCGGTCACGGTGGCGTCCGGGTCCTGCTTGCCCATGATCGGGCGCAGGGTGGACAGCTTCTCCACGTTCGCGTCCGGCCGGATGTGCTCGTCGGAGTCGACGACCGTGCCGTCGGCGGAGCCCTTCCGGCCCGGCACGGTGACCGGCACGATCTCCTCGGCGAACACCCCGGAGGCCTGCGCCGCGGCCGCCCGCCGGTGCGAGCGCACCGCGTAGGCGTCCTGCTCGGCGCGGGAGATCCCGTACTCCGCGCGGAGGTTCTCGGCGGTCTCGATCATGCCGCCTGGCACGGGGAAGTTCTCCCCGCCTGCGGTCACGCGGCCGCGGGCCAGCGCGTCGTGCAGCAGCACGCCGGGCCCGGCCTTGGCACCCCAGCGCATGGCGGTGGAGTAGAAGGGCGCGTTGGACATCGACTCCGCGCCGCCGGCCAGCACGACCTCGCTGACCCCGGTCTGCACCTGCATCGCGGCGAACAGCACGGCCTGCAGCCCCGACCCGCAACGGCGGTCGATCTGCAGCCCCGAGGCGGTGATCGGCAGCCCGGCGTCGAGCGCGGCGACGCGGCCGATCGCCGGGGCGTCCATCGTCGGGTAGCAGTTGCCGAGCAGCACGTCGTCGACCGACTCGGGGGGCAGCCCGGACCGCTCGACCACGGCCCTGATCACCGTGGCGGCCAGCACGTGCGCCGGCACGTCCCGCAGGACGCCGCCGAACCCGCCCACCGGCGTCCGCAGGGGCTCGCAGATGACCGCATCACGCATGGGGCCGGCCTCTCAGACGTACTGGCGGGTGAGCCACTCCGCCACGAGCGCGGGCCGTTCCGAGCCCTCGAGCTCGACGGTCACCTTCAGGGTCAGCTGGACCCCGCCGTCTTTCTGGTCCTCGGCCTCGGCCAGCTCGAACACGCCCCGGACCCGGCTGTCCACCGGCACCGGCGAGGTGAAACGGACCTTGTTGAGGCCGTAGTTGATGCCCATCCGGACGTTCTCGATCCGGTACGCGGTCTGCGCGAGGACGGGCAGCAGCGAGAGCGTGAGGAAGCCGTGCGCGATCGTCTTCCCGAACGGGCCGGCGGCCGCCTTCTCCGCGTCGACGTGGATCCACTGGTGGTCCCCGGTGGACTCCGCGAACTGGTCGATGTGCTTCTGCTCGACCGTCAGCCACTCGGAGACGCCGATCTGCGTCCCCTTCTGCTCGCGGAACTCGTCCACCCCGTTGAAGACGCGCATCGTCCACCTCTCGTCGCGCAGGCTGTCTCGTCGTCACCCTGCCACACCGGGAGGCCCGCGACGGGTGAGGTGTGGTCACGCGCTCAGCGCGCGAAGGTGCCCTCGATCTCGAGCCGCGCGGGCCCGCCCGGGCGGGGCTCCACCGGACCGGTCGGGACGACGGCCGCGACGAGCCGGACCTGGATCCGCCGGCCCGGCAGCGGACGCATCCGGAACACCCCCTGGATCCGGTGCGCGCTGCCGTCCGGCGGGATCGCGGCGGGGTCGCCCGGACCCTCCAGCAGCGCCGTGCCACCGCGCAGCAGGCCGCGAACCGCGACGACGTCGTGCCGGACCCGGCGCAGATCGGCGCAGGCGAGCCAGCGGGGACCCGCGACCGCGCCGGTGGTGGTCCCGGACTCCTCCGGGTCGCCGAACTCGATGCTCAGCTCGGGCTCGGCGCCGTACACGGGAAGCACGAGCACGCCCCAGCCCACGGAGGCGGGCAGGTCGACCTTCTCGGGGCGGCGCAACACAGCGTGTGCACCCCCTGCGTCCAGGAGGTGGACGGCGGCAGCGCCGGGATCGGGCGGCCGGGAGGCCCCGGAGACGTCCGCTGACATGGGCGCCTCCTTCTCGTTGACCCCGGCGGACAACGACCTGTCGAGGACCGGGGTTCGACGTGCGGCGCCGTGGGGCCGGGGCGGGGACTGCAGGCAGTGACGAGGGCGGAGGGTCACGCCACACGACCGTGGGCATCGAGGTCGCCCACGTCACAGGCGCTCCCGGCGGTTCCCGCTCCCGGGGAGGCCGGGTCACCCGACGGGGCCGTATCCGGCACGCTTCCGGGTCAATGCGTGCCGGATTCGCCCGACCGGGCATCCGCCGCCTCGGTCGCGCTCCTCGCCGCCGCACGGAGGAGACCCGCCACGGAGCGCGACGGGGGTTGCTCCGTTCGGCGTGACGGCTCGGCGCGCACTATCGTGCGGCCGGGCGCACGAGAGTGTTCGGGACGGGGTGAATGACCACCGTGAGAACGGGTGAGGCCACCCGGGTCCGGGGTGGCGGGCCATGACCGGCCGTCCGGGCGGCATGGTCCACGAGGGCGTGCCGTTCGCCGATCCCCGCGGCCTGGCCGCGGAGCTGGCCGGTCCGGTGAGCGCGGCCCTGGCGGCCGGCGAGCCCGTCATCGCTGTGCTCGACGAGGACAACCGCGCGGCTCTGACGGCCGCCATCGGCTCGGCCACGGACGCGGTGGAGTTCCTCGATCCCGTTGCGGTGCACCGGCTCCCGGCCTTCACCGTGGCCACCCGCTGGGCCCGGCTCAGCCGCCGCGCGGCCCGGCCCGAGCAGCGCACCACCGTCGTCGCCCAGCACATGGCCCTGCCCGGGATCGACGCGGCGCACTGGATCCGGCTCGACGCCGCGCTCAACGTCGCGCTCGAGGGCCTGCCCATCACGATGCTGTGCCCCTGCCGCGCGGACGCCGATCTCGACCTGGTGCGGGCGACGCACCCGGTGCTGCGGGTCGACGGGCGCAGCGAGCCCTCCGGCGACCTGCGCGATCCGGCGCAGCTGGTCGCCCAGTACCCGCCGCCGCCCCCGCCCGATCTCGGCGTCCCCCTGGTGGACCGGACCTTCGACACGGCCGCCCTACCGGCGCTCCGCCACCTCGTCGCGGAGACGTCGACCGCGGCCGGGCTCGATCCCGAGCACGTGGCGGACCTCGTGCTGGCGGTCAACGAGATCGCGACCAACAGCGTGGAGCACGGCCCGGGCCTGGGCCGGCTGCGGATGTGGTCGACCGCGGACGGGTTCGTGGCCGAGGTCTACGACGTCGGGCGGATGGGCGTGCCGTTCCCGGGGATGGTGGCGCCGTCGCCGTCGGGCGAACGCGGGCGCGGCCTGTGGCTCGCCTCCGAGCTGGCCGACGTCCTGCAGGTGTGGAGCGACGACACCGGCACCATCGTGCGGCTGACCGTCGAGGCGGGCTGACCCGGTGGACGACGGGCCGGTGGCCCGGTTCGTGGCGCTCGTGACGGCCCCCGAACCGCCGCTCGACGTGGCCGCGCTCGCCATCGCCGCCGGCGCGGACCCCGGCCTCGATCCCGCGCCGTGGCTGGCCGAGCTCGACCGGCTCGCCGCGGGGATCGGCTCTGTCGACGACCTGGTCCGCCGGCTCTTCGTCGACGAGGGCTTCACCGGGAACTCCGCGGACTACGCCGATCCGCGCAACTCGCTGCTCCCCGAGGTGCTGACCCGGCGCACCGGCATCCCGATCACGCTCGCCGTCGTCGCGATCGAGGTGGGCCGCCGCGCCGGGATCGGCCTGGAGGGCGTCGGGATGCCGGGGCACTTCCTGGTCCGGGTCGCCGGCACGGAGCACCATCTCGACGTCTTCGACGGCGGCCGGCGCCTCGGTCTCGCCGAGTGCGAGGCCCGGTTCCGGGCGAGCACCGGCTCCCGTGCCCCCTTCGGCCGGCACCTGCTGCCGCGCACGTCCACCCGGGAGGTGCTGGTCCGGATGCTGGAGAACCTCCGCGGCGTCTACCGCACCCGCGGTGGCGCCGAGGACCGCGAGTGGGTGCTGCGGATGCGCCTCGCGCTGCGCGCCGATCCGCCCGCACTCGTCGAGCTGGGCGAGGTGCTCGCCACCCGGGCCCGCTGGGACGAGGGCGCCCGGCTCATCGCCGCCTACCTGCGCTCCGGCTCCCCGTCGGCCGAGGAGGCCGAGGTTCTGCGACGAGCCGCGAAGGGGCTGTTGGCTAACCTCAACTAGTGCGCGCGCTGATCACCAACGACGACGGCATCGGCTCCCCCGGGCTGTGGGCGCTGGCCCGCGGCGCGCTCGACGCGGGGTTCGAGGTCACCGTCGCCGCCCCGCACGTGGACTCGACGGGCGTCGGGGCGTCGGTGTTCGCCGTCGCCGAGTCCGGTGCGGTGAAGGTCCACCCGCAGGTCCGGCCCGAGCTCGACGTGCCGGCCTACGCGGTCGAGGGCCATCCGGCGTTCATCGTGCACGCGGCCGTCGAGGGCTGGTTCGACCCGCCGCCGGAGATCGTCCTGTCCGGCACCAACATCGGGGCGAACGTCGGGCACGTCGTGCTGCACTCCGGGACGGTCGGCGCCGCGCTCACGGCCGCCCTGCACGGGCTGCCGGCGCTGGCGACCTCGCTGGACTGCGGGCTGCGCGGCCGCGACGGGGCGCACTGGGACAGCGTGCGGGCGATGCTGCCGGAGGTGTTCGAGGTGCTGCTCGCGAGCCCGCGCGGCACCGCGCTCTCGCTCAACGTGCCGGACCTGCCCGCCGCGGAGCTGAAGCCGCTGCGCGAGGCGGAGCTGGCGGACTTCGGGGCGGTCCAGGTCCGGGTGGCGCACACCGCCGGCCCCGAGGGCAGCCCCGGCACCCTGCGCACCACGATCAGTGATCCCGACGAGCGCCCGGCCGAGGGCACGGACATCGCGCTGCTGGCGCAGGGACATCCCACTCTCACCGCGCTGCGCACGATCAGCGCGGTCCCCGGGCTCGCGCTCGCTCCGACACGCTGAGCCACCCGCCCATCACCCGGATGGCCCTGATTGTTCATCTCCGCGCCCACCGAAGGGGCCGATGTGAACGGTGAGGCACACGGGACCCCCGGATCGGGGGTGATCTGTGGCATGGCCCACAATCTGACTATGGGTGACGGGATGCAGCGGCAGGAGTGGGCGACGCGCTTCGCGCGGTCGGTGGCCGACGAGCTCCGGGGTGGCGTGGCCACCGGGGCGCTGACCTGGGCGGAGGCGGACCAGTTGCTGGCCCGCCTCCGGATCGTCGTCGAGCAGGCCCTGGAGCCTTCGCCCGTCTAGTCGTTCACGGTGTGTGACGAACGGACTAGTGGTCGTCCCGGCCCGTGAGGAGCTCCTCCAGCTCGTCCGCCACCTTGACGACGAGCTGGAACGGCTTGTCGAACATCGGCAGCTCGTCCGCGTGCAGCGGGATCGAGTGCTTGAACAGCACCACCTCGTCGACCGCGACGACGCCGCCGATCACCGACTCGCCGGCCTTCGTGAGCAGGGTGACCAGGTCGAGATCGCCGAGCTTGCCCACCGGCGAGGTGATCTGCGCCCACGGACCCTCGTCCGCCCCCGTCACGCTGCGGACCACGACGAGCTGGGTGCGCTCCTCCGTGGTCGGCAGGTTGAACCAGAGCTCGGTGTCGGTCGAGCGCATGATCTCGTAGCGCACCCGCACATAGGCGACGAGATCGTCCCAGCTGGCCACGTCGGCTCCTCCCCCGTCGGCCCCGGCTGATCCGGGTCCGGCGCTGGCGAACCTACCGGAGTCCCAGGTGCCGGGCGATGAGCATGCGCTGAACCTCCGACGTGCCCTCCCCGATCTCGAGGATCTTGGCGTCCCGGTAGAAGCGGCCGACCGGGTACTCGTTCATGAAGCCGTAGCCGCCGAAGACCTGGGTGGCGTCGCGGGCGTTGTCCATGGCGGCGTTGGAGGACACCAGCTTCGCGATCGCGGCCTCCTTCTTGAAGGGCTCGCCGCGCAGCATCTTCGCCGCCGCCGCGTAGTAGGCCAGCCGGGCGGTGTGGGCGCGCACCTCCATGTCGGCGATCTTGAACTGGATCGCCTGGTAGGAGCCGATCGGGTGGCCGAAGGCCTCCCGATCGTGCGCGTACTTCACCGCCTCGTCGACGCAGCCCTGCGCCAGCCCGACGCCGAGCGCCGCGATGGCGATCCGGCCCTCGTCGAGGATGGACAGGAACTGTGCGTAGCCCCGGCCCTGCTCGCCGAGCAGGTTCGCGGCGGGCACGCGGACGTCGTCGAAGAACAGCTCCCGGGTGTCCGAGGCGTTCCAGCCGACCTTCGAGTACTTCTCGCTGACCGTGAACCCGGGGGTGCCGGAGGGGACGATGATCGCCGAGATGCCGCCGTCGGGTGTCCGCGCGGTGACGGTGACCAGGGCGGTGATGTCTGTGCCGGAGTTGGTGATGAAGCACTTCGACCCGTTGATCACCCACTCGTCGCCGTCGCGCTTCGCGGTGGTGCGGGTGGCGCCGGCGTCCGAGCCGCCGCCGGACTCCGTCAGCCCGAAGGCGCCGAGCTTCTCGCCGGCCGCGAGCGCGGGCAGCCACGTCGCCTTCTGCTCGTCGGTGCCGAAGCGGTACACGGGCATGGCACCGAGGCCGACGCCGGCCTCGAGCGTGATCGCGACGGACGAGTCGACCCGCGCGAGCTCCTCCAGGGCGAGGCAGAGCGCGAAGTAGTCCCCGCCCATGCCGCCGTGCTCCTCGGGGAACGGCAGGCCGAACAGGCCCATCGCGCCCATCTTGGCCACCAGCTCGTAGGGGAACTCGCCGCGCTCGTAGAAGTCCCCGACGACCGGGGCGACCTCCTTCTGCGCGAACTCCTCGACGGTCGCCCGCAGCGCCGCGTGCTCCTCGGACAGCTCAAGATCCATCTGCTTCTCCCTCGACGATCAGCAGCACGGCGTCCTTCGCGACCGTCCCGCCGGAGCGCGCCCGCAGCTCGCGGACCGTGCCGTCGACCGGCGCGGTGAGCACGTGCTCCATCTTCATGGCCTCGACCACGACGAGCCGCTGCCCGGCCGTGACCTGCTGTCCCTCGGTGACCTCGACCACGGTCACGGTGCCGGGCATCGGCGAGAGCACCGGCCCGCCCGCGCCGTCCGCCTGGGCCGACGCGTCCAGTGCCTCCTGCTCACGCACCGCCCACGCCTGCCCGTCGCGGGCGATCCACAGGGTCCCGTCCTGCGCCCGCGCGGTGGCGTAACCCCTGGTGGTCCCGCCCTGTGAGTGGGAGACGGTGCCGCTCACCGCGGTCGACGTGCGGACACGCTCCTCACCGATCAGCAGCTCGGCGTTCGCCGCGCGGCCGCGGGTGCGGACCTCGACGGGGTCGTGGCCGGAGACGACGAGGGTGCGGGTGGTCCAGGCGTCCTCGCCGAGGCGCCAGCCGCCGGGGATGTCGAAGGGGTCGACGAGGTCCCCGGCCGGTTCGAGGTCCAGGAGGGCGACTCCGGTGGCCGCGCCGAGGACGTCCGACGGGAGGTCCTGGGCGGTCAGCTCGTCGAGCTTGCGCCCGACCAGGCCCGTGTCCAGGTTCCCGGCGCGGACGTCCGGGTCCGCGAGCAGGGCGCGCAGGAAGCCGATGTTGGAGCCCAGGCCGAGCAGGACGGTCCGCCCGAGGGCGGCGTCGAGGCGGCGGATCGCCTCGTCCCGGTCCGCGCCGTGGGCGATGACCTTGGCGAGCATCGGGTCGTAGTCCGAGCCGACGGTGCCGCCCTCGGCGATGCCGGCGTCGACGCGCACCGTGGTCGGCGGCTCCCAGGCCAGGACGCGCCCGCCGGTGGGGAGGAACCCGGCGGCGGGGTCCTCGGCGTAGACCCGTACCTCGATCGCGTGCCCGCGCAGCGCCACGTCCGCCTGGGTGAGCGGCAGCGGCTCGCCGGCCGCCACCCGCAGCTGCAGCTCGACCAGGTCCAGCCCGGTGACCTCCTCGGTGACGGGGTGCTCGACCTGCAGCCGGGTGTTCATCTCCATGAAGAAGAACTCGTCCGGCCGGTCGGACCCGACGATGAACTCGACGGTCCCGGCGCCCTCGTAACCGCAGGAACGCGCGGCGTCGCACGCCGCCCGACCCATGGCCTCGCGCTGCTCCGGCGTGAGCAGCGGCGACGGCGCCTCCTCGACGATCTTCTGGTGCCGGCGCTGCAGCGAGCACTCGCGCTCGCCGAGGTGGATCACGCCGCCGTGCGCGTCGGCCAGCACCTGGATCTCGATGTGGCGTGGGGTGGTCACGAGCCGCTCGACGAGCAGGGTGTCGTCGCCGAACGAGCCGCGCGCCACCCGTCGGGCACCGGCGATCGCCTCGGCGAGGTCGTCGGCGCGGTGGACCTCGACCATGCCCTTCCCGCCGCCCCCGGCCGACGGCTTGAGCAGCACCGGATACCCGACCTGCTCGACGGCGAGGCCCAGCTCCTCGTCCGAGAGCCCGGACCCGTCCGAGCCGGGGACGACCGGCACGCCGGCCTTGGCGACGGTCTGCTTGGCGCGGATCTTGTCGCCCATCGCCTCGATCGCGCTCGCGGGCGGCCCGACGAAGGTGATGCCGGCCTTCTCGCAGGCCGCGGCGAAGGCAGTGTTCTCCGAGAGGAAGCCGTAGCCGGGGTGGATCGCCTCGGCGCCGGTGGCCTTCGCGGCCTCGATCACCTTCTCGATCGACAGGTAGGACTCCGAGGCGGCGGCCGGGCCCAGCCGCACCGCCACGTCGGCCGCGACCACGTGCGGGGCGCCCGCATCGGCGTCCGAATAGACGGCCACGGAACGGATCCCGAGCGAGCGCAGGGTACGGATCACCCGCACCGCGATCTCCCCGCGGTTGGCCACGAGCACGGTCGAGAACATCAGCGCCCCTCCCCGGAGCATGAGCGAACGGCACTCTCGCTCACTAGGTATGAACCAACGGGCCGTTCGCTCATCACGGAGGCGCTCACATTCGGAAGACGCCGAAGGCCTTGTCGGCCAAGGGGGCGTTCGCGGCTACGGACAGGGACAGGCCCAGGACGGTGCGGGTGTCGGCGGGGTCGATCACGCCGTCGTCCCACAGCCGGGCCGTGGAGTAGTAGGGATGGCCCTGCGACTCGTACTGGGCCCGGATCGCGTCCTCGTCGGTGTTTCCCACGCTGCCGAGCACCATGGCCGCCTGCTCCCCGCCCATGACCGAGATCCGCGCGTTGGGCCACATGAACAGGAACCGCGGCGAGTACGCCCGCCCGCACATGGCGTAGTTCCCCGCGCCGAACGAGCCCCCGATCACCACGGTCAGCTTCGGCACCCGGGTCGATGCCACCGCCGTCACCAGCTTGGCGCCGTTCTTCGCGATCCCGCCGGCCTCGTACGCAGCTCCGACCATGAACCCGGAGATGTTCTGCAGGAACACCAGCGGGATACCCCGCTGGTCGCACAGCTCGATGAAGTGCGCGCCCTTGAGCGCGGACTCGGAGAACAGGATCCCGTTGTTCGCGATGATCCCCACCGGATGGCCGTGGATGTGCGCGAACCCGGTGACCAGCGTCGTCCCGTACTCGGACTTGAACTCACCGAACTCGGAGCCGTCCACGATCCGGGCGATGACCTCCCGCACGTCGTACGGGACCTTCGAGTCCGTCGGCACCGCGCCGTAGAGCTCGGACGGGTCCACCACGGGCTCGATGGTCGGCCGGCGCTCCCACGGCGGCGCCACGCGCGGGCCGAGGGTCGCGACGATCGCGCGGACCCGGCGCAGCGCGTCCGCGTCGTCGTTCGCGAGGTGGTCGGTGACCCCGGAGACCTTCGAGTGCAGGTCCCCGCCGCCCAGCTCCTCGGCCGTGACGACCTCCCCGGTCGCGGCCTTCACCAGCGGCGGGCCGCCGAGGAAGATCGTGCCCTGGTTCTTCACGATCACCGCCTCGTCCGACATCGCCGGGACGTACGCCCCGCCCGCGGTGCACGAGCCGAGCACGGCGGCGATCTGCGGGATCCCGAGGCCGGACATCGTGGCCTGGTTGTAGAAGATCCGCCCGAAGTGCTCCCGGTCCGGGAACACCTCGTCCTGCCGCGGCAGGAACGCGCCGCCGGAGTCCACCAGGTAGACACACGGCAGGCGGTTGTGCAGCGCCACCTCCTGCGCCCGCAGGTGCTTCTTGACGGTCATCGGGTAGTAGGTGCCGCCCTTGACCGTGGCGTCGTTGGCCACGATCACGCACTCGCGGCCCGACACCCGACCCACCCCGGTGATCATCCCGGCGCCCGGCGCGTCCCCGTCGTAGAGACCGTGGGCGGCCAGCGGGGAGAGCTCCAGGAACGGCGAACCCGGGTCCACCAGCGAGTCCACCCGGTCGCGCGGCAGCATCTTGCCCCGCTCCACGTGCCGCGCCCGCGACCGCTCGGGGCCGCCGAGCCGGGCCGTGGCGAGCTGGGAGTTCAGGTCCGCGACCAGCGACCGGTGCGACTCCGCGTTGCGGGCGGCCTGCTCGTCCCCGGGGTCGATCGTGCTGCGCAGCACCGGCGCTGCAGTGGTCCGCTGCATGGGCCCTCCCTGTTAGCAATCGTTAACATGTTAGCGATTGTTAACGTCCGGCGCCAGCCCTTCAGGATCCTCACAGGCGAACCCGTCAGACTGGCGCGGTGCGACTGCTGCTCGTGGAGGACGAACGCCCGCTGGCCGAGATGGTGCGGCGCGGCCTCGCCCGCGAGGGTCACACCGTCGACGTCCGGCACGACGGCCCGTCCGGCCTGGAGGCGGCCACGGCCGGTGGGTTCGACGTCGTGATCCTCGACATCATGCTGCCGGGCCTGTCCGGCTACCGCATCCTGCAGCGGCTGCGCTCCGCCGGCGTGTGGACCCCGGTGCTGATGCTGACCGCGAAGGACGGCGAGTACGACGAGGCGGACGCCTTCGACCTCGGCGCGGACGACTACCTCACCAAGCCGTTCTCGTTCGTCGTCCTCCTCGCCCGGCTGCGCGCCCTGCAGCGCCGCGCCGGCGACGCCCGCCCGACCGTCCTCGAGGTGGGCGACCTGCAGCTCGATCCCGCGCGGCACCGCGTGCACCGCGGCGGCACCGAGATCACGCTGACCCCCCGCGAGTTCGGCGTGCTCGAACACCTGATGCGGCACGCCGGCGAGGTCGTGACCAAGACGGACATCCTGCGCGCGGTGTGGGACGCCCACTACGAGGGCGAGGTCAACGTCGTCGAGGTGTACGTCGGCTACCTGCGCAAGAAGATCGACGCACCCTTCGGCACCCAGACCATCGAGACGCTGCGCGGCGTCGGCTACCGGACGACCTCGGTCACCGACGGGGCGTCACCGTCGGGATCGGGCCGGTCGGGTTGACGTCCGCCGGCGACGGCGCGTCGCCGAGCCGGATCGGGACGGGCCGGAAGCTGCGGAGCATCTCCTCCCGCGGCGCCGGGCGGGCGCGCGGTCGCGGCGAGGGCCGCGGCACCGGCTCGGTGGCGTGCGCGACCGGGATCGGGATCGGGGCGGTGACCGGGTCTCCGGCAGCGTCCTCGGCAGGGTCTTCGGTGGGGCTTTCCGCCGGGTCCTCCGCGACCTCGGCCGGGGCCTCCGCGGCGCCGCGGAAGCCGGGCGGGCGGTCGTCGAGCAGCACCTGCGGCTCCGCACCGTCGCCCTCGTCGACGTCGCTCTCGTCGACGCCGGCCTCGACGAGCGGGATCCGGAGCCGGAAGGCCGCCCCGCCGAGTGTCGAGTCGCCCACCTCGACGCTCCCGTCGTGGACGGCCACGATCTCGCTGACGATCGCCAGCCCGAGGCCCGCGCCGCCGTCGGACCGGGCACGGGCCTCGTCGAGGCGCACGAACCGCTCGAAGACGCGGGCGCGGTCCGCGACCGGGACACCCGGCCCGTCGTCCTCCACGTCGACGACCGCCCACGGCCCCTCGGCCGCCAGGGTGACGAGCACCCGCGAGCGGGCGTGCCGGTGCGCGTTGTCGACCAGGTTCCGCACGGCCCGGATCAGCTGCGCGCGGTCCCCCAGGACCCGCACCGGTACCGCCCGGACCTCCGTGACCGCCTCCCCGATCGACGACGGGCGGCCCCGCTCGCTCTCGACGATCTCGTCGAGGTCGACGTCCTCGCGGTTGGGCTGCAGGCCGCGCTCGTCGGAACGGGCGAGCAACAGCAGGCCGTCGATCAGCCGGTGCAGCCGGGACATCTCGCCCCGCAGTGTCCCGACGGTCTGGCGGTCCGCGTCGTCGACGCTGCCGGCGAGCAGCTCCAGGCCCGAGGCGATCGTCGCCAGCGGGCTGCGGAGCTCGTGGCTGGCGTCGGCCACGAACCGGCGCTGGGTGGTCTGGGCGCCCTCCAGCCTCGCCAGCATCTGGTTCATCGTCTCGGCGAGGCGCCCGACCTCGTCCTGCGCGGGCGGCACCGGGACGCGTTGGCCGAGGTCGCGGTCCGTGAGGCGGGCGACGCGCGCCCGCATCGCCTCGATCGGGCGCAGCGCCCGCCCCGCGAAGAGGTAGGTCGCCCCGCCGACGAGCAGCACGAGGACGGGGACGCCGATCACGACCATGACCATCACGGTCTGGACGGCGCGGTGCAGGAAGTCGACCGGCTGCGCGGCCAGCACGGTGAAGTGCTGCCCGGTCGGGGGGAACTCGAAGCCCTTGGCGATGATCATCACCTCGGCCCGCTTGCCCTCGTCCAGGGTGATCCAGGTGGAGTCGACGACCTTGACCTCGTCCGGGTCGGCCAGGACGTCCGCGAGGAGCGGGGAGGCCGGGAGCGGGTCCGACGACCCGATGTTCTGGATGTCCGGCGGCTGGTCCGGGTCCTCGTTGTAGTCGGTGAGGACCTCGACGTAGTCGGACCGCTTGCCGGTCGCGACCACGGCGTTGCGCTTGACGTCCGCCTCGCCCGCGAAGTTCGCGGCGATCCGTTCCCCGAGCTGGGTGGCCTGCTGGACGGCGGTGTTCTGCAGCTGCATCTTCAGCAGCGCGTCGAGCCCCAGCACCAGGCCCGCGCCCGCGATCACCAGCACGACGGCCACCGTGACGGCCGCGGCCAGCGCGGACGCCACGCGCACGCCCAGGCGGGCGCGCAGCCACCTGAGAGGCCGGGTCATGGACCCGAGGATACGGACCCGCCCCTGAACCCAGGCTGAAAACGCGCTGTTAGCAGTCGTTAACAGGCCGGGTTACCCTGGCGGCATGACGGTCCCCCGGGTCGGCTCGCGCCGCGAACAGATCCTCGCGACCGCCGCGGCGCTCTTCGCCAAGCACGGCTTCCACGGGGTCAGCATCGCCGAGCTCGGCGCCGCCGTCGGGATCAGCGGGCCGGCCCTGTACCGGCACTTCCCCGGCAAGGAGGCCCTGCTCGCGGAGCTGCTCGTGGACATCAGCGAGCGGCTCGAGGCGGGGGGACGGGAGCGGGCGGCCGGCTCCGCGGGGAGCCCGCGCGAGGTCCTGGAGGCCCTCGTGGACTTCCACGTCGCCTTCGCGCTGCGCGAGCCGGAGCTGATCGTCGTGCAGGACCGGGACCTCGACAACCTGCCCGACGCGGACCGCCGCCGGGTCCGCCGGCTGCAGCGCACCTACGTCGAGATCTGGGTGGACACGCTGCAGCGCCTGCACCCCGGACTCGACGCGGAACGGGCCCGCACCGCGGCCCACGCGACCTTCGGCCTGCTCAACTCCACCCCCCACAGCGGCTCGCGCGCCGCACCCGAGGAGGTGGCCGCGCTGCTGCGCGCCATGGCGCTCGCCTCGTTCCGGGCGCTCTGACCGCGAGGCCCCCCGGACCGGCGGGTCAGCCCCCGACCGCCACCAGGTCGCACCGCGCGCACCCCTCGGCCGGGGTCCCCGCCCACTCCACGATCCGGGCGACGAGCGACTTGCACGAGCCGCAGCCCTTGCCGGCCCGCGTCGCGTCCATCACCCCGGCCGCGGTGCCCGCCCCGGCCGCCACCGCGTCGCAGATCGCCTCCTTCGTCACCCCGCTGCACGTGCACACCTGCGTCGAGGGGTCCAGGTCCGCGGCACTCACCGCCGCCGGCTGCCCGGCCTGCGGGAACAGCAGCTCGGCGCGGTTCTCCGGCAGCGGCAGGCGCCGGTCGAACGCCTGGGTCAGGGCGGCGACCTGCGTCGTGTCCCCGACCAGCGTGGCCCCCACCAGCATGTCGTCGCGGATCACGAGGGACGTGTGGACGCCCCGGCGCGGCTCGGAGTACTGGACGAGCTCGTCGTCCTCGCTCTCGGGACCCCGCAGACCCATCTGTGTGACGTCGACGCCGGCGACCTTGAGCTTCGTGACGGTCCGCGATCCGGTGTAGATCGCGTCCGCGCCGGTCAGCACGTCGGCCAGCACCGCGGCCTGCTCCCACAGCGGCGCGACCAGCCCGTACACCTCGCCGCGGTGCTGCGCGCACTCACCGACCACGGAGATCGCGGGATCGTCGACCGACCGCATCCGGTCGTCGACGACGATCGCCCGCTCCACCGTCAGCCCGGACGCGACGCCGAGGCCCACGTTCGGCCGCACCCCCGCCGTCACCACGACCATCTCCGCGTCGATCGTGCCGCCGCCGTCGAGCAGGACGCCCGTCACCGAGCCCGTCGACCGGATCGCCGCGGGGCGCCGCCCGGTGTGCACGTGCAGCCCGACCTTCTTCTCCAGCACGCCGCGCAGCACCGCCCCCGCCGGGGAGTCGAGCTGCTGGCTCATCAGCACCGGCCCGCCCTGGACCACGTGCACGTCCAACCCGTGCTGTCGCAGGCCGTAGGCCGCCTCCAGCCCCAGCAGCCCGCCGCCGACCACGACCGCGCTGGAGCGCTCCCGCGCGTAGTCGATCATCGCGACGGTGTCGTCGAGGGTCCGGAAGCCGAAGACGCCCGGGATGAGCGTGCGGTCGTCGAGCCACATGCCGTCCATCGGCGGGAAGAACGTGCGGCTGCCGGTCGCGAGGACCAGGGCGTCGTACGCGACGGCCTGCCCGTCGTCCGCGAAGACCTTCTGCGAGGAGCGGTCGATGCGGACGACCCGCACCCCGGCGTGCAGGGCCACGCCCGATGCCGCGTACCAGTCGAGCGGGTTGAGGTAGATCTCGGAGACGTCCTCGCCGGCCAGGACGTGCGAGAGCATGATCCGGTTGTAGTTGCCGTAGGGCTCGGCGCCGAAGACCGTGATGTCGTAGCGGTCCGCGCCGCCGCGGGCGAGGACCTCCTCCACGACCCGCCCTCCGGCCATGCCGTTCCCGACGACGACGAGCTGTTCCTTCACGCGGGCACCTCCTGCGGGGTCGACAGCGGCGCCGGGACCCGGGAGACGGCCACCGCGCACGCCTTGAACTCCGGCATCCGGGACGTCGGGTCGAGACGGGCGCTGGTCAGGTCGTTGACGCCCGGCCAGTGGAAGGGGACGAAGACGGTGTCCCGGCGGATCGTCCGGGTGCAGCGGATCCGCACCTCGGCGGACGCGCGGCGGGTGGTCAGCCGGACCAGGTCGCCGTCGGTGAGCCCGAGCAGGCGGGCCAGGTCGGGGTGCACCTCGGCGAGGGCCTCGGGTTCGGCGGCGGCGAGCGTCGGGCTGCGACGGGTCTGGGTGCCGGACTGGTAGTGCGCCCGCGACCGGCCGGTGGTCAGCAGGAACGGGTAGGTGACGTCCGTGCGCTCGGTGACCCCGCGCGGCGTCACCGCCATGAACCGGGCCTTCCCGTCCGGGTGCGCGAAGAGCTCCGCGAACAGCCTCGGCGTGCCCGGATGGTCGTCGGAGGGGCAGGGCCAGAACAGCTCCTCGCCCGCGTCGAGCCGCTCCCAGGAGATGCCGGCGTAGTCCGCGGGCCCGCCCGCGCTGGCGCGGCGCAGCTCGTCGTAGACCTCGCGCGGCTCCGTCGGGAAGAACTCGCCGCGGCCCAGGCGGGCGGCGAGCGCGTGCCAGATCTCCAGCTCGCTGCGCACCCCGGCCGGCGGCTCGACGGCCTTGCGGCGGCGCAGCACCCGGCCCTCCAGGTTGGTCAGCGTGCCCTCCTCCTCCGCGAACTGCGTGGTGGGGAACACGACGTCGGCCATCCGGGCCGACTCGGACAGGAAGAAGTCGGTCACCACCAGGAAGTCCAGCGACTCCATCCGCCGCCGGACGTGCGCGGCGTTCGGGGCGGAGACCACCGGGTTCGACGCCCCGAGCAGCAGCATCTTCACGTCGGTCCCGAGTGAGTCGAGCAGCTCGTAGGCGCTCACCCCGGGCTGTGGCAGGGAGTCCGGGTCGACCCCCCACACCCCGGCGACGTGCGCCCGCGCCGCCGGGTCCGCCAGCTTGCGGTAGCCGGGCAGCTGGTCGGCCTTCTGCCCGTGCTCGCGCCCGCCCTGCCCGTTGCCCTGGCCGGTCACCGTGGCCCAGCCGGAGCCCGGGCGGCCCTGCAGGCCGAGCGCGAGCGCCAGGTTGATCCAGGCCGTGACGGTGTCGGTGCCGTCGGCGTGCTGCTCGGCGCCGCGGGCGGTGAGGATCATGGCCTGCCCGGCGGACGCGAGGGCGTGCACGGTGGCGCGCAACGCCGCCACCGGGACCCCCGTCGTCCGTTCCACGCGGTCCGGCCAGTCCGCCCGGACGGCGCGGCGCACCTCGTCGAAACCCGTGGTCCGGGTGCGGACGTACTCCTCGTCCACCAGGCCGTCCGCGATCGCGATGTGCAGCAGGCCGTTGGCCAGGGCGAGGTCCGTGCCGGGGACGGGCTGCAGGTGCCGGTGCGCGGCCGCGGCGGTCGCCGTGTACCGCGGGTCGACGACGATGTGCTCGGCCCCGCGCTCGCGGCCCGCCTCGAACCACCGCATCGCCGGCGGCATGGTGTCCGCGGGGTTGCTCCCGACGAGCAGCAGGACGTCCGCCTCCGCGATGTCCGGCAGGGGGAACGGGAGCCCGCGGTCGATGCCGAAGGACCGGGTCGCGGCCGCCGCGGCGGAGCTCATGCAGAAGCGGCCGTTGTAGTCGATGGAGGCGGAGCGCAGCGCCACCCGCGCGAACTTCCCGAACTGGTAGGCCTTCTCGTTCGTCAGCCCGCCGCCGCCGAAGCAGCCCACCGCATCAGGCCCGTACCGCTCCTGCACGCGGCGGATCTCCGCGGCCACCCGGTCGAGCGCGGTGTCCCAGTCGACGGGCACCAGCTCGTCTCCCACCCGCAGCAGCGGTGAGGTGAGCCGCTCGGGATGGGCGAGCAGCTCCAGGGCCGTGGAACCCTTGCGGCACAGGCCACCGCGGTTGGTCGGGAAGCTCTCCAGGCCGGTCAGCGCCGTGACGGCGCCGGCGCGGGTCTCCAGCTCGATCCCGCACTGCAGCGAGCAGTAGGGGCAGTGTGTGGCGGTCATCGGGATCCAGGTTCGGCGACGGCTGTTACTCCCCGGTGCCCCATCGGTTACGAGGCCCTCAGCCCCGAGCAGCTCACACTGTGAGGGCTCATCCTTCGGGCGAGACCGATCGACTTTGGTCGGAAAGTCGACGGCGGTCGGCGCGGGGGCGCCTAGGGTTGGCGGGTGACCTCGGCGCCCTCTCATCCGGGCCGCGAGCTGGTGATCAGCACCCTGCTCGTGCTCGTCGGCGGCGGCTCGGGCCTGATCACGGTGCTGCGCCAGCCCGGCCCGTGGGGCGCGTGGGACTGGGTGTCGCTGGCGATCGGGATCCTCGGGTTCGCCGCCGTGTACGCGCGGCGCCGGGCCCGCTTCGCGTTCGGCCTGACGGCGGTCGCGATCGGCGCCGTGTCACTCTTCGCCACCTACCTGCCGCTGATCGGGGTCTTCACCGTCGCACGCGGGCTGCGGCGCAACCAGATCGTGCTGGTCACAGTGCTGGCGCTCGCCGTTTCCGGCTACACCCTGACCGTCCGCGTCCCGGACGTCGGCGCGCGGCTGACGCTGCTGGTCGGGTCGATCGGGATGTTGCTGACGTCGCTGGGTTTCGGCCTGTTCGTCGGTACCCAACGGCGGATGGTCGCCGGGCTGCGCGAGCGCGCCGAGCGGGCCGAGGCCGAGCAGGCGGAGCGCGCGCAGCGGGTGCGGCTCGACGAGCGACGGCGGATCGCCGGCGAGATGCACGACGTCCTCGGCCACCGCCTCTCCCTGCTGTCGGTGCACGCCGGCGCCCTGGAGCTGCGCGAGGACCTCGCCCCGGACACCGTCCGCTCCACCGCCGCCGTGCTGCGCTCCGCCACCCACGAGGCCATGCGGGACCTCCGCAAGATCGTCCTGGTGCTGCGCGAGCCGGTGGGCGAGCTCGGGGGCATCGACGCCCGGCGCGAGAACCTCGACGCGGTCACCGAGCTCGTCGCCCTGGCCCGGCACGCGGGCATGACCGTGACGCTGGACCGGCGCTGCCCGGACCCCCCGGATCCGTTGGCGCGCACCGCCTATCGCGTGGTGCGCGAGGGGCTGACCAACGCGCGCCGGCACGCGTCCGGTGCGCACGTGACGGTCACGGTGGCCGGTGCGCCCGGCGGGGAGCTCGTCGTCGAGCTGGTGAGCGGTGCCGGTCGCGCGGAGAGCCCGGCGGGGTCGGGGACCGGGCTGATCGGGCTCGCGGAACGGGTGGAGGCCGTCACCGGCGGGACGCTGCAGCACGGCCCGATGCACGGCGGCTACCACCTGCGGGCCTCGATGCCGTGGGAGAGCGATGCCTGACATCCGGGTCCTGCTGGTCGACGACGACGCGATGGTCCGCGCCGGCCTGCGCCTCATGCTCGACGGGCACGCGCTGCCCGGCCGCCGGATCGTCGTGGTCGGGGACGCCGCGGACGGCGACGAGGTGCCCGCGGCCGTCGCCGCCGGGAAGCCGGACGTGGTGCTGATGGACCTGCGGATGCCGCGCTGCAACGGGGTGACCGCCACCGAGCGGCTCACCTCGGCGCCGAACCCGCCCCGCGTCGTCGTCCTCACCACGTTCGACGCCGACGAGCACGTCCTGCGCGCCCTGCGGGCCGGGGCCAGCGGTTTCCTGCTCAAGGACGCCGCGCCGGAGGGGATCGTCGACGCCGTCCGTGCCGCGGCCGACGGCGACGCCGTCCTCTCCCCCGCCATCACCCGCCGCCTGATCGGCCTGGTCACGGACCTGCACCGGCCCGCCGACAAGCGCCGGGAGGCCCGCGCCAAGCTGGAGCTGCTCGGGGCGCGGGAGCGTGAGGTGGCCGCCGCGGTGGCCCGGGGCGGCTCCAACGCGGACATCGCGGCCGAGCTGTTCATGAGCGTCGCGACCGTGAAGACCTACGTCTCCCGCATCCTGCGCACCCTGGCGCTGGACAACCGGGTCCAGATCGCGCTGCTCGTCAGGGACTCGGAGTAGGGGTTTCCCCTGTCAACTTTGGTCGCGGAGATCAGGACTTTCTCCGGATCCGCCCGGCCGCCGCAGCGGGCAGAGTCGTTCGCGTGCTGCTCCCACGGTGGTCACCGAGTGCGGTGGACGGCGGGACTCCCGCCGTTCGGGGGACAGTGGGTGCGGCCGCCCGGCCGGGTGGGGGACCCGGCCGGAACCGAGGTCCGGGCGGGCGACGGGGAGCCGTCCGCCCGGACCTCGCACTCCCCTGCCACCGCGCGGATCCGGCCCTGTGGTTCGCCGAGTCGCCCGAGGACCTGGACCGGGCCAAACACCTCTGCACCCCCTGCCCGATCCGCATGGCCTGCCTCGAGGGCGCGGTCCGGCGGGGCGAGCCGTGGGGGGTGTGGGGCGGGGAGATCTTCGACCAGGGCCGGATCATCCCGATGAAGCGTCGGCCGGGACGGCCGCGGAAGCACCCGGCCGCGTAGTCCCCGCACCCAGAGGCCGCCATCTCGCCCTCGCCTTATACCTCGGTCATCGGGCCCTCGAACCCACCAGGCTCGGAACACCGAGTCGCTCCCACACCACCTACCACCTGTGTCGTGTCGATACGTACTACTTCGTATCGACCAGCTGGCGCGCATACGTAACAGTCAAGTCAAACTACTCTCACTTATCGTCTAGTCGCACTCGGCGCGGAGGCATTTGTGCAACTCGACACAAGCACACATGAAAAGCTTCTCGATCTGTCATGGCAGCTTGCCGCAGTGCGGGACCCCGAGACTCTGCTGAGAGAAGCAAGTATCGCCTCCGCCGCATTCATCAGGGTCGACTCCCACGGAGTCACTGAAATCAACCTGCGGACGAACAGCATCAGGCTCGCCGTCTTCCCAGATGAGCACTGGAGCCCGTTGGCGACGGCCTGCCTGACGAAGATCATGGAGGACCACCCCGTCATACGTTCGTACAACTCGACACCTCGATTGATGCCGACGAGGGTTACCGATCATCTGAGCCAGCGCGAGTTCGAGGACAGTCCGACCTACGCCGAGCTCTTCGTACCGTTCGGAATGCGGTTTCAGATGAACGTGCCCATCTATCTCGACAAAAACGCCACGAGTGGCGCCGCGTTCGCCTTCAATCGCTACGACAATGACTTCACACACGAGGAACTCGCTCAAGCGCGTACCTATCAGACAGTGGTGGTGTCCCTGCACAGGGCCCTCACCTCGAGAGCGTTCGACCCGGCCAAGGCAGATATTGCGGCCCAGCGCATGAAGGTGACGGCAAGGGAGCTCGACGTTCTGCGCCTGCTGGTCTCGAACATGACGAACGTCAGCATCGGACGAGCCCTCCGGATCAGCCCACGGACTGTCAACAAGCACTTGGAAAATGCATACCGCAAGTTGGAGGTCAGAAGCCGGGTTGAAGCGATCGAACGGTGCCGCGCACTCGGCCTACTTCGGTGAGGGCCGCCGCCGCGCAGGTCCCCGACCGCATCTATCGCGCGGCCCTCACGCTTGCCTGGATGATCGGCGACGTGCGGACCGAGTCAGAACTGGTCCAGGCCGCATGCGAGACAATGTCTACCGCCGTCGGAGCCGAGTACACGGCATTCAACCGGGTCGACCTCAGCGCGGGGACGGCTCAGGCTGACATGCTCCCGAGATTTGAGTTGCCCTCCGAACCGGACCTGGCGAGCGCGATATCCAACCATCCAGCAACCAGGGCCATTACATCTGCCGATGGTGGCTGCCGACCGCTTCTCCTCCGGGACCTGGTGGACTGGCCTACCTTCCGAGCCACCCCCACCTACGAGACGTTATTGGGGACTCGCGGTGTCGAACATCAGTTGCTCATACCTGTGCGCGTCCACTCCGCCAGACGTGCGGGGCTCGTCTACACCTTCAATCGGCTTCGCGGGCAATGCTTCACGGAGACGGACCTTGCCGCGGCCTATCTGCTGCAAGGGGTGCTCGCCGCCCATCACGCCCTGCGTGCAGCCAGCCACCATGCCACCGGAACTGGCACAACAGGGCTGACCCGCAGAGAGAACGACATTCTCCACCTCTTGTCGGAGGGACTCACCGCAGCCGCCATGGGACGAGCCCTTCGCATCAGCCCACGCACCGTTCAGGTCCACATCGGCAACATCTACACCAAGTTGGGCGTGCATGATCGACTGCAGGCCGCCCTATGGTTCCTCGAACGGGAGGAGCGGAGTAATCCCCCCTCAGCAGCGGGTCTGAGCGAGCCCTGACCCGCTGCTGATCTGGGTTCGCGCGCCTGTCAGAGATCCTCAGGCCGGTCGCACAGGTACACGATCTTGTTCCCGAGGTTCGACGGAACGTCGACGAGCAGAGTAATGACACGCACCCCGAAACCGAGCACCCCCGCGCGCCAGAACTCGAGCTTCAACGTGCCGGACTGGGCGTCGGTAGGGGTGAGATCGACGGTGGCGACCCGCTTGTCATCCTTGGTCTCCAGTGTGCGGATCGGGAACCACGACCCGAAGTAGCTCGCCGACACCTCGATCTGCTTCCACCAGGTGACAGTGTCACTCACCTGCAGCTGAATGCTCAGGACGTTCGGGGTTCCGGGCTGGATGAGGTAATGCCACCGGTCCGTGCCGTTGTCGACGAAGGTGCCCGAACTGCCGACGGCAATCGCCGCGGTTCCAGCGAGCTGAGCGGCAGACGCGTCCTCCCTGATCCGCTGAGCCACCGGCAGACCAGGACGAAAGTCGGCGGCCGCCACATCAAAACCGATCCTCTGATCCTCGATGGTCATTTTTCTCCATTCGAATTAGGTGCGAGTTCACCGCCCTTCTGGCGGCCAATACCAGTAAACCGCGTACAGGTCAGTACGACACTACGCAACGTTGCGTAGACCGATCGGCGCACCTTCACGTCACATTCGGAATCGACCCTGGGCTCTCATGAACATCGATATCCAGAAAAGCTGGAGGGGCGCACCCTCATGCCGCAGGAAGTCGACGTTCGTGAACCGGGCCGCCGCCAGGTCCCTCCCGGATCCGCCCGGGTTGGCGTAGCCGTGCGGGACCACGCTCACGACGGCCGGGTGTCGGCCCGCAGCCCCGGGACCGGCGCGGAGGTCGAGCGGGCCGCGAGCGAAGGCCTGTCAGGTCCACAGCCTGTCAATTTAAGGCGGTGCGAAGACGCGGAAGGGATGGCCGGCGGAGTCGAACAGCACGGTCAGCCCGTATGCGCTTCTGGCTCGTGGTCCAGGCGCGTGGTTCCCAGAGCGCACAGGCGGGCGACAGCGGCATCGGGGGCGTCGGCCAGCAACTCCAGGTGCATCTGCATCCCGACTTCGGGCGAGGGCCACGTCGGCGCCCGATAGCCGGCCCCACGGTGGAAGACCATCTGCATGCCGTCGTCGAGCTGGATGCCGACCGAGTCTTCTCGGCTGATCGTGACCGTGCCGCCGAGGGCCGCGACGTAGCCGACGCAGGACGCCACTTCGGTCGGAAGGTCGAGCGGACCGGGGCGGCGGCCGTCCTGGAGGTCTTCGGCACGGCGGCCCTGAAACCCATTTCCGGGGGTATTCCGGGGGCTGATCATGGTAGGGAGCCGGGGCAGACGTCCTGACCTGCGATTGGGTGGGCCCCCAGGGGATCGAACCCTGAACCCGCGGATTAAAAGGCCACCGTGCGGTGCATCACAAGCCTTCTACCTGCATCTACATTCTCGGCCGCAGTCTCCATGACACCAGCAGTCTCCCCGTTGAGCAGGATTCCGTGTCACAGCACGTGTCACGCCCCGCTCTCGACGACGACCGAGACACAAGATCACGAACCGAGTCACACCTAGGCATCACGATCCGACGGCCCCTCGTGACTCTGCAAGCGATCCGTACCGGCCTATTCGGCGGCGTTAGTGACGATGGTCGCGAGTGCGAGGCCGGCCCAGCCGCGGGCGACGGGTTCTGCCTGTGCGTTGGTGACGACGGTTCCGTCCTGCCGCGAGGCGTAGGCGTCGCCGGTGTAGCGCACGCTCCGGTACTTGCCGCGCTCCCGGGACAGCTCAGTCACGTTCCCGGTGCCGGGCCTGTCCATGAGCTGCTTGAGCGCGCGGGCGCCCGCTTCGGTCGGCATCTCCGCCCAGGACACCGCGACGATCGCAGCATCGCCCTTTGAGTCACGTAGCTCGAAGGAGGCACGGTGCAAGGCGGTGCACGGGTTGGTGCAGAAGAAGTCCTGGACCTGGCCGTACGAGTTGCCGACACAGTCCGCGGAGTCGTCGGTGATCTTGCCCGCCACTCGCACACCCTGCCGGACAATCCGGGCTTCGACGGTGTTGGAGTTCCTGCTGTTCACCCTGGCGCCACTGCGTGCTCCGGAGCTGGCGCCGCTGGACACTGACGCGCCACCGGAGGAGAGGGCTGAGCCGATAGCAGCTGCGCCGCCGCCGGTGGTGGCGACGAAGACGATGCCAAGTGCGATCAGGAGGCTCGTGCTTCCGCTGCTGCCCTTGTCGCTCCCACCGCCCCTGCCCCCGATTCGCCTTGCCACTGCGAGTCCTCCGGCCTTCACTGACGGTTATCAGTGTGCTCGGTCGGAGATCGTCAGGCGTTAGCGCAGGCAGGGAGAGCGCTTCGGTATGAACGCGGTTCCTGTCTGCCGACGGAGTCCTGCCCGCCCGGCGAGGACTCCTCGGTTGCCCGCGAGCCATGGTTACCCTGCAGGCGACAACCGCTGAGTTGCGCCGGACCGCGAACTAGCCCACCGATACGACACCCAAGAAATCACTCAGCTACGGCATGAGCCGCCTTTGGAATGCTTCTATAAACCGCAAGCGGAATGATGGAGAATCCTGGATAAGGGGGTGCGTCAGCCATTCCAATGCCTGCCACGAAGCCGAGCATCGAATTGAGTCCAGCAACGAATGCGGCTCTGCTAATTTGATTGTTCGGGCCAAGAAAGCTGGCCTCCGTAAGACTAGGAGCCTCTGGACTCTCAGTGAAGTAACCAATGGACCCCACGATGGTCCATTCCTGTGCCGCAGTTCCGTACCGCGAAAACAACACGTCGGGGTCTGCCTCAAGATACTGTCGCCCCTTCTGCAGACGGGCAGTAGCAGTCCAGCCTACTCCCCCATCGGTTTCCAGCGTCAGATGTAGGCCGGAAGGAAACATTCCGCGCGCCACTCTAATCATGGAGCGAAACTGGTCTGCCGTAACTGCGCCACCTCCCATCAACTCCGCAGGGAAGTCCTCGACCAGATCCTCCAGCTGAGCTGGCCGACTGACGCCGTCGCCAATTGGCGGCTTGCCTCGCTGACCCTTAGGCTTCTGGCGCGGCTGAGGTGCGCCCTCCGCTGGCGGCTTCATCACGCCGGCGATGCCATCAGCGGCGACTGAAGCGCCACCGAGGATGCGAGCAAAGTACTCGGCGTCGAATAATGAGCCGTATGCGGTCACGCGAATTATCGAGCCGGCCTCGATCACCTCTAGGAGTGTGCTCGGGTCTTCATCCTCCTCATCATGCACGATATCGGAGATGTCGGTAAGCCACTCCTCGGCCTCCAATAGTTCTTCGAGCGCAGGAAATAGCGCGTCGAGCAGTGACCTCTGCTCGTAGGTCTCCCGGCCACTCTCTCGACCCATCCCAAGCACACGTTTCGCACCTACGGCAAAATGTCGCATACTGCTGTCTGTCGTCTTATCTTCTTCTGGAACGCCGCCCAGTCGTTGAGCGAACAGCGACCGCGCACGCTCCAGATCCGCATATAGAAACTCGCGGAATATCGTGGGTGCAGGCTGATTCGGCTCGCTCGGGACGATCTCGTCGTTCATGAAATGGTTGTCTGCCCACAACTTCGCCGCGTTACGGATTGAGACGCCAGCGTCGCCAAGTGCGTGCATGCGTGCGCCGCGCGGGGACCGGTGGGCGACCGCATGCCCGCAGCGCTTGGTCAGGTCAGGAAGTCTAAGCAGCAGCGCCTACGACCCGCTGTTGATCTTAACCATCCGCGGAAGACTCGCGTCCACAACCTCGCACGGTGACGGCAGCCACTCCCGACGATCGCGATGCCTTGGTGTGCTCGTGTTGATCTTGTGGCGTGTTCTGACTCTCGGTAGTCGTTCGGGCGGTATCGACTCGCGCAGGCGTGGTGGACGGCGGAACGTCAGAGATGTTCGGGCGTGATCAGCTCGCCGATCGTCAGAGGAGTTCGCCTGGCATTCAGCGACAGATGCAGTCCGCAGAATCCGCGCAATCCGCGCAACTCGGCTTGGTGGCATCGGCTTGCTGGCAACGGCTGCCTGCTCGATCTCAGAGATTTGCGGATTGCGCGGATTTCGCGGACCGTCCTACGGACGGTCCGACAGGAGCATCGCGAGGCGGTCGTCGTCGAGCGCCCATGCCCGTACCGCCGGGCTGATCGCGTCGAGCAGGTACGCGAGGTCGGCGTGGCGGGCCGGGAGGTTCTCGCGGAGGAGGGGCTCGTGGTGGGCGATGCGGTTGCGGAGGAGGTGGAGGCGGATGACGGCGCGCTCCAGGTCGTTGCGGCCACCGCGGGGCAGATGCGGGAAGGAGTGGCGGATGGCGGGCCACAGGGTCGGCGCGTAGCGACGGGCCAGGAGGTAGCGCCAGAAGCCGAAGGACAACTCGGCGACGATCTTTCCCGGTGGCGGGTTCGGAGACGTGCGCGACGCACGGCGTCGAGCTGCGGCGATGTCGTCCAGCGCGCGAGGTTCGAATTCGCGACGGGGGTCGTCGAACCACTCGCCGGGCGCACGGCTGCGACCGTGGCGCTCGGTGAGGGCGTCGTGGATGGCGTTGCGGAGGATGATCTCGCCGTGGCCGACGACCTCCCAGAAGGCTGCCGCGACAGCAGCGTTCCAGCGGTACAGATCGACGGCCCGGTCCAAGTCGCCGCTGCACGCGGCGACGTAGGGCGCGAGCCGCGGTGCCGAGAGGTGTCGCTGTACCGCTGCCGGGGGCAGTCTCGGACTCGACACTGTGCGTTGTCCTCCGTACGATGGTGAGCGAAGACCCCGGAGCGATCCCTGGCCGCCCTCTCGGCGAGCTACATCACCGGGGTTATTGCTTTGTCGGGGCGAGTACTCGGACGCCTCTGCCAGGCAGGACTGCCACGACGCCCCACTCGGCCAGGAGCCTGGCTGCGCGCTGGGCCGTTCCGACCGACACGTCGTGGGTCCGTGCCAGCTCCTTGTTCGACGGCAGCCACTCCGTCCAGGTTCCGTTCTCGACCTCCCTTCGAAGCTCGACGGCGAGTACCTCGTAGGGGTGGCGGGCCACTAAGGACGGATCGTCGAGCCTGGCGCGCTCGGCCGGCCGCGCCGGGAGCCGCGAGAAGAGGTTCGTCGCCGCGCGTTGGTCCGACTCCGCGACCCAGGCGGTGTAGACCCGTAGCGTCGTCGTGCCGCCGCCACCGTGGCCCAGGCGGCCGGCCACGGTCCGGATGTCCACACCCGCGGAGATGAGCTCGGTCGCCGAGTAGTGGCGCAGCTTGTGGATCGAGGTGGCGATCCCCAGCTTGCGAGCGAGCTTGCCGTACCGCTGGGACACGGAGTCCGGGAGAAGGTGCGTCGAGCCGTCCGGGGCGAGCGAGAACACGAACGCGTCGCTGGCCAGAACGGCGCTGAGCGCCTGCGCTCGACCGCCGCACGTCTCGTGGTGCGCGCGAAGGAGCTCCACGGTCTCGTCGTCCAACGCCAGCCGTCGCTGCTGATGCGTCTTGGTCGTCTTCTCCCAGGCCCGGCCGTCTCGCTGGGCGATGCCGCGAGCGACCGTGAGCGTGCCACGGTCCAGGTCGAGATCCCGCCAGCGCAGGCCGCACAGCTCGCCACGGCGCAGGCCCGTCACCATCACGACCCAGACCAGCAGGCCCCAGTCCGGGTCCTTCCACGACTCGGCGAGGATCGCCGCCGCCTCCGTGGCCGACGGCGGCGCAGGCGCGGGTGGCGGAGCTGTCGGCGGCTCCGCCTCGACGATCGGGTTCGCGGCGATCCAGCGCCATCTCACGGCCCTCTTGAGCGCCCCGCTGAGGATGAAGTGGACATGTCGAATGGAAGCGTTCGCGAGAGGCCTGCACTCGTGTGGTCGGCAGCGTTCGTCGCAGTCGTGCGCTCGCGAGGTCCGATGGTCGGTGCGAGGGCCACGGTCGCAGTGATCTCGACACCGGCGCAGCTCGGCGTAGAGCGAGTCGAAGACCTCGCCGCCGAGGGCGCCGACCTTGACCTGCCCGATCAGCGGACGGATGTGCTTGTCTGCGTACCCGACGTAGGTGTACGTCGTCGTCGCCTCGAGCGCCAGGACCTCGAAGTACTTGTCGAGCAGCTGGTTCACGGTCGCCGCGGTCCGTGGGTGGCGGCGCTCGTCGACCTGGTTGAGCAGCCGCGTCCGTGCGGCTTCGGCCTCCGCGGCCTGCCGTGGGCCCGGAGGGACGATCTCGACAAGCGTGTGCCGCTTGCCGGTCACGGGGTCGGCGCCCGCATGCACTCGCACCCGGAGTGCGCCACTGGGCAGCGGGTCGATGCTCCCCCGCGTACGTCTGCGCGCCCCGGCACGTGGCATGACCAGCAGCGTAGCGACCACTCGTGTCACAACTCGTGTCACGACCGAGGCCATCAAACAGCGAGCGAAGAGATAGTCGCTGTTCAGGAGGGGTGGGCCCCCAGGGGATCGAACCCTGAACCCGCGGATTAAAAGTCCGCTGCTCTGCCGATTGAGCTAGAGGCCCTCGGGGCCTCCGTGGCCCCCGGCGGACGAGACTACCGGGCCGCTGTCGACCCCCGGACCAGGCGAACCCTGGAATCACAGGGGGTGAGTGAACGTCACTTTCCGTAGTGGGCACACTTCTCCCATGCGTCCGTCTCTCAGGAGCCTGCTCGCCGCGGTGACAGTCGCCGCCTGCGCGTCCGGGCTGGTCACCGCCACTGCTCTCGCGTCGCCCGGGGGGCTGATCCCCTCGCTGGGGTCCGGCTCCTCCTCGCCGGCCCGAACCACCACCGCGGCAGCCCCGACGACGGCGGGCCACCCCGCGGGGCACTCCACGAGCACGGGTACGAGCACGACGGCCGCCCGGCCCACCACCGCGGCTCCGCGGACCACCCAGGCGTCCTCGGCCGAGGGGGGCGACGACGGGTACCGCCAGATCTCGGCGGTCTTCGGCACGAACACCTCGCCCGCCCGCACCTACAACGCGCAGGAGGTGCCGGTCGGGTCGAAGGTGGCGGTGACGTCGAGCTCCGCGGACGGGACCACCGTCGTCACCCTCGAGGTGTCCGGGATGCTGCCGAACCACATGTACGGCGCCCACGCCCACACCAAGGTCTGCGGCGCGACCGGGGCGGACGCCGGGCCGCACTTCCAGTACAAGCAGGACCCGCAGCAGCCGAGCACGAACCCGCAGTACGCGAACTCCAAGAACGAGATCTGGCTCGACCTCACCACCGACGCCTCGGGCGCCGGTGTGGGGAGCACCAAGGTGAACTGGTCGTTCCCGGCGAACCGGCGTCCGAACTCCGTGGTGCTGCACGACCATCACACCTCCACCGCCCAGGGTTCGGCCGGCGACGCGGGTGCCCGGCTGGCCTGCGTGACCGTCGGCTTCTAGAAACGTGGACAATGGGGCCCCGTGACACTGCTGGACTCCGCACCCCCCGCCACCCGACCGGTGCTGCCGCCGCTGCGCATCGGGCGCCACGAGGTCGCCACGCCCGTGGTGCTCGCGCCGATGGCCGGCATCACCAACCCGGGGTTCCGCCGGCTGTGCCGTGAGCAGGGCGCGGGGTTCTACGTCTGCGAGATGATCACCAGCCGTGGGTTGGTGGAGAAGAACCCGCTCACCTTCCGCATGATCACGTTCGACCCGGACGAGCAGCCGCGGTCGATGCAGCTCTACGGTGTTGACCCGGCCGCGATGGGCCAGGCCGTGCGGATGATCCGCGAGCGGGACCTGGCCGATCACGTCGACATGAACTTCGGCTGCCCGGTCCCCAAGGTGACGCGGCGCGGCGGGGGTGCGGCGCTGCCCTTCAAACGCCGCCTGTTCGAGCGGCTCGTCAGAGCCGCGGTCGACAACGCCGGGGACCTGCCCGTCACCGTCAAGATGCGGATCGGCATCGACGACGAGCACGAGACCTTCCTCGAGGCCGGGCGGATCGCCGTCGACGCCGGGGTTGCCTCGGTGGCGCTGCACGCGCGCACCGCCGCCCAGCGCTACTCGGGGCAGGCGGACTGGTCGGCGATCAGCAGGCTGCGCGAACACCTGCCCGCCACCACCCCGGTCCTGGGCAACGGCGACATCTTCTCCGCGGCGGACGCGCTGCGGATGGTCCGCGAGACGGGGTGCGACGGCGTCGTGGTCGGGCGGGGCTGCCTCGGCCGGCCGTGGCTGTTCGGGGACCTGGAGGCCGCTTTCGCGGGTCGCCCGCTGCCCACACCGCCGAACCTCCGCCAGGTGTCGGAGACGCTCCGTCGCCACGCCGTGCTGCTGTGCGAGCACATGGGTGACCACAAGGGGATCCGGGACGTCCGGAAACACATCGCCTGGTACCTGAAGGGCTTCGCCGTGGGCGGGGACCTGCGGCGCGCGCTCGGCATGGTCGAGAGCATCGGCCAGCTCGACGACCTGCTCGCCCAACTCGACCTTGACCAGGAGTTCCCCGCGGACGCCGAGGGCCCGCGCGGGCGGCAGGGCTCGCCGGGCAAGGTCGTGCTGCCCGAACACTGGCTCGACGACGCGGACGACCCGTCCGTGCCCTTCGGCGCCGAGCTCGAGCACTCCGGCGGCTGAAACTCGCTGTCGCGGGCCGCTCGCCCGGTCGGGTGGAGCGGTACGCGAACGGGTAGGAACGTCTCCTGCGTCTCAAGGGCACCACCCGTCACGTCGACAATAGGGACAGCGGGGGAGGTGATCGGGTGGACGTCATGGGGACGGTCCGGACGCTGGTGAGTGGGCCGGACACGGACGGCACACCGCCGACCTCCGCCCGCAACCGCGCCGCCCTGCACACCGCGGCCGCCGAGCGCCTCGCCTCGGACGGCTCCTGGGAGCAGGCCTACGAGCACCTCCACGCCGCGGTGCAGCTCCTCGGCGGCGAGCCGTACGACGAGCTCGACCGCCTGCGCCGCGAGCACGCCGAGGCCCGGGAGCAGAGCCGCCGCGACAGCCTCACGGCCAGCTACAACCGCCGTTACCTCGACGAGCGCCTCGCCGCGCTGCTGTCCGAGGTGGATCTGCGGACGACCGGCCTGTGCCTCGCGCTGGTGGACATCGACCACTTCAAGGCCGTCAACGACACCCACGGGCACCTCTTCGGCGACCGGGTGCTGCAGCGGATGGTCGCCGAGCTCGACGCCGCCCTGCCGGACTCCGGCTTCTGCGCGCGCTACGGCGGCGAGGAGTTCGCGCTCGTGCTGCCCGGGCGGGACCTGGCCCAGGCCGTGGAGATCAGCGAGCAGGCACGCGACCGGATCGCGCGCCACGACTGGTCCGACCTGCACCCCGACCTGCGGGTGACGGTGAGCATCGGGGTCGCGCACGCGGCCGTGCGGCCTGTGGAGGTGGAGCGGCTGATCGGCGAGGCCGACCTGCTGCTGTACACGGCCAAGGAGTCCGGGCGGAACGCCGTCGCCTACCGCGCGTCGCGTGGGGGACGGGTGCGGTTGGCCGGCGCGGCCGGCGCCCGGCGGTCCATCCCGCAGCCCGTTCGCACCACAGGGTAGGGAGCGTCCGGCGGATCCCCGTCGGGTCCGCGGCGTTCCCGGTGGATGCGCCGCACGGCGTCGACGAGACCGCCGCGAGGCGTCTACCTGGGGCGCCGCGGGCCGGCGAGCGACTCGCCGGCGGCTCCCCCCACCCTCCCCCTGATCGGGGGGACGCGCTCCGTAAACTCTTCGGCCGGAGGCGTGCACGGTCGGTGACGGCCGGGGCGCCCTTCCCGCTCGAGGTGGGACCGGGAGGTGACGTGCGAGACGAGGACGACCGGGCGTCGCAGGGTTCCCGCACGGGCCGCCGTTCCCGCCGCCTCGAGGACTCCGGGCCGGACGACGTCCTGGCCCGCCTGGGCATCCGGGCGCCGGCCGAGCCCGCTCCCGAGCCCTGGTTGGAACGGGAGGACGAGCCCCGTCCCGTCTCCCCGACGCGCGCTGCGGAGCGGTCGGCGCCCGTCGCCCCGACGGCGCCCCGGCCGGCCGGGGCACCGAGAGGGCCTGCGGGACCGCGCCAGGGCCCGAACGGCATCCCTCCGCGTCCACCCGGCCCCCACCGGCCGGGCCCGAACGGCCTCCGCCAGACGGTCCAGGTGCCGCAGCGACCCCGGCAGCCGCAGCCCCAGCAACTGCAGGCCCGGAGCACGCAGACCCAGACTCCCCCGACCCAGACCCCCCAGGCACAGACCCCGCAGGCCGAGGCCACGCAGGCACTGACACCGCAGGCCCCGGCGCGGCAGGCACAGCCACCGCGGGCCCAGACCCCGCAGGCACAGCCGCCCCAGACACAGCAGGCACAGACACAGCCGGCACAGCCCGTGCAGCGGCCCCGGCCTCAGCAGGCTCGCCCTCCGCAGCGTGGACCGCAGCCTCCGCGCCCGGCGGCCCCCCAGCCCGGCGCACCGCCGCAGTCCCTCGCTGCTCAGCAGCCCCCCGCTGCTCAGATCCGCCCCCCGGCCGCGATCGCCGACTCGGCCCCCTCCGCGCCCTCGACGGCGCCGTCGGGTCCCGACCGCCGGTCGACCGCTCCCCGCGGCGAGGACACCGCACTCGTCGACAAGATCGTCGACGAAGAGCAGGACCGGGTCGACCGGATCGACGCGAGCCTCATCCGGCTGACCGCGATCCACAGGGGCGAGGACCTCCCGGACGAGGACGCCGAGGACGGCGGGCCCGAGCACCGTGTGACCCGCGGCTCCCGTGCACTCGAGGCCCCGCCCGCACCCCCGCTCTCCCGCCGCGGCCTGATCGGCCGGATCGTGGCCGCCGCGGCCGCCCTGCTCACGTTCGCCGGGCTCGCGCTCGGCTGGGGCGCCACCCGCTGGATGGACTCGACCATCCGCACCGTCGCCGCGCTCGACCCCGGCACCGGTGTGCTCGACGCCGCCGCCCAGCAGGGCGACGAGAACGTGCTGATCCTGGGCACCGCGTCCGGCAGCTCCGGCGAGACGACCACCGCGGCCCGCCGCTCCGACACCCTGATGCTGGCGCACCTGCCCGCGGACGGCGGCAAGGCCGCGGGCGTCTCGTTCCCGCTCGACCTGGAGATCAACCGGCCGCCGTGCCCCCGCTGGGACGCCGCCGCGGCCGCGTACGTCGGCGGCACCGTTCCCGCCGAGACCCGGATCCCGCTCTCGTCCGCCTACGCGGTGGGCGGTCCGCGCTGCCTGGTCCGCACCATCCAGCAGCTCTCCGGCATGCCCGTGACCCGGTTCGTCGCGCTGGACCTGCCCGGGATCAAGGACATGGTCGACGCGCTGGGCGGCGTGAACGTCTGCGTCACCCGCCCCGTCGTGGACGCCGTGCTGGGCCCGGTGGTGCCGCAGGCCGGCACCTCGCGGCTCGGCGGCGACCAGGCCGTGCGGTTCGCCGAGGCCGGCCAGGTGCAGGGCGACCCGTCGGCGTCCTACGGCCAGGCGCAGCGCCAGCAGCAGCTCCTCGCCGCCACCTTCGGGCAGGCGCTGTCCGCGTCGACGCTGCTCAATCCCGTCTCCACCCGGGACTTCGCCGCGGCGCTGAGCCGCAGCATGCTCGCGGACGACGTCGACGTGAACGACCTGCTCCGCGTCACCGGATCGCTCGACCGCCTCGACGGACCGCAGGCCGCGTTCGTGCCGGTGCCCGTCTCGGCGGTGCCGAACACCCGCGGGAACCGCGAGCTGCGCGACACCGAGGCCGGACGGCTGTTCGGCGCCCTGCGCAAGCACCAGGCGCTGCCCGAGGCGACCACGCCGGTGGCCTCGACCGCCGGGCCGAAGCCGGGGGACGTGACCGTCGGCATCCAGAACGCCTCCGACCGGGCCGGGCTGGCCGGGCAGGTCAGCGGCTCGCTGCGGTCCCTGGGCTTCGGGATCGGCGAGGTCGGCAACGCCGCGGCACCCTCACCGGACACCGTGCTGCGCTTCTCGCCGGACCGTGCGGACGCGGCACAGCTCCTCGGCACGGTCGTGCCCGGCGCGACGCTGGTGCAGGACCCCGGCAGCACCGGCACGTTGCAGCTGGTCCTCGGCCGCGGCTTCGACGGCACCGTCCGCGCCCCGGTCGAGCAGGCACCGGCGACGACGGCCCAGGAACCCGCGGCGACCTGCACCTGATCGTTCATCCCCGGTTCACCTCCTGCTGTCGTGCGTCCGGGGGCTCCCCTTTACCCTCGGAGCATGCGCGACGCCTACACCGAACAGCTCGACGAGCTCGCCGAAAGCCTCGCCGGGATGTGCGACGACGTCGCCCGGGCGATGGAGAAGGCGACCCGTTCGCTCCTCGAGGCCGATCTCCGGCTCGCCGAGGAGGTCATCGACGAGGACGTCAAGATCGACGAGATCCGGCACACCGCCGAGGAGAAGGCGTTCGCGCTGCTCGTGCTGCAGGCCCCCGTGGCCACGGACCTGCGCATCGTCGTGTCCGCGATCCACGGTGCGGGCGACATCGAGCGGATGGGTGATCTCGCGCTGCACGTGGCGCAGGCCGCGCGCCGCCGGCACCCGCAGCCGGTGCTGCCGGAGCAGATCGCGCCGTACTTCGCCGAGATGGGCAAGGTGGGCGTCGCCCTGGCCCACAAGGCCGCCACCGTGATCCGCAGCCGCGACCTGGCCGCCGCCGCCGAGCTCGAGTCGGACGACGACGCGATGGACGACCTGCACAAGCACATGTTCACCGTGCTGATGGACCGCACCTGGACCCACGGGGTCGAGGCCGCCGTGGACGTCACGCTGCTGGCCCGCTTCTACGAGCGCTACGCGGACCACGCGGTCGCCGTCGCGCGCCGGATCGTCTACGTGGTCACCGGGCAGATGCCGGGCCCGCTCGCGGTGTAGAAACCTCGCGTTTACGTCCGCACTCCCAGCGGGCACTCCCCGGCATGCCCAGCAACCACGTGTACCGGGTGACCGAGATCGTCGGCACCTCCCCCGACGGCGTCGACGCCGCGATCCGCAACGGCGTCGAGCGCGCGGCGAAGACCTTGCGCGAGCTGGACTGGTTCGAGGTGACCGAGATCCGCGGGCACCTCGACGCGGGCTCGGTCGACTACTTCCAGGTCGGCCTCAAGGTCGGCTTCCGCATCGACGACGGTGACGAATAGGACGGCGCGTTCATCGACCGTTCATCGGGACCCGCCCGAAACGAGACCCTTCGCTTCCTAGGCTGACCGGGTGCGCCGGGAGACGTTGGACGAGAACATCGCGCAGCTCCAGTCGCTGCTCGGGGAGCTGGCCGACGCGGCGGCGGTCGCGTGCCGCTCCGCGTCGACCGGGTTGCTCGAGGGCAACACGAGGCTCGCCGAGCAGGTCGTCGGGCGCACCCCCGCGATCGACGAGCGCCGCGCCGCGATCGAGCTCCTGGCGGTCGAGACGATCGGCATCTTCGCGCCGGTCGGCCCGGACATGCGGGCCGTGGTGTGGGCCTTCCAGTCCGCGCACGAGCTGGCCCGGGTGAACGACCTGGCCCGACACGTCGCCGAGTCGTCACTGCGGCACGGGCCGAGGTCCGCGGTCCCGGAGGTCGCCCACGATCCGGTGGTCGCGATCGCCGATGCCGCGGCCGCCATGATGGGCAAGGTCGCCGAGGTGCTGCGCACCCGCAACGTCATCCTGGCGCTCGAGCTGGCCACCGACGACGACCGCGTCGACGAGCTGCACCGCGACCTGTTCGCGCTCATGTTCGGGGAGCGCTGGACCTGTGGCATCCCCGCCGCCGTCGACCTCACCCTGCTCGCGCGCTTCTACGAGCGGATCGCCGACCACGCCGTGGCTCTGGCCGAACGGACCGTCTTCATGGTCACCGGGCAGCACCCGGAAGCGCTGCAGGTCTAGGGAGCGTCTAGGCGTTGTTGATCTCGGTGGCGCAGGTGGCCTCGTCCGGGTCCGCCACCGGGACCGCCGGCTCCTCGGCGACCCGGACGAAGGGGATGAGCACCAGCGCGACCAGGGACGTCGAGGCGAGGTAGACGGAGACGAACACCGAGCTCCCGGTTGCGTCGAGGAGCGCGACCATGACGAACGGTGCGAGCCCGCCGCCGACGATCGCGCCGAGCTGGTAGACGAGCGAGGCGCCCGAGTAGCGCAACCGGGCCGGGAACATCGCCGCGGCCAGGCCGGGCAGCGATCCGGTGGCGAACCCGCCGCCGAGCTGCGCGACGAACAGCGCCAGCACCACGCGTCGGAAACCCCCGCCGTTCACCAGCGGGAACAGGGCGAACGCCCAGGCCCCGGTCCACGCCACCCCGATCGCGAAGACGATCCGGCGATCGATCAGGTCCGACAGGAAGGCACCGAGCATCAGCGCCCCGGCGAAGCCCACCATCGAGATCAGCACCGCGCCCAGCATCTCGTTCTTGCTCATCCCGACCACGCGGGTGCCGTAGTCGACGATCCCGGTCACCGCGATGTAGAAGGCGGCCTGGACCGCGGCGTACGCGACACCGGCCAGCACGATCGCACCCGGCCGCTCCTTGATCACCTGTAGGACCGGCGACTTCTCCGTCCGTGCCGACCGCTCCGCGTCCGCCCCGAGCTCGGGGCTGTCGGCGACGTGATGGTGGATGTAGTACGCGACGCCGAACAGGACGACGCTGAACAGGAACGGCAGCCGCCAGCCCCAGACCGAGAAGGAGTCCGCCGCGATCACGCGGGTCAGCACCAGGTAGACGACGCTGCCGGCGACGAGGCCGACCGGCACACCCAGCTGTGGGATGCTGCCGTACAGGGCGCGGCGGTGGCGCGGCGCGTGCTCGGTCGCGAGCAGCATGGACCCGCCCCACTGCCCACCGACCGCGACGCCCTGCACCAACCGCAGCACCACGAGCAGGACCGGGGCCAGCGGTCCCACCGCGGCATAGGTGGGCAGCAGCCCGATGAGCGTCGTCGACGCGGCCATCAGGAGCAGGGCCGCGGTGAGCGCCCGCTTGCGCCCGACCTTGTCGCCGATGTGCCCGAACACGGCACCGCCGATCGGCCGCGCCACGAACCCGACCGCGAACGTGGCGAAGGACGCCAGGACCCCCGCGACCGGGCTGGCCGAGGGGAAGAAGGCCGGGCCGAACACGAGCGCCGCGGCCGTGCCGTAGATCAGGAAGTCGTACCACTCGACGGAGGAGCCGAGCACGGTGGAGACCACCACCCGGAACGGCCGCGAAGGCGAGGTGCTCCCGTTCACCGGGCACCGGCCACGCGACGGCCCAGCGACCACAGCTGGCGCGCCCGCTCGACCTCGGTCGCCGCGCTCCACCGCTCCACCGGGGAGGTGGTCAGCTCGAGGCTCTTCTTGATCGCGCGCGCCAACGGCGGGTCCGCGCGCAGGGCGGCGCAGGCCTCGTCGACGGCCGGGTCGAGCGCGTCGGGGCCGACGGCGTCCCACACCAGGCCGCGCGCCTTGGCCTCGCGGCCCCGGAGCGAGCGCGCGAACACGCCCATCGCCGCGGCGGTCTGCCTGCCCGCGGCCCGCTCCAGCAGGTGCAGGTGCCCGCCGCCCGGGTGGATGCCGAGGCGGGCGAACCCGGAGCGCAGCAGGGCGTCCTCGGTGGCGATCCGCAGGTCCGTGGCCAGGGCGAGGTTCAGCCCGGCGCCGACCGCCGCGCCCTCGATCCGGGCGACGGTCGGGACGGCGAGGCGCCCGACCCGTTCGAAGGCCCGGTACACCGTGCCCATCAGGTCGTAGCCGACGTCCGCCGGCCGCTCGCCGATGCCCGTCAGGAAGTCCCGCACCGCGCCCGAGCAGAAGGTCCGGTTCGCGCCGGTGATCACCGCGACCCCCACGGTGTCGTCCGCGTCGACCTCGTCGCACGCCGCGACCAGCGCCGAGGCGCTCTCCGGGTCCAGGGCGTTGTGCGTGCCCGGCCCGTCGAGGGTGATCCGGGCCAGCCCGTCGCTCACCGTCAGCCTGATCTGTGTGGTCTCCACAGCGAGTCCCTTCGATCCGTGCGTCCACGCACCGAAGGACATTAAGTGTTTTAAACAGTGGTGTCCACCGGGTGTCGCTCCGACGGCTAGGCTGGCGAAGTGGCTCGGGGCATCGAGGGCGCGCAGCGCGCGGGCGACGTCGCGCCCGTCCGGCGGGTCAGCGTCGTCGACGAGCTCGTCGAGCAGATGACCCGGCGGCTGGCCAGCGGCGAGTGGGCGCCCGGGGCCGCGATCCCGTCCCTGCGGGACTTCGCCGCGGCCTCAGGGGTGTCGACGCTGACCGTGCGCGAGGCCATCCGCACCCTGCAGGCGCGCGGATGGCTGGAGACCCGGCACGGCGTGGGCACGTTCGTCGCGACCACCGCGCAGGGCGAGCAGTTCGCGTCCTTCCCGCTGGAGGCGGCGGACGTCGACGAGTACGTCGACTTCGTCGACGCCCGCGAGGCCATCGAGTCCTCGATCATCGACTTCGCCGTGCGGCGGCGGACGCCGGACGACCTGGCCCGGCTGATCCGGGTCGCGGAGCGGATGCGGCAGGCCCGCACCGATCACGAGCTGTTCGTGGAGACCGACGGCGAGTTCCACTTCGCGCTCGCCGACGCGGCCCACAACCGGATCCTCGCCCGGACGATGCTCGCCATCCGGGTGCCGCAGCGGAACCTGGCGCTCGACTGTCTGTCCCGGATGCTGCCGGAACACGGCAACCTCGATCCGTCCGTCGACGACCACCTCGAGATCACCGAGGCGGTGCGGTCCGGGGACGTCGAGCGTGGCCGGCTGGCGCTGCGGCGGATCGCGGACCGCAGCCGGGCGCACATCCTCGGCGGCGGGCGGACCGCCTGATCCCCCGTGCGCGGCCGGGACGCCGGTGGCGCGAGCACCACCGGCGTCCCTCCCCCAGTGCGTCTCCCCCGTGTCGGCTCAGCCGAAACGGCCGGAGACGTAGTCCTCGGTGGCCTTCTGCTTGGGCTGACTGAAGATCGTCTTCGTCTCGTCCATCTCCACCAGGTGCCCCGGCTTGCCGGTGCCCTCGATGTTGAAGAAGCCCGTGTAGTCGCTGACCCGGGCCGCCTGCTGCATGTTGTGCGTGACGATGACGATCGTGTAGTCGTTCTTCAGCTCGTTGATCAGGTCCTCGATCGCGAGCGTGGAGATGGGGTCGAGCGCCGAGCAGGGCTCGTCCATCAGCAGCACGTCCGGCTGCACCGCGATCGCGCGGGCGATGCAGAGCCGCTGCTGCTGCCCGCCGGACAGGCCCGAGCCCGGCTTGTCGAGGCGATCCTTGACCTCGTTCCACAGGTTGGCGCCGCGGAGCGAGCGCTCCACGAGCTCGTCCGTGACCTTCTTGCCGGCCCGCTTGTTGTTGAGCTTCTGCCCGGCGATGACGTTCTCGTAGATCGACATCGTCGGGAAGGGGTTGGGCCGCTGGAAGACCATGCCGATCTGGCGGCGCACGCCCACCGGGTCGACGCCGGCGCCGTAGAGCTCCTTGCCGTCGAGGGTCAGCGAGCCCTCGACGCGGGCGCCCGGGATGACCTCGTGCATGCGGTTGATGGACCGCAGGAAGGTCGACTTGCCGCACCCCGACGGGCCGATGAGGGCGGTGACCGTCTTCGGCTTGATGTCGATGGTGACGCCCTCGACCGCGAGGAAGGAGCCGTAGTAGATGTTCAGGTCCTTGGCGTGGACTGCCTTGCTCATGGTGTTTCCTCGCCTCAGCGGGTCTTGGGGGCGAACAGCTTGGCGACGAGGCGCGCCAGCAGGTTCAGGATCAGGACGATGAGGATCAGCACGAGGGCCGAGGTCCACGCGCGGTCGATGAAGGGCTCGCGCGGGACGCCCGGGGCCGCGTAGGAGTTGTACGCGAACACCGGCAGCGTGGTCATGCGGCCCGAGAACGGGTTGACGTTCAGCCCGACGGTGAGGCCGGCGATGATCAGCAGCGGGGCCGTCTCGCCGATGACGCGGGCGATGGCCAGCGTGACGCCGGACGCGATGCCCGCGACGGACGTCGGGATGACGACCTTCAGGATCGTCCGCCACTTCGGCGTGCCCAGGGCGAAGGCCGCCTCGCGCAGCTCGTTGGGGACGATCTTGAGCATCTCCTCGGTCGAGCGCACGACGACCGGGATCATCAGGATGCACAGGGCGACCGAGCCGCCGAAGCCGAAGCGGATGCCGGGCCCGGCGAACAGCGCGAAGAAGGCGAAGGCGAACAGGCCCGCGACGATGGACGGGATGCCCGTCATGACGTCGACGAAGAACGTGATGGACCGGGCCAGCTTGCTGCCCTTGCCGTACTCCACCAGGTAGACGGCGGTGAGGATGCCGACGGGGATGGAGATGATCGCCGCGAAGGCCGTGACGATGAGCGTGCCGATGATGGCGTGGTAGCCACCACCGCCCTCGCCGATGACGCCGCGCATGGAGTTCGTGAAGAACGCCCCGTCGAAGCGCGCCAGGCCGTTCTCGATCACGGTGACGAGCACCGAGATGAGCGGGACCAGGGCGATGAGGAAGGCCGTGGTGACGACGATCGTCACGACCCGGTCCGTGGCCTTGCGCCCGCCCTCCACGCCACGGGAGATCGCGTACGTGGCGACGGCGTAGACGACCGCGCCCAGCACCAGGGTGAGCGCGATGCTGAAGTTGCCGGCCGCGGCGAGGATCCCGCCGACGACGACGAGCGCGGCCACGAGGATGACCCACGGCGCCCAGCGCGGCAGCTCACCGCGCACCAGCGGCATGGGGACGAGGGCTTCCTCGGCCAACTCCGCGTCCGTCTTCTTCTCGGTGCCTGTTTCCAGAGTCATCAGTTCGCCCCCGAGAACTCGCTGCGCCGGTTGATGATCCAGCGCGCGATGGAGTTGACGAGCAGGGTGATCACGAACAGCACCAGGCCCGACGCGATCAGCACGTTCACCGCGACGCCCGTGGAGTCCGGGAACTGCAGGGCGATGTTGGCCGCGATCGAGGACGGGTTGGCGGAGCTGATCAGGTTGAACGTCACGATGCCGGAGCCCGACAGGATGATCGCCACGGCCATGGTCTCGCCGAGCGCGCGGCCCAGGCCGAGCATGGAGCCGGAGATGATGCCGGAGCGGCCGAAGGGCAGCACCGCCATCCGGATCATCTCCCAGCGCGTGGCGCCGAGGGCCAGGGCGGCCTCCTCGTGCAGCTTCGGCGTCTGGAGGAAGACCTCGCGGGAGACCGCGGTGATGATCGGCAGGATCATGACGGCGAGCGTCACGCTCACGACGAGCATCGTGCGGCCGGTCGCCGACACGGGGCCCGCGAACAGCGGGATCCAGCCCAGGTACTTGTTGAGCCACGTCATGAAGCCCAGCGACGCGGGAGCCAGGACCGACACACCCCAGAGGCCGTAGACGATCGAGGGCACCGCGGCGAGCAGGTCGATGACGTAGCCGAGGCCCTGCGCGAGCCGGCGCGGCGCGTAGTGCGTGATGAACAGCGCCACCGCCACACCGAGCGGGGTCGCGATGACCAGCGCGATGACCGCCGACAGCAGCGTGCCGAAGATGAGCGGGCCGATGTAGGCGACGATGTTGCGGCCGCCGGGCAGGTCCGCGGACGACGCGGTGAACGCGGGGATGGACTGGGCGATGAGGAACGCCGCCACTCCCGCCAGGACGATCAGGATGAAGATGCCCGCACCCGTGGCGCTACCGGCGAAGATCCGGTCGCCGAGCTGCTGGACGGGTTTGGGCCGTGCGGATCCGGCGGGCTTCGCGGTGGGGGTCGTGGTCGGGGCGCTCACGGCGTCCTCTCTGCGGACTGTGGACGGGGGCGGTGACGGCCGAGAGGGTCGGCCGGCCCGGGCGGGCCGGCCGACCCTCGTCGGTCAGGCGGTCACACTCAGGCGATCGAGCTGACGGCCGGGGTGATCAGCTGGCGCACGGCGTCGCTCAGCGGGGCCGACCCGGCGGCCTTCTGCGCGGCGGCCTGGCCGTCGGCGCTGATGACGTAGCTCAGGTAGGCCTTCACCAGCGCGGACTTCTTCGCGTCCGAGTACTTGCTGCAGGCGATCGCGTACGACACGAGCGAGGCCGGGTAGGTGCTCGCGTCCGTGCTGTCCCGCTTGAGCTTGTAGGCGAAGGACTTCGCGCCACCGTCGGTCACGCGCTGCGAGGCCTCGAGCAGCTTCGCGGCACCGGCCGGGCTCGGGGCGACGAACGTGTCGCCGACCTTGATCTTCGCCTGGCCGAGGCCCTGCGCCTGCGACTCGTCGGCGTAGCCGATGGTGCCCTGACCGGCCTTGACGGCCCCGACGAGACCCGAGGTGCCCTGCGCCGCCTCGCCACCCTGGACCGGCCAGGTGTCGGAGACGTCGAAGGTCCAGTCGGCCGCGGCCGCGCCCTTGAGGTAGTCCGCGAAGTTCTGGGTGGTGCCGGACTTGTCCGAGCGGTTCACCGTGGTGATCGCGGTGGACGGCAGCGTCTTGCCGGGGTTGTCGGCGGCGATCGCCGGGTCGTTCCAGGTGGTGATCTTCTTCGCGAAGACCTTCGCCAGCGTCGACGGCGACAGCTGCAGGTCGGTGACGCCCTGCAGGTTGTAGACGACCGCGATCGGGGAGACGTAGACCGGGATCTCGACGTACTCGCCGCCGCAGCGGTCCTGCGCCTTCTTGATCTCGTCGCCCTTGATGTAGGCGTCCGAGCCGGCGAAGTCGACGCCGCTGGCCTCGAACTGGGTGCGGCCCGCACCGGAGCCGCTGGGGTCGTAGTTGATGACGGCGTCGGGGCTCGTGGCCTGGAAGCCGGCGACCCAGGCCTGCGTCGCAGCCTGCTGGGTGCTCGCACCGGCGCCGGAGATGGTGCCGGTGACCGCGGGGCCCGCGGCAGTGGACGAGCCACCGGCGGAGGAGCCCTCGTTGGCGGCACCGCAGCCGGCGAGCACGAGAGCACCGGTGGCCGCAAGGCCGACGGCGGCGATCCGCGCGCGGGTCGGGCGCATGGTCTTCACTGCAGGTTCCTCCGTGGATCGGGGATCGCCGGCGGTGGCCGGCGCCTCGGCGACCCCCACGGGCCGCTCGGCAGAGGACGCTAAGCGCGGCCGGTGGACGCACGGCCCCATGGGAATGAACGGAGAATGAACACGTCACCCGGCCGGGTCGGGCTTCATCACGCGCTGGCCGGGGCGTGATCCGCCCGTGACCTGCGACGAGACGAAGCACACCCCGACGAATCGGGCAGCGACGGGTGGGTTACGCGGAGTACATGACGTCCGCGGTGTGCACGGCGAAGCCCAGCTTCTCGTACACCCGGACCGCGGGCGCATTGTCCGATTCGACGTACAGCAGGACCGTGTCGAGGCCGCGATCGGCGAGATGGTGCAGCCCGGCCAGGGTGAGCACGTTCCCGAGGCCGCGTCCGTGGGCCGCCGGGTCCACGCCGAGGACGTACACCTCGCCCATCGACGGCTCGGCCGCCGTCGGCGGGTGCACCTTCGTCCAGTGGTAGCCGAGCAGCGTGCCGGCCGCGTCGGTGGCGAGCAGGAAGCCGGCCGGATCGAACCAGTCCTCGGCCTCGCGCTCGCGCACCTCGGTGTCGGTCCAGCCGCCCTGCTCGGGATGCCAGTCGAAGGCGGCGTTGTTCACGCGGAGGAACTCGGCCTCGTCCTGCCCCACCACGAACGGCCGGATCGTGACGCCCTCGGGCACGGTCACCGGGGGGAGCTCACCCGCCGCGGGGGTGCGGCGCATCTGCCACAGCACCCGGACCCGGCGCAGCTCCCGGGACTCCGCGAGGGCCGCGGCGGCGGGCAGGTCGCCGTGGGCCCACACGTCGAGGCCGTCCCGGGCCTTCTCGCGCAGCCCGTCGAGCAGTGCGCCGCCGGTACCCCGGCGCCGGTGCTCCGGGTGCACCACGAGCTCGGCGGCCCCGCCGAACAGCTGGGCGTAGCCGACCACCAGGTCGCCCTCCTCGGCCACCAGGTGCACCACCCGGGGCCGCGCGCGACCGTTCAGGTTGATCAGGAACTGCTCGGAGAGCGGCTCGCGGCCGTCGGCCCGCTCGGCGGCGGCGAGGAACTCCCGCACCGCCCCCGACGTGCGGGGATCGACCTCGGCCACGGCACGTACGACGCTCACCGCACCGACCCTACCCGGGCCGATGATCACCGGACAGGATCAGTGGAACCGGGCGGGCATCCCCCGGGTGCGGGCTCGGTCGTCCTCGCCGTCCGACTCCGCGTCCTCGGACAGGCCACCGGCCGGGACGCCGAGCCCGGCGCGGCCGGGACGGACGAACTTGTAGCCGACGTTGCGCACGGTGCCGATCATCTGCTCGTGCTCGGGGCCGAGCTTGGCGCGCAGCCGCCGGACGTGCACGTCCACGGTCCGCGTGCCACCGAAGAAGTCGTAGCCCCAGACCTCCTGCAGCAGCTGGGCCCGGGTGAACACCCGGCCGGCGTGCTGGGCGAGGTACTTGAGCAGCTCGAACTCCTTGTAGGTGAGCTCGAGCAGGCGGCCCTTGAGGCGGGCGGCGTAGGTCGCCTCGTCGATCACGAGCTCGCCGAGCACGAGCGCACCGCCCGCGCTGGCGGCGTCCGCACCGGGACGGGACTTGAGCAGCCGCAGCCGCGCGTCCACCTCGGCGGGGCCCGCGGACGGGAGCAGGATCTCGTCGACCACCCACTCCCCGGAGACGGCCACGAGCCCACCCTCGTTGAGCACCGCGATGACGGGCACGTCCGTCCCGGTGCTGCCGAGCAGGCGGCACAGGCTGCGCGCGGCGACCAGGTCCGTCCGCGCGTCGACCAGGACGGCGTCGTGGGGGCCGGCGTCGAGCAGTGCGGCCACCTCGGGCGCTGCCGTGCGCACGCCGTGCGGGAGCAGGGTCAGGGCCGGCAACACGGATCCGGGATCCGTGTCCGCGGTCAGCAGTAGCAGTTCCACCGCCGCCTCCTCGTCCACCGGAGTCCGACGGCGGGCGCCACGCGGCGACCGTCCACGGGTCACGGTGGGCGGCGTCGACCGACCACGACCTCCACGCGACCCGGCGGGTCCGTCACGCGGATCGGTCAAGAATACCCACCTGGATCGCTCCGGCACGAGCCGCGCGAGGCAGCTCACCCCGATCGTCGACCCGGCAAGCACCGCGTTGCGCAGCGCCGACGCCGGACGGTGACCGGTCCCGTCACCCGAACGGCGCAGACGTTCCGTGCCCCGGTGGCGGGCGGCGCGGGCGAGTTCTCTAGGTTCTCCCCCGGAGGTCGAGAGTGAAACGCCTGATCATCGCGGTCGTGGTGCTCGTCGGAGTGCTGCTCGCCGCGGACTACGCCAGTGCCGCGGCGGCCGAGTCCGTCGTGTCGCGCCAGCTGCGCGAGCGCCTCGACCTGGCCGACGACCCCAACGTCCGGATCAACGGCTTCCCCTTCCTCACGCAGGCCGTCCGGGGCCGGTACGGATCCATCCAGCTCACCGCGGACCACCTGCGCGTCGGCACCCTGGACAACGTCCAGCTGCGCGGCAACCTGCGCGACGTCACGGCTTCCGGCCTGATCGGCTCGGGCACCCCGGGGCTGCGGGCCGCCACCGTCGAGAGCGCGGTGCGGGTCGGCGCGGACGATCTCGACCGGATGTTCCCGCAGGTCACGCCGCTGTCCTTCGGCAACATCGACGCCAACGGGATCAACGCGCTGATCACCGACAAGGACGCCGACCCGGCGCTGCGCGCGCTCGACCCGGACTCCGTCGCCCGCATCTCCGGCACGATGACGATCGACGGGAAGAAGTACCAGCCCGTGGTCGTCGCCGAGCTGCAGGCCGCCGACGGCACCATGCGGGTGATCCCGCGGGACGTGCGCGGCAGCGACGGCGACCCGCTCCCGGCAGCGGTCGCCGCGCAGGTCACGCAGATGTTCACGCTGCGGATCTCGCCCGGCCCGCTGCCCTTCGGCGTCACCCCGACCACGCTGCAGGTGCGGGACGGATCGCTGGAGCTGGGCGGTGAGGCCACCGACCTCGTCGTCGGGGCCGCCCCCGCCGCCACCACGACGGACAGCTGAGGGAACACACCGCCGTGGCGCGGGGTTGGCCCTGACGTGAGCGGTACGGGGCTGGTGGTCGTCCTCGCGGTGCTGGTGGTCGCGACGGTCGTGGGGATGATCCTGCGCGCGCGCTCGGGTCGGGTGCGCGAGACCGCTTCACCCGCCGGCACCGTGCCCGGGACCACACCGGCGACCTCACCCGACGGATGGGTTCTGACCGGCACGGCGCCCGCCGAGGGCGAGCGCGTCCTGCTGCTGCAGCTGTCCTCCCCGATCTGCACCCCGTGCCGGCAGACCGCCGGGATGCTCGGGGAGCTCGCCGCAGCCCGCCCGGCCGTGCGGCACGTGGAGATCGACGTCGCGGACCGGCCGGAGGTCGCCCGCGAGCTGTCCGTCATGCGGACCCCCACCACGATCGGCTTCGACCACACCGGTCGCGAGCTGCTGCGGGTGTCCGGCGTGCCCCGTCGGGCCGAGCTCGACGAGGCCCTCGGACGGGCCGGCGCGTGATCTGTGTCCAGGGTGTGGGAGGACGCTCCCGTGTTCCGGACCTTTCCGTTACCCTGACCTCCGTGTACAGGCCCCTGACCCGTCGGCGCGCAGTCGATCTGTGCCGCGTCGCCGGCTGCCTGTGTCGGGCCTGCTGAGTTCCGCACCGGCCCTGTACACCCTCTCCACTGGAGTCCCCCAATGTCCGCATCGGACGGACCCGGCGCGCCCGCCGAGGCCGCGCGCCCGGCGGATCCGCCCCTGGACCCGCGCGGGGTCCGCTTCGCCGCGGCGGTCACGACCGTCGTGCTGGCACTCGTGCTGGTCAGCGGCAGCGGCTGGCTCGTCGCCGCGCAGGCGCTCGTGTTCGCGCTCGCCTCGTTCGCCGGGATGCGGTTCGCCCTCTACGGCGTGCTGTACCGGCTGGCGATCGCGCCCCGGCTGGGCCCGCCCGCCGAGCGTGAGGACGCGGCCCCGGTCCGGTTCAGCCAGACCGTCGGTTTCGTCTTCGCCGCGGTCGGCGCGGTCGGCTACCTCTCGGGGCTGACCGTCCTCGGCATCGTCGCCACCGCGTTCGCGCTGGCGGCGGCCTTCCTCAACGCGGCCTTCGGCTTCTGCCTGGGCTGCGAGATGTACGGGCTGCTGGCCCGCGCGCGTACCGCTCGCGCCTGATCCCCTCTCACCACGACACAACAGGAGTGACTGAAATGAGCCGCGAGGACGTCCTGGTCACCGCCGACTGGGCGGAGAAGAACCTGGGCACCGAGGGCGTCGTGTTCCTCGAGGTCGACGAGGACACCACCGCCTACGACGGCGGCCACCTCCCGGGTGCCGTCAAGATCAACTGGACCACCGAGCTGCAGGACGCCGTCCGCCGCGACATCCCGACGCAGGAGCAGTTCGGCGCCCTGCTGTCGGCCAAGGGCGTCACGAACGACGACCTCGTGGTCCTCTACGGCGGCAACAACAACTGGTTCGCGGCCTACGCGTACTGGGAGTTCAAGCTGTACGGGCACGAGAAGGTCGTGCTGCTCGACGGTGGCCGCAAGAAGTGGGAGCTCGACGGTCGCACCCTGACCACCGAGGTCGCCGACCGCACGGCCACCAGCTACACCGCCAAGCCGGCCGACAACTCGATCCGCGCCCTGCGGGACGAGGTCGTCGCGGCGATCGACACCAAGAACCTGGTCGACGTCCGGTCGCCCGACGAGTTCTCCGGCAAGATCCTCGCGCCGGCGCACCTGCCGCAGGAGCAGTCGCAGCGGCCGGGGCACATCCCGTCGGCCATCAACATCCCGTGGTCGAAGGCGGCCAACGAGGACGGCACGTTCAAGTCGGACGAGGACCTCACCGCGCTCTACGGCGAGGCCGGTTTCGACGGGGGCAAGTCGACCATCGCGTACTGCCGCATCGGCGAGCGTTCCTCGCACACCTGGTTCGTGCTGCGGGAGCTGCTGGGCCACGGCGACGTCAAGAACTACGACGGCAGCTGGACCGAGTACGGCTCGCTGATCGGCGTGCCCATCGAGCTGGGAGCGAAGTAAGTATGTGTGGAGCACCTGACCAGACCGTGACCCTGCCCGCGGGGACGGACCTGACCAAGGAGACCGTGCTGTCCGGGCGCGTCGTGGCCGGCGGGCAGCCGGTCGGCGGCGCGTTCGTCCGGCTGCTCGACGGCACCGGCGAGTTCACCGCGGAGGTCGTCTCGTCGGCCTCCGGTGACTTCCGGTTCTTCGCCGCCCCGGGCACCTGGACGGTCCGGGCGCTGTCCCGGAGCGGCAACGGCGAGTCCGTGCTGACCCCGGCCGGCCCCGGCCTGCACCGCACCGAGATCGCCGTCGCCTGACGCTGCTCTCTCCCCCACCGCCCCGGCTGCCCTCCGGCACCGGGGCGGTGGTCTGTCCACCCCCGCCCCGCGAGTCGGCACTTTCGGTCGCCCGAATGTGACGTTCCGGTGGTCCCCCGGGCCGGGGCAGCGTGCCGTCCGGGCCGGGGTCCGCCGGTCGGACTATGCTCGCCCGCCGTGCACTGGTTCTTCACCGTGCTGGTGATCGGCGCGAGCGCGGGGACACTCGCGTTCACGGGCGCCCTGCTGCGCCGGCTGTTCACCACCGCGCCCGACGCCGCGGCCGCCCTGGCGGCCCACCCGACCGAAGATCTCCCGGAGGAACCCTCCGCATGACCCAGCCAGACCCGGACCTCCCCACCACGATCACCGGCCCGGTCAATGCCGCACCGGACTCGCCGCAGCGCAACCGCCCGCGCTGGGAGGACCTGCCGGTCCCGGACGACACCGCCAACCTCCGCCAGGGGCCCGACCTGCACGAACAGTGCGTCGGCCTGCTGCCGTTGATCGGCGTGTGGCGCGGCACCGGCGAGGTCGTCTACCCGACCATCGACGGCCCGTTCCACTTCGGACAGCAGCTCGTGTTCGCCCACGACGGGCGCCCGTTCGTGTCCTACGAGGCGCGGGCCTGGCTGCTCACCGAGGACGGCGAGGTGATCCGGCCCGCCGCCCGCGAGACCGGGTTCTGGCGCCCCCAGCCGGACGGCTCGCTCGAGGTCCTCATCGCGCACGCGACCGGGATCATCGAGGCCTGGTACGGCGAGAAGGGCGACCTGCGCTCCTGGCAGATCGAGACGGACGCCGTGGTGCGCACGCCGTCGGCCAAGGAGGTCACCGCCGCGAAGCGGCTCTACGGCCTCGTGAACCAGGGCGATCTCGCCTACGTCGACGAGCGGGCGATGATGGGCCAGGACCTGCAGCCGCACATCTCGGCGCTGCTGCACCGCATCGCGGGCTGACCGGCGGGCTCTCGGGCCCGCCGGCCCCGGCAGATCAGCGGTGCTGCTCCTGCGCGAGCAGGCGCTCCACCTCGGACGGGTCCATCCCGCTGAGCTTCGCCACCTGGGCGGGCTCGAGCCCGGCGGCCGCGAGCCGGCGGATCACGCCGTGCAGCTCGTCCGTGAGGCGGGCGAGGTCCTCCTGATGGGCCTGCAGGTCCACGGTGGCGCCGACGGCGCGCGCCGGGTCCGACAACAGCACGGCGAGGAGCTTGTCACGGGCGTCGCCCCGGCGTAGCTCCGCCAGCTGGGGCCGGTTGACCCGGGCCCGGGCCGCCAGCGCGTTCTGGACGGCGGCGGCGACGGACCGGCCCGCGCCGGTCTCCTCCGTGCGGGACGCGGGGTGGGGCTCGACGGCGTCGCCGACCGGAGCAGACGCTGCCCGGGCGGGCGACTCGTCGGGTTGGGTCGTCGCAGGCGTGCGGTCACCGTCGGGCAGCTCCGCGGGCCGGCTCGGCTCCTCGGCGGAGGGTGCGAGCGTTGCGTCCTCGGGGTGCGGCGTGCGAGCCGCGCCGTTGACGGGGCGATCGCCCGCGGCAGGCCAGGGCGATGCGGGGGTGGGCTCGGCGCTGTCGTGTCCGGCCGGGTCCGGGGTCTCCGCCCGAGGAGCGGCCTCAGCGCCGGGCGTCGTCGCGCGGGCGGTCAGGCCCAGGCCCGCGGCTCCGGCCAGCCCCGCGGCCCCGAGGGCCGCGATCTGAGCCGCGCTCGGGCGCTCGTCGCCGGGAGCGACGGCGTCGGCCGTGGCGTCCGGCCGAGGGACGACGACAGGGCCTTCGGCACGCTCGACGAGCGCGGCCTGCGGCACCGACGCGGCACCGGCGCCCGGCTGATCGTCCCGCTCGGTCGAGGCAACAACTGGCTGCTCATCCGGCCCGGCCGACGCGCCAGGAGCACCCGGCTGCTCGTCCTGCTCGGCCGACGCACCGACGCTCGACTGCTCGTCCGGCCCGACCGACGCGGCAGCTACGCCCGGCAGCTCGTCCCGCCCGGCCGACTGCTCGGCCGACGCACCGACGCTCGACTGCTCGTCCGGCCCGACCGACGCGGCGGCTACGCCCGGCAGCTCGTCCCGCTCGGCCGAGGCCACGGAGACCGGGCCGACCGCCGTCGGCTCATCGGCGGGAGTGCCCGTCGAGGCGAGGCGCGGAGGCTCGTCCTCGGCCCGGCGCGGGGTGGGGCGGGGAGTGGGCCGGGGGCTGAGTGCCTCCGCGTCCCCGATACCCGCCACGGCGGGCCGTTCGTCGGAAGCCTTGCCGGCGTGGGCATCCGGCGTCGTCGCGACGCCGTCGGACGCACCGTCCGCGGCGTCCGCCTCCACCTCCGCGGCCCCGCGGTCGGCGGCGGACGGATTGGGCGCACCCTGCTCGGCGGCCGACGACACGGTCGCGCTCTGCTCGGCGGTCGACGACACACTCTGCTCGGCGGCCGACCCGCTCGTCTCGTGCGCCGCAGCGGATGTCACGGTCGCGGCACCCTCGCCGTGCGAGGGCACCGGACGGCCGACATCCGAACCGGCCGCCGGATCGGGGTCCGGTGTGGACGCCGCCGTCGACGAGGTCGATCCCGCCGCCCGGCTCGCCTCGGCCTGCATCGCCGCGGCCTGTTCGGCGGCGGCGCGGTGGGCGCGGGCCCGGGCGAGGAGGACGTCCGTCTGGATCGGGAGCGGGGCCGTGTCGGCCTCGCGCTCCGCGACCGCCTCGGCGACCGTGGTGGGGCGCCGCGGAGCCGGGGCCGGGGCCGGCGCGGGAGTCACGTCGACAGCCGGCTCGGGCAGCGACACCCCACGGACGGCCTCGCCGGTCCAGTCCGCGGCCGTCGGCTCGGCGACCGCGGCGACCGTCGCCATCGCCGGCGCGACGGCGCGCTCGGCCGGGCCGGACGCGGGCGCCGCGAGCGCCGCGTCGGTCCTCTCGGCCGCGCGCCGCTTCTTCCTGCCCCGCACCGCCCGCACGACGACGATCACGATCGCCACGACGAGCGCGGCCACCCCCACGCCCAGCGGCACGAGGACGTCCGCCGAGAACGCCTGCTCCATGGGCGCGCACGCTACGCTGTTTTACGTCACGGTGCGCAACCGTCTTATCCGGAGCGTGACTCCGTGCGCGCCCGCCCGGAACGCTCGGCGTCGGAGCTGCCGTTCGTCCCCTTCGGACTCTGGCCAGGCTTCGCGTCGCCACCCCGCTCGGATGCGGACGAACCCGAACCGGACCCGTTGGAAGCCACTGACCTGCCGTTACTCGGCACGTCCTTGGCGTCGGAGGCGGGTTGGAGGGGGCGCACGGCACTGACCTTGACGGTCTCGGACACCTCGCCCGACCGGGCGTCCGACGTGGCCGCGGGGCGCTCCGAACCGGACCCGGGCTTGTCGGTGGCACCGGACCCGTCCTCGCCGGCCTTCGACTTTTCAGCCGATCCGGTGTCCCCGGATCGCTGCACCTTCGGCACGACGACCGTGCTGTCGGGGTGCTTCTGCGCCGGTTCCTTCTGCTGCGCAGGGCGTTCCCGCTCCGGGATCTGCATCGCCCGGGTGGCGTCGGCCGTCTCGGGACGCTTCTTCTCCGACGCCGGCCGGAACAGGTCCCCGGCATCCGACTCGGCGGGCGGCACGCGGAGCGCGGTGGTCTCGTCCGCCGCCGGCACTCCCGACGACGCACCGGGCAACGGCTGCCCGGACGGGTCCGGCGCCGGCTTGGGCCGCGGGCTCGGCCGCGGGGGCCGGGCCTCCTCGGCCGCGGGCTCGACCGGGCGAGCGGGCTCGGCAGGCCGGGCGGGCTCGGCAGGCCGGGCGGGCGGGGTGACCGCGAACCGCGCGGTGGGCGCCGCGAGCAGCCCCTCGAGCTGCCCCCGGAGTCGGGTCAGCTCGGCCACCACGGCGTCACGCTGCCGGTTCAGCTCCCCGAGCTCCTCGCGACCGGCGATGGTGTCCCGGCGGACCTGCTCGCTCTCGGCCTGGGCCTCGCGACGCGCCGAGGAACGGATCTCCTGGGCTTCCTCCTCCGCAGCCTGCAGAATGCTCTGCATGCGGTCGGTGAAGGGACCGATCACATCCGGCTGCCCCTCCGGGCCACGCGGGTGTGGTGCCGGTCGCGGGCGCGGCGACGGGCCACCGGGCCCCATCGGGCCGGGCGGCGGTGCCATTCCGGGCCGGACGGCCGGGAACGGCTGGCTCCGGGCCGCGTCGAGGTCCGCGCGCATCCGCCCGAGCACCCGTTGCAGCCGGGCGACGTGTTCGTCGACCTGTCTGCGGTCGTAGCCCCGGAGCACGACGTCGAACCGCGGGGCACCGAGCGAGCGCTCACCCCCGTCAGCCGTCATGACCCGACCCTTTCCGTCGCCACCTACCGCTCACCTCGCCGAGGGTAGGGAGATCCGCCCTGCCGTTCCGGAGCGTTCACCCTAACGGAGCACGATCCCACCCGGCCAGTCGATCAATGACAGCGGTCCGTCGACGGGCGACCCGAAGGCCTATCCTCGCGGAGGTGGACACGACGCTCAAGCGGACGCTGCACCGCCGCGGCCTGCGGATGACGCCCCAGCGCCAGCTGGTTCTCGATGCGGTGCGCGAGCTCGGGCACGCCACCCCGGAACAGATCTGCGCGAAGGTCCAGAGCGCGGCGCCCGCGGTGAACATCACCACGATCTACCGCACGCTGGACCTGCTCGAGGAGCTCCGGCTGGTGCGCCACGCGCACCTCGGGCACGGGGCCCCGACCTATTCGGAGCGCGAGCACGAGCACGTCCATCTCGTCTGCCACCACTGCGGCGCGGTCAGTGAGGCCCCGTCGTCGTTGATGGAGGCGCTGGTGGAGCGGCTGCGCGAGGACGAGGGCTTCGAGCTGGACGTGACCCATGTCGCCCTGTCCGGCCGTTGCCGGGACTGCGCGTCCGGCGAGACATCCGACACCGAGGAGCCCGAGTGACCGATCCGGACGAAGCGGTACCCGCCCACCGCGGGGACCCCCTGGCCGAGCAACGGGCGATGGCCCGCTCCGCCGCGGTCGTCGATCGGTCGCACCGCGGGGTGATCGCCGTGCCCGGGGAGGACCGCCTGTCCTGGCTGCACCTGTTGCTGAGCCAGCACGTCAGCGAGCTGCCGGAGGGCTCCGGCACCGAGGCGCTGATCCTCGACGCGCAGGGCCGCGTGATGCACCACATGATCGTCTCCCACGTCGGGGACACCGTGTGGATCGACACCGAGGCCGCCGATCTCGCCCCGCTGCTCGAGTACCTGCAGAAGATGGTCTTCTGGTCCAAGGTCGAGCCCCGGGACGCCACCTCCGAGATCGCGGTCCTGTCCGTCGTCGGGCCCGACACGGCGACCGTGCTGGCCACCGCCGGCCTGCCGGTCCCCGAGGGCGACCACGCGAGCGCGGCGGTCGACGGCGGCGGCCTGGTGCGGCGGATGCCGTGGCCCGGGCCCGACGCGGCGGACGTCCTCGTCCCCCGCGCGGATCTCGACGCCTGGTGGGCCCGGCTCACCGCGGCCGGCGCCCGGGCGGCGGGGACCATGGCGTTCGAGGCGCTGCGCGTGGAGTCCCGCCACGCCCGTGTCCACCTGGACACCGACGAGCGGACGATCCCGCACGAGGTCGACTGGATCCCGTCCGCCGTTCACCTGACGAAGGGCTGCTACCGCGGCCAGGAAACGGTCGCGCGGGTGGCGAACATGGGGCGCCCGCCGCGCCGCCTGGTGCTACTACACCTCGACGCCGGGGACGAGGAGCTCCCGGTCGAGGGCGATCCCGTGTTCCGGGACGGCCGGAACGTCGGCCGCGTGGGAAGCGTCACACTCCACCACGAGCTGGGCTCCGTGGCGCTCGCCCTGCTGAAGCGGTCGGTGCCCCTGGACGCCGAGCTCGTGGCCGGGGAGGACCAGCAGGCCTCGCCCGCGGCCATCGACCCGGACTCCTATGTGGCCGACGACGGCGCTCCGCCGCCCGGGCGGGCCGCCCAGCAGCGGATCCGCTAGCCGCGCTACCCGTCGCGCTGGCGGCCGGCGACGTCGCCCCAGAACTCGCGCAGCTCCGCGTAGCACTCCGCGGCGCCGTCGGGGTCTCCCGCCCGCAGCAGCCGGAGCGCCTTCTGCACGAGGGCCGCGGACTCGTCGTCCCGGATCGCCTCGTCGTCGAGGAGGTCGACGAGGCCGCCGTAGTCGAGCTCGACGATCGACCGTCTGTCGAAGCGCTCGAGCCAGCCGCGCGTCTCCGCCAGGACCTCCGCGGGGCCGCCGTCGCCGAGGTTCTCGCGCACCAGCCGCTCGGCGCGACCGGCCCGGGTGATCGCCTTCGCGATCGGCACCCGCCACCACACCCGACGCTGCGTACCCGTCCCCACCTGGCGTTCCTCGGGATCGACGAGGGCGAACCAGGGCAGCGGCACCGTCCAGCCGGCGCTCACGACGTGCGCCGCGCCCTCGCCGAGCTCGGTGACAGCGTGCTCCGCGCCGCGCCGCGCCGACCGCTCCGACGTCCCGAAGATCACCGAGCGCAGCGCCGGTGCCTCCTCCTCGGCGAGGAAGCCGAGGATCGCGGCGGCCGCGCGCGGGCGGGTGTCGAGCGGGCAGACGAACGGCTCCCCGCCCTCCCCGCCGAGCACCAGGACATCGACGCTCCCGGACGCGGGTAGCAACCGCCCGTGGACGGTCGCGCGCAGGCACAGCTCGCGCTCGCGGCGCCCGGCCCGCTCCGGGCGGACGGCACCGCGCGCGAGGCCTTCCCGGACCGCGGCACCCGCGGGGCCGTCGAACGCCCGTAGGGGTTCGTAGACCCGCAGGTAGGAGAGGAACGGCCCCGGCACGAGAGCGAATCCTTCCGTACGGACCCGGGCGGTGGCGGGACCGGTCGACCGGGCGCTCGTCACACCATCGACGCCACGTCGCACGCCCGCCGGATCGCACGGTACTGTGGGTCCCAGGACACTGATGACATGAATGGGGCCGCCGAGACATCCGGCCGCCCCTTCCCTGTTGTAAGGGGGACCAGCTATGGGGCGCGGACGAGCCAAGGCCAAGCAGACGAAAGTGGCCCGAGAGCTCAAGTACAGCTCCCCCACGATGGATCTCGATGCTTTGCAGAACGAGATCGGGAGTGGGACGGCGGTAACCGAGGCTGACGAGGAGTACGACGAGTACGCCGCGCGCTACTCGAACTACGCCGACGTCGACGAGGAACGCGACCGCCGCTGAGCGGGCGCACCCACCCCTCGGTGGGTCGGTCCTGACGTGCTGCCGACGCGGCCGCCGCTGATCCGGCGGCCGTGTTCGCGTGCGCGTGACACGGTTGTCCACAGCTGTGGACAGGTGTGTGGGTAAGTCGAACTTCTGTTCGACGTGAAAACGGTCAGAGCTGGTCGGGCCCCTCCACCACCCGCATGCCCAGCTGCGCGGCCACCTCGCCCATGATCTCCTGGACGGCCACCGTGTCGGCCAGGGGCATCACGTCGCTCTGCGTGCGCCCTGCGGCGACCGCGCCGGTGACCTCGACGATCTCGTGCGAGTACCCGGCACCGGTCGCGGGGGCGGCGATCTCCTCCGGCTCGTGGCCGTTGCGGGTGAGCACGAGGCGGGTCGGGTGGTGGAAGCGCGGCGGCACGTCGATCCAGCCGCCGGTGCCCACGACCCGGGCCGCACCGGGCGTCTGGCAGCGCAGCGAGGCGAACAGCGTCGAGGTCCGCCCGTCGCCGTGGTCGAGCAGGATCGACTCCTCGACGTCCACACCCGAGTCGGCGAGCACCCCGCGGGCGGTGACGTGCACGGCCGGGCCGAGCACCATCTGCGCGAACGAGATCGGGTAGACCGCCAGGTCGAACAGCGCGCCGCCGCCGAGCTCGGGGGCGTAGAAGCGGTCCGCGGGATCGGTGGAGTGCTGCGCACCCAGGTCCGCCTGCACGGCCGTGACCTCACCGATCGCACCGTCCGCGATCAGCTCGCGCAGCCGCGCGACGGCCGGCTGGAAGCGCGTCCACATCGCCTCCATCACGAACACCCCGCGCTCGACGGCCAGGTCCACGATCTCGCGGGTGGCCTCCGGTGTGACGGTGAACGCCTTCTCCACCAGCAGCGCCTTGCCCGCCCGGATGCCGGCCAGCGCGATCGCGCGGTGCTGCGGGTGCGGGGTGGCGATGTAGAGCGCGTCGACCTGCGGGTCCGCGAGGATGGCCCGGTAGGAGTCGTGGACGGTCGGGACCCCGAGATCCCGGGCGAACGCCTCGCCGCGCTCCTTCGACCGGGAGGCGACGGCGACGAGCTGCGCCTCCGGCACGTGCGGGAAGTCCGCCGCGACCTTCCGGGCGATCCGGCCCGGCCCGATGATGCCCCACCTGACGGTCATGTCCCCCACCCTCGCATCCCCGCGGGCCCCGGCTCCGGTGGGGCCGATGAGTTCCGTACGGTTCGTCCGTCTTCCCTGCGACACCCCTTCTGAGGAGGCACCCCGATGGCCACGACCACGATCTTCGTCAACCTGCAGAGCGACGACCTCGCCCGCGCCCGCGCCTTCTGGACCGCCCTGGGCTACTCGGTCAACGAGGCCTTCAGCGGCGAGGACTCGCTCGCCCTGGTCCTCGGCGAGGGCATCAACGCGATGATCCTCTCGCCGAAGCACTTCGCGGACTTCACGGTGAAGCCCGCCTCCGACGGGAGCGCCACCGAGGCGATCGTCGCCCTCGGCGTCGACTCCCGTGAGGAGGTCGACCGGCTCGGCGACGCCGCGCTGGCGAACGGCGGCGGCAAGGCCCAGGACCCGCAGGACCACGGCTTCATGTACGGCCGGTCCTTCCTGGACCCGGACGGCCACCACTGGGAGGTCGTCTGGATGGACCCGTCCGCCCAGAGCTGAGCACGCTCCTCCCCGAACGGCATCCTCGCGCCGCGAGGGTGCCGTTCGCGCGTTCTAGAGGTGCCGGTAGCCGGGATGGACGCCCGGGGTGAGGCCGTGGGCCACGGCGAGCTTGCCGAGGAGTCCGCGCAACGCCGATCGCTCGGCGGGATCGAGCGCGCCGGTGATGTCGTCGTCGTGCGCCTTCCCCACCTGCGCGATCCGGCCCAGCAGCTCCTGCCCCGCCGGCGTGACGTGGAGCGCGTGCAGCCGCCGGTCGTCCGGGTTGCGGCGGCGCTCGACCAGGCCCCGCTCGTCGAGGCCGTCGACGAGTGCGACGAGCCGGCTCGGCGGCGTGCCCAGCAGGGTGGCCAGCGCCTGCTGGGACTGACCCGGACCGGCCGCGATGGCCCGTAGCAGGCCGGTCTGCGGCGGCGTGAGCTCCAGGTCCGCGATCCGCTCGGCGAAGCGCCCGGCGGCGTAGGTGCCCAGCTGGGTCAGCAGGAACGCCGATCCGGGGCCGTTGCGATCGTCCACACCCCGAACCGTATCTGTTGACAAACCATAGTCACAAGAGAATCGTTCTGACTTGTAACGACTACAAGGGGGAACGATGACCACGCTCACCACCGACAGGCCCGCCCGGACCGAGCGGGAGGGCGGACCGCCCCTGCTCGTCCCCGCGCTCGTGCTCGCCGCGCTCACCGTCGCCGGGGCCGTCCTCGGCGGCGCGGGCCCGCGGCCCGACACCGGGGCGGACGCGGTGCTCGCCTACGCCGCGGCGAACGGGACCTGGATGTCCGTCGGGGCCGCGCTGCTCCTGGGCTCGGCGTTCCCGCTGGTCGTGTACGCCGCCACCGCGGTCCGCCGGATGCAGCGGCTCGGCGTCTCCGCACCCGGTCCGCTGATGGGCCTCGCCGGCGCGGTGCTCGCCGCGGGTTCGCTGATGCTCAGCGCCCTGTTCAGCTGGACGGCCGCGCAGACGGCCGGGTCGGGGGACGCGGGCCTCGCCCGCACCCTCGCCACGCTCTGGTTCGGCACCGGCAGCGTCGGGTTCGCCGCGCCGCTGGGCCTGTTCCTGCTCGGCCTCGGCGTCCCGGCGGTGATCCGCAGGCTCGTGCCCGCGCCGATCGCCTGGGCCGCGATCGCCGTCGGCGTGCTCGCGCTGCTCAGCACGTTCGCGCTGATCACGCCCGCGCTGTACTACCTCGTCCCGGTCGCCCGGTTCGGCGGCCTGCTGGTGATGATCGCGATCGCCGCCACCCTGGGGAGGACACGATGACCGGCTTCCGTTTCGGTGTCGTGGCGGCGCCGCAGGGCCCCGGAGAGGCGTGGGCCGGGCGGGCGCGGCGGATCGCCGGCCTCGGCTACTCGACCCTGCTCGCCCCGGACAACCTCCACCTGCACGCGCCGATGCTCGCCCTCGCGACCGCCGCCCAGGCCGCACCCGACCTGCGGATCGCCCCGTTCGTGCTGGCCGCGCCGCTGCGCCCGGCCCGCACGATCGCCTGGGAGGCCCACACCCTGGCCACCCTGACCGGCGGCCGGCTCGATCTCGGGCTGGGCACCGGACGTCCGGACGCCCGGGGTGAGGCCGAGCGCCTCGGCCTGCCCTGGGGCTCGGGGGCGCAGCGGCGCGCGCAGATCGTCGAGGCGATCGACGCGCTGCGCGAGCGCGAGGCGGACGGCCCGCGGACACCGGTCATGATGGCCGCGAGCGGCCCGAAGGCCCTGGGCCTGGCGGCCGAGCGGGCGGACGTCGTCATGCTGGCGGCGCAGCCGCTCACCCCGCGGGGCGAGGTCGGCCGAATGGCCCGCGACCTGCGGGAACGGGCCGCGGGGCGCGAACTCGAGATCGGCATGAACGTGTTCGTGGTGGGCGACGAGATCCCGGACTGGGCCGTGCAGTGGGCCGGGGACGGGATCGCCGACGCCCTCCGGGACTCCGACACCCTCGCGGTCCTGCGCGGCACGCCGGACGAGATGGCCGACGAGCTCGAACGCCGCCGGGCCGAGCTCGGGGTGAGCTACTTCGCGGTCGCGGAGGGGTTCGCGCAGGCGCTCGCGCCGGTGGTCGAGCGGCTCACGGGCCGGTGAGCGGCCAGGTCGCCACGCCCGAGTAGCGCGGGCCCAGGTCGCTGCGCACGAGATGCAGCGTCCGGGCCCGCCAGCCCGGCCCGCGGTGGTCGCGCAGGGCCGCCACCTCGGCGTCGAGCGGGCGGGGCGGGGCGGCGAAGCCCAGCGTGAGATGGGGCCCGTACGGACGGTCGTCGAGGGTCAGCCCGGCGGCGCGAGCGACCTCCGCGACCGCGCCGGCCAGCGCCGCCAGACCGTCGAGGTCGCCCGAGAGCCCGGCCCACAGCACCCGGTTCCCGAAGGAGCCGGCCCCGGAGAGGGCCAGGTCGAGGGGCGGGTGACCGGCGGCGACCCGGGCCAGACCGTCGCGCAGCGTCTCCGGATCGGCCTCGCCGAGGAACGCCAGGGTGACGTGCCACCCCGCCGGGTCCGTCGCCCGCAGCCCCGCGACCGGTGCGACCTCCTGCAGATCGGCACGCACCTCGACCGGCGGGACGACGGCGGTGAACAGACGCATGAGGTCATCCTTCCCCGCCGTCCCCCGATCGCGGGACGTAGGTTCCTCCGGTGAGCGCGGTCGTCGGCGGGCTCTTCCGCTACCCGGTGAAGTCCTGCCGGGGCGCCTCCGTGCCCGTCGCCTGCGTCGAGCCCTGGGGGCTGCGCGGGGACCGTCGCTGGATGGTCACCGATCCGGGCGGCGCGTTCGCCACGGCACGCACCCTGCACCGGTTACTGCTGGTCGAGCCCACCCCGGTCGCGGACGGGCTGGTGCTGCGGGCCCCCGGCGCCGAGCCCCTCCACGTGGCGACACCCGAGGGCCCGCGGACGGACGTCGTGGTCTGGCGGGACACCGTCTCCGCCACCCCGGCGGGCCCCGAGGCGGACGAGTGGCTGAGCGCGGTGATCGGCAGGCCCCTGCGGCTCGTGCATCTCGACGACCCGACCCGCCGCGGCGTCGACCCGGACTACGGCCGCGCCGACGACCGGGTCTCCTTCGCCGACGGCTATCCCCTGCTGCTCACCACCGAGGGCTCGCTCGAGGCACTCAACGCGCTGGTCGCGGAGGGCCCGAACGCCGCCGAGGCGCCGCTGCCGATGGTCCGCTTCCGGCCGAACGTCGTGGTCACGGGCACGCCCGCCTGGGCCGAGGACGGGTGGAGCTCGGTCCGGATCGGCGCCGCCCGCTTCCGCGTGGTCAAGCCGTGCGGGCGCTGCGTGATGACGACGGTCGACCCGGACACCGCCGAGAAGGGCCGCGAGCCCCTCGCGACGCTGGCGAAGCACCGCCGCAGCGGCACGAACCTCCTGTTCGGGATGAACCTGATCCCCGACACCCCCGGCGTCACGATCCGGGTCGGCGACGAGGTCACCCCGACATGACGCACCATGGAGCCACAACGCACGTCACAGGGCCCTCGACAGTGCGTTATGGAGCCACAACGCACGTCAGAGGGCCCGCGAAGGTGCGTTATGGCTCCATAATGCGGGCGGCGGTGGGAGTGCTGCTGCTCGCGGTGCTCGGGGGATGTGCGGTGCCGGTCGCGGGAGCGCCCGTCGCTGCACCCGCCCCCGGCAACACCACGGCCCCGCCGACCACCGCCGCCCCGTCGCCCACCGCCCCGCCGCCCACCGCCCCGTCGCCCACCGCCACGGCCCCGGCGTGCCCGGACACCGGCTGGTCCTGCGCCCAGCAGGCCCGCTTCGCCGCCGTCGCCCAGCGGATCGCGCAGCTGAAGGCGCCGAACGGGTATCTCGGCATCGTCGTCCGGGACCGGGCGACCGGGCTGACCTGGCAGGCCGGCGACACCACCCACGAGGGCTGGACGGCGTCGACGATCAAGCTGGCGATCGCCACCGACCTGCTCGTCCGAGACCGCAGCGGGGCGATCACCCTGTCCGCCGCGGACCGCCACGACATGGACACCATGCTGAACTTCTCGGACGAGGCCGCGTCCGACCGGCTCTGGGACCGCTACGGCGACGACGCCATGCTCGCCCGTTTCCGCAGCGTGTTCGGCATGTCCGGGCTCGAGTTCGTCCCCGGCTTCACGAAGGGCACCTACTGGGGCTTCGTGAAGTGCACGACCACGGATCTCGCCGCGCTCGCCGGCTACGTCCTCGGCCGCACCGCACCCGCCGACCGCGCCTACCTGGTCAAGGCCCTCCGCGGGGTGGCCGAGAACCAGCAGTGGGGCGTGTGGGCCGCCGGGGACGCCGGCAACAAGGACGGCTGGTCCTTCGAGCAGGACTCCTACGGGAAGCACTGGGTGCTCGACTCGGTCGGCTTCACCGGGCCGGGCGAGCGGTACGTCGTCGCGATCATGGACCAGGTGCCGCCCTCCGGCTCCGAGGCCGACGGGGTGCACGCCGTGAGCGATCTCGCGGCGCTGGCGTTCGGCAAGAGCGTGCCGGCGAAGGTCACGGTGCCCGAGCCCGACGGCTGAGGCACGCTCGGGCCATGGCCCGCGCGCTGATCCTCGTCCACGATCCCGACCCGGCCAGGCAGCGCCGCATCCCGGGCACGGTCCTCCCGGTCCTAGAAGACCTGGGGTTCGAGGTGCGGCTCGCCACCTTCACGGCGGGCGGCGCGGTGCCGGATCCCGCGGACGTCGACCGGATCGTGGTGATGGGCTCCGCCGAGGCCGCCTACGACGACACCCTGCCCTGGCTCGCCCCCGAGCTCGCCTTCCTGCGCGCCGCCACCGCGCACGGCACCCCCACGCTGGGGATCTGCTTCGGCGGCCAGGCCCTCTCCCGTTCCCTCGGCGGGACGGTCGGGCGCGCGCCGCGACCCGAACGCGGGTTCACCGACCTGGACACCGGCCGGTGGATGGAGTTCCACTACGACGCCTTCACCCTGCCGCCGGGCGCCACCGAGCTGCTCCGCAACGACGTCGCGCTCCAGGCGTTCGCGCTCGGCCCGCACCTGGGCCTGCAGTTCCATCCGGAGATCACCCTGGACGTCTTCGCCTGCTGGACGAGCGGCTGGTCGCCCGCGGTGGCGGCGGCCGTGGCCGCCGAGGTGGACCTCGACGCCGTGCGCGCCGAGATCGTCGACCGGGCGGAGACCAGCGCGAAGGCCTGCCGGGCGCTGGTGGCGGACTGGGTTCAGCGCACCAGCACGGGCAGCGTCTCCACGCCGTAGACGATCGAGGCGTCCCGGAACTGCAGCTCGTCGGCCGGGACGGCGAGCCGCAGCTCGGGGAAGCGGCGCAGCAGCGCGGGATAGGCCGCGCGCAGCTCCATCCGGGCCAGCTCGGCGCCGATGCAGCGGTGGATGCCGTGGCCGAAGGCGTAGTGCGGCGCCGGGGCCCGGTACAGGTCGAAGGGCTCGGCGCCGTCGCGGTCCGCGGAGAGCAGCGAGCAGATCACGCCGTCGCCCTCCTTGATCGTCACGCCGCCGACCTGCATGTCCCGCTTCGCGAAGCGCGGGAACGCGACCTGCACGACCGTCAGGTACCGCAGGAGCTCCTCGACGACCGGGCCCGAGTCCCCCTCGCGGACGGTCCGGGCGGCGTCGGCGTCCTCCATGAGGACGAGCGCACCGAGCGCGAGCATCGACGCGGTGGTCTCGAACCCGCCGGTCAGGACGCCGTCGGCGAGGCCGGCCAGCTCCTCGTCGTCCACCTGGTCGCCGTGCTCGCGGATGATCTGGCCGAGCAGGCCGTCCGTGGGGTTGTCGCGCTGCTTCTTGACCTGCTCGCGCAGGAAGACGAGCGAGTCCGAGATCGCGCCGAGCGAGGCGGACGCGCCGCCGAGCAGGTCGAAACGGGCGGTCGCGACCTCCTGGAACGCCTCGCGCTCGGAGTACGGCACGCCGAGCAGCTCGCAGATCACCAGCGACGGGATCGGCAGCGCGAAGGCCTCGACCAGGTCGACCGGCCCGTCGGCGGCCGCCATCGTGTCGAGGCACTCCTCCACGATCTCCTCGATCCGCGGGGTGAGCCGCGCGAGCCGGCGCATCGTGAACTCCGGCGTGAGCAGCTTGCGCAGCCGGGTGTGCACGGGCGGGTCGGAGAAGCCGAGGCCGCCGGGGTTCTCGCTCTCGGCCATCCCGACCTGCACGGCGAGGTTGTTGAAGTCGCTGGACCAGTCGTCGACCGAGCCGAGGACCGTCCGGACCTCCTCGCGCCCGCTGACCAGCCAGACGTCGATCTTCAGGGGGATGTCGAGCTTGCTGACGGGTGCGGCGGACCGGGCCGCGGCCAGCGCCGGGATGGGGTCGAGCCCGTCCCTGCGCAGCGGCATCAGGGCGGACTCGGGGAGCAGGGAGCCGAGATCGAGGCCCTTGCGGTTCATCCGGGCCAGCTGGCGGCGGACGAACCAGGACGCGATCCGCGCTCGGAGCGTGGGCACGGGTCCGAGCGTAGCGAGGGCGCCGGCCGCACCGAATCGAGCGTGGCGAGCGGCTCATCGGCCGTGGTGGCCGGGCCAGTGCGGCCCCGGGCTCCCGGGGCCGCACCCGGCCGTACTCGCGCCGCGACCCGTGCCGACCCCCCGGCCTCGACCCACCGGCACGGACGGGTGCTAGTACGGCTGTACCAGAACCTACCGTGTGCGCTGTGCTAGACAAAGCCATGCCGCGCCTCGCCGATCACGACGCCCGGCGCGCCACGATCGTCGAGGCGCTCTGGCGGGTCATCCGGCAGGCCGGGATCGCGGACGTGTCCGTGCGGACGGTCGCGGCCGAGGCCGGCATGTCACCCACCGCGCTGCGGTACTACTTCCCCACCCAGGACGCGCTGCTCACGAACGCGATGCGGGAGCTCGTGGCGGTCGCGTCGCTGCGGGTCGTGCCCCTGCTCGAGGCGGCCCGGGACCGGCGCGGGGTCGAGACGATGCTCGCCGAGCTGCTGCCGGTGGGCGAGCAGGGCCGGGCGGACCAGCAGATCTACCTCGCCTTCGCCGCCCACGCGCTCGCGTTCCCCGGCCTGCGCGGGATCAGCGAGGAGACGGGCCAGGGGATCCGCCGGCTGGCCGACCGCGCGGTGGAGATCATGATCGCGAGCGGGGAGCTGCGCCCGGACCTCGATCCGGAACGGGCCGCCGCGAGCATCGACGCCCTGGTCCAGGGCCTGACCTTCCAGGGCTGCGCCCGCCCCGCCCTGACCTCCCCCGCCGAGCTCCGCCGCACCCTCGCCGAGCACCTCGACCTCCTGTGCCGCCCACCCCGTGAGTGCGAATAGTCGCCAGAGCGACTATTGCCACTCACGAGGGTCGGAGTCGGATCCGCACCTGTTGTCCGGGCCGGATCTGCGCAGCCCGGTCCACCTCCGCGTCCTCGAGCACCGCGATCACCGGGTATCCCCCGGTCACGGGATGGTCGGCGAGGAAGACAACGGGCTCCCCGCCCGGCGGCAGCTGCACCGCACCGCGGGTCAGGCCGATACTCGGCAGCGTCCCCGCGCCGTCGGCCGGCTCCAGGGTCGCGCCCTCCAGCCGCATCCCCACCCGGTCCGTCCGGTCGGAGGCGACCCAGGGCGAGGTCGCGAGCCCGCCCGGGTCCACCGCGTGCGAGGCATGGGGACCCCGGACCGCCCGGAGCGTGACGAGCCCGGCCGGCGGCGGGGCCACCGGAGCGACCTCCACCAGCGGGAACTCCGAGGGCTCCGGCCCGATCGGCAGCTCGGTCCCCGCCTCGAGCGGCGCCGGCCCGATCCCCGAGAGCAGGTCCGTGCTGCGCGACCCGAGGACCTGCGGGACGGCGATCCCCCCTCGGACGCAGACGTACGTCCGCAGTCCCGAGGTCGGTACCCCGAGCCGCAGCTCCTGGCCGGACCGCACCGGGACCAGCGCGAAGTGCCCCACCGGCCGCCCGTCCACCGACGCGGGCGCCGGCGCCCCGGTGAGCGCCACCAGCAGGTCCCGCGAGGCCCGCAGCGCCAGCCCGCCGAACAGCACCTCGATCGCGGCGGCGTCCGGCGGGTTCGCCACCAGCCGGTTCCCCAGCCGCAGCGACGCACGGTCCGCCGCCCCCGAGCGACCCACCCCCAGGGCCGCCAGCCCGGGCCGCCCCAGGTCCTGGACCAGCGCCTGCGCCCCCGTCCCCAGCACCGTGATCACGACTCGACGAACCTCACCTCGGCACCCGGCACGAGCAGCGCGGGCGGGTCCCGGTCCAGGTCCCACAGCACGGCGTCGGTGCGCCCGATGAGCTGCCATCCCCCCGGCGACGAGCGCGGGTACACCCCGCTGAACTCCCCGGCGAGCCCCACCGACCCCGCCGGGACGGACGTCCGTGCCGACGACCGACGCGCCACGTGCAGCCGGGGGTCCCCGCCGGTCAGGTAGGCGAAGCCGGGCGCGAACCCGCCGAACGCCACCCGCCACGGCGTCCCCGTGTGGGCGGCGACCACCCCGGCGCGGTCGAGCCCGGTCAGCGAGGCGACCTCGTCGAGGTCCGGGCCGTCGTAGGTCACCGCGATCCCCACCGAGCCCGCGTCGAGGGCCTCCACCGGCCGCACCTCCAGCGTCTCGACGGCCGACCGCAACCCGCCGAGGTCCGTGCCCGGCGTGCACACCAGCAGCACCGACTCCGCCGCCGGCACCACGTCGAGCACCCCGGCGAACGCTGCGGACCGGCACGCCGCACCCAGCGCGACCGGGTCCTCGTGGGTCACCAGCAGCGCGGCGTCGCCGAACGGGAGGACCGTCACGCGAAGCCCTCCAGGATCACTCCCGCGGCCGCCAGCCCGTCCCGCACCGCCTGCGCCATCGCGACCGCGCCGGGCGAGTCCCCGTGCAGGCACGCCGACTCCGCCCGCACCCGCACGTCCGTCCCGTCGACCGCACGGACGACCCCGTCGGTCACCATCCGCACCAGCCGCTCGGTGACCTCCGCGGGATCGCGCAGCAGCGCCCCCTCCTCGCGCCGCGGCACCAGCGATCCCTCGGGCGTGTACCCGCGGTCGACGAAGAACTCCGGCACCGCCCGCAGCCCCCGCTCCTCGGCCGCCCGCAGCAGCTCCGAGCCGGGCAGGCCGAGCACCGGCAGCGTCGGGTCGTACTCGGCGACCGCCGCCACCACGGCCCGGGCCTGCGCCGCGTGGTGCACCGACGCGTTGTAGAGCGCCCCGTGCGGCTTCACGTACCGGACGGCCGTTCCGGCGGCCCGGCACATCGCCTCGAGCCCGCCGATCTGGAACAGCACGTCCGCGGTGAGGTCCTCCGGTTCCACGTCGACGAACCGACGCCCGAACCCCGCGAGGTCCCGGTAGGCCACCTGGGCCCCGACCACCACCCCGTTGCGGGCGGCCGCGGACACCGTGCGGCGCAACGTCGTCGGATCCCCGGCGTGGAAGCCGCACGCGACGTTCGCGCTGGTCACCAGCCCGAGCATCGCGTCGTCGTCGCCCAGGGTCCAGCGGCCGAAGGACTCGCCGAGGTCGGAGTTGAGATCGAGCGCGGTCATCGGCACAGCGTGCCAGCCGACATCACATTCCGTTCCCCGGCGAGCCGTGCTTCGGTCGAGGGATGACCGCCGCGACGCTGGGACTTCTGTTCCTGGCCGGGCTCGGCGGCGGGTTCACCGGTGCGGTGGCGGGGCTCGCGTCCCTGATCTCCTATCCCGCGCTCCTGGCGGTCGGCCTGCCACCGGTCGTCGCGAACGTCACCAACACCGTCGCCATGATCGGGACGACGGCCGGCTCGGTCGCCGGGTCCCGCCCGGAGCTGAAGGGCCAGGGCCCGGTCCTCGTCCGCCTCTGCCTGCTGACGGCGGTCGGTGGCGCGGCGGGCGGCGCGCTGCTGCTGGTCACCCCCGGCGACACGTTCGCCTCGGTCGTCCCGTGGCTGATCGCGCTGGCCAGCGTGCTGCTGGTGGTCGCCCCGCGGCTGCGGCAGTGGGCGGAGCGCCGCACCGAGGAGGGCGCGGCGAGCACCCCGCTCGGCCCGCTCACGCTCGTCGCCGCGTTCGGCGTCGCGGTCTACGGCGGCTACTTCGGCGCCGCCGCCGGCGTCATGATGCTCGCGCTGCTCTCCGTGGCCTGGTCGCAGAGCCTCGCGCGCTCCAACGCCGCGAAGAACGTGGCGACGGGCGCGGCCAACATCGTCGCCGCCGTCGTCTTCGCCTTCACCGGCCCCGTGAACTGGGCCGCCGCGGGCGTCCTCTGCGCGGGCCTGCTGGTCGGGTCGCGGATCGGCCCCGTGCTCGTCCGCAGGGTGCCGGCGACCCCGCTCCGGATCGCGATCGGGCTGGCCGGGCTCGGCCTCGCCGTGAGCCTCTGGCTCCAGGCCTGATCCGGGAGGACCGGGACGGCATCCGGACGGGACGAGCGGTCCGCCCGCCCGTTCGGCGACGCGCCTGAGAGGCCCCCGGCGCAGCCCGCTCCGCCCGGTGGAGCAGCGCGGCGCCGTTCGCCTCCCCGCGCCGGCGGATCGCCGGACCACAGGCAACCACCCTTCTCAGACTCGGCCACCGGCAGCGGGCACCCACCTACCGTCGGGCCACCCGACAAGGAGAACCCCCGATGGCCCGTCGCTCCCCCCTGACTCTGGCCTGTCTCGCCGCCGCCGGACTGCTCGCGCTCGGCGCCTGCAGCTCCCCCCAGGCACCCTCCGCAGCAGCCCCCGCCGCCCAGCACCAGATGCCGGGCATGGACATGGGCGCGATGCCCGGCATGAGCCACGGCTCCGGCGGCGTCGAGCTGTGGGCCGTGCAGAGCGGTCCACTGGGGACGGTCGTCACCGACGGCTCCGGGCACGTCCTGCACCGCTTCGACAAGGACTCCGCCGCGCCGCCGACGTCGACCTGCACCGGCGCGTGTGCGACCACGTGGCAGCCCTTCCTGCTCCCCGACGGCCAGCAGCCCGAGCTCATGGGCGTCGACGCGGCGAAGGTGGGCACGGTCAAGCGCGCCGACGGCGGCACCCAGCTCACCCTCGCCGGCTGGCCGCTCTACACCTGGTCCCGCGACGACGGCCTGCTCTCGACCGCCGAGGGCCAGGGCACCGACAGCACCTGGTACGCCATCGCCCCCGACGGCACCAAGGCCGTCAAGGCGATCTCCTAGCAGTTCTCGATCTGCTCCGCCGCCGCACACGCGTCGGCGGGGCCGGCGTCCGTGGCCAGCTTGGCCAGCAGCGCCCGCAGCTGCCCCTGCTCCGCCGCGTCGAGCGGGCTGAGCAGCGCCTCCTCCGCGGCCCGCAGCCGGCGCTCGAGGTCGCAGAGCCGGCCGCGCCCGGCGTCGGTGATCACGATCTGCCGCGCCCGCCGGTCCGCCGGATCGGGCTGGCGGCGCACCAGCTCGGCCTTCTCCAGCTCGTCGAGCAGGTAGGTCATGACGGTGCGGTCCACACCCAGCTTCTGGGCGAGCGCGAGCTGGTTCCCCGGTCCGCCGTTCGCGGCCTCGACCAGCACCTGGTAGCCCCGCGGCCCACCCGGCAGCCCGGCGACGACCTCCTGTGCGGTGCGCAGGTGCGCGCGCATGACCTTGCCCAGCGCCCAGCCGAGATCGGCCTCGACGTGCTGCGGGGTGGTCATGTCCGAAGGGTACCGGTGAGACGAGCCACTGCCGATGTTCTGCTCCTGAGATAGTCTGCTATACAGAACATCTTACAGACAGCACGTCCTCCGGAGGTCTCCCGTGTCCCTCTTCCGTCTCGACAGCAGCATCCGCACCGAGGGCTCGGTGAGCCGCGAGGTCGCCGACACCCTCGAGCGCGCCTACCTCGAGCAGCACCCCGGCGGCAGCGTGATCCGCCGCGACGTCGGCACCGCACCGCTCCCGGCCGAGGTCTGGGCCACCGCCGCGTTCGCCGGCTACACCCCCGAGGACCAGCGCACCGAGGGCCAGAAGGCCGCCGTCGCGCTCGCCACCACGCTGGCGGACGAGGTGCTCCGCGCCGACACCGCCGTGATCGCCGCGCCGCTCTACAACTTCGGCGTCTCCCAGCACCTCAAGGTGTGGATCGACCTCGTGATCACCGACCCGCGTTTCGCCCCCGGCACCACGCCGCTCGCCGGCCGCCAGGTCGCGATCGTCGTCGCCCGCGGCGGCGGCTACGGCGAGGGCACCCCGCGCGCCGGCTGGGACCACGCCACGGACTGGATCCGCCGGATCTTCGGCGACGTGTGGGGCGCCGAGGTCACCCTCGTCGAGGCCGAGCTGACCCTGGCGGACGTGACCCCGCAGATGGAGGCGCTGCGCCCGCTCGCCGCCGAGGTCCGCGCCAAGGCCCACGAGCTCGCCGCGAGCACCGGCAAGCAGTTCGCCTCCCGCGCGGCCTAGCCCGGCAGTGACAGCACCTGGTCGCCGAGGGCCTCGTCCCACTCCATGTCGACGAGCCCCCGCGCCCGGGCCGCCTTCACGAACGCCTGGAACCCCGCGAAGCCGTAGCGCTTCTCGCTGAAGTCCGGCTCCCGCTTGCGGATCTGGTCCTTCAGCCCGGAGAGCTGCGGCCGGCCGAGCCCGCGCACGGTGTCGACGAGCAGCGTGAACGCCGCCTCGTCGCCGGGGCCGCGCTCCGCGAAGGTCACCTGCGGGTCCCCCTGCGCAGAACCCACCCCCAGCTCGACGACGCCGTCGTTCTGGAGGTGGCGCAGCAGCTCGCCGAACCCGCGGAAGCCGTGGTCGGCCTCGTCGAACGTGGGGTCCTTGCGCAGGATCGCCCGCTTGAGCCGGGAGGCGAGCACCGGCCCGTCGGCGTGCCGCTGGAGTCCGGCGAGGGTGCTCACCACCAGCTTGCCGACGTCGACGCCGTCCGCGGGCTCCTCCTCCGGCTCTGCGGGGGCCTCGACCACCGGCGCCGGTTCGGGTGCGGCGTGCTGGGCCGGCTTCCCGTTCCGGCCCCGCCGCGCCGCGGGCTTGGCCTCGACACCCACCAGCCGGTCGTAGAACAGGAACTCGTCGCAGGCCGGCGGCAGCAGCGCCGAGGTCGAGGACTGCACCCCGATCCCGATCACCCGCTTGTCCATCTCGCGCAGCTTGTGGACGAGCGGGGTGAAGTCCGAGTCCCCGGTCCCGATCGCGAAGGTCGTGATGAACGGCCGCTCGTAGGCCAGCTCCAGCGCGTCGAGGGCCATCTTGATGTCCGCCGCGTTCTTGCGGGCCACCCCGAGCCGCTGCGGCATCTCGATCAGCTCGACCTGCTGGCGAGTGAGCAGCCGGCGGTCCTCGTCGAAGAACGACCAGTCCGCGTACGCCCGCCGGCTCACCACCCGGCCGCGTTCGGCGAGCGCGTCGGCCACCGGGCCGAAGGCGAACGGGCTGACGCCCAACCCGTCCCGGGCCCCGATCGCGAGGTTCTCGTAGTCGAGGAACAGCGCGATCCGTTCGTCCTCGTTCTCCACCGGGCGGACCCTAGCCCCCGCCCCGGATCCCGTCAGGCCAGGAGCATCCCGAGCCGCGCCGCTCAGCCCGCGGCGCGCTTCCCCGCCCGCACCCGGACGAGCGCGGCGGCGCCGGCGAGCGCGGCGCTCCCCGCGACGACCCCACCCGCGATGATCCCCACCCGTTTCACCTTCGCGCCGACCTCGGCGCGCAGCCGGGCGAGCCCCCGGTCGAGCGCGGCCAGGCTGTCGACCAGCTCGGCGCGCGCCGTCGCGACCTCCGCCTCATGGCCGCCCCGCAGCACCCCGGCCTCGGCCAGGGCCCGCGCCCGCAGCTCCCGGGAGCTGATCCGGGTGCCGTCCACGACCGGCCGCTCGCTGTCCACACCCCATTGAACAGCGCCGCGGCCCCCGCCCGCCACGCCCCGAACGGACAGTCCCGGGTCGAGACGAACCGAGCCACCGGGGAGCACCCCGCCCCGGTGGCTGGGGTTCATCTCGGCGACAGCGCGAGGTGCATCCGTCGCACGGGCAGCACGAGCCCGCCCATCACGGTCTCGGTCCCGGCCTCCCCGAGCACCCACCCCTCGCGGAGGTAGAACCGGACCGCCCGCGCGTTCCCCTCCAGCACCGACAGCTCCGCGCCCTCGGCCCCACCGGCCCGGATCCGCTCGACCCCGCCGTCGTGCAGCGCGAGCCCCACACCCGTGCCCCACACCGACGGCAGCGTGTAGAGCGCGTGGAGCATCCCGGGGCTCACCGCGACGAACCCGACGACCTCCCCGCCCACCTCCGTGACATCGAGGTGCGCCGCGGGCGCGGCGAGCGCTCCCGCCCAGACCGCCGTCCGGTCCTCGACGGACAGCCCGTCGAGCACGTCGTCGGCGATCAGTCCGCGGTAGGCCGCCCGCCAGGACTCCACCTGCACCCGCGCGATCGCTCCCGCATCACCGGCGCGGGCGGTGCGCACCTCCATGCACCGATGCTGGCACGGCTGTCCAGCGGGCATCGCCGACGACGCCGCGGCGCGGGTGGGGCGGCTGGTCGCCGGATGGCGCCACCTCCGATGAGTTTCGCGGCGCCGCCCGGTCTCACGAGCATGGAGACCCGAGTCCTCGTGACCCCCGACGTCGACCTCACCTACGACGTGTTCGGCCCGCTCCCGCCCGCGGACGGCCGCCCGATCCTGCTCGCCGTCGGCCAGCCCATGGCGGCCGACGGCTTCCACGTCCTCGCCGGGTTGCTGCCCGAGCGGACCGTGGTCGCCTACGACCCCCGCGGCCTCGGCCGCAGCGTCCGCAAGGACGGCGGCACCACGTTCGATCCCGAGGTCCAGGCCGAGGACCTCCACGCCCTGATCGCCGAGCTCGGCGGCCCGGTCGAGGTGTTCGGCAGCAGCGGCGGCGCGGTCACCGCGCTCGCCCTGGTCGCGGCCCATCCCGGGGACGTGATCACCCTCGTGGCGCACGAGCCGCCGCTCATCCCGGTCACGCCGGACGCGGCCAACGGGTTCCGGGCCCGCGCCGCCGTGACCGAGGCCTACGAGGCGAAGGGCTGGGGCGCCGGCATGGCGGCCTTCATCGCCATGACCTCGTGGGCGGGCGAGTACACCGAGGAGTACCTGGCGCAGCCGGCGCCGGATCCCGCGCAGTTCGGCATGCCCACCGAGGACGACGGCAAGCGCGACGACCCCCTGCTCTCCGACCTGTCGTGGGCCGTGAGCGGTTACGAGCCCGACGTCGACGCCCTGAGGAACGCCTCGTCGCGCGTCGTGATCGCGGTCGGCGAGGAGTCCGCGGGCACCTTCACCGACCGCACGTCGAGGGCCGCGGCCGCGCTGCTCGGCCAGGAGGTCGCCGTCTTCCCGAGCCATCACGGCGGCTTCCTCGACGGCTCCTTCGGCTACGCGGGCAAGCCCGAGGAGTTCGCCGTCCGCCTGCGCGAGGTTCTCGGCTAGACGGGGAGACGGTCGAGGGCCGCGACCGTCTCCGTGTACGCCTTCGCCACCTCGCGGCCCTTCACGGCGAAGTGGTCGTGGAAGAAGCCGTGGTGCTCGTCGTGCTCGTGGAAGTGGTGCGGGGTGAGGACCGCGGAGAAGACCGGGACCCCCGTGTCGAGCTGCACCCGCATGAGGCCGTCGATCACCGCGGTGGCCACGAACTCGTGACGGTAGATCCCGCCGTCGACCACCAGGCCGGAGGCCACGATCCCCGCGTACCGGCCGGTCTCGGCGAGGCGCTTGGCGTGCAGCGGGATCTCGAAGGCGCCGGTGACCTCGAAGAGGTCGATCCGGTCCGCGGGGACGCCGCGCTCGGCCATCTCGGCGAGGAACGCGTCCCGGCACTGGTCCACGATCTCCCTGTGCCACAACGACTGCACGAAGGCGATCCGCCGCTGCTGCCCGTCGTCCACCATGTCCGGCTCCTCTCGATCACCCGTGCCACCCGGGAGGTTACGCCCCCGGCCGGCCCGGGCCCTGCGCCTCACGTCGCAGGAGGACGACGTACCCAATCCGGACGATGTGGACCACCGTCGATCACTGCTGTCATCCGCGAGTGGCACTGATCTCGAGGTCGAACCGGACGATCGTCGCGGCGCTGGGCGGGCTGACCGCGGCGGCACTGCTGACCGCCTGCGGAGCCCCGGCGGTGACGCCCGCGTCGCCGCCGGCCGTGGCGCCGCAGGGCCTCACCCCGCTGACGCTGGCGCCCATCGGCGACCCGCTGGTGGTCCCCGGCAGCGACGGCCGGACCCACGTCGAGTACGACGTGCTGGTCACCAACGTCTTCACCGCGCCGGTCACGCTGACCTCGGTGGAGGTGCGGGACCGGAAGGCCGGCACCCCCGTGCTCACGCTCAGCGGTCCGGAGCTCGCCGCGCGCACGCAGCAGAACTTCATCCAGCGGCCGGTCACCCCCGCCGCGCAGATCCCCGTGTCGGGCCAGGTCGCCGTCGAGGTCGACATCGCGCTGCCGGCGGGTGCCGAGCCTCCGGCCGAGCTCGACCACGCGTTCTCCTGGAGCGTCCCCGCGGACGCCCCCGCACTGTCCATCCTCGACGGGCGGACGACCGGGCAGGTCACCGGCCTGCCGCGGAAGGTCTCACCGATCGAGCCCGTGCGGATCTCCGCCCCGCTGAGGGGCGGCGGCTGGTGGAGCCTGCAGGGGTGCTGCGAGCCCAACGGGCACCGCTCGCTGCGCTACTCGGTCGACGGCCAGCACGAGATCAAGTCCGAGATGTTCGCCGTGGACTGGGTGCGGCTGGAGAACGGCGCCTTCTTCGCGGGCGACGGCAGCAGCAACGACCAGTACTCCTACATCGGCGCCGACGAGCTGGCGGTCGCGGACGGCACGGTCGTCGCGACCCGCGACGGGCTGCCGAACGAGGCCCCGCAGGTCACGCCGGCGAAGAACGTCAAGGTCGGCGAGGACTACATCGGCAACAGCGTGGTCATCCGGATCGCCCCGGACCGCTTCGCCGTGTACGGCCACATGCAGCCGGGCAGCGTCACGGTGAGACCGGGGGACACGGTCAAGGCCGGCGACGTCGTGGGCACGCTGGGCAACAGCGGCAACTCCACCTCCGCCCACCTGCACTTCGTGATCACGGACGGGCCGGACTTCCTGACCGCCACCAGCATCCCCTTCGTGATCGACAGCTGGACGCTGCAGGGCACCGCCGCGTTGCCCGACGCCCCGGGTCCGATCCCCACGACCGGCCCGGCCGTACCGCAGTCCGGCACCCATCCGCTCTTCGAGAGCGTGTCGGACTTCGGCTGAGGCGTCCCGGCCCGTGGGCGCGGGGGAGATCGTCCTCCTCGGACGGTCCGCGGGGTGCCGCCCCCCGGGCCTACCGCGTCTCGGGCGTGTAGGTCAGGTGCAGGGTCCCGTTGGTCAGGGTGGTCGCGGAGGCCAACGGCAGCGGGTAGGACCCGTCGTCGCCGAACACCCGCAGGCCCTTGCCCACGACGACCGGGTGCACGAGCAGGTGCAGCTCGTCGAGCAGGCCCTCGGCGATCAGGCCGCGGACCAGCGCGACGCTGCCGCTCATGCCCAGGTCCGGCCCGCCCTCGGCCTTGATCTCACGGATCCGGTCCGCCCAGTCCGCGCCGAGGATCGAGGCGTTGCCCCACTCCGCGGACTCCAGGGTGCGGGACACGACGAACTTCGGCGGCGCCGCCATCTGGTCGGCGAAGTCCTGCCCCGCCATCGGGGCGAAGGCCTCGGCGAAACCGACGTAGGTCTTGCGGCCCAACAGCATCCGTGGCTGCATCAGGGTGCCGACGACGGCGCCGACCTCGTCGTCGAAGTACGGGAAGTGCCAGGTCTCGGGCGCCTCGACGACGCCGTCGACGGAGCTGAACAGGCCGGCGATGATCTTGGTCATGATGCCCTCCGGGGCAGTGTGCTGTCGATGTCGAGCGGTAGACGGCGGGCCCCGGCAAAACTCATCGCACCGGTTGCCGCCGTGCCGCGCGGACCGTGGTGACCAGCAGGACCACCACCCCGATCGCCTCCACGACCAGGGTCGTCGTGGCGAGGTCGTAGCTCAGGCTGGAGCGGATCCCGAAGAGGCCGACGGTCAGGGCCAGCACCAGGGCGAGCAGTGTGCCGCCCAGGAACAGCAGGCTCAGCACCGAGGAGACGAGGAGCAGCCGGCCCCGGGTCGCGAGCATCGCGATCGCGAGCGCGAGGCCGCCGATCGCGTTGAGCACGAACAGCACGCCGAGGATGCCCCCGGTGCCGTGGAAGACCAGCCAGAGGTGCAGGCCCCCCATCGCGAGCAGGGCCAGGGCGCTCAGCAGCCGCCAGAGCATCATGCGGGCCTCCCGGTGCAGGTGAGGGCGGCCAGTGGACCACATCCGGTGCCCGAAAGCGACGGTCCGTCCGGTTCGGGTGGGGGGTGAACCCTACCCGGGTTCGGGGGTGGAGCCCTGCCGGTCGGCGGGTGCACACGATCGTTTGCCGGGGCTCTGAGCAGCAGTCTTGTTCCTGTCAGCAGGAACGGACGAGGAGCCCCCGATGTCGAACACCACCACCGCCACCACCGGCCGGTTCACGATGGTGCGCGAGGCCCGCCGCTTCCTCACCCACCTCCGCGCCCAGCGCACCATCACCCCCACCACCGGCACCCTGCGCCCCGCGGTCTCCGCGCACGAGGACGGCCTCAACGTCCTGATCGTCACCAGCGAGGCCCCGCCGATCGTGTCCGGGATCTCCCGCTGCGTCGACCGCCTCACCACCGGCCTCCGGGGCCGCGGGCACCGCGTGGACGTCCTGTCCAGCGTGCAGATCCCGCGGCTGTCGTTCGGCGAGTACCGGTTCTCGGCGATGCTGGCCTACTGGCGCCACATCTCGGCCATGACCCGCGACTACGACGTCATCAACCTCCACGGCCCGGTCCCCACCATGTCCGACGTCTTCCTCCTCCTCGCCGGCGCGCGGCGCGGCACCCCGGTGGTCTACACCCACCACTCCGCCCTCGCCGTGCGCGGCGCCGAAACCCTCTCCGGGGTCTACAATCGCCTCCACCGCATCCTCTCCGGCCGCGCCGACATGACCCTGACCACCTCGCAGTTCTACGCCGACAGCGAGTCCCGCGGCTCGGGCCGGCCGCCGGTGAAGGTCATCGAGTGGGGCACCGACCTCCGCCCCCTCGCGGAGAAGAAGACCGACGGTCCGCTGCAGGTGCTGTTCGTCGGGCAGATGCGCCCCTACAAGGGCCTCGAGTGGCTCATCCCCGCCGTCGCCGGCCAGGACGGCATGGAGCTGACCCTGATCGGGGACGGCCCGCACCGCGCCGACTACCAGCGCCTCGCCGCCGGCGCCACGAACATCACCTTCCGCGGCCGGGTTTCCGACGAGGAGCTCGCCGCCGCCTACGACTCCGCCGACGTGGTCACCCTCCCGTCCGTGACGCAGGCCGAGGCGTTCGGCCTGGTGGTGCTGGAGGGCATGATGGCCGGTGCTGTCCCGGTCGTGTCCGACCTGCCCGGTGTCCGCGACCTGGCCGCCGGCCCCGGCACGATCGTCCCGGCCCGCGACGTCGACACCCTCCGCGCCGCCCTGCGCGAGCTGGCCGACGACCGCGCCCTGCTGGCCACCCGTTCCGCCCAGGCCCGGGCCAAGGCCGAGACCCTGACCTGGGACTCCTGCATCGCCCGCTACGAGGACGCCCTGTTCACCGCGATCGAGGCCCGCGGCACGGTTGCCCCGGTCACCGCCCCGGCCATGGCCCTCGCCGCCTGAAGAGCCGCCTGAACCACCTTCCCCACAACCGACGATCCGGGTGCCCCTCGAGGCACCCGGATCGTCGTGTGACCGATGACTTTCGCGCCCCCCTACGGTCTCCCTGGCAACCGCATCGTCACGCGCTCCCCGGAGGACACCATGAGCCGCCTTCTGATCAGCACCGCGTTCGTCTCGCTCGACGGCGTCGTGGAGGCCCCCGGCGGCGAGCCCGGCTACCGCTCCTCGGGCTGGACCTTCAAGGACATCGAGCAGGACGCCGACGCCTACGAGATGAAGGGCTCCGAGCAGGAGGAGGCCACGGCCATGCTGATGGGCCGGACCAGCTACGAGGCCTTCGCTCCCGTGTGGCCGGACATGGACATCTTCGCCGGCTACAACGCGATGCCCAAGTTCGTGGTGTCGACCACGCTGGCCGAGGCCGACCTGGCCACCAACTGGGGCGAGACCACGATCCTGCGCGGCCTCGACGACGTCGCGGCCCTCAAGGAGACCGACGGCGGGCCGATCATCATCCACGGCAGCGCCACCCTGAACCGCGGCCTCTCCGACGCCGGCCTGATCGACCGCTACCACCTGCTCGTCTTCCCGCTCCTGCTCGGCGCCGGCAAGCGCATGTTCAGCGAGACGGACAAGGACAAGCAGATGCTGCGCCTGGTCGACAGCAAGGCCTACTCGAACGGGCTGCAGAAGCAGGTCTTCGACGTCGTCCGGTAGCGGATCGGCCGGGGCGCCGGGCCGAGCGCCGCGGCAGGGACCGGCGACCCGCTCAACGGCCGAGGTACGCGGTGAGCAGGTTCGCGGCCTCGGCCGGGGTCGCCGGGCGCTCCGGCGGCAACGCCAGGGGACCGCCTGCGGTGCAGGCGTGGTCCACGGCCCGCTCGAGCAGGAGCGCGACGGGCAGCCACGCCGCGGCGGCCCGCGCCGGGTCCGCCTCGGCCAGGTCCCGTTCCAGCTCGGCCCGCCAGGCGTGGGCCCACCGGTAGGCCTCGTCCGTGGCGCCCGGTGCCGAGGAGGCGATCCGGGCGAGGGCGTCCAACCCGGTGGCGAACGCCCGCGGCTGGTCGGGCAGGCCGCGGCGGGGCCAGAGCAGCACCCCGCCGAGCAGCGCGACCGCGCACCCCAGCGCCGTGTCGAGCAGCCGCGGGGCCGGCTGGATCGCCGCCGGGTTCGCGAGAGCCACGCTGAGCAGCGCGGATCCGGTGATCCCGACGACCGCGAGCCCGTAGATCCGGGGCCGGGCGAACGCCGCCAACCCGAGCGCGAGCGCCGCCACCACCGACAGCACGACCGGGGACGAGGTGAGCGCCAGCGCCGCCGCGACCACGCCGACCCCGACGAGGGTCCCGACGAGCCGGTGCACGGACCGGACCAGCACGGCCCCGTACTCCGGCCGCAGCACCACCGCGACGGTCAGCGGGATCCAGTACGCGTGTTCCGGCGGGTGCAGCGCGATCGCCAGCGCCGTGGCGGCCCCGACGCACAGCCCGATCCGGGCGCCCGTCTCCAGCGCGGCTCGGCCGGTAGACGCGCGGACCGCCGCCCGGACCGAGGGCACCCAGCCGCCCCACCCGGCCTCCCCTGTGCCGAGGACCCCCGCACCACCGACGGCCTCCCGACCATCGGCGGCGAGCTGGTCGCCGCCCCGCCCGCCGCGGTCCGGGGGTGTACGACCCCCCTCTCCCGCTGCACGGTCGGCGCCCGAGCGGACGAGCGGGCCCGAGCGCACCTCCGCCGCTCGCTCCCGCCACTGCCGTGCGGGCTCGGGCGCGGGAGCAGCCGCACCGTCCGCGAGCGCCGCCGCCTGCGCCGCCGCGTCCCGGGCGCCCGCCCACACCTCCGCGATCGGGCCGCTCACCGGCCGGATCCGGTACCCCGCCACCGCGGTCCGCGCGGCCGCGGAGGCCAGCGCCAGCCGGTGCCGCGCGGCGTCGGACGGCCACTCGGCGAGGTCCGCGGCGGCGTCGAGCACCCCGGCCACCGCCGCCCACCGGCCCCGGCACCCCAGCGCGCCGGGCACCGCGAGGGCGAGCAGCAGCGCCCCGCCGATCGCGTAGGCGACGACCGGCTCCCACCAGGGCATCGCGAGCCGCCCGAACTGCGTGTACGCCACCCCGATGACCGCCATCACGGCGCCGCCGGTGGACGCGGGCCCGATCCGGCCGACCGCCCCGGCCAGGAACCCGACGACCACGGCGGCCCCGATCACCCAGGCCGCGGTGGTCGGCACGAGCGCCCCGACCGTCATCCCCAGGCCCGCGCCGAGGGCCTGCCCCGCCACCCGCACGGCGCGCGAGCGGAGGTCGCCCACACCGATGAAGCTCGCCGCGCACGCCACGCCGAGATAGGCGATCCCGCCGGCGGACAGGTCCGCGACCAGCACCGATCCACCCAGCACGAGCGCCGCGGCCGCCGTGGCCCGCAGGCCGGCGACGAGTCCCCACGGCCCGGGCGCCGGGACGAGCGCCGCGCGGAGCGCCGCACCGAAGGTCACGACCACCCCGGAATTCTGGATCCGCCGCGGCCGGCGGTCCAGCACCCGTGATCACCGGCCGTGACCCGTCGACGCCGTAGTCGGCGCCGAGGGGTCCGAGACGGGGATCTCCGCCTGGTCAGTGACACCGGTCACACTGACGTTATGTCCGATCTCGTGACCGCGAGCTCACCCACGGTGGCGGAGGTGGGCAGATGACTGGGGCGACGAGGCCGCGATTCCGGGACCTGGGGCCGATGCTCGTCGAGCGGGACGGCGAGACCCGCCCCGTGGGTGGCGCGCGCCTGGAGGCGGCGCTCGCCCTGCTGATCGTCCACGTGGGTCACCCCGTCGGATCGGACCAGCTCGCCCAGGCCGTCTGGGGCGATGCGGGCGTGGCCCGCTCGGTGTCCACCCTGGACTCGCACGTCTGGCGGCTGCGCCGCGTGCTGGAGCCGGACCGGGCCGCCGGCGCCCCGGCCACCACGCTCGTCCGCGAGCCCGGCGGGTACCGGCTGGTGGCCGAGCCGGACGACCTGGACTCGGAGCGTTTCGTCCGGCTGGCGACGGCCGCCGCGGACCTGCTCGACGCCGGCGTCGCCGATCGGGCGCTGGGCACCGCCGAGGAGGCCCTCGGGCTCTGGCGGGGCCGCCCGTTCGGGTCGGCCGCCGAGCAGGAGTGGGCCCGCGCCGCGGTCGCGCGACTCGAGGAGGTCCGCGACCAGCTGCGCGAGACGCACATCGGCGCGCTGCTCGGCACCGGGGCGACCGACCGGGCCCTCGCCGAGCTGGAGACCGCGCTCGCCGCCACACCGCTGCGCGAGCGGCTCTGGGCCCACCGCATGACCGCGTACCGGGATGCCGGACGCCGCCCCGAAGCACTCCAGGCCTACGCGGACGCGAGGACCGTCCTCGTCGAGGAGCTGGGGCTCGACCCGGGCCCCGACCTGCAGGCCCTGCACGCCTCGCTCCTGCAGGACGATCGCCCGGCGGCCCCGGCCGGCCCGGCCCTGCCGGCCGCGCGCGGGCGGCTGATCGGCCGCGCCCGGGAGGTCGCCGCGGTGCTGGACCTGCTCGGATCCGGGCAGGTCACGACGCTGGTCGGCGCCGCGGGCTGCGGGAAGACCCGGCTGGCCCTGGAGGTCGCCCGCCGCCATCCCGCGCAGAGCTGGTTCGTCGATCTCACCGTGGCCACGCCCGATCGCGTCCTCGACACCGTGACGTCGACACTGGGCCTGCCCACCGGCGGGCCCGCCGACCCGGCGGAGGCGCTGCGCCGGTTCGCGGCCTCGCGGCCGGTGCTGCTCGTGCTCGACAACTGCGAGCACGTCCTCGACGCCGCCGCCGGGCTCGTGGAGGACCTGCCGGCCGGCGCCACCGTGCTGGCGACCTCCCGCGAGCCGCTGGAGGTCGACGGCGAGCAGGTCCTCCCCCTCGCGCCGCTGGCCACGGACGCCGCGGTGGAGCTGTTCCTGGACCGGATCCCGGCCGGGCGCCGGGACGACACGGCGAGCGCACGCACTATCGCCACGGCGGTCGACGGCCTGCCGCTGGCGCTGGAGCTCGCCGCCGGCCGGGCGCGGGCCTACACGCTGCCCGAGATCGCCGAGCAGGTCCGCGCGGACGCCAGCAGCCTCGCCCGGGTCGGGCGCGGCGCGGCCCACCACCGGACGGTCCGGGACGCGATCGGCGCCAGCTACCGGACGCTGCCGGACCCCCTCGCCGCGCTGCACCGGGCGATGGGCGCGGTGCCCGGCCCGTTCACGGCGAGCCTGGCCGCCGGCATCCTCGGCGCGACGGCGGCCCCCGGGAACGACCGCGGCCAGGTCACCGATGCGATCGCCGGGCTCGTCCATCGCTCGCTGCTGACCCCGCTCGGGCCACCGCGTCCGGGCGCCGCATCCCGGTTCGCCCAGCTCGCCACCGTGCGCGGGCACGCGGGGCACCTCGCGGAGGAGGCCGGCGAGGACCCGGCCGCCGCCCGCGACGCCTGGGTCGCCGCACTCGTCGACACCCGGTCGGCGCTCGGCTCGCCCGACCAGGCCCGCTGGTACGACGCGGTGGACGACGACCTGGCCGGCCTGCGCGCCACCCTGCACCACACCCTGGTCGACGCGCCGTCGGGCACCGGGGTCGCGGTCGCCGCGCGGCTCGGCCTCTTCTGGACCTTCCGCGGCATGGGCCTGGAGGGGGCACGCTGGCTGAGCTCCGCCGTGCTCGCCCTCGACCGGGCCGGGCGGGACGGCACCCGCGCGATCGACCGCGCCCTGCTGCACGTCTCCCTCGGCTGCTCCTGGCTGGTGCAGGGGCGGATCGACGCCGGCCTCGAGGAGGTCCGCGCCGGGCTCGCCGAGGCCGCCGACGTCACCGGCGCGGACGCCCTGCTGCTCTGCGAGGAGCTCGCCGTGGTGGCCGGGCCGGTCGCCCGGGTCTCCGACGGGGACCTGCTGGCCGAGATCCTCGCCGTCATGCGGGGCCTCCCGGCCGAGGGCACGGACGTCGTGGTCCGCCACGTCGAGCTGATCCACGAGACGATCACCGCCCCGAGCCCGGGCCTGATCCCGCGCTACGCGGTGCTCCACGACGACGCCCGCGCCGCCGGCAACTTCTACACGGCCTGGAACGGCGCCGCGAACGCCGCGCGGCTGCTCCTGACGATCGGCCCACCGGCGGAGGCGCTGGTCTGGGCCCGGGCCGCGGTGCGCGCGTCGGTGGAGGCGGGCCTGAAGGACAACCCGTACGCACTGGAGGTCTACGGCGCGGCCCTCGGCCAGGCCGGGGAGCCGGACGCGGCGCTGCGGGTGTTCGGCGCCGTCGAGGCGCGCCACCGGGACGCCGGGGTGCCCTGGCCGCGCAGCGAGGACGAGGCCACGATGATCGCCGCCCTCACGACCCGGCTCGGCGAGGCGGCCGCGGCGCGGGCCCGCGCCGAGGGCGCCCGCCGGACGCTGGCCGAGCTCGCGGAGCTGTCAGGGCTGTCGGGGCTGTCCAACGCCCGTTGAAGGTCGATTGGAGGCCGCCCGCGCACGGTGTCCCCACAGATCCGCAACGGAAGGACGGAATGATGGACACGGTGGACGTGCTGGTCGTCGGGGCGGGGCCGGTGGGTCTCACCGCCGCCTGCCAGCTGGCCCGGTTCGGCGTCGGGGTGCACGTGGTGGAGGCGCTCGCGGAGCCCACCACCGAGTCGCGCGCCGTCGGCGTGCACGCCCGCAGCCTGGAGATGCTGGCGACGCTGGGGGTCGTGCCGCAGCTGGAGGCCCGCGGCCGCCGGATCGGCGCGCTCGAGATGGTCGACGGCCGGACCGGCCGCACCCGCGGCGGCATGCGCGTCGCCGACCTGCCGGGCCGCCACCCCTACGTGCTCGACGTCGCGCAGCCGGACACCGAGGCCGTCCTGGCCGACCGGGCCGCCGAGCTGGGCGTCGTCGTCGAGCGGGGTGTCCGGCTGACCGGCCTCGCCCAGGATGCGGACGGCGTGGTGGCCACCCTGGACGGTGGCCGCACGATCCGCGCCGGCTGGGTGGTCGGCGCGGACGGCGGGCACAGCACCACCCGCGCCCTGGTCGGCACCACGCTGCACGGCGGCTTCCACGGCCAGCACTTCGCCATGGCCGACGTGGACGTCGACACCCCGTTCGCCCCGGACGCGATCCGCATGTTCATCCACCCCGACGGCATGGGGATGCTGTTCCCGCTGGCCGGGGACCGCGCCCGGGTCATGTTCGAGGTCGCGGAGCCCGGCCCCGGCGACCCGACCCTGGCCCAGATCCAGGCCCTCGCCGACACCCGCACCGGCGGCCGGATCGCGGTGCGCAACCCCCGCTGGCTCACCTACTTCGAGGTGCACCACGCGCAGGTCCCGCAGTACCGCTTCGGCCGCGTGTTCCTGGCCGGCGACGCCGCCCACATCCACAGCCCGGCCGGGGCGCAGGGCATGAACACCGGCATCCAGGACGCCGCCAACCTGGCCTGGAAGCTCGCGCTGGTCGTCCGCGGCCGGGCCGCCGAGGTCCTGCTGGACAGCTACGACGCCGAGCGGCACCCGGTCGGTGCCGCGGTCGTCCGCGAGACCACGCTGCTCACGAACGTCGGCACCGCGTCCGGTCCGGTCGCCGCGATCCGCAACACGGCCCTGTTCCTCCTCGGCCACGCCCACGCGATCGGCGACGCCGCCGCGGCGAAGATGGCCGAGGTGACGATCGGCTACCCGAAGAGCGGCCTGTCGCGCCAGCACGGCCACGCGCACGTCCGCTGCGGCCAGCACGCCCCCGATCCCGAGAGCCTGCCGGTGCCGCTCGAGGAGCTGCTCACCGAGCCGGGCCTGCTGCTCCTGGTCGCCGCCTCCACCCCGACCGACGAGCTCGCCGCGGTGCTGGGCGACCTCGGGCGCGTGGTCGGGGTGCCCGACGACGTGTTCGCCGCGACCTACGGCTGCGGCCTCGCCCTCGTCCGCCCGGACGGCTATCTCGGCCTGGTCGCCGACTCGACCGATCCGGCCGTACTGCGCAGCTACCTCGCCGACACCCTCGGGGCCGTGGAACCCGTGGGGTGACCGGACCCGCCGCGGCAGCCAGACACCCAGCATGTCGGCGGGCTCAGGGATACCGGGCCCGGACGTCCTCGGGCTCCGGGCCTCCCGGCCCGAACACCAGGATCGCGTCGTCGAAACCGGCCGCGGCGTAGCGGTGGAGGTCCTCGCGCAGCGTGGGCGCGCCGGCCGGTACCGCGCAGACGATCGCCCGCCTCCCGCCCGCCGCGCGGAAGGCCGGGAGCGCGGCGACGATCTCGTCCGGGCTGCTGCGGTAGCCCGAGGCGATCCAGCCGTCGACCTGCCGGGCCGCCTTCACGGCGTTGCGCCCCCAGGACCCGCGGAGCATGGGCGGCACGGGATCCAGCAGCTCACGAAGCCGCACGATGTTCTCGTCGAACATCCGGAAACGAGAGCCGTAGTCGCGCTCGAGGAGCGCGTAGTCGGTCCGGGTCGAGCCGGGGCTCAACCCCAGCGTCAGCCGGTCGCCGCACACCAGCTGCAGCGACCGGATCCGGTGGGCGAGCTCGGCGGGATGGTGCAGCGGCACCTGCACCGTGGCCGTCCCCACCTCGATGCCGTCGACGGCGGCGGCCGCCGCGGCGAGCGCGACGAACGGGTCCGGGACCAGCCCGCCGCGGCCGATGATCTCCGGCGCCCACAGGCTCTCGAAGCCCGCCGCCGCCAGGCGCCGCGCCCACGGCACGACCGGGTACGGCTCGCCCTGCCCCAGGTGCGAGAGGTACGCCCCGAGCCTCACAACCGGTCCGCCGCGAAGCGCGCGTACCAGCGCAGTGCCTCCGGATCGTCCACGGACGAGAGGTTGGCCGCCTTGCCGAGGGGCCGCCCGGCCAGCAGCTTCTTGATCGGGACCTCGAGCTTCTTGCCGCTCAACGTGTGCGGCACCGCGGGTGCCTCGACGATCTCGTCCGGGACGTGCCGGGCGGTCAGCCGGGTCCGCAGCGTGCTCCGGATCCGGTCGCGGAGCGCGTCGTCGACCGCGTGCCCCTCGGCCGGGACGACGAACAGGCCGAGCCAGTAGCCGTCGTCCGGCCGGTCGACGCCGATCACCAGGGACTCGGCGACCTCCGTCATGGCGTCGAGGACGTCGTAGAAGTCGCTGCTGCCCAGCCGCACACCCTGCCGGTTGAGCGTGGAGTCCGAGCGGCCGTGGACCGAGATGCTGCCGTCGGGGTGGAAGGTGACCCAGTCGCCGTGCCGCCAGACGCCGGGCCAGGTGTCGAAGTAGGAGTCCGTGTAGCGCTCCTCGCCGGGGTCGTTCCACAGCTCCGTCGGCATGGACGGCATCGGCTGGGTGATCACCAGGTCGCCGACGTCGTCGACGAGCGGGTTCCCGTCGTCGTCCCACGCCGCGCAGTCGACGCCGGCGATCCGGCCGCCGATCCGCCCGGCCCGCACCGGGGCGTACTCGTTGCCGCCGACGAACGAGCCGGAGATGTCCGTGCCGCCGCTGGTGGAGTCGATCCGCAGGTGGGAGCCGATGTTCTCGAGGAGCCAGTGGTAGCCCGCCGTGGGCAGCGCCGAGCCGCTGACCATCACGTGCCGCAGGCGGCCGAGGTCGACGCCCGGGGGCTCGGTGGACGCCGTGACCACCGCCGCGCCGAGCAGCATCACGTCCGCGCCCGTGCGCGCGGCGACCTCCCAGACGGCGCCGCCGCGGGGGCTGCCCTCGTACAGCACGATGCTCGCGCCCCGGCTCAGCGCGCCGAGCTGCATGTTCCACAGCGCCCAGCCGGTGGAGGTGAACGTGAACATCCGCTCGCGTTCGCGCAGGCCGCAGTACAGGCCGGACCACATCAGCCCCTGCAGCGTGATGCCGCCCTGGCTGTGCACCAGCCCCTTGGGCAGCCCGGTGGTGCCGGAGGTGAACAGCACCCAGAGCGGGTGGGAGAACTCGACCTGCTCGAACACGAGCGGCATGTGGTCGGCGACGACGTCGTCCCACGCAACCGTGCCCGCCGGGGCCGGCCGGTCGAAGACGTAGGGGACGTGGACGACGTGCTGCACCGTCGGGAGCTGCTCGCGCAGCCGCGCGACGACGTCGCCGCGGTCGATGTCCTTGCCGTTCCAGTGGTAGCCGTCCGCGGCGACGAGCACCGTCGGTTCGAGCTGGGCGAGGCGGCCGAGGGTGCCGTCGGCGCCGAAGTCGGGCGAGCAGCAGGACCACACCGCGCCGACCGCGGCCGCCGCGAGCAGGCCGATCACCGCGTGCTCGGTGTTGGGGAGGTAGGCGCAGACCCGGTCGCCGGGCCGCACCCCCGCCCGTCGCAACCAGCCGGCGGCCGCGGCGACCGACTGCCGCAGCGAGGCCCAGGTGATCTCCCTCGCCGGCCCGCCGCCCTCCCGGACGCAGAGCAGCGCGACGTCGTCGTCGGCCCCGCTGCGGAGCGCGTGCTCGGCCCAGTTCAGCCGCGCGCCGGTGAACCAGCGGGTGTGCGGCATGGGGTCCAGGGTGCGGACCTCGCCCCACGGCACCGAGAACCCGACGTCGAAGAAGTCCACGATGGACACCCAGAAGCGGTCGAGGTCCTCGACCGACCAGGCCCACAGCGCGTCGTGGTCCGGGAAGGGCCGGCCCTCGCGCTCCTGCAGCCAGTCCAGGTACTCCTGCAGGACGGAGCGCTCGATGCGCTCCGCCGTCGGGCTCCAGAGGACCATCGACCCCTCCGCTTCGGACGACCGGGTGCACGCGCCGGCGGACCCCGTACGGCCCGCCGGCGCGGCAGTCTCTAGACGAGCGACGCGGTCAGGCCACCGTCGAGGACGTAATGGCTGCCGGTCACCCACGAGGCGCGGTCGGAGGCGAGGAAGGCCGCCACCTCGGCGATGTCCTCCGGCGTCCCGAGCCGGCCCTGCTTCATCGCGACGAGGTCGCCGAACGGCACCTGGGTGGCCGCCTCGAAGTCCGGCACGAGACGCTCGACCATCGCGGTGTCCGCGAAGCCCGGGCACACGGCGTTGAACCGCACGCCCGCGGGTCGCATCTCCACCGCGGCGACCCGCGTCATCTGGATCAGCGCGGCCTTGCTGGCGCAGTACGAGCCGAGCAGCGGGCTGCCGCCGATGCCGGCGATCGACGCGATGTTGACGACGTTGCCCTTGGACTCCATGAGGTGCGGGATCGCCGCCTTCATGGCGACGAACGGCCCGCGGACGTTGACCGCCCAGATCTTGTCGAAGCTCCCCGTGTCCTGCTGCAGCAGCGGCGAGGACACCTCGATGCCGGCGTTGTTGACGAGCACGTCCAGGCCCCCGAGCAGGTCGACCGCCTGCTGGATCGCCGTCTGGACCTGCGCCTCGTCCGTCACGTCGCAGTTGGCGACGCCGGCGGCACCGATCTCGTCCGCCGCCTGCTTGGCGGTGTCCGCGTTGATGTCGCTGATGACGACGCGGGCGCCCCGCTGTGTGAACAGCGCGGCGATCGCCTTGCCGATGCCCGCACCGGATCCGGTGACGAAGACCCGCTTGCCCTCGAGCTCTGTCGACTCACTCATGTCAGGACGCCTCCACCTTCGGCATGATGTCGTTCTTGATCCGCTTGAGGTCGTCGAGCGTCTTGGACACCGGCACGTCCGCGAACGGCGGCCAGAACATCGGCATCGTCATGCCGGCCTCCTTGTACGCCTTGAGCTTGTCGGTGATCTGGCGCTCGCTGCCGGCCAGCAGGTTCGTGACCTTGCCCGCCGGGGAGTCGTCCAGGTCGACGTCCGTGATGACCGTCCAGATCATGCTGCTGATCTCGAGGTCGCCGATCTTGCGGTCGCTGCCGATGGCCTCGAGCTCGCGCTCGATGCCGCCGCGCCAGGTCGCGATGTCCTCCGGGGAGTCCTGGATGCCGATCCAGCCCTTGAGGTCGTACTTGCTCACGCGCTTCGCGGCCCGCGCCGGGTCCTTGAGGCCGGAGAAGAAGATCGGCAGCGGGTCCTGCAGCGGCTTGATCCCGAACCCGCAGCTCTCGAAGTCCGCGAACTCGCCGTGGTACTCGAAGAGCTCGTTGTTCCAGATGCCCTGCATGATCTCGATCGTCTCGCGGACGTGCTTGTGCCGCTTCGGGAAGATGTGCGCGGCGCTCGACGCGGCGAACTCCTCGGGCATCCACCCGGAGCCGACGCCGACGTTGAGCCGACCGCCCGCGAGGTGGTCGATCGTGGCCAGCTCGGTGGCCAGCACGCCGGGGGCCCGGTAGGGCGTGTCGATGATGCTCATGCCGATCCGGAGCTTCGTGGTCTTCGCCGCGAGCCACGGGATGAGCGGGTAGCCCTGGAACCACTGGCCGCGCGCGGACACCGGCAGCGCCTTGGGCAGGCCCTCCATCATGCCGAACGAGTGCTCCAGCTCCTGGCGGTCCGACGACTCCGGCACGACGATCCGGTCGAGCGTCCACACCGAGTCGAAGTCCAGCTCCTCGGCGAGGGCGGTGAGGTCCTCGAGCTCCTTGATGGTCACCTTGTCGCGGAAGTTCGGCAGGTACAGGGCGAGCTTCATGAGGCGGTCTCCTTGCTCGTGAGGGTCGTGCGAATCTCCGTCTTGAGGACCTTGCCCACGGTCGACCGCGGCAGGTCCGGCCAGATCTCGATCTGCTTGGGGGCCTTGACGCTCCCGATGCGCTGCTTGACGAAGGCGGTGAGCTCCGCGACGTCGATCTCGGCGCCCGGCTGGGCCTGGATCACGGCGGCGACGCGCTCGCCCCATTTCTCGTCCGGCAGGCCGATCACCGCGCAGTCGCGCACCGCCGCGTGGGCCATCAGCGCCTGCTCGACCTCGGCGGAGTACACGTTGAAGCCGCCGGTGATCACCATGTCCTTGGCCCGGTCCACGATGTACAGGAAGCCGTCGCCGTCGAGGAACCCGATGTCGCCGGTGTGGTGCCAGCCGTGGGCCGACGCCTCGGCGGTGGCCTCCGGGTTCCGGTAGTAACCGGCCATCACCAGCGAGCCGCGCACGCAGATCTCGCCACGTTCCCCTTGCGGCACAACGCGTCCCTCGGGATCGAGGATGGTGACGGTGACCAGCGGCGACGGGCGCCCGGCGGAGGAGAGCCGCTCGGTGGCGATCGTCCCGTCCGGGTGGCGGTGCTCGGCCGGGGACATCGTCGAGATCATCATCGGCGCCTCGGACTGCCCGAACAGCTGCGCCATCGGCCCGATCCGGTCCAGGGCCTCGGCGAGGCGGGCCGCGGACATCGGTGCGGCGCCGTACCAGAAGCACTGCAGCGAGCTCAGGTCCCGGCTCGGCAGCGTCTCGTGGCCGAGCACCATGTAGATCAGCGTGGGCGGCAGGAACGTGTGGGTCACGCCGTGCCGTTCGATCAGCTCCAGGAACCGCCCGACGTCCGGCTTCGCCATGATCACGACCTCGCCGCCGCGCGCCATGATCGGGAAGCAGAGCACGCCGGCCGCGTGGGTCAGCGGGGCCTGGGCGAGATAGACCGGGCGCCCCTCGAAGGGATAGCTCATCAGGGTGATCGCCGACATCGCCTCGAGATTGCGATCGGTCAGCATCACCCCCTTGGGACGCCCGGTGGTGCCGCCGGTGCCGACCAGCGCCACGACGTCCTCGGGCTGGGCAGCCTCGGCCGACGGGTCCTCGCGGGCCGCGTCGAGCCAGGCGTCGAAGTCCGCGCCGAGCCGCACCCGGGTGGTCACCTTCGGGAGGCTCGGCGCGATCTCGGCGACCAGCTCGTCGAAGGACGGCTGGTGGATCAGGGCGACGCAGTCGAAGAGGTCGAGCAGCTCGGCGTTCTCGCTCCCGGCGTTGCGCGGGTTGATCGGGCACCACACCGCGCCCGCCCGCGCGATGCCGAAGACGCAGGAGAAGGCGACCGGGTCGTTGGACGACAGGATGCCGACCTTGTCCCCGGGCTTCACCCCGGCGCGGCGCAGGGCTCTCGCGACGGCGTGGGACAGGTCGACGACCTCGCCGTAGGTCAGCGAGGCACCGTCGAGGGTCAGGCAGGGCGCCCCCGGATCCAGCGAGGCACCCTTGTCCAGGTAGAAGGTCAGCGACATCGTCGCCTCTCAGGTCGCCAGCGGCAGTGATGACAGTCACGACCGTGGCCCTGCCCTGGACGGATGTCAAGATTTTCCTGGACGAGTGGTCAGGACGTGTATCGTCGGGCCCATGGCCAGCCCAGCCACCGTGGGGAGACGCTCCGGCGTCGACAAGTTCGAGGAGCGGCGCCGCGAGCTCGCGGACGCCGCGCTGCTGACCCTGGCAGACCTCGGCTACGCGCGCACGAGCCTTCGCACGATCGCGGACAACACGGAGTTCTCGCACGGGTTGCTGCACTACTACTTCGCGGACAAGACCGAGCTGATCACCTATTGCGTGCGGCGCTACAAGGACGCCTGCATGCAGCGCTACGAAGGTCTCGTGGCCGTCGCGGCCACGCCGGCGGAGCTCGCCGTGGCCTGCGGCGAGGGCCTCGCGGCCACGCTCGCGGACGCCCCGCTGATGCACCGGCTCTGGTACGACCTGCGCTCGCAGTCGCTGTACGAGGAGGCCTTCCGCAAGGACGTCGCCGAGATCGACGGCGGGCTGCAGGACATGATCTGGCGGCTCGTCAGCGCCTACGCGGAGCTCACCGGCGCGGAGCCGACGACGTCGCCGTCGGCCGCCTACGCGCTGTTCGACGGGCTCTTCCAGCAGGCCCTGCTGCGCTACATCGGGGGAGCGGACACCGCGCTCGACGAGCTGAAGGACAACTGCGCGGCGCTGCTGCCGCGGCTGTTCGTCTGACGGGTCAGGTCGGCCAGGCGGGCGGGCGCAGCGTGGCGGCCAGGGCGTCCTGGAGCACCTGGGCCGGCCCGGACAGCGGCTTGCCGTGCGCGGCCACGAGCACCTGCCGGGTGAGTCCCTCGACGCGGTGCAGCCGGACGCCGGGATGGCGGTTCGCCACCAGGGTCAGCCCCGGCAGCAGGCTGACCCCCAGCCCGGCCGCCACCAGGGCCTGGACGGCCACGTAGTCCTCGGTCTCGAAGTCCGACTCCGGGGTGAAGCCGGCCCGCCCGCACGCCACCACGAGGTGCTCGCGGCAGCGCTCGCACCCGGCGATCCACCGTTCGCCGGCGTAGCTCGCCAGGTCCCCCGCCCGGCCGTCGTCCGGACGGTTCGCGGGCACCGCCAGGAACAGCGGCTCCTCCAGCAGCGGCCGCAGGCTCGTGTCCCGCAGGTCCGCGCGGCTCGGGTCCCCGTACTCGAAGACCACCGCGAGATCGACCTCGCCGGCCCGCAGCGCGCTGAACGCCTCCGGCGGCTCGGCCTCGGTGAGCGCCAGGTCCAGGCCGGGATGCTCCGCGGTGATCTGGGCCGCCGCGGCCGGCACGATCGTGGCCAGCGCGGACGGGAACGCGGCCAGCCGCGCCCGGCCGGTCCGGAGCCCGACGAGCTCCTCGACCTCGCACTGCGCCGCCTCCACCTGGGCCAGGATCACCTCGGCGCGGGCGACGAGGAGCCGGCCCGCGTCCGTCAGGCGGATGCCGCGGCCCATCCGCTGCAGCAGCGGCACCCCGATCTCCGCCTCGAGCTTCGCGAGATGGTGGCTCACGGAGGGCTGGGCGTAGTGCAGGACCTCCGCCGCCGCCGTCACCGATCCCTCGCGCGCCACGGCCACCAGCACCCGCAACCGCCCGAGGTCCAGCACGGTGCCAATGATAGGTCCGCTCGATGCGGGCATCGAAAACAGGCATTGGACGCGAATGACCGTCCGCGAAACGCTGTCACCGACGCTCCTGAGAAGAGGGAAGACAGCATGACCAACGCCGTGAACCCGCGTTCGACGTCGCTGGGTGACGAGGCGGCCCGGACGCTCGCCAACGCGACCAAGACCGTCCCCCAGATGAGCACCATCACCCCGCGGTGGCTGGTGCACCTGATGTCCTGGGTCCCGGTCGAGGCCGGCATCTACCGGGTCAACAAGGTCGTTCACCCCGAGTCGGTGAACATCCAGTGCGACAACTACGACGAGTCCCCGCTCGAGGAGACCTTCGTCGACTACGAGACCGAGCCGCGCGAGTACCGGCTCAAGGCCGTCCAGACGATCCTGGACATCCACACCCGCATCTCGGACCTGTACTCCAGCCCGCACAACCAGACCGCGCAGCAGCTGCGGCTGACGATCGAGGCGGTCAAGGAGCACCAGGAGAACGAGCTGATCAACAGCCCCGAGTACGGGCTGCTGACCAATGTCGCACCGGCCCAGCGGATCTCGACCCTGGGCGGCCCGCCCACCCCGGACGACATGGACGCGCTGATCGCGAAGGTCTGGAAGCAGCCGGCGTTCTTCGTGACCCATCCCGAGGCCGTGGCCGCGTTCGGCCGCGAGTGCACGCGGCGCGGCGTGCCGCCGCCCACGGTGTCGATGTTCGGCTCGCAGTTCCTCACCTGGCGCGGGCTGCCGATCGTGCCGTCGGACAAGGTCCCGGTGGTCGACGGCAGGTCGAAGGTGCTGCTGATGCGCACGGGCGAGGCCCGCCAGGGCGTGGTCGGCCTGTTCCAGCCCGGGGTGTCCGGGGAGCAGGGCCCCGGCCTGTCCGTGCGGTTCATGCAGATCGACCGGAGCGCCATCGCGTCCTACCTGGTGTCGCTGTACTGCTCGCTCGCGGTGCTGACGGACGACGCGCTGGCGGTGCTGGACGACGTCGAGGTGGACAGGTTCCATGACTACTCCCCGCAGTACCGCTGACGGCCTCCCGGCGGGGCGCGCCGACGGCCTGCCGGCCTGGCTCCCCGACGAGGACACGCTGAGCCGGCTGGCGGGCGAGATGTTCCGGGCCCTGCCCGGGGCCGACCTGCCCGCCGCGAGCGCTCCGCCGGAGACGCCGGCCGCCGCTCCCGGCGTGGACAGCGGCCGGCTGTCGTCGGTCGGGGGCCCGGTCCCCGGCGACGACGTCCCGGGTTTCGGCGCGCCGTTCGCCGCCGGACCACCCTCGGTCCCGGGTGCCGGATCGCCGGGGCCGGGTGCCGGGACTCCCGGACTGCCCGCCCCCGAGCCGCCCGGTGTCACCGCGGGCACGTCGCCGCCCGCGGGCCCGCCGCCCACGAACGCGGCCGCCTCCTGGGCGTCGTTCGGGGCGACGACCCCGATCAGCCCCGAGACGCCGGCGGTCCCGGTCATCCCGACGGCGCCGGCGGTCCCCCTCGACGCCGGCCAGTTCTACTTCCTCACCGGCTCACCCACGTCCACGGGCGTGCCCGTCGCGCCTGCCTTCGGGGAGCTGGCGGTGCCGCCGCTGCCGCCCACCGCGGAGCCGGTCCGGACCTCCGGCCCGTACTACTTCGCGTCCACACCGGAGCCGTCGGCCGCGGCGTTCGACGTGCGCGGGGTCCGCCGGGACTTCCCGATCCTGTCCGAGCGGGTCAACGGCACGCCGTTGATCTGGCTGGACAACGCCGCGACCACGCAGAAGCCCCGCGCGGTGATCGACCGGCTGGTGCATTTCTACGAGCACGAGAACTCGAACATCCACCGCGCCGCGCACGAGCTCGCCGCCCGCGCGACGGACGCCTACGAGGGCGCCCGCCGCACGGTCGCGGACTTCCTCGGGGCCCGGTCGCCCGAGGAGATCGTGTTCACCCGGGGCACCACCGAGGCGATCAACCTCGTCGCCAACACCTGGGGCGCGAAGAACATCGGGGCCGGGGACGAGATCGTGATCTCGCACCTGGAGCACCACGCCAACATCGTCCCCTGGCAGATGCTGCGGGAGCGGACCGGCGCGGTGATCAAGGTGATCCCGGTCGACGACCGGGGCGTGCTCCTGCTCGACGAGGCCGCGAGGCTCATCGGCGAGCGCACCAAGCTGGTGTCGGTCACGCAGGTGTCCAACGCGCTCGGCACCGTCGTGCCCGTCGAGCAACTCGTGGCGATGGGGCACGCGGCCGGGGCGCGGGTCCTGGTCGACGCCGCGCAGTCCGTGCCGCACATGCCGATCGACGTCACCGCGCTCGACGCGGACTTCCTGGTGTTCTCCGGCCACAAGATCTTCGGCCCGACCGGGATCGGTGCCCTCTACGGCAAACGCGAGGTGCTCGAGGACATGCCGCCCTGGGAGGGCGGCGGGAACATGATCGTGGACGTCACGCTCGAGAGGTCCACGTTCCACGGTCCACCTGGCCGGTTCGAGGCGGGCACCGGCAACATCGCGGACGCCGCCGGGCTGGGTGCCGCACTGGAGTACGTCTCGCGCATCGGCCTGCCGGCCATCGCCGCGTACGAGCACATGCTCGTCGAGTACGCGACGGCCGGGCTGCGTGAGGTGCCGGGGCTGCGGCTGGTCGGCACGGCGCCGGAGAAGGCGAGCGTGGTCTCGTTCGTCCTCGACGGCTACGACCCGCCGCAGGTCGGCTCCGCCCTCAACGAGGACGGCATCGCGGTCCGGGCCGGGCACCACTGCGCCCAGCCGATCCTGCGCAGGCTCGGGCTGGAGGCGACGGTGCGCCCGTCGTTCGCCTTCTACAACACCTGCGACGAGGTCGACGCGCTGGTCGCGGCGGTGCACCGGCTCGCGGCCCGGCGCTGAGCAGGGTGGCGAGGTCCGCGGTGACCTCGCCACCTTGTGATCCAGATCACTTTCGACGGATGTCGAGGAAGGATCCACGGTCCCGTCCCCGGTGCGACAGACCACGACACCGAGGGAGACCCCGATGGACATCCGGACCGTGACCGCGACCCTGGCCCGCCCCGTCGCCCAGGAGCTGCTGTTCTCCGACATCCCCGCCCGGCTGTCGTACGTCGGCACGGACGGCGACCCGCGCGTCGTCCCCACGGCCTTCTGGTGGACGGGTGACACGGTCGTCCTGGCGACCGTCGTGAAGTCGGCCAAGGTCTCGGCGATCCGGAGGCACCCGCGCGTCGCCCTCTGCGTCGACCGGCCGGGGCTCGCGTCGGCCTCCGGGATCCCGCGCTCGCTGCTGATCCGCGGCTCGGCCACCGTCGAGATCGTCGACGGCGTGCCCGAGGAGTACGTCGCCGGCTCCCGCAAGATCACCCCGGCCGAGGCGATGCCGGCCTGGGAGGAGGGCGTACGCGCCCTCTACCCGCAGATGGCGGTCATCACCGTCACGCCGGACCACGTCGTGCTGCACGACTTCGGGACGACGATCCCGAAGGCCGTCGCGGACCTGGTCGCCGCGCACGGCGACCCGCGCTGAGCCACGCCGACACTCAGCGCTCGGCGATCACCTTCTTGAGCAGGGACACCGCCGCGTCCTCCTTGTCGCCGATGTCGGCGCTCCCCGCGTTGAAGATCTCCACCAGGATCACGGAGTCGCCGGCGACGGCGAGGGCGTTGCTCCGGCCGGGACCGCCGAACGCCTCGCCCTTGTCCCCCACCGAGATCGACGACGGCGTGGTGCCCTGGGTGGCCGCGTCGGAGGCGAGCTGGGAGAACTGGTCGTCGGCGGCGAGCGCGAAGCCCTTGGTGATCTGCACGTTCGCCCCGGCGGTCCGGTCGACCGCCATGTAGCTGCACCCCGACGCGACGACGACGTTGCCGCTCAGCACCAGGGTGACCTTCGACCCGACGATCGACGACACGTCCTGCTCGGTGGGGCACTTCGCCTGGCCGAAGGTGCCGCCGTTCGCGACACCGCCCGCGACGTCCTTGACGGCGTTGACGCCGCGGTTCACGAAGTACACCGCCGCCCCGATCCCGGCGACCAGCAGCACCGCGACGACCACGACCACCACGACGCAGCCGCGCCCGAGCTTCGGCCCCCGCGACGGCGGCCTCTGACCTGGCTGCGCCGCGTACTGCTGCGGGTAGTACTGCTGCTGCCCGTACTGCTGCTGCGGATACTGCTGCTGGGGATACTGCTGCTGCGGGGGGTACGGCTGTTGCTGCGGCGGGTACCAGCGGCCGTCGGTGGCCTGCCACCAGCCCGGACCCTGGGGTTGCTCGGACATGGTCGACTCCCTCGCGGCGGCGGCCGGGCAAGAGTAGAGCGACGGGACACCGGGGCATCCGTCACCCTCGCCCCGACGCGGCCCGGCGTCGTGCCCGGCCCGCCGCAGGTGGCCGTCAGGCGGGGACGGGGCGGAGGCGGTGGATGCTGACCTCGGAATGCGCGGTGGCCGAGGTGTCGACCGAGGCCCACCGCGCGCAGCCCTGCAGGAAGGCGTGGGCCGGCGGGCGGTCCTGGTCCGCGATCCAGATCTCGCCCGTGCCCCGGACGAGGCGGGGCAGCAGGGCGGCGAGGGCGGGGAGGGACTCGTGGTTGTAGAGGACGTCCGCGGCCAGGACGAGGTCCCAGGGCGCGCCCGCGACCGCCGACCACGGATCCGACCAGTCGCAGTGGGCCACGTCGAGCCGGATCCCGTTGCGCAGGGCGTTGTGGGCGGCGAACCGCAGCGCGCCGGACGCGTTGTCGGTGGCGAGGACCCGGGCACCGCCCTGCGCCGCGGCGAGGCTGGGGAGGGCGAGGCCGCACCCGAGCTCGAGCACCCGCGCCCCGCCGAGCTCCGTGCCGGCCACGGCGGTGGCGAGCTCGACGCCGCTCGGCCAGGCCAACGCCCAGTACGGCGGCTCGGTCCCGTCCGTCGCGCGTTCGTGCTCGTAGATCTGCTCGAGCGCGTCGCTCGGCTGGGCGAGCTCGATCCGGCCGGTCGGCAGGTCGAGCACGCTGTGACCGAACTCGGAGCGGCCGGGAGCCGCCGGGTTGTCGCCGTACAGGGTCGTTCCGCTGATGGCGGAGGGCATGAAGGCCTCGGATCATCGTGCGGGCGACGGCCCGCGTTCAGGTGGGCACCGTCGGGCGCCGGGGAGATCGGGGTGGGGCGGGTTCAGAGCCGGTGGACGCCGGAGACGGCCAGCCCGGAGGCGGCCTCGTGCAGGTCGAACTCGACCCGGTCCTGCGCGACGAGGCTCTGGCTCCCACCGCCGTCGATCTGGGCGCGGCGCACGGGGACCACCCGGCCGTCGTCCAGCACGATGAGGCCCGACCCCTGCTGAGGGTCGAACCAGCTGACGGTTCCCGTGGCCATGCCCAGCTCCTCGCGCCCCGACTGAGTGGAACTCATCGAGCGGCTGGGCAGTGCGCCTCGACGGATTGGCGCAACCGACCCTACGCGCACCCCTCCCCGGGGGCGCCGCGCGGTGCGGGGTCACGGCCGCCGTCGACCGCGGTCCGGAGCCGCGAGGACCCGGGACCGCGGGGAGGAGTCACCCGATCCGCTCGGGCTCCGCGCCGAGTCCGAGCATGGCGAGCAGCTCGCGGCAGTCCGCGGCGTCCGTCGCCCGGCCCGCGACGACCCGCGCCGCCTTGCCGCTCTGCGTCCGGCAGGCCACGTCGTAGGCGGCGGCCTGGACCGCCCACTCGTTCGCCTCGTGCTGGGGACGGTCGACTCCGGGGCGGCTCATGGGACGTGCTCCTTCGATCGGCTCAGCGATCACCAACTGTGCGCGGAACGCGTGACCCTGCCATCGACGACCTGCGCGACGAATGCCGTGCATGGTCACCGGTGCTGTCCGACCTGACCGGTCCAGCCTACTCCAGACGGGGGACGGCCGGTGGCCGTCGAGTCGTTCCCCACTCGATCGGCGGCAGTCGATCACGACCGGGAGCAGCGGACATGAGCAGCAGAAACACCCGGCCATCGGGAACTCCCGCGCCCGCCCGGCCGTTGACCGCGTAGGTCGTTCGGTTCGAGGTTCGTGTCCGCACAGGGTGTGCGAGCCGTCTGATGGACGTCACGTCCGCATCGCCGGCTGGAGCCCGCTTCCCGTCAGGGAGACGGGCTCCGCTCTCTTCCACGCCCTTCCCCCACCCTGTTCTCGCACCCCCTCCGGGAGCCCGTATGACGCTCGCCCCCTCGACCGCACCCCCGCGACCCACCCCCGAGCCCGTGCTCGGCCGGGCGAAACCCCGGGCCGAACAGCTGCTGATCGGCCTGTTCACCGCGGTCCCCTCGCTCGCGCTGCTGGCGGCGGTGCCGTTGACCTGGGGCTGGGCGCTGAGCTGGACCGACGTCGGCCTCGCGGCCGGCTTCTACCTCGTGTCGGTCCTCGGGGTCACCGTCGGTTTCCACCGCTACTTCACCCACCGGTCGTTCAAGGCGAACCGGGGGCTGCGGATCGCCCTCGCGATCGCGGGGAGCCTCGCGTTGCAGGGTGACGTGATCTCATGGGCGGCCGACCACCGCCGTCACCACGCCTTCACCGACAAGGAGGGCGACCCTCACTCCCCGTGGCTGTTCGGTACCGGGCCGGTCGCGCTCGCGAGGGGTTTCTGGCACGCGCACACCGGCTGGCTGTTCGACCGGGACCGCACCAACGCCGCTCGCTTCACCCCCGATCTGCTCGCCGATCGCGATCTCACCCGGATCGGCAGGCAGTTCCCGCTCTGGACGATCGTCAGCCTCGTCGCGCCCGCGCTGCTCGGCGGCCTGATCACGATGTCCTGGTGGGGTGCGCTCACCGCCTTCTTCTGGGCCGGCCTGGTGCGCGCCGGGCTGCTGCACCACGTCACCTGGTCGATCAACTCGATCTGCCACATGATCGGCCGGCGCCCGTTCACGGGACAGGGCCGGGCCACGAATTTCTGGCCGCTGGCGGTCCTGTCGATGGGCGAGTCCTGGCACAACCTGCACCACGCCGACCCCACGTGCGCCCGTCACGGTGTCGAGCGGGGGCAGATCGACATCTCCGCGCGCGTGATCCGGATCTTTGAGCAGCTCGGCTGGGCGCACGACGTCCGCTGGCCGACGACCGTCCGCCTCGCACGGCTCCGCGCCGAACCCGCCCGGTAGCCGGCGTCGCTCCCCCGGGCCACGACCGGCGGTCCTCACCCGCCTCACGTACGGCGCACACCGGCGGCTCACCCGCGGTGCGCACCCTGGCCGCCGGTCGTCCTTCCCGGGCGGTCCGTGGACCGGCGGCGGGCGAGGGGCGCGACAGTGCACGATGACGGTGTGCCGAACCGTGTCCTCATCGCCGACGACGACCGGGCGATCCGTGAGTCCCTGGCCCGGGCGCTGGAGCTCGAGGGCTACCGGGTCGACACGGTCGACGACGGCGTCCAGGCCCTGACCCGGGCCCGCCGGGACCCGTTCGACGCCCTGGTCCTGGACGTGATGATGCCGGACGTCGACGGGCTGGGCGTGTGCCGCGTCCTGCGCGCCGAGGGCGACCGCACGCCGATCCTGATGCTGACGGCGAGGGTCGAGACCGCGGACCGGGTCGCCGGTCTCGACGCGGGCGCGGACGACTACCTGCCCAAGCCGTTCGAGCTCGACGAGCTCCTGGCCCGGCTGCGGGCCCTGCTGCGGCGGGCCGCCCCGGCGCCCGAGGCCCGGCCCGAGGTCCCGCTCGTCGACCGGCTGCGGGTCGACCCGGCGGCCCGGCGGGTCTGGTGGGCCGACACCGAGCTGACCCTGTCGAAGACGGAGTTCGACCTGCTCGAGCTCCTGGTCCGCAACGAGGGCATCGTGCTCGACCACTCCACGATCTACGCACGCATCTGGGGCTACGACTTCGGCCCGGACTCGAAGAACCTCGCCGTCTACGTGGGCTACCTGCGCCGCAAGCTCGCCGCCGTCGGGGCCCCGGCGCTGATCCACACCGTACGCGGGGTCGGCTACACGGTGCGGCGCGCATGAGCCTGCGGACCCGCCTGGCGTGCGCGTTCGTGCTGGTCGGGGTGGTCGTCTCGGGGCTGGTGGGGCTGCTGAGCTACCGCGCGGCGTCGGACCGGATCTACTCCGCGCTGGACCAGTCGCTGCGCGCGACGACCACCGCCGTCGTCGCCGGGCAGGTCGAGATCCTGGCCGTCACGACCGATCCGGGGCCCGGACGCGGTCGCGGCCCCGCTCCCCGGTACGGCGAGACGTTCTACGTCGGGCAGCTGGTCGACACGAACGGGACGACGACGTCGCTGGGCGGCCGCGCGGTGGTCCTGCCGGTGACCCCGCCGGCCGCGTCGGTCGCCGGCTCGGCGACCGGGCGGACCGACACGTCCGAGGTGGCGGTCGGCCGGGACGCCTACCGCGTGCTCACCACCGCACTCGGCGACGGCCGCGCGCTGCAGGTCGGGGTGAACATCGACGAGGCCCGGACGGTGCTCGGGCAGATGGCGACCCGGATCGCCGGGGTGAGCGTCGCCGTCCTGCTCGCCGCGGCGGTCGCGGGCTGGCTGCTGGCCACGCAGATCACCCGGCGGCTGGTACGGCTGGCCGGGGTGGCAGAGGACGTCAGCCGGACCGGCAGGCTCGACCGGAGCGTCCCGGTCGAGGGCCGCGACGAGGTCGGCAGGCTGGCCGCGGCCTTCACCACCATGCTGGACCGGCTCGCGGGGGCCCGGGAGGCCCAGGACCGGCTGGTCCAGGACGCCGCCCACGAGCTGCGCACCCCGCTGACCAGCCTGCGCACGAACGCCAGCGTGCTGCGCCGGCTCGACGAGCTCTCCCCCGACGCCCGCGTGCGGCTCGTCGCCGACGTCCAGAGCGAGACCCGCGAGCTCAGCCGGCTCGTCGAGGAGCTGGTCGAGCTCGCGCTGGCACGCCACGAGGACGAGCCCGAGTCCGATGTGGACCTCGGCGTGGTGGCCGAGCAGGCCGCCGACCGGGTGCGACGGCGGAGCGGACGGGAGATCCGCATCTCGCGTGCGCCCGGGACCCAGGTCGTCGGCCGGCCCCACGGGCTGGAACGCGCCGTCGGGAACCTGCTGGAGAACGCCGTCAAGTTCGACGACGGCGGCGGGCCGATCGACGTCGCGGTCGGCGACGGGGCCGTGTGGGTGCGCGATCGTGGCCCCGGCATCGCGGCGGCGGACGCCGAGCGGGTCTTCGACCGCTTCTACCGCGCCGACGCGGCGCGGGCCCTGCCCGGCTCGGGCCTCGGGCTCGCGATCGTGCGCGACGTCGCCGTGCGCCACGGCGGCGCGGTCTTCGCAGGTCCGCGCGACGGCGGAGGGGCCGAGGTGGGCTTCACCGTGCACCCCGGCCGAGTGCTGCGCTGAGGATTCCCGGCGCTGAGGTTCTTACCGTCCTCCCACCCGGGCCCTGCCCGCGGTTCACCGGCGACGATCACGGTGGGGACCGACGGTGCCACCGCGCCGCCGCGATCGGAGAAGGAGCCACACCGTGAGCGAGAACGTCCCGCCGAGCGGATCCCGGTGGGAGCCCACCGACCCGAACTCCCCCGCCCCCGGGCAGCAGGCGCCGAACCCGGCGGAGGCCGCGCCGGCGGCCGGCCGGCCCGCGGACGAGCAGCCGACCGACGTGCACCCCGCGGCCGGGGCACCGTCCGAGAGCGGGTCGCCGACCCCGGCCGGGCCCGCGACCACCGCCGCACCGGCCGGGACCGGCCCCGAGCCCGCGTCGGCGG